>FR898180.1:72763-105180 GCA_000437395.1 Clostridium sp. CAG:288 | reverse complement strand
CAATCGATTCAACTTCACACTGGTGGAATGTGCCATCTCGATGCCGATATGACTCGCCAAGGCTTAAAAGAATTAGACTTAGATGGCGTAGACTTAGCTATACTTGAAAATGTTGGCAACCTTGTTTGTCCAGCAGAATTTGATACAGGTGCAACAAAAAATTGTATGATCTTATCTGTTCCTGAAGGACATGATAAACCATTGAAGTATCCATTAATGTTTTCAATATGCGATTTAGTTTTAATAAACAAAATTGATGTTGCTCCTTACTTTGATTTCGATTTAGAAAAATGTAAGGAATACATTCACATGCGCAATCCAAAAGCTGAAATAATTCCAATCAGCGCTAAGACGGGTGAAGGTATTGAAAAATTCGCTGAATGGTTAAAAATGCAAGTAAATATACAAAAGAAGGGACTTAATTAAATGCCAGAAATGAGTAACAAGTACGTGCCAGCTCATATGCACGACAAAAATCCTAATCCAAAACTTTTAAAATTTGTCCGTAGAGTAACAGATAGACTTCCAGGCAAACTTAAAGGAATTAAAACTGAAGATCCAGAATACTGGGGCTTTGCATGTATCTTTGAAGATGAAATGACAGAAGAGGAACGTGAAAAGTCACTTGATCTTTTACTTCAAATGAAAACTCGTAAGAAGTATCCTTATGTTGAAGTAAAGAAAATGTTTGGCGAAAACGATCCATCATTCGAAGCAATCATAGACAAACTTGCTATGTTTGGTATGGTTGAATACGATTATGGTGATAAATATACAAAAGATGGACCAATTCCAGGTACAACTTATAACAAAGAAGATAGACATTATTGGGTTCCTTTATTTGTTCCAGGTTCTGCTGAATACACAAATATGAACACAAAGCTCATGGATAAACATCCAGAACTTGCTATGTTCTTTGAACGTATGACATTCTTACCACTTGAGGCTGTAACAGCTATGGTTCCACCTGGTGGCTCTGGCGTTGGTATGCATGTTATTCCAGTTGAAAAAGCCATTTCTATGGAAAATACAACTATGGATATTGAACATATCTCCTATTGGTTAAAGAAATATGAAGGACACTTAGGTGCTTCTATTTGTTCTTGTCGTTATGGTCGTAAAAAGCTTGGCGAAGGCTGCGCTGATGACTATCAAGGCTGGTGTATTGGTGTTGGTGACATGGCTGATTATTGTCGTGAAACTGGCAGAGGTTACGATATCACATACGAACAAGCTATGGAAATTTTAAAACGCGCTGAAGACAATGGTTTTGTTCACCAAGTAACTAACATTGATGGTGAAAACAAGATTTTTGCTATTTGTAACTGTAACGTTAAGATTTGTAACGCTTTAAGAACAAGTCAACTTTTCAACACTCCAAATATGTCTGCATCAGCCTATCGTGCTCATGTCGATAGACAAAAGTGCGTCGCTTGTGGCGCTTGTGTTGAATATTGTCCAGCCGGTGCTTTAAAGTTAGGTCAAAAGCTTTGTAAAGCTAATGGAACTGAAGTTAAATATCCAAAGCAACCATTACCAGATACTCTTAAATGGGGTAAATACATGTGGGATGAAGACTATCGTGATAAAAACCATATCAATACTCACGATTCTGGTACAGCCCCTTGTAAAACTGCCTGTCCAGCCCATATTGCTGTTCAAGGTTATCTCAAAAAAGCAAGCCAAGGCAAATATCGTGAAGCTTTAGCTATTATTAAAAAAGAAAATCCATTCCCAGCAGTTTGCGGTAGAATTTGTAATAGACGCTGCGAAGATGCATGTACACGTGGAACAATCGATTCGGCTGTTTCTATCGACGCAGTTAAAAAATTTATTGCCGAACAAGATTTAAAAGCTGAACATCGCTATGTTCCAAATATAGTTGTTGCCTCTAACTTAGGACGTTGGAAGGAAAAAATTGCTATTATTGGTGCAGGTCCAGCCGGTTTATCATGCGCTTACTATTTAGCACAAATGGGTTATTATCCAACTGTTTTCGAAAAGAACGAACGTGCTGGTGGCATGCTTACATATGGCATACCTTCATATAAACTTGAAAAAAATGTCATCGATGCCGAAATTGAAATTATGAAAGAAATGGGCGTCGAAATTAAGCTTGGCGTCGAAGTTGGTAAGGATGTTACAATTCCTCAATTACGTGAACAAGGTTATAAAGCTTTCTATCTTGCAATTGGTTGCCAAGGCGGTAGATTACCAAATATTCCTGGACAAGACGCAATTGGTGTTACAACTGCTGTTGAATTCTTAAAACATGCTAATGCTGGTAAAGAAAAGACAGAAGGCGAAATAGTTGTTGTCGGTGGCGGTAACGTAGCTATCGATGCTGCTAGAGTTTCTGCACGTAGTGGTGCAAGTAAAGTAACTATGTTATGTCTTGAAACAGAAGATATCATGCCAGCAAGTAAAGAAGAAATTAAAGAAGCTCGTGAAGATGGAGTTGTTATCAATTGTGGTTGGGGACCAAAAGAAGTTGTTGTCGAAAATGGTAAAGCTACAGCAATCGTCTTCAAAAAGTGCACACGAGTTTATGATGAAAATAATAAATTTAGTCCTTTATATGATGAAAATGAAACGATTACAATTCCAGCTGATAAAGTAATATTTGCTATTGGTCAATCAATCATTTGGGGCAACCTTTTAGATGGTAGTAACGTGGAACTTGGCCGTGGAAATGGCCCAGTTGCTGATGGATATACTTTCCAAACATCACAAGAAGATATCTTTACAGGTGGCGATGTTTTAACTGGTCCAAAGTTTGCTATCGATGCCATTGCTCAAGGTCATGAAGCTGCAGAAAGCTTACATCGTTACGTTCAAAATGGTCATATGACCATTGGACGTGATCCAAGAAGATTTATTCAATTCGATACATCAGATATTAAAGTTGAAAACTACGACAATTCTTCACGTCAAGAAGCAGCAGATGGTACTGAAAAATCATTCCGTGATGTCCATGGAACACTTACAGAAGAACAAGTTAAGAAGGAAACATCTCGTTGCCTTGGTTGTGGTACAGTTGTTGTCGATGATCACCGTTGTATCGGTTGCGGCTTATGTACAACAAGATGTAAATTTGATGCTATTACTCTCCATCGTGATCATCCAGAAGCAAGTACAATGGTAGTTGCTGAAAAGAAATTTGGTAAGATTTTACCAAATATGGCTAAACGTGCTGCAAAGATTGTCTTTGTCAAGAATAGTAAAGAAGATAGAGAATTCGTTGCTCAACGCAAGAAAGCCTATAAAGAAGCACAAAAAAAGGATAGATAATGCACGAATTAGGTGTTGTTTTCCACTGTATTAAAGAAGTAAATAAAATTGCTGAAGAAAACGGAGTTAAAAAAATTAATTCTGTCACAGTTGAAATAGGTGAGGTTTCTACAGTTTTACCATATCTCTTTGAAGATTGCTGGAATTGGGCAGTAAAAAAAGAGACTGTATTAAAAGATGCAAAAATTATTGTTGAAACTTTACCAGCAGTTACTCATTGTGAAGATTGCTTAAAAGATTATCCTACCATTAAATATGGAAAGATTTGCCCTCATTGTGGCAGTGAACACACATATTTACTTAGAGGAAATGAACTTACTATCAAGCAAATCGAAGCAGTTGATACTGAAGAATAAATTAAAAACAAAGGATCTCATTTGAGGTCCTTTTTTTAAATAAATAATTGTAAAATAGTGTTCATAAATGTTAAAATTTAAAAAGAAAAGGATTTAAAGGTCAAATTAAAAGAAATGAGAACACTTAGCAAAGAAACTCTAGAAAAATATGAAAACCTTAAGAGCAACAACACATATGAAAATGTTGTTAGTTTTGTTATAAGTTTTATCAGTGAATATCGTGGTAAGCAAGGCTTTTATGAATATTTTAGTTTGTTCGGTAGTTGTTGTAAGGTTCACTATAGAGGGTATTTTAACAAGTTTATTTTTCAAGAAAATAGAAGTGATATTCCTAATAAGAAACTAGTTTTTAAAGTTAATGCTGTTGCCAGTGTTGAACTACCAACTAAAAGATTTGAAGGCGTTGACAAATTTACCAAAAGCATTTATGAAGATATTAAAAGAAGAGCTCCTAAAGATATTGATAAAGGTCTTATTGCTGAACTAAAACAATATTTAAATCCATATTTTGATTTAAAAGATATAAGGGTAACTATAAGACCTAGATGGAGATATAAAATTGCTATAGATGATTACTTTTTTGATTGAGGAATATAAAATAAGTGCTCATTTAAAGGATTTTTATTAAATAAAATTAAAATTCAACTTTTCGGTGAGCAATTCGCGGTAATGGTTATTTACTTAATTCGTGAAAAAGTAGAAACTAAAGGATAGGAGGTGGAATTATGACGTTCGGTCAAAAGATAAAGAAATTAAGAACTGAGTCAAATTTAACACAAAAAGATTTAGCAGATAAAATGAATGTTACGTTTCAAACTGTAAGTAAATGGGAAAACGATACAAATGAGCCTGACATAACAAACATTAAAGAACTTGCTAAAATTTTTAATTGTTCGTATGAATATTTATTTAGCGATGAAAGCGAAAAAGCTGTAGAAATTTCATCAGAACCTATAGAAAATAATAAAGTAGATGATATTATTACATGCAAATATTGCCATAAAACACTTAATGATGAAAAAGATATTAGATACCTTTATGAGTTGACAGCAAATGGTATAAGGAATAAAACTCCTGTATGTAGTGAATGCTTTAAAAACAAAAGCTTATATGAAAATAAGATGGATTCTAAAGCAATTGACAAAGTTATAAAAGATAGTAATGATTCGGAAAAACAAAATATAAAAAGTCATAAAAGATTATTAAAAGAAAAAAGTGAATCAAAAGTTTTAAAATGGGCAATTTTTCTAGGAATATTAACTTTTGTAATTTCACTAATTATATGTATTTTAAATTATAGTATTGTTGGACTACCTGCTACTATAATTGCTCCAATTTTATTAGGATATGCAATTTTAGCTGATATTTATTGTATTTTTTCTGCAACATGGGTATGTGATGTGTTTACATCAGTCGCATCATGGTCAATAAAATTTCCAGGTATTATTTTTAGTTTTAGCTTAGATGGCTTAAAATTCTTAATTCTTATGAAACTATTATTTTGGATATTAGGAGTGATTATAAGTATAACTGCATTTATTTTGGCACTTACTTTTTCTGCGGTATGTTCTATATTTGCTTTTCCATTTTGTATATATACAAACAATAAAAATTAAGGAGGGTGTAAAATGAAAAAGAGGTTAGTTGTTTTAGTTTTATCATCAATGTTATTAGTCGCATGTGGAGGTGGAGGAGATAACCCCAAACCCACATCATCAACTAGTACACAATTTAATTCATCAAGTGATGTAATTAGTTCGAGTACTAGTTCATCTCTAAAAGAAGAAAAGAAGAATTTTGAAAATGTAATTTTTAAGGATTTGAAAGTTTCTTACGACGGAAAAGAACATATATTAGATAGTGTTTCAGGTGCTCCAGAAGATTCAATAATTACCTATGATAATAGAAAATTATTTGTAGATGTTGGAACGTATGAATCCACAGCAACAATTGAAAAGGAAGGGTACAATACATTAGTTTTAAAAGCCACTCTAACTATTTTGGCAAGTGACTTTGATGGTTTAACATTAGATGATGTATCAGTAACTTATGATGGTTTAGATCACATTAATGATATCAATTTGGTTGGTATCCAACCAGAAGGAACAGTTTTGTCTAAAACAGTCAAAGATCAAGATGGAATAATCGTAACAGAAGCTATTAATGTCGGTGTATATAATTGTACGATTGAAGTTTCAAATAAAAATTATAACAAAAAGATTTTAACTGCAACATTAGAGATTAAAGCAAAAAAATCAGATATGCCAGTTTTTATATCTGATGATGGTACAATTTATTTTGCAAATGGATTAGATAATAAATATCTATATTCTTTAAAAAATACTGATGTAACAAGATTAGATTATTCATCACCAAAAGAATTTAACAAGTATAGTTCTTCAAAAGCCATATTTATTTCTGGAACACCTTTATTAAATTCTGTCAAAGAAGTAAGTGATAATACAATTAAAGTAATTTATACAGATAGTAATATTAATGATTTTGTTAAATACGATGACAATATATTTTGTTATTCAAGTAATTCAATAAAAGATAATAAATCAGGTATATATAAAGTTAATACTTCTAATTCAGACAATGAACCAATAGTTACTAAAGTTTATGAAGGCAAAACAGATAATTTAGCGATTAGAAATGATACATTGTATTTTACTAATAAGGAAAATTTTATTTGTAAATTGAATCTTACTACAAACAAATCTTCTATTATTTTAAACGAAAAAGTTCATGAGTTTATTGTTGATAATAATAAAATATATTGCACAATTAATGGGTTAATTAATGATTATATTGGCTATATTGATTTATCGTTATCAAATCCTGATGTAGTTAAATTAACAGATGCTGCAGGTGAATGTTTAAATGTTAAAAATGGAAATCTTTATTATAACTATACTGATTTATATTCGCATGTTGATCCAACTAAAAAAGGTATTTGGAAAATTGATTTATCAACAAATAAGTTAACACAAATATTTGCAACAGAAAATGTAAATGGGTTTGATGTTGAATCAAATGATTCAATTATCTATATAAATACAAATGATTTACATTTATATAGATATAATATTTCTAAAAATATTAATACTGATTTATTAAGAAACTTTGTTATTCCAGAAGTTACACCTATAAATACTGGTGGACAATCAATTGCAGTTGGCAATAAAGTTTATTATCTAAATATGTATGCAGGAAAAACATTATACGTTTATGATGAAAAAACAAAACAAAATATGCAGTTAACATCGAATAAAGTAACTGATTTTTATATTTATGGTGAAAAGCTATATTTTAATCAAGTAACAATGTTAACGAATAATGATTTATATTGTGTAGATTTAAACATTTCTAAAGAAGCTGAAAAAATCAGTACAAACGATGTACGAAATATGATAAGCGATGGAACTTATATCTATGCCACACATTATAATTGGGCTGGTGTATCAGGTGGCATTTCTCGTATGAAACTTGATGGAAGTGAATATGTTAAATTCTCAGAAATTAATGGCGCAAAGAATTTAACTATTAAAGATAACAAATTATACTTTATTAATTGTTCGACTGGTCAAGATGATGGTAATATTGAATTTATTTCTTTATCTGATATTAGTAGTTCTTCAGATAAATTAAAATCTACTAATTTAAGTTCTAAAATTAAAAATGTTAAACAGTTCGTATTTGATAACAATAATATATTCTATATATATAATGGTACAATCGATAATTCAATTAAAAGAACATCGTTTGATAGCCTAGATGCTGGAATATCAATTGCAAGTAGTAAAACCAATCCAAATGAAATAATTTTAAAAGATGGCTATGTATATTACTATTCCTATGCTGTTTCAGCAATAAGTAGTGCTGGATTTTATAAAGTTAATAAATTGGCAACTGCAGATAAAACACAAGAATTAATACTTGCTTATGATGAGATCTACTTTGGATCAAATTTTGCAATAACTGATTCTAATAAATTATATTTTTTAAACTATATTCCTAAATTAATACTTGGTAATGCACATACATACCAATTAGATTTAAACAATAAATCTATAAATAAAATTGCATAAGGATCTATTTATTATGAATATTGAAATAAAGAATGTTTTAGGTAATGACTATTATGAATATCAAAGCTTTGGTTGGATACATATTAAAGACGAACGAAAAAGAAAATGTAGAGGTTATAAAACATTTCATATTTTTGAAAGAGACAAAGATATAGAGAATTATAATAAAATAGTTGAACTAGAAAAGGAATATTTTAAATTAAAAAATAATAAAAGAACCAATAAAAAAATAGATCCGTTTACTTGTATTATTTCATTTATATTCTTTATATTCCCTGGATTCATATATCTATATTATATTTCTAAGGAAAATAAGAAAATAGATCAAATTAATAATGAAATTGAATCTGAAATGCTTAAGATATCAAAAAGAGCAGAGGCAATGTTATAACTAAATCTCGACTTAAATGTCGGGATTTTTTAATTCAACACTTTTAGTAATTTATGTTGTTCAGATTAAAACCCATAGCTAATGGTGAAGCAAAAATAAAAAGAGTGTTAGCTATAAACTCTAAGGGTCATGCTATTTCACAATGTGACGCCTGTAGAGAATTCATGACACAACTAATGCCAACTGATTATAAAGATATTAAAATAATGCTAGATTATGAAAACGATAAAGTCGTTTCATTAGGCGATTTAACTCCAAATTGGTGGATTGAATAAAAAATACTATAAAAGAAGCTTTCTCCTCCTATTTAGTGTATAATATAAAAGCAATGTTTGCTTATTTCACTATGTAGGAGGAATTTTTATGTTAGCATTATTAATAATAGCAGTCGTTCTTCTTGTTTTAGTGTTGTCGCTTTTAGTTTTTGTATTATTAAAGATAAATAAAATTGAAAAAGGAAACTCCTCAACTGATTCTAAAATAGAACAAGAAGATATATTTAAGACGATAACAAATTTATCAGATTCAATTGCTAAGCCAACAATAGCTGCAATTGATGAATTGAAAAAAACTTTGAACGAAAATATCTCTTCTTTGAACGCGTATGTTAATGAATTAAAGAATATAAGTAACGAAACAAAAGTTGAGCTTATTAAAACTACAAATGATCATGAAGTTAAATTAATAAAAGAATTAAATAATAACTTCACAAGTATTAATGATAGATTAGTTTCTAATAACGAAGTTACAATTAAAAAACTTGATGATAAATTAAATTCTATTTCTGATAGTTTGAAAGAAACTTTGGAAAAAATAGAAAAGACTACTAAAGATAGTATTTCAGATATTAGAAAAGATAATAATGAAAAACTTGATTCGATTCAAAATTTAGTCTCAAAT
Organism: Clostridium sp. CAG:288; assembly: GCA_000437395.1. GTDB lineage: Bacteria > Bacillota_I > Bacilli_A > RFN20 > CAG-288 > CAG-288. The sequence goes on along the minus strand of FR898180.1, from coordinate 96,151 downwards.
AAACTTGAAGATACTTTAAATAAACGATTAAAAGAATCTTTTGGAAATGTTATTGAACAAATTAATGGCGTTAATAAAGCTATTGGTGAAATTAAAGGCTTAGCTAATGATGTCGGATCTTTAAAGAACGTTTTAACCAACGTTAAAACAAAAGGCATAACTGGTGAAATTATTTTAGGGAATCTCATCAGTGAAATATTAACAAAAAATCAATATGATGAAAATGTTATAACGAAGCCAGGTTCAAAAGATAGAGTTGAATTTGCTATTAAAATGCCTGGTAACGGCGAAGGTGAATATATTTATTTGCCAGTCGATTCTAAATTTCCAACCACTCAATATCAAAGGATACTTGAAGGTATTGATGAAGGAAATAAGGATAAAATTGAAGATGCTAGAAAGCAACTTAGAGTTGAAATCAAACAATTTGCTAAAGATATTTCTACTAAATACATCGATGAGCCAAATACTACTTCATTTGGAATTATGTTCTTACCAATTGAAGGCTTATATGCTGAAGTTATTAACATGGGCTTATTTGAAGAACTTCAAAGAGAATATAAAGTTAACGTTACTGGTCCATCAACTTTTGCAGCATTGCTTAACGCTTTACAAATGGGATTCAAATCTTTGGTCATTCAAAAGAAGAGCGCAGATGTATTTAAGTTATTAACATCTGTAAAAACTGAATTTGGAAGGTTTGCTGAAGTCTTGGATAAGGCTATGAAGAAAGTAGACGATGCCGGAAAAGAATTAAATACATTAGTTGGTACTAGAACAAGAGCTATTAGAAAACAATTAGATAAAATTGAAGATGTTGGAGAGTTAGAAAATACAGAAACAGTAAATAGTTAATACATCAAGCAAACATTGACAAAACAATGTAGGTGAAGAATTTAATGGAATTAAAATGCCATTATATATGATCTGGAACTTCTGATAGTCTTAACTGTTCAAATATTTAAACTTTCGATAACACTTGACATTGAAGTGTCAAATATGTTTGATTTTGCTAACGTAAAGTTTGATATTACTTCAGATTCAAACGATAATGAAACATTAAATAACTTTGTCTTTACGTTAAATAATTCAAACCAAATAAACGAATATACGTTACAACCAGAAAAAATAACAAATTCTATCTTAGAATATAACGTACAAATTGCAACAGTTATAATGAATGTCACCTTCTTCTATTCCATAGAGGCGCTAATTAGTATAGCAAATAAATCTTTTGAACTTGTTATTACTAAGCAACATAAAAAGTGTTATATAACTCAATTGCTGATATTGTAAACGACTATTCTGACATTAAGTTTTTGGGCGTTGATCACGATGCAAGTTGTAAAACAATGCTCAAGGCAAGTACATGTTAAAAGGAATTAGTCAAAATATTAAGAATTAAGATAAAAAACTTTGTTTTTTATCTTTTTTTTACCCACTAATTTCAGTTATTATATAAATATGGATAATTAAAAGGTGGAACATATGTTTGAAAAAGATAAAGCTAAACAAGATAAATTTTTACAAGTAATCGAATATGATAATGGCGATATATATGGGGGAGAAGTATCAGCTGATGGTAAAAAAAATGGTTATGGAGTTTTAACCTTAAAGTCAGGAATAGAGATAGAAGGTACATTTGTAAACGATAGACCAGATGGACAATGTGTTATAACCGATTTGGATAAAAACAAATATATCGGTACAATAAAAAACGGCTATTTAAATGGTGAATGTGTTATCCAATATGCCAATAAAGATCAATTTGTTGGATATGTTGTAAATAATAAAAAAGAAGGGCAAGGAAGATATACTTTTGCTGATGGAAAATTTTATCTTGGAGAATTTAAAAACGATAAATTTGATGGTAAAGGAACGTTGATATATTTAGATCCTAATAAGGAAATTATTACTGGAATTTGGAAAGATGGTAAAAAGATAAATTAAAATTGCAATAATAGCTTATATATGATTAAATAAATATGTGCTTAATTGCACACTAGAGCCTGTACTTATTTCTATTTAAATATGAGATTTAATAGTCAGGCCTTTTTTGTTAGAAAAATAGGGGGAATGTTATGAACAAAGTATCTAGTAAATTAAAACAAATATTTTTATCGCGCCATTATGTTTTAACAGATGAAAGTATTATCGATAAAAAGACACAGTCATATTATTTTACCTATTTATTAAATAGGTTTGGAATTGAAATTGTTAATCCTGAAAAATTGAATATGCAAGTTGTTAAAGATATTGCAGAATATATGGGTATAAGCATACCTAGTTCCTTTTACGATAATCCACAACAAACAAAATATTTTTCATGTGATGAATTACTCTTAGAACAAATAATTTCTTATGTTGTTATTGATTTAATCGAAGGAAATCATAATGAACATACAAACTTTGATAGAATAGAAATATTTAAAAAAGTTTTTCCAAAATATGATGAGTCTGGTAGCAACGAAAGTGTTATTAGAAAATTTGTTATAATTTCTGAAGAAGAGCAAAGCAAAATATTATCCGAAATTATGGATAATTATTGTCAATATACTAGACCTTTTAGCTTAGATGAGAAAGAAGAATTTTTGTTATTATATAAACTTGGATATTATAACAATCAAAAAATTCAATGCAAAGACAACATTTTCAATTTGATAGAAATCGATAAAAAATATGGTTCATTGTTAGACAGAAAAGACATTGTTAAATATTCTGTTTTAAAACTGAAAAATGCATCATTCAAAAAATTATCAAGTGAAGAGAAAAAAACTTTATTAATAATAAAAAAAGTAATTCCATTAGCTAGTGAATGTCCTATGTCAAAAAAACAAGCTAAGTATTTTAATAAACTTTGCAAAGAATGCAATATTGATAATATAGAAAAAGAGACAAATATCCGTTCTCCATACAAATATGCTATTAAAAGTATAAAAGAAAACAATATTATGAATGCTGCAAAGATATATAATGAAAATGGTTCTTTATTAGAACGTAATATTAAAATGCTTTTAGCACGAGCTGATGAAAATGATTTTGTTAGTTTGATTGATATGCTACCAAATAAAAATCCAATAGTTTTATATCAATTAATTGAAAACATTGATCAAGATAATAAAAAGAGAATTTTTACTTTTAAACATAATAATTTGTCTAAAAGTCATATTGAAACTGATTATGAATATATGTGGAGAAAATCTCGATTAGATGATAAAAAGTCTGCTCTATTAAAAAATATTGTATTGAACAAGATAATTTCTTATTATTCAAATACAGAAAAATTAGGCAAAATATATATTTCAAATGAATTTGAAAATATAGCCTTACCAATTAATACAAGTGCTTCAGGAAGAGGACTTGATGTTTTACCTACCGGTTCAAGAATAAAAATAAGAGGAAAGTATATAAGAACTTTCTGTTATTGGGAAAAAGTATTTGATATAGATACAGGAGTTTTATTTTTAAAAGACAATTATCAAATAGGTGATGAAGTTGATGAGTTATCTTGGAGAACTTATGCTTCTAAACCTTTTGGAAATTCAGCACTAACATCAGGTGATTGTCGTAGTATAAGTGGTGCAGAATATATTGATTTTGATTTAGAAGAAGTTAAAGATTTAGGATATAAATATGCACTATTTTGTATTAATGGATTTGGTGGAAAATTAAACGTTGGTAAAATATATTGCGGTTATCAAGATAAAAATAATTTAAATACCGAATCGTGGGATCCTAAAAATATTGAACTTAAGATTAATGTCAATTCTGATTCAAATCAATATTCAGGTTTTGCAATCGATTTAGAAGCTAAAGAAATTGTTATTTTGAATTTAAATATTGATGGACGTAATTTGGTGATGGACGAAAAACAAATTGCATCAATATATAAATATTTAAATAAAGATTACTTAAAGGACATAAACATGGCTAAAATTATTTCGTGCAAGGGAGAATTAGTTTCAAGCCCTGAACTAGCTGATGTAGTTTTTGACTCTAATTATATGGCTAAAGAAAATCAAAAAGTAATAAGACCTTTTGATATTGAAAAATTAGTTAAAATTTTAAATTCCTAGATTTAAATAAACAATATTTTTGTTGACTTATTTTATAAAGTGATTAAAATTAATATGAAAATGATAATCATTATCATATTTGAAAGGAGCACTTTATGACATCAGAATATAAGACAAAACAAAAAGATTGTTTACTTAATGTATTAAAAGAGCACAAAGACTCTATATTAAGTTGTGATGATATATACATGCTCTTAGTTAAAGAAAACAAAAAAATAGGAATAGCAACTTTATATAGACAGCTTGAAAAGTTAGTTGAATCAGGAGTAATTAGAAAGTATAAAGCTGAATTTACAAATAAATATTTATATCAATATATCGATAAAGAATGCCAATGTGAAGATCACTTACATATGATTTGTTTAAAATGCAATAAATTATTTCATTTAGACTGTGAAGAAGCAAAACATTTAATTAAACATATAGAAGAAAAACACCATTTTAAAGTAATGAGTTCTAAAGTCGTTTTATATGGTTTATGTGAGGACTGTGCTAAACATGATTGATGCTTTATTGGATGCTCTTTTAGATAGTCTTAAAGTATTTGCATTCGTATTTTGCATATATTTTATTTTAAGTTATCTAGAAAAATTTATTAATAAGAGAGTGAAAAACAAAAAGAGTTCACCAGCTATTGGTGCCCTTTTTGGATTGATTCCACAATGTGGTGTAACAGTTACTTTTAGTGATTTATATTTAGCTAAAAAGATTTCTATTGGTACGCTTATTGCAGCTTTTTTGGCATGTAGTGATGAAGCTGTTTTTATCCTTATTGGTTCAAATAAATGGGGCTCACTTGCTGTCTTATTATTTTCAAAACTTGCTCTTGGATTACTATTTGGTTACTTGTTTGATTTTGTGTTATTGCGTAAACAAAATAAACCTGAAGCAATAGAAAATATAGATGAATGTGGTGATTCATGTTGCTCACACTACCATAAAGAGATTAAAACAAAAAGTGAGTTTTTAAATAAACTAATTCATTCGTTACTACATTCCTTAGAAGTATTTGCATATGTTTTAGCTATAAACGTCATATTTAGCTTAATGATATACTTTATTGGTGAGGATAATATTTTAAACTTTTTAAAGAATAAAGAAGCTTTAAGCGTTTTACTTTGTGTTTTAATTGGCTTAATTCCAAATTGTTCATCGAGTGTTATTATTTCTGAATTGTACGTTTTAAATGGTATACCATTTGCAGCTTTATTAGCTGGTTTACTTGTCAATGCTGGATTAGGAATAGTTTATTTGTTCAAAAACAAAAAAGAATTTAAAAATAATATTTTAATTTTATTATCATTAGTAGTTATTTCTTTGCTCACTGGATACATTACTTTATTAATTGAAACATTAATATAGAGTCTCTTAGTATATATTAATATTTAAATACAAATAATAAGTTATGAATATTTTTATGTTAAAATATTACTAAGGAGAAATCATTCAAATGGAAGATAGAGTTTATCTTTGTATTGATTTAAAATCGTTCTATGCTTCAGTTGAATGTGTAGAAAGAAAGCTAGATCCATTAACGACAAATTTAGTTGTTGCTGATGTAAGTAGAACAGAAAAAACAATATGTCTAGCTGTATCACCATCTTTAAAATCTTGGGGAATAAGTGGCAGACCAAGACTTTTTGAAGTTGTTGCTAAAGTTAAAGAGATTAACTCTAAAAGACGCGATAAAGCATATAATAGAACTTTTGAAGGGTCTACTTATAATAATAATGAAATATTAGATAATAACAATTTGGAGCTATCTTATATTGCTGCAACACCTAGAATGGCTTTGTATATAAAATACAGTGCAAAGATTTATGAAATATATACTAGATATGTTGCGCCAGAAGATATACATGTCTATTCTATCGATGAAGTATTCATGGACATTACTTGTTATTTAAAAACATATAAAATAAGAGCAAAGCAATTAGCTCAAAATATTATTTTGGATGTTTTAAAAGAAACAGGTATAACAGCAACGGCAGGAATAGGAACGAATTTGTATTTAGCTAAAGTAGCAATGGATATAGTTGCTAAGCATAAAAAGCCTGATGAGAATGGAGTTAGAATTGCAGGCTTAGATGAAAAAAGGTATAGAAAGTTTTTATGGAAACATACACCATTAACTGATTTTTGGCGTGTTGGACGTGGATATACAAGAAGATTATATCAGTTGGGTTTATATACTATGGGTGATATAGCTCGTTGCTCTATTGGTTCTCCTAACGATTATTACAATGAAGAATTATTATATAAGACATTTGGAATTAATGCTGAGCTATTAATAGATCACGCTTGGGGTTATGAGTCTTGCACAATGAAAGCTATTAAGGAATATAAGCCTAGCAATAATACACTAGGACAAGGACAGGTTCTACAATGTGCATATACTTATAGAAAAGCTCGCATTGTCTTAAAAGAAATGATTGAATCTCTTGTATATGAAATGTTAGAGAAAAGATTAATAACAAATTATATAGTCATATATATCGGTTATGATATTGCTAATGTTGAAGATGACATATTAACAGAAGATATTAAAGAAAATTTAAGTAGTGATTATTATGGAAGAGTTGTTCCAAAAGCTGCTAAAGGATCAATAAGACTTGACGAATACACATCTTCGCTTTCAATTATTACAGATAATGTAGTTAGTCTTTACGATAGAATAATCAATAAAAAACTTTCGATTCGAAGAATAAATATTTCATGTGCTATTATTAGAGAAAGTGATAAACCGATAACTGAATTTGAACAACTAGATTTATTTACAGATTTTGATGCTAAGAAAAAGAAAAAAGAAAAGCAGGAAAAAATGTTAGAAAAAGAACGACAAACTCAGGATGTTATTTTATCAATAAAAAAGAAGTATGGTAAAAATGCCATATTAAAAGGTCGAGATTTAGAAGATGGAGCGACAGCTAAAGAAAGAAATAATCAAATTGGAGGACATAAAGCATGAATAGGAATAATTATGATGACATTATCGATTTGCCAAGACATGTATCTAAAGTCCATCCTCAAATGTCTATAAGTGATAGAGCTGCACAATTTGCGCCTTTTTCTGCATTGACTGGTTATAAAGATGCCATTATCGAGGTTGATAGATACACTCAAGAATTTATTGAGCTTGATGATAGTGAAAAAGAAGTTATTGGTCAGAAACTATATATATTAAATGAACATAAAAAAGAAAATATACAAATAGAAATAACTTATTTTGAGCCTGATAAGAAGAAAAAAGGTGGAATTTATAAAAAAGTTCAAAATGTATTAAAGTGTTATGACGAACTTAAAGATATGATTGTTTTGGAAAATAACGTTAAAATTCTTGTTAAATATATTATCGAATTAAAATCTGATATTTTTGAAAATTAAAAATGCTAGAGAATATAAATTGTCTCTAGCATTAATTTTTATTTGAATAGTTCTGTGGAAAGATATCTATCACCAGTATCAGGGAAAAGAACAACAATATTCTTACCTTTATATTCAGGTCTCTTACTTATTTCTGTTGCAGCCCATAAAGCAGCACCACTTGAAATTCCAACTAAGAAACCTTCCTTTTTGCCTAATTGACGTGCAGTTTCAAATGCATCTTCATTTGTAACAGCAATGACTTCGTCATAAATGCTTGTATCTAAAGTGGTTGGAACAAATCCAGCACCGATTCCTTGAATTTTATGAGGACCAGCAACGCCTTTGGATAAAACAGGTGAAGAAGCTGGCTCAACAGCTATAACTTTAATATTTGGATTTTGTTCTTTTAAGTATTTACCAACGCCTGATATTGTGCCACCAGTTCCAACACCAGCAACAAAGACATCAACTTTACCATCGAGATCTTCATATATTTCAGGACCAGTTGTTTTATAGTGAGCTAAAGGATTAGCAGAGTTAGTAAATTGTCCTGGAATAAAAGCATTTGGAATAGTTTTTGCCAATTCTTCAGCTTTAGCGATAGCACCTTTCATGCCTTTTGATCCTTCAGTTAATACAAGTTCAGCACCATAAGCTTTTATAAGGTTTCTTCTTTCTTCCGACATTGTTTCAGGCATTGTAATTATAATTTTGTAGCCTTTTGCAGTAGCGATTGAGGCTAGACCAATACCAGTGTTGCCTGAAGTTGGTTCAATAATAGTTGAATCTTTAGTTAATAAACCAGATTTTTCGGCTTCTTCAATCATTGCTTTAGCAATTCTATCTTTAACTGATCCGGCTGGGTTGAAGTATTCGATTTTGCCATATATCGTGGCATTTAAATTTTTGGCAGAATTGTAGTTATTTAATTTTACTAGAGGTGTTTTGCCAACTAGTTCACTTATAGAGTTATAAATTTTCATATTAATCTCCTTATAATTATTATGCTTAAAAATAAGCCATAATCTAATAAAAAGTATACAAATAAATTTTTAAACATCAAATAATATGATAAAATATTAACAAGTTAGTTATATCTAACTATGTATAATAAACATTTTAAAAGAAAGCAAAAGGTGATTATATGAAAAACAAAGATTTGGACATTGATAGACGTTATCACGTTGTTTTTAGCAAAAAGTGTGAAAAGTAAATCAAAAATAAAATTTTAAAACATTACGGTCAAGAAAGTCTTGAAGAAGTTTTTATTCAAGTACAATTGAAATATGTTGAATATTTAAAAAGTTGGCGTAAGGACTTAGGTGGAAAAAATAACTTTCACAATGGTGTTGGTGGAACATATGATTCCATAGCTTTAATGTGCTATTATGTCGTTTGTAAAGAACAAACTAGCTTAGCGGAGATAGAAGAAATGGAAGGTAATCTTTGTTTGTCTGCGTTTAAAAAATTAAAATTTGTTAACTGCAATCATAAGATTTGGAAAAAGATGATGTATAAAGCTTTTATTAAAGCTAAAAAAGAATGCGATAAGTGGAATGATTATAAAATGAATGTTGCACCTTATGAAAAGAATAACCCTATATATTATGAGTTTACATTTTGTCCAATAGTTCAATTTGCAAAGGAGAATAACCTTTTAGAAGTTATGCCAGCCTTATGTAATCAAGATTTTAAAGCTATGGAATTTATACATGCAAAATTAGTAAGAAAGAGCACTTGCAGTAATGGTGCTGTTTGTGACTAAACAATATATGGAGATAAAGATATCCGTTTAAAAGATCAAATAGAATACGTTGATGAAAGTGGATATCGTAGAAATAAACCCAAACTATGAAAGAAAATATATATAAAGAATATTTATCTGAAACAAAATTGTTAGATTTTTCTAATAAGAACATTCAAAAATTAATTTTAGATAATAAATGGAACGAATTATCAGATGTTGAAAAAGTAAAATCATCATATAATTTTACTAAAGAGAAAATATTATTTGGATATAATAAAGATGATTGTTTAAAAGCGTCTGAGGTTCTTAAAGATGGTTTTGGACAATGCAATACAAAAAGCATACTTTTAATGGCGTTGTTGAGAGCTTTAAAGATACCGTGTCGTATTCATGGATTTACAATAGATAAAAACTTCAAAAAGGTTCTATGACAGGATTAGTCTATAAATTAGCACCTAAAGAAATATTCCATACATATGTTGAAGTCTACGTTAATAATAGATGGTATGATTTAGAAGGTGTAATACTTGATGACAAATATTTAAATTCTTTACAAAAAATTATAAAACCAAATACCGATGGATCATTTGTTGGTTATGGAGTTGCAACAAAGAATTTTTTAAATCCAACAATATATTTTGAATGCTGTAATACTTATATTCAAAACGAAGGAATAATTAAAGATTATGGAATATTTGATAATCCTGATGAACTATTTAAAGAATATGGTCAAAAAATGAATTTTTTAAAAAAATTATCTTATAAATATATCGGTCGAAAGGTTATGAACAAAAACGTTAAAAAAATTAGAAATAAAATTTAAATTTAATTTAACTTATATTAAAATAATTAAGGTGATTTTATGAATAAATACTTAGTTATAAAAGAAAACGAATTAAAAAAACATAAACAATATATGTGGTTTAGTACTTTTTCTAATCCATGCTATGGATTTGATGTAAAAATGGATGTCACGAAACTTGTTGAATATACCAAAGAGACAAAAACGAGTTTCTTTATTAATACTTTATACTTGGTTACTAAAGGGTTAAGCATGGTTGAAGAAATGAGGCTTCGTTTAGTTAATAATGAAATAAGGCTTTATGAGAAAATTAATCCTAGTTTTACTGTTATGACAAAAAGTGGAATGTTCGAAAATTGTAATTTTGAATATGCAGAAGATTACATTGAATTTTATAAAAGAGCAAAAAAAGTGATAGAAAGTGCTAAACAACAAGAAACAGTGAAAGAAACATATAACGAATCAACAATTTTTGATGAATATTACATCACTTGTATTCCATGGCTTTCTTTTGAAAGTATGAGTAATCCACTTCCAAATAATAATTCTGAATCTTCTTCTGTTCCAAGAATATGTTGGGACAAATATAGAGTTGAAAATGATAAAACCATCATGACATTAAATATTACTGTCAGTCACGCTTTTGTCGATGGATTGCCATTATCTCAAGCATTTCATAATATTCAAGATTTATTTGATGATGCTTATGCTCAATTAAAGTAATTTTTCTTTATTATTATTAAATTTTGTTTTAAAATAAATGTATGGAAATTGAAAACAAAGAAAAAAATAGCTTTAACTATATCGAAATAGGTTTATATGTAGTTATCATTATAGCTGCATTAATTATTTTGGTTACAATAAATAGTTTTAAAGTGCCTAGTAGCAACGCTAACAATAATAGTTTAAAAGATATATTTTCAGCAGGTTTAACTACATATAGTAAGGGTATTCTAATAAACTTTTTGTTTGCTTTTATCGATGTTTTAATTTTAGTTATGTCAATTAAAATTATTCAGTTATTTATAGGAAAGCATTCATTGTCAATTCTTACACTTGTTTTAAATTCAATTGTCTTTATTGTCTATACATTTGTAACAATAATTACAATAGCCAATTTGACTGCTAAAGAGATTCAACTAGCTATTCCACTAATATTTGGCATTGTTCCATTTATATCACTTATTGTTTTAGATATATTTAATATTAAATTTAATCCAATTATTAAAAAATAATAATTATATATATATTTGAAATTTATAAATTATTTAGATTAATAAAAAACGATTTTTCTACTATCGTAAGTAAAAAATTCATATATAAAGTATAAGTCTCTTATTAAGAGATAAAGTTCTAGCAACAAAAAAAGCATTAGCTGATATAATGCAATTAGGAGGAACGTATGGATAAGTACAAGTTCGGTGAGTTTATTTATCAAAGGCGTAAAATGCTTCATATCACACAAGAAGAACTTGGAAGTAAATTAGGTGTTACGAACAAAGCTGTCTCAAAATGGGAAACAGGTGAAACCTATCCTGATATTCAAATGTTAGATTCTCTGGCCAGAGTTTTGAACGTCAGCATAGATGAATTATTAACACAAAAACCTTATGTTGATAGTGAAAAAAAGCAAAGCAAAAAGTTAATTATCGTATTGATAGTAATTAACATTGCATTAATTATTTTATCAGTTGTAATGTCTTCAATTGTTATTCCAACTCTTGTAGCTAGTGGAAATAAAAAAGATTCAATTGAACTTACTATCAAAAATTATCAAAATTATCTCTATTTAGAGTATATGGATGGAATCAATTTTAATGATTCAAACAAAATTACTATAAATACTAGAATAAGTCTTAACAGTGATTATAATTGTGATGAATCATCAATGATAAATATTGAAACATATTATCAAGTTCATACTTACTTTATAGATAATAATGGTAATGAAATGGTATATTCTTACATAAATAGACAAGTAAATTACACCATAGATAGCTCCAATTCTGATTGTACTGTCCTTCTTAATCTCATACCTAATAGCGAACTTAGTATAACAAAATATCTTGGTATTACAGTAGATTGCTATGTTGCAAAAGTTAGTGGCTTTTTAAAGGAGGCACAAAATGAAAAGTAAAAAAGTTTTAATACTTCTATTATTGCCTATTTTACTTACAGCTTCTTGTGGCTCTAATAGTTCTGCAAATGTAGAATATGATTTTACTTTTAAACCAAATAGTGGCCCATATTCTTTATTACTTGAGTATGAAAATGATAATTTTGGTTTTAAGATATATAGACCAGATACTTTTTCTAAAATAGATTATTATGTAGATCTTTTTGGATCAAATAGTGCACCAAATTGGTATATAGATTATGAATATAAATCTTCCTATAAGTTTAATGTTCGACCAGATGATACGTTGATTAACTATTTCTCGGATATAGTAGAAAAATTAAATAAAGAATATTTAGAAAATATAAAACAAGAATTAAATCAAACTGATTTGTTATTTAGAAAAGACGGAGAAATTATAAATTTATCAAAATTAATGGTAAATAATACTAATGATGTTGCAAGTGTTGTACTGGAAATTCAATATTTATCATTTCAAGTAGAGTATAAAAATAACGACGTTTATTCAATTCGCCGTTCGGTATACGTGGGTATTCCTGTAAGTTTTGATTTATATTTGAACATAAATAATTCTTTGTATGATGCAAATGGTAATTTAACTGATATTAACTGGCAAAATAATTAACTTGAGAAAGGAAAAAATTATGAAAAAGACTAAGTTGATTTTAAATTCGTTACTTGTTTTATCTGTTTGTGTTGGTTGCTCTTCTGCAAATGGCGTAGCAATGGCTAGCCCTGGACATGAATATAGTTACATTTTAAATAATGGAGATAATAATCAATATTTAAATTTTACTGAAAACGATTTTATTGAAACTAAAACAAAAAACACTTCATCTTTTTCTTTAGACTCTTCAACATCATCATATAGCGATATTAGAAGAAAGATAACTCAACATAAAAATATTTCTCAAAATGAAGTAATGATTGAACACATGCTCAATTATTTTAAGTATAGCTATGAAGCTCCAAAAGATGAGCCATTGAGTTTATATACTGAAGTCAATGAATGCCCGTGGAATAATAAGCACAAATTAGCTTCTATAGCCGTTAGAGCAAGAGACTATGTTAAACCAGATACAAATGTTCCTAATAATTATGTTTTTCTTATTGATATTTCAGGATCTATGTACGACTATTTATATACTGTTCAAGAGTCATTTAAAATGCTTTTAGAGAATTTAGATGAAAACGATACTGTGTCTATTGTTACTTATGCTAGTGGAGTAAATATCGTTTTAGAAGGGGCAACAGGTGATCAAAAGTCAAAAATTGTGGCTGCAATTGAAGATTTAGAAGCATCTGGATCGACAAATGGTAGTGGCGGTATTCAATTAGCTTATCAAGTCGCTCAAAAATATTTTGTCAAAGATGGAAACAACAGAATTATTTTAGGCACTGATGGTGATTTTAATGTTGGAATAAGTTCAATCAATAGTTTGGAAAAATTTATTTCTGAAAAGAGAAAAACTGGTATATATTTGTCAGCCTTGGGATTTGGTTATACTTCAACAAGACACGATGTATTAGAAACATTAGCTTCAAATGGAAATGGTAACTCATACTATATCAATACAATCTTAGATGCACGTAAGGCTTTAATTGACGAAGTTGGTGGTTTACTTGAAACAGTCGCTAAGGATACTAAAACTCAAGTCACATTTAATACTAATGAAGTTAAGAGTTATAGACTATTAGGTTATGAAACAAAGCTTTTATCAGACATAGAATTCGATAATGATGAAACTGATGCTGGAGAAATAGGTGCTGGTCATACTACCGTTGCTATGTATGAACTTGAAATGAATGAAAACTATACAGGACAAGATATATTTAATGTTGAATTAAGGTATAAAGATCCAAAAGAAAATGATTTGAATAAAAAATCGTTTAATCAAGCCTATATAGACATTAATGAGGCAACAGAAGATTTTATGTTCCAAGCAGCCGTCGTTGAATTTGCTTTAATTTTAAGAGATTCAAAGTATAAATATGATTCATCAATAGAACATGTTTTAAATACTTTAAGTATTTTAAATTGTGTAAGTAATGATGATTACAAATCAGATTTCAAAAAGTTAGTAAGCATATATTCTGATTATAGTGCTAGTTTAAAAAGGTGATTTATATGAAAAAAATGATGTTACTTTCTTTATTATTAACAATTGTTAGTCTATCTTCATGTACCATAAGTACGAATAACAAAGATAAGATATACAATAAAGAATTTAAAATTGAAATAAAGAATACATATAATTCCAAAGATAAAAAAACTTTTAAAAATCAAAAAGAAAATGAAATGGAATTAGAAGAATTTGCTCGGTATGGTATAACTATCTATGTTCCAGATGAAATTTATAAGTCTTTTGATTATAATTATAATAACACGTGCAATAAACATATTAGTTTTGATTATAACAATGACAATATTGATATTTTCTTTAAATATAGTTCAAGTTTCGACAGGACAATTTATTATGATTTATATGTTAAAAATTTGTTCGAGTCTGAATCGATAACTATATCTACTAAATTTATCGATGTTCAACTTCCAGAAGAATATAAAATAGATTTTACATGTAGAGAATTTAATTTTGAAAAAAGTGGATATATAACTCCAACACTCGATCTTTTTTCTGGACATTTTAACAAGTTCAAAGAAATGGTAGACTCAATTGAATACTACGACTTACCTGAATCGTTTACTGGCCTTGATGGTGAAACGCAGGTGAAAAGATTTACAAATTTAGGTTCAACTTATTCTAGGGCACTATACTACTTTGATCATTATTTAGATGAAAACAAATATGATTTAGGATATCTTTCTTATTTTACAGATTCCATTTATTATCCTACTTTATTTGATAGTTCTAAAGGAAATGTGATGGGCTTTAATGCTGATATATCTTATAAGTTTAATCCTTTTGATATAAATGGCAAAAATGTAATGAGCGTGTTTAGTATTTATTCAAGTGTAATAGATCCTGGTTGTACTCATCCTAAAAATCCATTAAGAAGTATGCATTTTACTGCAGTTGATTTAAATTCAAAATATGATGAAAATAATTTGAGTTCATATTATGATACAATACCAAATATTTTATCTCGCCAATATCTTGTATCAAAAAAATATAGCGATAAGTTCTTAAACTATAAAGTCGGTGATTTAGATATTAAAATTATTCTTTTATCTAAAGAGAATATTTACGCCTGCTTTGAATCTGGTCCATATTTGTATAATTTAGGCGCAAAAATAGTTTATTAATAATTGTAAATATATGAGTAGAAATCAAAAATCTACTCATTTTTTATAAAAATTAATCTTTGCAAAATTTACATTGTTTGATTGAAAAGTGTTCATAAAGTAATAGAAATTTACAATTTCTTAAAATGTAAGCATTTTCATTTACTATTTTGCTTTATTTGTTTACAAAAAAAGAGTATAGATTAATTGTAAAGATAGGGTTATTAAATATGCAGTACGAAATTTATTCAGTAGAAGACGATTCATCAATTGCAAATTTGATTAATATAACTTTAACAAAACAAGGTTATAAAGTCTTAAGTTTTAGTGATGGAGAAAGTTTCTTAAAGGCGTTCAAAGAAAAGAAGCCTGACTTGGCATTAATTGATTTAATGCTACCAGATATGTCTGGATCAGAAATTATTAAAACAATTAGAAGTGATGTTTCTAATGATGATATTAATATCATTGTAATATCAGCAAATAGAATGATTATGGATAAAGTCGGAAACCTCGATTTAGGCGCTGACGACTATATAGAAAAGCCTTTTGATTTATTAGAATTAATAAGTCGAGTAAACGCTCATTTAAGACGTCGTAAAAAGAGTGACGTTTTATCAGTAGGAAATTTATCTATTGATACATCAAAACGTACATGCACTCTTAACGATGAAGAAGTTCTTTTAACCACAAGAGAATTTGATATTCTTACTTTGTTAATTTCTTCAGCTGGCAAAACTGTTACAAGAGAACAAATCCTTAAAAAGATTTGGGGTATCGATGATAAAAATTTAGAAACAAGAACAATAGATATGCACATTAAGTCCTTAAGAAAAAAACTCAATGATGTCAATCAAGAAATTATTGTCACTGTCTATGGTGTCGGATACAAAATTAACATATGAGTAAAAATTTGAAAAATATCGTTATATCTTTAACTGTCACTATTTTTTGTAGTGCAGTTTTTTTGTTTGTTTTATATTTAGTAAAAGAATTAAAGTTAACTTATATTTTAATTGTAATTTTTGCTAGTATCATTGTTGGACTTATTGTTTATATCAACTTACTTATTTTTACCAAACAAATAACAAGACTTTCTTCTTCTTTAGATGAAAACACAGATAAACTTGAAAAGGAAAAAGCTCGTCTTTCATACATTTTAAATAACATGTCACAAGGAATTGTAGTTTTAGATTCCAATAAAAACATCATTATTATAAATGACAAAGTGGCTTGCCTATTTGATAAAAAATATCAAGATTATTTAGGCAAACAATGCGATGTAATATTTGATAAAGAGATAATTATTAACTATATTGATAAAGCCTTAAGAGGCGAAAGTGTTAAAGATTATGAACTTTCAATAGGTAAAAAAACTTTTAGATTAGGTTTTAACGATTTAAAGTCGAATGCTAAAGGCAAGGCTAGTCAAGATTTAAAACTAGCAATTATTTACACTGATATTACTGATTTAGCAGATGCTAGCGCTTTAAAACAAAAGTTTATTTCTAACGCTTCTCATGAATTGAAAAGTCCATTAACAACAATAATAGGTTACCAACAATTAATTAGTTGTGGCTTAGTTACAGACATAAAAGAAATTGAAGATTATTGTTCTTTAACTATTAAAGAAGCTAAAAGAATGAATGAAATCGTCAAAGAAATGCTTGAACTTTCTAGAATTGAAGGTAATCTTGATTCTGTTATAAGTGATGTATATTTAGCAAAAATTATTACAGATTTAATTGATAATGATTCTTTAAAAATTAAGAATAAAAATATTAAGGTTAAAATGAAGCTAGACGAAAAAGCTTTTGCAGTTATGAATGAAAGTCATGCTTATTCACTTTTGAATAACCTTATTGAAAATGCTATAAAATATAATGTGCAAGGTGGCAGTATTTCAATTACTTTAACAGAATCAGAATTTATTATAAAAGATACAGGAATTGGTATTTCTGAATCGGACCAAAAGAAAATTTTCGAACGCTTCTTCAGATCGTATTCAGTATTAAGCGAAGAAGGAAGTGGGTTGGGATTAGCTATTGTAAAACATATTTGCTCTCAATACAATTTTGGTCTATTCGTTGAAAGTAAATTAAAAAAAGGAACAACGTTTACAGTTAAGTTCAAATAAAAGGAGAAAAAATGAAAACAATAATTACGAAAACTCTAGTTTTTTCTTTGTTATCTACGTTTGCAATTGGATTATCATCATGCAATAACAAGAAAGAAATTAAATATTTAGATCACTCCGACTATGGAACTACTTTAAAATCAAATGTTTGTACAACAGTTATGTACGATAATGCAAATTACTATTATGATATTTGCAACAACTTAAAAGTTAAATCGCAGTTTTCTACTTTTGATCCGTTTGATACATCGCTTTTTATAAGATATTCTGCTGACAGATTATCTACTCAAGATATCGTTAATATTGAAACTATATTTGGTAAATCGATTTCAAAAATGCATGCATTATTTGATTCAAATTACTATTATTTAGACGTTGATGGACAAACTAGAATTAATAATTTACATATGCTTAATTCTAACTATGGTAAAGAAGAAATTGAAATTGATAAGTTGCTTTATGATGTGCTAGAAGAATCTAAAACTATGACAGTTTTAAGTCGTGGTAAATTTAATATATTTATCGGTGATTTATCTAACTTTTGGAATAATTTAATCGCTGCTGCAAAAGACGATGAAGTTGCTGCTCAAATTGACCCATCTAACTATGCAGAATTTTTAGAAAATCACACTCCAGAATTAGATAATAGAGTTGATGAATATGTATATAATGGAGTTAAACAAAATAGTGATAATTTTTCAAAAGCTTTAAATAGTATTCCTGATTTTTCACCAGTTGATAATATTGCTGAAGAATTTGATAAGATTTTAACTTTGAGACACGAAGGCGACAAATACTTTGCAAAATTTAATAAATATAATGACAAAGAATCTATGTCAATAACACTAGGTGCAATAGGCAAAGGCTTTGCAACTGAGATTGTTAAAGATGAACTAATAAAGGCGGGCTATACAAAAGGATTAATTTATGGTGGTGGTTCTTCAATAGTAAGTTTAGGCGATAGTTATATAGATTCGAGTTGGAGAATTAGTATGACTAATCCACTTAAGAGAAATGAATCTATTGGAAGATATTCAATGAAGGGTCAGTCAAATTATACAACTTCCGGTGATCAACAACGTGGAAGAGATTATACATTATTAGATGGAACTGTTATTAGAAGACACCATATTATTGATCCAACGACAGGATTTTCTAACAATTACTATAGATCTGTTTCTGTTGAATCTTCAAATGTAAGTGCTGGTTTTGCTGATGCTATCTCAACTACACTTATGAATTTAAAAATTGAAGATGTTAAGAAATATATCGAAGATATAAACAATTATTTTTCAAATATTTATAATACAAATGTTAGTATTAATATTGGATTATTCGAAGAAGTTGATGCAAATAGTATTAATTGTTATTTAACTAGTGGATATAAAAAGAATTTCTCGACCAATTCAAACACAACAAAACTAAATATTATTGATTTATAATTGCTAAATAGTAGATAATATAAGAATGAAGTTTAATTTAAAGAATTCTGTTATTGACTATATTGTTATAGGAAGCTTAATTATAGCTTCTGGTATTTTTACTGCACTTTTTTACTTAAACGATGAAGAAGGAGCTTCAGTATCTGTCTATTACCACAGTGAAAAGATAACAACTTTAAATTTAAAAGAAGATAGTACTTTTGTTATGGAACCAGAAGATTATCCAAATCTTTTAGGAGAACTTATAATAGAAGTTAAAGATGGCCAGGTTAGAGTTGCTAAAGAGCAATCACCGATTCATACTTGTTCTAAACAAGGATGGGTTAAAACACCTGGATGGATGATAACCTGCTTGCCAAATGATGTTTATTTAATAGTTGAGGGAAAATCTGATTTTGATGCACCACCTATTGGAACTATCTATTATACAGAGGTGGAGTTATGAGACGAAGCAGCATGGTAAAAAGACTTTCTTTTTTAGCAATGATGCTAGCTTTAAGTGTCTTGTTTCACTATATAGAAAGCATGATTCCACCACTTATTCCTATTCCAGGTGTCAAATTAGGATTAGCAAATTTAATTAGCCTTTTAGTACTATATTATTTTTCAAGAAAAGAGTATGTTTATATAGGTGCGTTAAGAGTATTACTAGTTGGACTTATAGCCACTGGATTATTATCTACCGGCTTTTTAATATCTGTAGGCGGCTTTGTATTATCTACTATTGCAACGTTACTTTTGTCTATTTGGAAAAAAGCATCAGTCTATACATTATCAATATGTTCTGCTATTTTCCACGCTGTTGGTCAAGTAGCAATGGCAGCTATTATTTATATGCAAATTGGTATGATGACTTATTTGCCTATGGTTCTCATTCCTAGTATTATTGCAGGATTTTTAATTGGATTTGTAGCTGCTATGGTGATTAAGCAATTAGAGAAAAATCATTTTAAAGTTTCTTAATCCTAATTCATGATTTTTTATTGTTAATTAGTTGTAAAGTGAGCGCGTTATTTTCATAAAACATGCATACTTTGCAACTTTTTAATATAAATATTAACAAGTTATTTACAATTTATGCTCATTTCGCTATAATTTATGAGCATTCAAATAAAGGAGGAATGTTTTAGTTATGAAAAACAAAATGCTTTTAACACTTTCAATCGTCGGTATTGCTGGTTTATTAGTTTCTTGTAACACAACAGGTAATACTTCATCAACAGGTAATACAAGTACAAGTACTTCTACACCATCACCAGTATCTTCAAGTACTACTCCAATAAGTAGTACAACAGATAAGGTCACATACAAACAAGGCCTTGGTACATCTATTGACTTTAAAACTGATAAGAATGATGTCATTACACAAGCAAACGTTTATGTTGCTTCTGTTATCTTTGATAGCACAAACAAAATCGTTTCTGCTTACATCGATGAGTTACAAATCCCACTCACCTACACAGCTGCTAGTGGTGATACAGCTGCTAAATTAGAATTTACAGCTGGCAAGGCTCAAATCACATCTTCACACAAACCAGAAGGTCAAGCTGTTGCCTCTAAGAAGGAACTTCTTGAAGACTATGGTATGGCAGGAACAGCTACAAAAGGCGAGTGGTATGTCCAAGCTGCAGCAATCGAAAATGTTGCTATCGGTTTAACAGTTGATCAATTCAAAGCCCAAGTTGGTACAAATGGTAAACCAGCAGATGGTTCAGATCTTTCCGCTGATGCTTCAATCACAGTTAATACAACAGCTAAGACAATTGAATCTGCTTTAGCTCATGCAAAAGAATACGAAGCTAAAGAAGCTGGTGTTGCTGGTGCTGGTATCGTTTTAACAGGTATTAGTAACGATCACAGTGGCAACTGGCAATTAAATGTTGAAATGGCTGCAACTGCTGTTTCTGATTCTAAAGTTGCTTCAACACAAGTTAGTGTCTATCAAATCCCAGTTACAACTGAAGGTAAATTAGGTATAAACAACGCAGTTACATATGCTACAGAAGTTGGCGCTGTTGGTACAATCGCTTCTAAGTTAGAATTAGGCGAAAAGTATGGTATGGCAGGAACAGCTACAAAAGGCGAGTGGAATGTCCAAGCTCTTGCTTATGAAACATGGGCTGTTGGTAAAGATGCTGCTGCTCTTAACGCTGCAGTCGGTAAAGACAACAAGCCATCTGATTCAGATTTAGCTGCTGATGTTTCAATCACAGTTAATGGTTTCACATCTTCTGTTGTTGAATCCTTAACACACGTCCGTAAAGACAGCTATAAGTAAAAAAATAATGAGGTAGTTTGTTGATGCTTGCATCAATCTACCTCTTTTTTTGACTTTAAAAATATACTTCTATAAGTTATAATCATTCATATGAAAGTTATTGTTTCAGACGTTTTAGGAAATAAGAAGAAAAAATATGTAGGGCTTTCATGGCTCTATATGTTTTTTGGCCCATTTTATTTATTATGTCGTGGTAAAGTATTATCGTTTTTACTTTTAGTGATAATGTATTATTACTTTTTGCCTATTCCTGGAATGCAATATTTAGCTGATCTTATTAATAAGATTAATTTTATTCAGCCTAATGCATTCGTCTATATAAATAAGCTCCTTTTATTGTTTAGAAGACCATGGTCTCAACCATATAATTATATTGGTATAATTACTGTTGTTTTAATTCATTTTGCGATATCATTCAATTGTGAAGGAATTATGTTAAAAAAATATATGCGCAAAAAAATGTTATTTCCATTAACAGAAGAAGATGCCAGAAAACTTATTTATTATAAATCCGCTAAATTTGATGTTAAACTAGCACCACAAAATGGTGTTCAAACCTTATATGGCTATAAATCAGCAGAGCAATTGTGGGCAGAAAAGAATATGTTAGAATCACGTTCAACATATTCAAATAATCCTGTTATGCATACGTTGTCTTCTTTACCAAAGGATGAAAAGATGAAAAGAAGGGAACATTATAATCAATTATTGAAAGATAAAGTTATAACTTTGGATGAATATAAAATATTGATTGAAAGACTAAATATGTAAAAGTAGAGAAATATTTGCTTGATAATAGAGTTAAATATTAATCTACTTTTTATTATAAATTTATATACAAAAAAAGTCGGAATTTCTTCCGACTAATTTCTTTTAAGATTAGAGCTTTCTGTTGTAGAATTCAACGATAGCAGCTTCGTTAATTTCAGATGTTAATTCATTACGTTCTGGTAATCTTGTTAAAGAACCACTACGTTTTTCTTTATCAACTGTAACATAAGCAACTGTTTGAACTTGATTTTCTAAAGCGTCTGTAACAACCTTAAGATTCATTGATTTTTCTCTAAGGGAGACGACTTCACCAACTTTACATAAGTATGATGGGATATCGACTTTGTTACCATTAACGAGAACGTGACCATGGTTGACGAGTTGTCTTGCAGCTCTTCTGGTACGTGCAAAACCTAAGCGATAAACTACGTTGTCTAATCTTGTTTCTAAGATTCTCATGAAAGCTAAACCTGTAACTTCATCTTGAGCCTTAGCAATGAGATATAAACGTCTGAATTGACGTTCGCTGACACCATATGTTTCTCTTAACTTTTGTTTTTCTGTTAATTGCTTTCCATATTCAGAAGCTTTCTTTTTACGATCGTTTCCGTGTTGGCCTGGGGCATAAGCTCTCTTTGAGAGTTCCTTACCTGTATCGAGGACGCTATATCCTAAACGACGTGAAACCTTCCATGATGGTCCAGTGTATCTTGACATGTTTTTTTCTCCTTTCTTTCTACAAGTTAGGCATGAATCCTCTTTGCTCCGGGTGGACGGCTTCACCATTAATAGCTGGGCTACTTTTGATGTCGTTCATCAGTCGAGCAGATATTCATGTGCTACACATGCTCATTAAAGATACACTAATTATGCAAATAAGTCAAGACTTTTATTTATATCTATGATTTATTTTTAAAACTATGTGGTAATTTTAATAAAATATATATATTTTATTTTAGTGCCTAATTATTGACAAAAATGCTCTATGAATATAAACTTAGTTAGTTGATAAATGAGGTGTCTATATGAGTTATGATTCCAGTAAAATAGAAAAGAAATGGCAAAAGGCCTGGAAAGATGCAGATCTTTATAAATGTGATGCATATGATTTTTCAAAACCTAAGTATTATGTACTAGATATGTTCCCATATCCAAGTGCTCAAGGTTTACACGTTGGTCACGTTGAAGGATACACTGCAACTGATGCAGTAGCAAGATATAAAAGAGCTTGTGGATATAATGTTTTACATCCGATGGGATTTGATTCTTTTGGCTTACCAGCTGAACAATATGCTATTAAAACTGGTCACCATCCAGAAGGATTTACAAATGACAATATTGCAAATTTTAGAAGACAATTGCAAGATTGTGGCTTTTCATATGACTGG
>FR898180.1:67594-72724 GCA_000437395.1 Clostridium sp. CAG:288 | reverse complement strand
GAGTAGAGAAATAAAGACTAGTGATCCTTCTTATTATAAGTGGACTCAATGGATTTTCCTCAAACTTTATGACAAAGGTTTAGCATATATTGATGAAAGACCAGTTAACTATTGTCCTGAACTTGGTACTGTTCTTGCAAATGAAGAAGTAATTGATGGCAAGAGCGAACGTGGTGGCTTCCCAGTTATTCGTAAGAACATGAAGCAATGGGTCTTAAAAATAACAGCCTATGGTGAAAAGCTTCTCGATGGATTGAATGGACTTGATTGGCCATCTTCAACTCTTGAAATGCAAAAAAACTGGATTGGGGAAAGTCACGGATGTGTCGTTTCCTTTAAAGTTTTTGATGCACCTTATGAATTTGAAGTATTTACCACAAGAGTAGATACATTATTTGGTTGCACATATGTTGTTTTGGCACCTGAACATCCATTAGTAAAAAAAATAACAACTGCTGAACATCAAGCAGATATCGATGAATATTTAGCAAAAATTGCTAGTAAGTCAGACCTCGAAAGAACAGCTCTTAATAAAGAAAAGACAGGTGTCTTTACTGGTGCACATGCAATTAATCCAATAAATGGTAGAATCGTTAAAATTTATATTGGAGACTATGTTTTAGCCTCTTATGGTACAGGAGCAGTCATGGCTGTTCCAACACATGATCAAAGAGATTATGAATTTGCTAAAGCTCACAATATAGAAATGATTCAAGTCCTTGAAGGCGATGTTTCTGAACATGCTTTTGAAGGTGATGCTCCTCACATTAATTCTGATTTTGCAAATGGAATGAATATTGCAGCAGCTAAAAAAGCTATTGCTAAACGTCTTGAAGAATTAAATGCTGGTCGCGAAACAACTTCATACAAATTAAGAGACTGGTTATTTTCACGTCAAAGATATTGGGGTGAACCAATACCAATTATTCATATGGAAGATGGTACATTACGTAAAGAAGAGAATTTACCTCTTGTTCTTCCTAACTTAGATGATTTTGCTCCATCTGGTGATGGTCACTCACCATTAGCCAAATGCGATGCATTTGTCAACGTTGAAATTGATGGCTTAAAAGGTAAAAGAGAAACAAATACAATGCCACAATGGGCAGGTAGCTCATGGTATTATGCAAGATATATAGATCCACATAACGATGAAGCAATCGGTGATAAAAAATTATTAGATCACTGGTTACCAGTCGATTTATATATCGGTGGTGCTGAACATGCTGTTTTACACTTGCTTTATGCTAGATTCTGGCATAAATTCTTACATGATGAAGGCGTATTTGAATCTTCTGAACCTTTCCAAAAGCTATATCACCAAGGCATGATTTTAGGCTCTAATGGTATGAAGATGAGTAAGTCGTTAGGAAATGTCGTAAATCCAGATGAATGTATTGCTCAATATGGTGCTGATGCATTAAGACTTTATGAAATGTTTAAAGGACCTATCGATCAATCTTTGCCATGGTCAGATAATGGTTTAGCTGGTGCTAGAAGATTCATTGAGAGAGTTTATCGCTTATATGCTGAAAGCGAATATAAAAATAAATGGACTGATGAAGATGTTCCATCTCTTGATAGAATTTATCACGCAACTGTTAAAAAAGTTACAGAAGACTATAACGAATTACATTTCAACACAGCTATTTCAGCTATGATGATTTATGTAAATGAATTATATAAATCTCCAAAGCTTCCAAAAGATCAATTAAAGGCTTTAGCACAAATGTTAGCTCCTATTTGTCCACACTTAGGTCAAGAATTATATCATTTATTGGGATTTGAAGGATTTATCGATTTTGTCAGTTGGCCAACATTTGATGAATCAAAGAGTCTTGCAAATTCAGTTACATATGCTGTCCAAGTTAATGGTAAACTTAAAGGTACTATTGAAAGAGAAAGAGATGATTCTGATAAAGAAGCTATCTTAAAAGAAGCTATGGATCTTCCAAATGTCGTTAAAGCAATTGAAGGAAAGACTGTTGTTAAAACAATAGTTGTTCCAAATAAAATTGTTAATATTGTTGTAAAATAAATAATTAAGGTTAAGCTTTTGTGGCTTAACCTTTTTTCGACTATAAAATTTTATAGTTTAATTTAATATTAAGTGGGTGATAATATGGTTCAAGTAGAAATGTTTGAAGAAGAAGATAGTTCTATATTGCAAGAAGAAATAAATAAATTTTTAGAAAAAATAGATGATGAAAGAATTTTAAAAGTTGATATAGATACAAAACCAATTATACTTTCATCTGGAGTTTTAATGATTTTATATGAAGGTGTTGTCATGTATAAAGTTAAATAATACCATCGACATATCTAGACAATAGTTTAAAACATTTTGTTTTATATTCTATTTTAGGTGAGAGTATGAAAGTATATTTTGATTTGATGTTTGTTTACTACATTATGACATCTATATGTTCTTTAGTATTTGTTAAAAACATCTTAGTTTGTTCGATGGAAAGGAGGAAAATAATCGGAATATCTTTTATAAATTCGTTTTCAATTATAATAGTTTATATCACTAACCAAATATTTGGATATTTTCTAACTCTAACCTATTTTTTTGTTACATTATTAATTTTCTTTAGAAAAAAAGCTTTGCATTACTATCCGTTGTTTATTTTGTTTTATGCTTTTTTAAACGTTTTAAATTTATTATGCTATCAGGAATTTCTAACAATAAGAAATGGAATTGTTGTAATAAAAGATCCAATTGGTGCTTTTAGTTATCTAACATTCCCAATTATATTTATTTCTATAATACTAGTGAGTAAAGCCGTTGATTCACTATATAGACTTAGAAATTATAAAACTATAATTTTGTTAGGAAGTTCTACTAATAAAAAAGTAATAACAGCATATTTTGATTCTGGAAATACTTTGAGATATAGAAACTGTCCAGTAATCTTTTTAAGAGATGGTATTTATAACTTTAGCGCAGAAGAAAAAGTAGAAGGTGAAATAATTACTATTTTAAAAAAGCAATATGGAGTTAAAAGCCTATATAAAACATTGGTAAAAACAAAAGTATCTGCTGATAGTTATTTTGTGTACGTCGCCGTTAAAGATGATTATCGCAAGTACAATGGATGTGATGCATTGCTTAATCTTTATCTTGGAGGATAAGATGATTAAGTTATTAAAAAAGATATTTGGATTAAAAGGTGCAACAAGATATATAAATGGTACTGAGGTTTTAAAGCCACCACTTTCTGCCGAAGAAGAAGCGGAAGCTTTAGAAAGTTATGCTAAAGATCATAATCTCGAAGCACGAGATAAGCTTATAGAGCATAATCTTCGACTAGTTATTTATGTTGCTAAAAGATTTGAAACTGATTCAACTAACTTAGAAGATTTGGTTTCTATCGGCACTTTAGGATTAATAAAAGCAATAAATACATTTAAAGCAGATAAAAATATTAAGCTTGCAACATATGCAAGTAGGTGTATTGAAAATGAAATATTAATGACATTGAGAAAAAAAGCTAAAAGCCGTAAAGAAATTAGTTTAGATGAACCGTTAAATAAAGACACTGAAGGAAATGAGCTTCTACTTAGAGATGTTATACCATCAAATGATGCTAGTGCTTCAGAAGAACTTGAAAAAAGCGAAGCAATACGCAAACTTGAAATTGCTGTAAATAGCTTAAAGCCACGCGAAAAAGAAATCCTAGCAATGCGATTTGGACTTTTTGATCATGAAGAATTAACGCAAAAAGATACAGCAAATTTGCTAGGAATATCTCAATCGTACATTTCTAGATTAGAAAAACGAATCATAAAAAAGTTAAGAGCAAGTTTAACTGAATAAATATTAGACCATACTATCTTCAGAGGATAGTATGTCAAATTTTAAAGTAAACATAACAGGTATTGATACCAATAAATTGAAAGTGTTAAAAAGCGATGAAACTATAGAGCTTTTAAAAAGATTAAGAGCAGGTGAAAATGTTAAAGATGAAATTGTAATGGGCAATTTGAAATTAGTATTAAGTGCTGTGAAACCATATCGTAGTCAAAAATATTCTTTAGATGATTTGTTTCAAATCGGCGTAATTGGCTTGATAAAATCTATAGATAATTTTGATGTTAGTAAAAATGTCATGTTTTCAACATATGCTGTTCCTATGATTCGTGGCGAGATAAAAAGATATGTAAGAGATAGCGTTTCAATACTTCGTGTTTCAAGGCAAGTAAAAGATTTAGCCTATCATTGTTTTAAGGCAAAGGAAGAATTAACACAACAGCTAGAACGTTCACCAACATATGAAGAAATATCTAAATATCTAAATATAAAAAAAGAGCAGGTAAAAGAAGCTTTTGAATCGTTTAATCCAGTTATGAGCTTCAGTGAACCGATAAATAATACTGATGAAGATTCGTTAGAACTATATGATATTATTAGTGATCCAGAAGATTTAGAAGAAAAAGTAATAACAAATCTGACTTTGAAAACAGCGCTTAATAGTTTGAATGAAATTGAAAGAAGAATAATTGATAATAGATATTTTGAAGGCTTAACACAAATGGAAGTTGCTCAAGAATTTAATATTTCTCAAGCTCAAGTTTCTAGACTTGAAAAACAAGCGTTAAAAAATATGAGAAAATTTTTCAAATGACAAAAGACGAAAAGATTGAAATTATAAGAGACTATACTAAATGCATAAATGAAAATAAGCCTCCGATTGTCATGTTTCCATTTATATTTCAAGACGTTATTAAAATATGTGATACCATTTTAGATGGAAATAGTGTCATCATTAATTTGATGTATTTAGAAAAAGCCGAGAAACTTAGAGTTCTCGACTTTGTTTGTGGTTTAGCATATTCCTTAAAACTTAAGAAAGAAAAAATAGAGAGTGGTGTATATTTATTTGAACATATTAAGCGTTCTTAAATCTTAAAATATCACCAGGTTGCATTACTTTTTTGTTTTTTAATGTGAATTTGTTAACTTGATTTATATCGAATGCAAAACCATCGTCCGTATTTGTATGAATCAGTACGACTTTTTTAGCATCGATAAGTTGTGCAACTTCCATTGCTTCTTCCGGCCCCATGTTATACTTTCCATCAATCGGAAGAAAAGCGTAATCTATCCCATATAAACCTTGAGTTCAG
>FR898180.1:0-67557 GCA_000437395.1 Clostridium sp. CAG:288 | reverse complement strand
TTCAGACATAGAATCAAGTTTAGATGTATCACCTGCAAAATAGAAACATAAACCTGATATACGAACAATATACCCCACACATTCATCTATATTGTGATTTTTATTGGCAGCTGGAACGCTTACAATAGAGAAATCTTTATTTTTTAGAGTGTAATATTTGCCATTGTTATGCATGTCTTTTGCCCTAATAATCCGCGTGTTATTTGAAAACTTAACTTTTGAAATGTCATTGTGATCAAAATGTTCATGAGTTATTAAAACATAGTCTGCTTTCAGCTTATATTCTCCAAAAAACGGATCGACATAGATGATTTTTTTACTATCTGTCTTAATTTGGAAACTTGCGTGACCAAGATAAGTTAGTGAAGCCATTTCCTATATTTCCTCAAAAATATTTTAACATTAGAAATAATAATAGTAAATAAAAAATACATTTTTAATGTGCCACTTTTTCTTTAAATAAAAGATGGTATAATATAAACATGTTTGCATATAGACATTTTGAAAACGCCCTTGCTTTAAACGATTTAAAAAAGGCTGAAACAATTATTATTAATCTTATAAACGATAACCCTAAGAATATTAAATATTTGGTTGGTTATGTAGATTTTATCGAGGAAAAATTCATTGATTTAGACGTTGTACAAATGGAAAAAAGCTTAAATTTTTTCACTCAAGCAGAAAATAAATTTTTGACATACGGCTTTTTGACTAAGGGGAAATTAAGTGAAATTAGTGAGCTTGATCAAAGAATTGCTAAATTAAAAGAGATATTTTATGCAAAAAGAAAAGATGTTGAAAAAGAAATAAAAAATAATGCCAAAAAAACAAATGAAGAAATTTTGACTTTCTTGGAAACTGAATTAAATAAACTAGATGAAGCTGAAAGTGAAGAGCAATTTGATAAAATTTTAAATGAAGTTAAAAAAGCAGAAAAGAAATTGAATTTAAGTACTTTAGAAGATAGCGAAAAAGAACTTTATAATTCTCTTATTGATCAATATGCAAATAAAATTGCAATTCGAACTCAAGAATTTGAAAATAAATCTTTAACGATCTATAACATTGAATGCTTAGATAACCTTAAGTATTTAATTGAAACTTTTAAAAAAGGAAAAAAGAAGTTGACTAAAAACTATGAAATGCTTGAAGACTTATTGATAAATAATATGTTTTGCTATGATACAAATAAGTTCTTTCAATCAACTTTAGAGTACTATCAATATTGCTATACATATATTTTTGTAAGATTAGCTGATACTGAAAAATATAAAATGTCAAAACTAGCTTTGACAACTCGTAAAAAATGACTGGAATAGAGACTAAGAATAGGCTTTTAAAAGCTAAGGCTAACAAAGAAAAATCAATTGCAAATATTGGTGTTGAAAATGAAAATAAAGTAATAACTTATTCAAAACAAGACTTAAGTTTGAATACAATTTCATCTATCATACCTATAGCTAGAAAAAAAGTTGATAGCATCGGTTCAGCAATAGATTATATGGAATATGTTCGAAAAAAGCCTAAGAATGAAAGTATTGTTGTTTCTTTAGCTAAACCACGTAAAATTGTTTCATCACCGACAGATACAGTTGAAAATATAATTGTTAAAGGTGTTTCAATGCCAATAAAATCATATTCTAGTACATCAGTTACTAAATTATTGTCTGGATTTTTAAACGGCTTTGATGTTTTAATGAGTCAATCAATTTCACTTGTTTTTGGCTTGCTAATTAATTTTGGAACTGAACTTCATAAATTTAAGAAAAAAGGAACATCGTATAAGCATTTTAAGAACATAACTTTGTTTTTAATCATTCAATTTGTTATAACTTTAATGGCAACTATACTTGTTGGAATAAATTATAAGGGGCGCTTAGCAGCTATTACGGCAATTATTTTTACTCTCTTTTTCTTTATTTTAAGAAATATTTTAAAAATTATTCAAAAGAAAAAAGATATTAAGACTGGTTTATTAATAGATGATTTTTTTGAAAACAGTTTATATGAAAAGACAAAAGAAAAAATTAATTTTTAGCAAACATTATAGTGTACGAATTAACTAATAAAATGTTATACTTATATCGTTATTATTAAAGGAGTTTTAAGATGCACGAAAAACTTAATGAACTCATTGAAAAAGCTAAAAAAGAGTCTAATGAAATTGATTCTTTACCAGCTTTAAATGAAGCAAAATCCAGATATGCTGGCAAAAAAAGTGAACTTAGCAAAGCAATGCAATCACTTAAAGATATGGCTCAAGAAGAAAGAGCTGCTTTTGGTAAAGAAGTAAATGAAGCAAAAGCAAAAATTTTGTCTTACTTTGAAGCAAAAGAAGCTTCAATTAAAGAAGCGCTTTTAAATAAAAAGTTAGCAAGCGAAAAGATTGATATTACTTTACCAGGAAGAAATTATAAAAAAGGATCAAAACATCCATTTCAAGTAATAGTTGATGAAGTTACAGATTACTTTGTTGGATTAGGATATAAAGTCGCTGAAGGTCCAGAAGTAGAATTAGATAAATATAATTTTGAATTGCTTAATATTCCTCACGACCATCCAGCAAGAGAAATGCAAGATAGTTTCTTTATTGATGATAATACTTTAATGAGATCCCATACGTCACCTGTTCAAGCTCATGTAATGGAAGCTGCTAAAGGACAAGCACCTATTAAAATTATTTGCCCTGGAAAAGTTTTCCGTAGAGATGAAGATGCTACTCACTCACATCAATTTGGTCAAATTGAATGCTTAGTAATTGATAAAAATGTTAACATGGGTTCGCTCATGGAAACATTAACTCTTTTAATTCGTCACCTATTTGGTGAAAAAAGAGAAGTTAGATTTAGACCAAGTTACTTCCCATTTACGGAACCAAGCATTGAAGTAGATGTTAGTTGCTTCGAGTGTGGTGGTAAAGGTTGCAAACTTTGTAAGCACACCGGATGGATTGAAATATTAGGTGGTGGTATGGTTCACCCTAACGTTTTAAGAATGAACGGCTTTGATGATAAAGAGTATCAAGGTTTTGCCTTTGGTGTTGGTATTGAAAGATTAGCAATGCTTAAGTATGGAATTGATGATATTAGACGTTTCTATACCGATGACGTTAATGTTTTAAATCAATTCAATAAGGAGTAATAAAATGGTACATTCATATAATTTATTAAATCAATTTATCGATATCAGTGATTTAACTCCTGAAGAAATTACAAATAAATTAACATTTTCTGGCTTTGAAGTTGAAGGCGGAAAATATTTGGCCAGCGGCACAAAATTGGTATCAGGTCACATTCTCTCATGTGAAGAACATCCAGATAGCAATCACTTACATCTTTTAAAAGTAGATTGTGGCTCTAAATATGGAGTTTTAGATATTGTTTGCGGAGCTCCAAATGCTCGTAAAGGTTTAAACGTAATTGTTGCATTAGAAGGCTGTAGACTCGATGCATTAGATGTAACAATCAAAAAAGGTGTTATTAGAGGCTATGAATCTAATGGAATGTGCTGTTCACTTTTAGAATTAGGCTTAGATAAATCTGTTTTAAGTGAAACTTCACCTTCTTTAAATGGTATTGAAGAATTACCTGAAGACTATTTGCCAGGCGATGAAGAAATTTTAAAACACTTAGGCTTAGATGACTATTTGTTCGATATTAATATTTTAGCTAATAGACCTGACTGTTTATCAGTATTAGGTATGGCCAAAGAATTAAGCACAATTTTAGATAGACCACTTAAAAAGATTGATTTACCTCTAATAAACAACTTAGAAAAGAAAATTGATGTTAGAAGTGAAACAGAAAATTGTAAATCATTTAGTTTGTTAGAAATCAATGGCTTTACTGAAAATAAGACACCACTTATTATGGAAAGATATCTCCAAGCTATGGGAATACGTTCTATTAATCTCATAGTTGATATTGGCAACCTTTCAATGCTTATAACTGGTCAACCTCTTCACATGTATGACTTAAGCAAGATTGATAGTAATTCATTTGTAGTTAAAGATGATTACTGCGGAAAATTCTTAGCTTTAGATGATAAAGAATACGATGTCATCAAAGGTGATTTAGTTGTAACAGATGGTACAAAACCTATGTGTTTAGCCGGCGTAATGGGCGGAAAGAATGTTGAATGTGATGAAAACACATCTCATATCGGTATTGAAGCTGCTCACTTCTATCATGCATCTGTCCGTAGAATAGTTGTTAGAACAGGTTTAGCTAGCGATTCATCAGCAAGATTTATTAAAGGCGTCAATCCATATTTGGTTGATGAAGCTATGCAATATACAGTAGCTTTAATTAATAAATTATCTCCAAATACTAAATTAGTTTCTTATACAAAGTATAATGAAGTTCCTGAATTTAATGCTCATATAGATTATTCTTTAGATAAATTAAATAATCGACTTGGCTCTAATTTCTCTGAAGCTGAGGTAGAGGATATCTTGAGAAGAATTAATGTTAAAAAAGAAGGAAATGTTTTATATCCACCATATGATAGACTGGATTTAAAAGAACAATGTGACATTGAAGAAGAAGTCTTTAGACTAAACGATCCAGCTAGAATAGAACTTTCATTAAAAGATATGCCACAAACACATGGTGAATTAAGCGAGACTCAAGCAAAACGTAGAAAGGTAAGAGAACACTTAATTGCTAATGGCTTCAATGAAGCATTAACATATACTCTTGTCGATGAACAAAAAATAAGTGGTCCTAACGTTTTTAAAGCCCATGAACCATATAAGATTATTAATCCAATGACAGCTGATCACATGTATGTACGTATTTCAGTTTTGCCTTCATTAATAGAAGTTGCTAAATATAATAGAGATAGAAAAAACAACGACTTCAATATGTTTGAAGTTTCTTCAGTTGACATTAAAGGTGAACCAAATGGTTTAAGATTAGCTATTGTTATGTCTGGCAAAAAACACGATCAGGGCAACATAGTTAATCCAATAAAAGATTTTTACGATATTAAAGGCGTTGTTACCGGTATTCTTGACTTGCTTGGTATAGATGAAAAGAGATATTCATTTGTTCCATCAGTTAATAAATCTTTCCACCCAGGACGTTCAGCTGACATTATGATTGGTAAAGATTTGGTCGGTACTATTGGTGAATTACACCCATCACTTGGATATAAAGAGATGGTAGTAGGTGAATTAGATTTAAACTATGTCTTCAATATTAAAACAGGAAAGACTAAGTTTACAGCTATTTCCATTTTCCCACCAGTATTCAGAGACCTTTCATTTGTCTGTCCACCAGAATTAACATGCAAAGATTTAATTACGGCTGCTAAGAAAGCAGGTGGACAATTAGTTAAGTCAGTTGATGTATTTGATATTTATGAAAAAGATGGTGAAAAATCAATTGCTTTGAATTTCACACTTTCTTCTGATCATACACTTTCAGATGCAGAAATAACTAAAACTATGAACAATATAATTAAAAATGTTACTGAAAAATTGAAAGTGAGTTTGAAACAATGAAATTAGTTGAACCATCAGTTGAAGAAATAAAAATAGATGATACGATTGATATGATCGCTAAAGTGGCTAGAAATTGTTATTTATCCACTCCAAAAGAACCTGATGAAGCTCCTTTTGTTAGCAGACTTATAAATAATTGTCACTTTGCAATGGTTGAACATAAGGCATTGACATTTGTTGTAAATAAAGAATTATATTATGAAATAAAAAATATAAATAATCCTTTTGTTTACATGTCAAATAAAAATGATGTTTATTTAGTTACGCTTAGTTTAAGACCAATTGCTGAAGCATATGCAAGAAAAGAATTTGATAATCCACTTCTTGTTTTGATATCGGCTTTAAGCCAAAGAGTAAAAGATGTTTTCTTTAAAGATTTTGAAGTTGAAAGCAATGAGAATATTAGAATTTTAAGCAGTGAAGAAATTTCTAAGTTATCATATGAAGAAAGAAAGATTCACCAATTTGTTACTATGAAAATAATTACAGATAGAGGTGTATCTCACGAATTAGTTCGTCATAGAAGATGCTCGTTTGCTCAAGAATCTACAAGATATTGTAATTATTCAAAAAATAAGTTTAATGGAGAACTATCTTTTATTAAACCTATAGATTATGAAGAAAACAAGGATATATATGAAACTGTTTTTACTACAATAGAAAAAGGCTATATGGATCTTGCATCTAGAAAAGTAACACCAGACAAAGCTAGAGCAATCTTACCTAACGCTTTAAAAACTTCAATCGTTGTAACAACAAATTTAGCAGAATGGGAATTAATTTTTGGCTTGAGATTAGACTTTGCAGCTCACCACGATATGCGTAGAGTAATGCAATTAGTTAAGAATCATTTTGTTAAAGAAGGTTATATTGAGGAGAAAATACCAGCATGAAATACACTTTGCAAAATATTGCTAGATTAAATGATGAAGGAAGAACTTTTGAATTAGAACTTACACCAAAAGAATTAAAAGTTACTCCTAATGTTAAAGACGTTAAAACTCTAGAAGCAAGTATTTATGCTACTAAAGTTGCTGAAAGTGCATATTTAGTTTCGTTAGAATTAAAAGTTGTAGTTACAATTCTTGATGATCACGATTTTAAATATAAGACATTTAAAAAGAATGTTTCTGACGAAATTATGGTTTCACAAAATGAAGATATAGAATCTGATGTAGAATTTGATACTACAGGTTCGATCGACTTTAGACCGATAGCCTTAGCTTTATATTACGATGCAATCCCAACTAATTATTCAACGACGAAATTATCAAAAAAAATAATTAATGGTATTGAAATTGTTTCTGAAGACGAATATCAAGCAAGCAAAGGAAATGCGTTTTCAAATATTGAGTTTGATGACGAGGACTTAACAAAATAATGAATGTATAGCTACCTTTATGGTAGCTTTTCTTTTGCATAAAAATATAAATTTTTGTTGCGATAATGATACTCTGGTGTTAGAATATGGATAGAAAGGGAATAAAGTGGAGGCGATTGGAATGTTTCTAGGACAAACAGTTAACCTTATCGATGAAAAAAACCGCCTTGTTCTTCCTACAAGATATAGGGAAGAATTAGGATATAGTTTTTATATGGTCTTAGATTTCGATAAATGCCTCTCATTCTACCCTTCAGAAATTTATAAGAAGAAAGCTGAGAAGATCAATTCTTTAGATGACTTCTCAAGTGCAGCCAGAAGCGTTAAACGTGTTTTCTTCGCTAATTCATTCGATTTATCAATGGACAAGCAAGGAAGAATTCAACTTCCTAAAATAATGACAGATAAAGTTGGTATCAAAAAAGAAGTTGTTGTTGTTGGCATGTCAGATCATTTGGAAATTTGGGATAGTGAAGTCTATCGTAACAATGAAGTAAACGAGGAAGATAATTATTCAACACTTGCTAGCGAGTTAATTGGAGGTAATTATGGAAAGTAATTATCATGCTCCAGTGTTGTTGAATGAAACTATTACTTTGCTTGATTTAAAACCAAATTCAATTGTTGTAGATATGACTTTAGGACGCGCAGGACATTCAAGTGAAATACTTAAGAAGATTCCATTTGGATATTTATACGGCGTTGATAGAGATCAAACAGCTCTTGAATTTTCAAAACAAAGATTGAGTAAAATCGGTAATAACTTTACGCTTATTCATTCTAATTTCTCAGATGCAGTTGATGAGTTAAAGAAAATCGGTGTAACACATGTCGATGCAATTCTTTATGACTTAGGAGTTTCATCTCCACAATTTGATAATCCTGAAAGAGGATTTTCATATAGATTCGATGCTCCTCTTGATATGAGAATGAATCAGGAAGATAAATTAACAGCCGAAATAGTTGTTAATACATATAGTTATGAACAATTAAGACACGTTATTTACGATTATGGTGAAGAGAAATTTGCTTCATTAATTGCTAGAGAAATCGTTAATAGTAGAGAAATCAAACCAATTCATACTACATTTGAACTTGTTGATGTGATAAAAAAAGCTTTGCCTAACAAAGTATTAAGCAAAGTTGGACATCCTGCAAAGCAAACATTCCTTGGAATAAGATATGAAGTTAACAAGGAAAAAACAGAAATTGAAATTGGTGTTGATAAAGGTATTAATTTTCTATCAAATGGTGGAAGATTAGCTGTTATTACCTTTAATTCATTGGAAGATGGATTAATAAAGAATATGTTTAAAAAGTATGCTGTTAAACCCGCAACAGATAAATGGGTTCCAGAGCAAGATATTCAATTAGATTACGAGTTAGTTACTAGAAAACCAGTAGCTCCTAGTGAAAGAGAAATTGAAGCTAATCTTCGTTCTAAACCAGCTAAATTAAGAGTTATAGAAAGGAAAGAATAACATGAAAGAAAAGTTAACAAAAAACAAAATATCTAGACGTGCATTTAGATTAAGAGTTATTGCAATTGTATCTTTAGTTTTTGCCGCAGGTGTGACATCTGTTATGGTTCCTTTAATTAGCTCAAATTCATCGACAAATCAACGCTTAGAAATGGAAATTCACAATATTGATTCGGACATTACTAAGTTAAATAATCAAATGAAAGATTAAATTGTTCCTTCCTTTATTTTTATATATAGAGTGCTATTCCTCGGCACTCTTTTTAATTATAAATTTTCAAACAAAAAAGCTCGGAAACTAATCCGAGCTATATATTTTTAGAATCTCTTTAATTTCTTTTCAGCAATATCTGAAGAAATGAGTTTTACGAATTCATCGTATGAAACAGTGAATGAATCTTTGGAACCGAATATTCTATATGTGACATTTCCAGTTTCGACTTCTTTAGCACCAATAACAAGTGTATAAGGAGTCTTTTTAACTTGAGCGTCTCTCATACGATAGGAAATCTTTTCATCACGGTCATCTATTTCAGCTCTGATCTTTAATTTTTTAAGAGCGCTAACAATTTCGTTTGCAATTCTAACTTGATTTTCTTCTTTACTTACTGGTAAAACGACTACTTGTCTTGGTGACATCCAAGTTGGGAAGGCACCCTTAAAGTTTTCGATTAAGATACCGATAAATCTTTCAAGTGAACCATAGATAGCTCTGTGAAGCATAATAGGTCTCTTCTTTTCACCATCAGCATCGACATATGTCAAATCAAATCTTTCTGGTAAGTTCATATCTAATTGAATTGTACCACATTGCCATATACGATTCATTGAATCCTTGAGCTTGAAGTCGAGTTTTGGACCATAGAATGCACCATCACCTGGATTAATCTTATAATCAACACCGTTTTCAATTAAAACTTTTTCAAGGATAGCTTCTGAACGATTCCATGTTTCAATACTACCGATATATTTATCTTCAGGTCTTGTAGATAAAACAATCTTGTATGAAAGGCCAAATGTATCATAAATTCTCTTGAATAGCTTAAGAAGTCTATTCATTTCATCTTCTAATTGGTCAGGTCTAAGGAAGATATGGGCATCATCTTGTGTAAAGTTACGAACTCTAAATAAACCATTTAAAGCACCTGAGGCTTCATGTCTATGAACTAAACCTAATTCACCCATTCTAATTGGTAAGTCTCTATAAGAGTGAATTTCATTTTTATAAACGAGCATACCACCTGGACAGTTCATTGGCTTAATAGCATAAATGCCATCATCGATTGTTGTTGTATACATATTTTCTTTGTAGTTAGCCCAGTGGCCTGATGTTTCCCATAATTCTCTAGAAAGAATAATAGGAGTTTTAACAAAGACGTAGCCTTCTTCTGTATGAATATCATACCAGAAATTTTCAAGTTCTCTTCTTAAAATCATTCCGTTTGGAAGGAAGAAAGGGAAACCTGGACCATAATCAGAAATCATAAATAAACCGAGTTCTTTACCAAGCTTTCTGTGATCTGATTGTTTTCTTTCTTCGAGTAATTTAAGGTGATTTTCAAGTTCTTCAGCACTGAAGAAACATGTTCCGTAAATACGTGTTAATTGTTCATTTTTAGAGTCACCTTTATAATAGGCACCAGAAATTGATGTAAGTTTAATGTGCTTACAATACTTTGTGTTAGAAACGTGTGGGCCACGGCATAAATCGTAGAATTCACCCTGTCTATATATTGTTAACTTACCTTCGATTTCATCTAAGTGTGCTAATTTATACTTTTGATTTGCAAATAATTCTTTAGCTTTTTCTAATGAGACTTCTTCTCTAACAATAGGTAAAGCTTCATCAGCAATTTTTGACATTTCTTTTTCGATTTTAGCAAAATCAGCTTCAGAAACTGGAGAAGAGAATCCGATATCGTAGAAGAAACCTTCCTCAATACTTGGGCCATATTCCAATTGAGCATCAGGATATAATCTCATAATAGC
This sequence comes from Clostridium sp. CAG:288, assembly GCA_000437395.1. Taxonomy (GTDB): domain Bacteria; phylum Bacillota_I; class Bacilli_A; order RFN20; family CAG-288; genus CAG-288. The sequence goes on along the minus strand of FR898180.1, from coordinate 57,200 downwards.
TTGGGCTAAAACATGTGCTGCAGAATGGTTTAAAATTTGGAAAGCTTCTGGACTTTCTTTTGTTATAATTTCAATTTCTGCATCGTGATCAATAACTGTTGATAAGTCTTCTAATTCACCATCAACTTTAATTGCAATGGCTTTCTTAGCTAAAGATACAGCTATAGCCTTAGCAATTGATAAACCGTCTTGAGCGTTTTCTAATTCAAGAACTTTTCCATCTTTAAGTTTCAATTTCATAATATTACCTCCATGAAACAAAAAAAGGTACCTTTTAAGGACGCATATAGCGTGGTACCACCTATTTTCACTTGATAAATAATATCAAATCTCTTAATACCGATAACGCTGGTAGCGTCTAGTTACCTAGAAGGCTCAGAAGTGGTATTCTTGCACGTGTTCGCTTTCACCTAATCGAACTCTCTAAATTTTGTGCTTGAACGTGTCTTCATCATAGCCCATATAGATATGATTTACGTTTATTAGTATAATCTAATTTTTATAAAGTGCAATATAAATTTGCTTAAATTTTATAAATGTTTAAGAGCTAAGCTCGCTCCACCCATCAAACCAGCGTCTTGATCAAACTTGGCTTGGACAAATTTAATTTTCTTAACAGGGAATGGTGCAATGAATGCATTTGCAACAGCTAACAAATCATCTTGGAAGATTGTTGCACTTTTCATAACTCCACCACTTAAGACTATTACATCTGGATTATAATTAAGCTGAATATTAGCTATAGCTGAGGAAATATATTGAAGCCACAAATCGTAAACTTTTGAAGCTTTTTTATCTCCATTAACTTTTAAAGAGAATAAATCACCAGCATTCTTAACTTCTAAACCGTTAAGCTTTGCCAAATTAACAATACCATTGCCTGAACATAATTTTTCTAATTCATAGAATTTATTTTTGTAATTAATAAAGTTATGTCCGATTTCAAATGGTAAATCTACCATTTTGTTGTCGTATATTAATACACCACCAATACCACTACTTATTGTAATAAAATAACTAGTTCTAACATTTGCTGCTGAACCATGTAGCGATTCCATATAACCTGCAGCGTTTGCATCGTTAGCTATTTCGACTGATAAATTTGGAAAATCTTTTTCGATTAAAGATTTCAAATCAAATCTTCCTATGCCGAGATTTGCAAGTATTTCGATAACGTTATCTTTAACAATACCACATGCAGAAATACCGACATATTTAATATCATTTGCTGTTGTTTTTAAAACCTCAATAATCATACGCTTTATTTGGTTATACAAAGCATCAGGATTATTTTTTGTTGATGGTTCTCTTAAGACAACTCCTAAAGATAAATCTTCATTTACGACTCCAACTCTTAAGTTAGTTGCTCCTAGGTCGACAGAAATTACAGATTTCATGCATCGATATCCTCTTTAACTTCATCGAGAGTAATAACTTTCATAAAGTTTGTCTTACCAGCACCGACTGGAGTACCACCAGTAATAATAATCTTGCTGCCAGCAGGAATGTTATAAACTCTAGCTAAATGAATAGCTAAAACTTCCATTTCTTCAATGAATTGTGGAACGATTTTTACATATTTTGGATATACACCCCAGCTCATCATACCTGAAATGCATGCAGCTCTATTATTTGATACTTCAATAACAGGGCAAACTGGTCTAGCCTTACTCATTCTTCTAGCAGTAGAACCTGTTTCCGAGAAACAAACAATAAGTTTAGCGTTTAAAAGCAAAGCTGTATTTGCGACTGAGTTTGCAATAGCATCGTTAAGTGTTTTAGCAGATGTATCATATGCCTCTTGAGCCATTGCTTCATAGTTTAAGAACTCTTCCATTCTTGAACTGATTTTAGCTTGCATGCTAACGGCTTCGACAGGGTATTCACCTGAAGCACTTTCAGCAGAAAGCATTACTGAGTCCGTACTTTCTAAAACAGCATTTGCAACATCTGATACTTCGGCTCTTGTTGGATTTGGATTTGTCTTCATTGAATCTAGCATTTGAGTTGCAGTAATTACAGGTTTTCCTAAGATACGACATTTTCTTATCATCTCTCTTTGAATAACTGGAACGTCTTCTGGTGGAACTTCAACGCCTAAGTCACCTCTAGCAACCATTAACCCATCAGAAGCATTAATAACTGCATCTAAGTTTGCGACTGATTCTGTATTTTCAACTTTAGATATAATCTTTATGTGTTCGCCGCCATGTTCTTTTAATATTTTTCTAATTTCGTTAACATCATCAGCTGTACGGACAAAGGAAGCAGATACATAATCTACGCCTTGGACGCAACCCCAAACTAAATCTTTATAGTCTCTATCTGAAATAAATGGAAGGGAAAGATGAGTGTCAGGGCAGTTAATACCACGTCTATCACGAATAACATGGTGATTTAATGCTTCACAGATAATTTCACGTGTTGCTTCATCTTTACCAGTAACTTTTAAAGTTAAGTTTCCATCATCTAATTTAATACGATCTCCAACTTTAACATCATCGTATAAATCAGGGAATGTAACTGAAAATTTTTCATTGTTTCCAAGAATTTCATTCATACAAATTCGAATTGTTTGACCAGTGACTATTGAGGCACTTCCACCTTCGAATTTATGTGTTCTAATTTCAGGGCCTTTTGTATCTAACATAATAGGAATTAGAATATTTAATTTCTTTTCTAAGGCTCTAATTGTATTAATTTTTGCTAAGTGTTCAGCATAATCTCCGTGAGAAAAGTTAAGTCTAGCAATATTCATACCATTAAGAATTAATTGCTCAAGGACTTCTGGTTTTTCACTAGCAGGACCAATAGTACAAACGATTTTTGTTTTTTTGAAGATGTTATTGATCATAAATTACTCCAATCTAGCACCAACTTTAAGAAGGTCTTTACAAGAATGTCTAGGAAGCTTTAATGCTTCTTCAATAGGATAATACTTTAATTCATTTTTAACTAAGCCGACACAAGCACCGCTAACACCATTAATTAATAAGTCAACAGCGTAGTCGCCCATTTTAGATGCTAAAACTCTATCAAAAGCGGTAGGACTTCCACCACGTTGCATATGACCTAATACTTCAGCTTTTGTTTCAAAGCCGCTATCTCTTTCAATTTCGTGTGCAAATTCATGTACATCGCAGATATGTTCAGCAACTATAACAATAGCGTGACGTTTACCACTTTCTTTTTGTTTCTTAAGCTCAGCGATAACGCTCTCTTTTGTCCATTCACTTTCTTGAGTGATAGTGATTTCTGCACCACATGCAACGCCAGCATATGCAGCTAAATCTGGACAATTTCTACCCATAACTTCGATAACAGAGCAACGTTGGTGTGATGTTGATGTATCTCTTAATCTATCAACACATTCAATGATGCAGTTTAAGGCTGTATCAAAACCGATAGTGTAATCTGTTGAAGCAATATCGTTATCGATTGTGCCTGGAAGGCCAATGCAATTGATTCCACGACGACTTAAAGCTAAAGCGCCTTGATATGTTCCATCTCCACCAATAGTTACTAAGGCATCAATACCATAACTTTGTAAGATTTCTACAGCCTTCATTTGAACTTCAGGTTGTGCAAATTCTGGCAATCTAGCAGTGCCAATAACAGTACCACCGCGATTGAGAATATCACTGACAGAATGTCTGTCTAATTTTTCGATATTTCTATCAATAATTCCTTTATAGCCATCGTGAATAGCGTACATTTCAAGCCCAGCTTTTATTCCGGCTCTAACAACTGCTCTTAGGCATGCATTCATGCCTGGAGCATCGCCACCGCTTGTCAATACGCCAATTTTTTTAATCATATAATAAATACCTCCGGAATAATTCATAATTATTTTATCATCCTAATATGTTTAAGCAATGCAAAAACCTATGTAAGCGTTTTTACAAAGATATATTTGAACAAAAAACAACATTATTTTTAGTTGTCCATAAGAAATACTTATTGCTTAAACTAACCGTTAAGTGATCCTACTATTTATTTTAGACAAATAATTTTTTAAAATGCATAAAAACAAGAACACTTAAGCAATGATTATAAGTGTTTGTTGATTAAATATTTTCTGCACCTTATAATATTGAACGAGGTTATTATGATTGTTTTAGAAGAAAATAGTGTTTATTCAATTTGGAGAGAATATACTTTATCATATAACGATAGAGAAGTTTTAATGTGGCTTTATTGTCCTATAGTCGGAGCAGAAGCAATTAGTCTTTACAACATGCTTGATACATTAATTGGAAATAAGAATAGATATGATTCGATGTTTAATAGCGACTTAGCTAAAAGACTTGCAATCTCAATCAATGAATTAGATCTTAATAGAAAAAAGCTTGAAGCAGTTAATCTTCTTGAAACATATAGAAAAGAAGATGTTTCTGGAATTAAATATATTTATAAGTTATTGCCACCTGCCACTCCTAAAAAATTCTTTTCAGATTCTAACATTGTTTTAAAAGGTTTATTATGTAAAACAATGGGTGAAAAATATATGCTTAATGCTAGAGAGCACTTTGCAATTGGTGCTTCTATTTCTTCGGAATATGTCGATGTGTCAACATCTGCAACAGACGTTTATTTAATTGATTTAGATGAGCCATATTATGAAATGGAAAATGGCTATACATCATTTGTTGATAAACAATTTAAATCGGTAGAATCAGATTTTGATAAAGAAGTTTTTTATGAAGGTCTGAAAGAGAGACATGTCGATAAAGCAATAATCGATGATGATTTATCTGAAATATTAAGAATAGGTACAATTTATGGTGTCAAACCAGAAAAATGTGCAGAATTAGTTGAAAATTCAATTTCTAGTAATAACGTTTTTTCAGTTGAAAACTTTAAGAATTTAGCCATGAGTTTAGTTAAATACGGCTCTAAGAAAGACTTTATTAGATCTAATACATCAGGTAATACTGAAAGTGCTAGAACACTAAGAGAATATGAGAATATTAGTCCAGCAGATTTCTTGGGTTTAGTCAGTGGAGCAACACCATTAAAATCTGAACTTGAACTTATTGATACTTTATCTAAAGAGTATGGGTTTACATCAGGCATTATAAATTTTATTTTAGACTACACTCTTACTCATTGTGATAATAAATTGCCTGAAAAATTTGTTTTAAAAGTTGCAATAACTCTTAAAAGATCAAATATTAAGACGGCGTATGATGCTATGGCAACACTTTATAGAAATGATAAAAATGCCAAAAAATATATTAATAAAGATGCTCAAGTTACTCATAGACAGAGTGCAACTAATAGCGATTTAGAAGAAACAAGTGAAAAAGAGAATGTAGATGTTAGCAACTTGGATGTGCTCATAGGAGATGATGAACTATGAATAAGCTTAATATTCCTAAAGAACAACTTATATCAAACTCAGACATGACAAAGTTTGTCGAAGATGTTTTATCTGATTTTTACAAGGATAAAGATTTAGTTGAATTTGCTAAATCATATAATTTTTCAGATGAAGAATTAAGAAAAGGGGCAATTAAAATCGCTCAAGTTTTAGATGATAAAAAACTTTGTCAAAACTGTCGTGGATTATCTAAATGCGTTAAAAAGGACAGAGTTGGTACAACTTTAAAGCTTGTCTATAATTCTTATACTGGAGAAATAGATAATCGCTTTGTATTTTGTGATTATAAGAAGAAATGGGAAAATTATTTAAGAAATGTTGTTCATTCTTCAATAAATCCTGAAAATGCTAGAGAATCATATAATAGGATTTTAACTTTTGTTAAAAACTCGCAAAATACTAAAAGCCAATTAAAGAACTTACTTGCAGAGAGTATTCCACTTATAAAAAATAAAGGGTATAAAAATAATTTTGTTAAAGGATTTTATGTAGTTTCACCTAATTCTAATGGTAGAACTTTCTTACAATATGTATTAATAAGCGCAATGATGAATAACAATAAAGTTGCCTATGTTAGTTCACCATCGCTTTTCATTCCTTTAACAGATAAAGTAAAGTCTGAAGCACGCGATTACGCAATAGAAACTTATAGTTCAATAAAAGATGTTGACGTGTTATTGATAGATGATTTTGGATTAGAACCTAAATCTTTTCAAATTAGAGATTTCTATTTAGTTCCATTATTAAATGAAAGACGTAAAAAAGGACTTATTACTTTCATTAGTTCACGTTTAACAATTGATGAAGTTACTCAAGCCTATTGTTTGAGAGATAAAATAACTCAAAATATTATGACTGACACATTAAAATATTTAATGTCTGAAAGAGAAATTATCGAACCAGAACTATTTGAGTGATACTTTATATAATTACATCATATAATCTATCGTGCTAAAGAAATTTGTTTATAACGATGATTGTATAGAATTTTATGATTTTGTTTCATTAGCACTTCAAAGCGATAAAAAGCTTGAAGTGTTTTTTAAAGATAGAGTAATTAATGTTACTGGAATTAACATTTATATTAAATATTATGACTCTAAAGAAGCAATTATTGGTGGCAAAGTAAGTATGTTGGAGATTATATATGTTTAAGTCTTATGATGAATACGTTATAAAAATATATTCGCCACAAAAAGCTTTACAACTTTTAAAAGAAAAGAAAATAGTTGTACGTAATTTTAAAAAAATATCTGATTATACATATAAATTTAAAGTAGAACCTAAATATAAAAAGCAAGTATTAAAGTGCTTTTCTGAAGCGATTTTAATAAAGCGTTATGGTCCTAAATCAATAGTACATAATTTAATTAGCAAAAAAACGACAGTTATATCCTTAATTATAACTTTGATTCTTTTTATATTTGCATCTACTAGAATATATCGAGTTGATATTTCAGGTGGAAACGAAGAAATAGATAATCAAATACGTCAAAAATTAACTGAAAGTAATATTGAAAAGTATCAATCTTTGCCATCTAATATTAAACTTAAAAATTTGCAAACTAAATTAGAAAAAGAGTTAATTAGTAATATAGAATTTTTGGAAATTCGTCGCACTGGTTTAGTAATTGAAGTAAAGTATGAAAAAAGACGAGAACCAATAGTATTACCTGAATTAAAAAGAAATCTTATTGCTTCTAAAGATGGTGTGATCAAAAAAATAATGGTTGAGCATGGACAAAAAATGATTCAAGTGAATGATTATGTTAAAAAAGGAGATTTACTTATTAGTGCTTATATAAATGTCAATGATACGAAGCAAATAGAATTATTTACTAAAGCAAAAGTATATGCATATACTTGGAAAATTATCGAATATAAGTGTGATACAGGAATTCGTGAAGAAAGTGAAATTTTATCTTATTTTCTTAGTGAATGTGACAGAAAGGCTCTTGAAGATACAAATGAAGGAACAATAGATGAAAGAAATATTTTGTCTTTTAAATATGGAATAAATAGTTCGTACATAAAATTGCATTATCAACTAATAGAAAACATTGCGATAGAACAATAATATTTAGAAAAAATTATTGCTTTTCCCATATATAAAATGAGGAGAAACAATATGATAAAACAAATTGAAAAAAATGATTGTGGTCAAACGACCGTTAGATATATTTTATCTAAATTTAGCAAATGTAACTATTATGCTTCTTATCCGTTAAAGAGAAAATGTGATAATGTATTTCAAATTAAAGAAGAATTAAGTGATAATGGATTATTATACGATTGTTATGAATTAAATAATGATAAATTAAACTTATTAAAACCTAATTCTATAGTGAGAATTGAAAAAGAAAATATAGGTCATTTTTTAGTGTTAATTGAAAAGAAGAAAAATAAATATAAACTATATGATCCTATAGGTAAAATATATTGGATAAAGAGAAATGAGATTGATTTTAAAGTAACATCTGCTCTATTTTTTAAATCTGGAAAAGTTAAGAAAATACAACCGTTAAGTACTTTAAAAACAATGGAATATATAAAATTAGCTCTAATTTCAATTTTAGAATGCATTGCGATAATTTTATCATTATTTTTTGCAAGCATAGGAAATGGATTGTTCACACTCATATCAGTAATAATTTTTTTGCTTTTGTTAAGTGTATTGCTATTAAATACTTATTCTCTATCTAAAAAGTTAGATGATAAATTTGTACTTAAATATTTATCAAAGCATCTAAATACTCTAGATTACAAATATGTTTTAAAAGTAAAAGAAAAAATAATAGTAAATCCACTATTAGTTTATGGTTCAATAACTTGTTTTGGAGTTGTAATTTATGTTTTGTTATCATCGGGAATTCAATATTTATTAGCGACAACATTTGTAATTCTTGCTGATTTATTAGTAACTATTATTCTAAAAAGAAAACTAAAAATAATATACGACAAAATTGAATATAACGAAGACAATTTTTTAAAATCCATTAAAAGGAAAAGCATAGCTATAAAAGAATATAAAGATGCACAAAAATATTCTTATAAATTTTCTTTGTATAAATCTATAAATTATATAGTTGATGTGCTTTTGTCTTTAATATTTTCTTCAGTAATTTTAGTCTTAGAGGAACGATTGAAAATTGAACATTTAATTCAAGTAACATGTTTTATTTATTTTTTGTTTCTGTTTATAAAATCAATTTTTTCTCGATTAAAAAATGTTGATTTATATTGCCAAGAACTTTCAAAATTGCATAAAGATGCATATGAAATATTTGCTAAATGACATATTAATTAGTAATATAAGCAAAAAGATATATAAATGTTGCCAAATTTGTTATAATAAAATGCGAGGCAAATATGGAAAAAATTGAACTTTATTATAGCGATAAGACAACACTTGCTCCTAGCGATTTAGAAGAAATGTTTAATAGTCTTATGAAACACATTGTTTCTTACATGAAATTAGAAGGTGAAATAACTTCAAGTGTCACTATTGTTGATAATGATACTATACAAGAAATAAATAGAGATTATCGACATATTGATAGACCAACCGATGTTATTTCATTTGCTTATATGGAATCGGATTCTTTTGATTCACCAATTAAAGATTTAGGCGAAATTGTTATTGCTCTTGATGTAGCAAAGAAACAAGCAATTGAATTTAACCATCCTTTAAGACGTGAATTAGCTTTCCTTTTTATTCATGGAACATTACACTTACTTGGATACGACCATGTTCATTCAGAAGAAGAGGCAAACGTAATGTTTGAACTTCAAAACGCCATACTTAATTCGTTTAAATATGATTATTTGAAGGAGGAAATGTAAATGGATTTAAAAATGCTAAAAGCAGAAGCGATGAAATCAAGAGAATTATCATATTCACCTTACTCTAATTTTGCCGTTGGAGCTGTGTTAATTACCAAAGATGGAAGATTATTTAGGGGGGCTAATTTAGAAAACGCTTCTTACCCATTGTCAATTTGCGCTGAAAGAACAGCAATGTTTGCAGCAAAACTTGCTGGTGTAAAACCTGAAGAAGTTGAAGTTTTAGCACTTGTTGCAGACTCACCTTCAATCGTTTCACCTTGTGGTGCTTGTAGACAAGTAATGGCTGAACTTTTACTTCCAGAAACACCTGTTGTATTGTTTACAGTTGGTGGCTTAGAATTAGTTACATCTGTAAAAGAATTATTGCCATACGCTTTTTCAAAAGAAAACTTATAAAGGAATATAAATTATGAAAGTAGGATTTTGCTCGTTATATGGACTTGCTAATGCTGGTAAGTCAACTATTTTAAATGCGATTTTAAAAACAAAAATAGAGGCAGTAAGCGAAAAGCCACAAACTACTAGGGAAAATATTCAAGGTATTTATAACGATGAAGACTCTCAAATAGTTTTTGTGGATACTCCTGGATTACATGATCCTCATAAAAAACTTGGCCAATTGATGCTTCAAGAAGCTAAATCTGCTTTATACGATGTCGATGCAATTATTTATGTTATTGATGCATCTAAAAGAGTTGATAAGAAAACAGCTAATAGATTGGCTACGTTAGATACGCCTATTATTTTGGCTTTCAATAAAATTGATTTAATTAAATTTGAACAAGGTCAAGAAAAAATAAAAGAATATAAAGAAATATTGCCAAATGCAGATGTAGTTGAATTGTCTGCGATAAATAAGGCTGGTATAGAACAATTAGTTTCAACAGTAAAAAAATATTTGCAAGAAGGAACGCCTTATTTTCCACAAGATATGATTTCAGATCATCCAGAAGAATTTATTTATTCTGAAACAATTCGTGAAAAATGCATGAGATTAACTGAGGATGAAGTTCCACATGCATGTCACGTTGAAATAAAGCATGTTGAAGAGGAAGACAATTTATTAATTATAAGAGCTGATATCATTGTTGAAAGAGAATCAGAAAAAGCAATTATGATTGGCCGCCAAGGAAAGATGATATCTAAAATTAGACGTTATTCTGAAGAGGCTTTAAAGGGCTTTTTAGGAAGACCAGTTTCACTAGATTTACTTGTAAAAGTAGTTCCAGATTGGCGCGATAATCCTAAGTATCTTCGTAGATACGGATATATGAAATGAGAGAAAAAATATCAAAATTAATTGGTTATCCAATAAATGTTGAAAAATATAAAGATAAAGATGCAATAGTATCTTTTTTAACCTCTGAATACCTTTATTCTATAAGGGTTAATAATGGCTTTTTGCCTGGAAGCAAATATAGTCAAGCGACTATTTTATTTAATAAAATAACTATTGATGTAGGCGAAAAAGGAAATAGTTATTATTCTGTCCGTGGTGTGACGACACTAGAAAGCAACGTTGAATTATATGTAAATTTTTCAGCTCAGAACTTGTTAAATTATGAAAGAGAAATTATAGTAAAATTGTTTTTGGAACAAGATCTGATTCCGTATGATTTTTTCGAAAAATCTATATTGTTATGCAAAAATGGATACAGTTTATTATCCATCGCTTTAATATTTACAGCTAAAGCTATAAGCGCAATTGGCTATGAACCAAAACTTGATGGTTGTGTCATTTGTGGAAGAAAAAATAACCTTGTCAATTTTTCAATGAAAAATGGTGGCTTTAAATGCTTGGATTGTGCAACAAAAACGTTTTCTAAACGCCAAAATAACACATATTTAAATTTGATGCTTTACGCCTTTAAAGTTACACCAGAAAAATTTGGCGGAGCAAAATTAGATGAGAATATTGTTAAAGAATGCTTAAATGATTTAATAAATTTTATAAAAGACGAATTAGGTGTAGAATTAAAGACATTTAATTTTCTTCTAGAATCTTTGAGAATGTAGCATTTTTGCTACTTTTTAGCCTATTTTGTGTCTGTTTTTATTTTGAATTAAAGCTTAAGTATGTTATACTTAAGAAGATTATTGTGTAAAGGAGATTTTAAGGTGTCAAAATTTAGTTTTGATAAAATTACCACACATTTGATTACTTCAGGCTTTGTTTATCCAGGCTCTGAAATATATGGTGGTTTAGCAAATTCGTGGGATTATGGCCCACTTGGTACATTAGCCAAAAATCATTTAAAAGAAGAGTGGCGTAAACATTTTGTAAGAGAAAACCACATGATTTACGAAATTGAGCCAGCAATCATTATGAATCCGAAAGTTTGGGAAGCAACAGGACATGTTGCAAACTTCCACGATCCACTCGTAGATTGCAAATATTGCCATACTCGTTATAGAGCTGACACTTTAATTAAAGATCAAAAACCAGATTTAAATGTCGATGCTATGACAACAGAAGACTTAAATAAAGAAATTGAATCAGGTGACATTACTTGTCCAAGCTGTGGTAAAAGCACATTTACTCCAATTAGACAATTCCAAATGATGTTTAAGACATACATTGGTGTCACAGAAGAAAAGAGTAGCGTTTGTTATTTAAGACCTGAAACCGCTCAAGGTATTTTTGTTAATTTCAAATCTGTTCAAAGAACAACAAGAGCAAAACTTCCTTTTGGTGTTTGTGACATTGGTAAGGCTTTTAGAAATGAAATTACTCCAGGAAACTTTACATTCAGAACTCGTGAATTTGAACAAATGGAAATTGAATTCTTCTTCAAACCTGGCGAAGATATGAAATGGTTTGAATATTGGAAGGATGAATGTAGAAAGTTTATCGATAGAATTGGAATTGAAGATTCTCATTTAAGATTTAGAGATCACGAACCTGAAGAATTAGCTTTCTATTCCAAGGGTACGACCGACATTGAATACTTATTCCCATTTGGTTGGGGAGAATTAATGGGTATTGCATCAAGAACTGATTACGATCTTGGTAGACACCAAGCTTGTTCAGGGGAAGACTTAACATACTTAGATCCTGAGACAAACGAAAGATATACACCTCACGTTGTTGAACCTTCATTTGGTTGTGATAGATTATTACTTGCACTTCTTTGTGATGCATACGATGAGGAACAATTAGAGAAAGATACACGTGTAGTTTTACACTTATCACCAGTTATTGCTCCATATAAAGTCGCAGTTTTACCACTTAGTAAACAACTTGCTCCAAATGCTCAAAGTGAGGTCTTGGATAACTTAGTAAAAAAATACGATGCTATATTTGATGTCACCGGTTCAATTGGTAAACGCTATAGAAGACAAGATGCTATTGGTACACCATTCTGTGTAACATACGATTTTGACTCATTAAACGATCATATGGTTACAGTTCGTGAAAGAGATTCAATGAAACAAGAAAGAGTAGCTATAGCTGACTTAGCAAAATACATTGAAGAAAAAATAGAAAATAGATAGTTTTTATAAAGGAGGTAGTAGTCTATGACATCAGTAGAATTAGTACAATATGTTAAAGATAAAGCTGATATTGTAGCTGTTATTGGCCACTACCTCAAATTGACAAAAAAGGGTGCTGATTATGTAGCTATTTGTCCTTTCCATGACGATACAAAACCTAGCTTATCAATATCACCAACAAAAAAAATATTTAAGTGCTTTGTTTGTGGTACTGGTGGAAATTGTATTACATTTGTTCAAAAATATGAGCATGTAAGCTTCATGCAGGCAGTAAAAAAAGTTTGCAACATATGCAATATTGATGTACCTGGTTTAGATGAAGTAGTTAAAGTTAAACCAAAAGAAAATCAAGATTTGTTAGATGCTATAAACAATTTAACTGGTTTTTATCATTTCTCGTTGAGACAAAAAGATGGTGAAGAAGCTAGAAGTTATCTTGAAAAAAGAAATATGAACGATGATGTCATAAATCATTTTAAGATAGGTTATGCACCTTTGGACAACACAAGATCAATCAAAGTATTACGTGAAAGATTTAATTGTTCAGTTGAGACTTTAGAAAAAGCTGGTATATTAGCTAATTCTGGCTCTGGATTCTACGATAGATACAGAGATAGAATCATGTTCCCACTAGAAAATACTAAAGGTGATATTGTTGGTTTTTCAGGAAGAATATATAAAGATTCTGACAAAGGCGAGTCTAAATATGTTAACTCACCTGAGACTCCAATATTCCAAAAAAGCACAATCTTATACAACTTTAGAAATGCAAAAGATTCAGTTAGAAAAGATGGATATTTGTACGTTTTAGAGGGGTTTATGGATGTAATTGCTTGTTATAAAGCTGGAATTAATTCTGCTGTTGCTTTAATGGGAACAGCTTTAACTGAAGCTCATATAGCTTTATTTAAAGAGCTTGGTGTAGAAATTCGTTTATGTTTAGATAGCGATAACGCGGGTCAAAACGCTATGTATTCAACTTTGAAGCTTTTTGGCAAAGCAAAGTTGAAATATAAAATTGTCCGTAAATTTACCGGAGCTAAAGATGCTGACGAATACTTAAATGCATTTGGAACAGATGGCCTTATCGATGCTTTAAATAGCTTAGCTGAACCGATTGAATTCGAGGCAAAATATTTAGTCGATAATGGCAAGCTTAACACACTTGAAGCTAAAGATGATTATTTACAAACACGCTTAATAGCTTTTAGTAGATATAAGCAATTAGTAAGAAAAGATTTAATTTCAAGACTCGCTGATATTCTTTCAATCAACAAAGACGATTTAGAATCAATGGTTGATAGGGCAAACACTTTTAAGCCTGATGATTTGATTGAAGATAAAGAAGTAAAAAAGAGTTATGCTTCTAAAGATTCTTTATCAAATATTTCAACAGAAACAATTAACCAAAATGCAATTTATGACAGTTGTTTAAAATATAGTTTAAGTAAATTAAAAGATAAAAATATTGAAAAATATTTAAATGCGATTATCTCAAAAGAATCTTGTTTAATAGCTAAGATGGCAAAAAATAAAGATGCATATATGGAATTTGAAAATAGTCAAAGCATGTTTATTTCTCCATATTTAAATAAGATTCAAAACGCTTTAGCTGACGCTTATCAAAAAACAGGTAAAGAAACGCTAGATTTAGAAGATTATCAGAATATTATCGATATGTTTGAAGTATCAAACGATGAAGATAAAGACTTAGTAATACTAATTATGGAAATCATGAAAAAATGTAAGGATAAACCATACAATCCTAAATATGCTTCTGATTTTAGAAAATTAATTAGCGATTACAACATGGTGCAAAAAATATATTTGGATTTAATTAAGGGCGATACAGCTAAAATTGATAACACCATGCGAACAGCACGCTTAGCTAAACAAAAAGCACGCACCAAAAAAAATTAGTTCTAATTTGCTAAACGCATTTAGATATAGAAACGAAGGTTTCAAGGCAAACCCTATTTATGCCTTAAAGTAATTAAGTATACTTAATTGCCAAAAATAGAGAAAAGGAGAAGTATATGAAAACATCAAAGAAGAAAATTAAAATGTCAGAGCTTAAAACATTAGATGAAGTTAAGCAAAGTTTCTTAGAAAAAGGAAAAGAAAAAGGATATATTTCGCAAGATGACCTAATGGCAGCTTTAGACCATTTTGATTTAACAGAGGATGAATTTGATGAAATATTTAACTTCTTTAAAGACAATGGAATTGAGCTTAAAGATGATGATGATCTCGATTCAGTAGAAATTCCAGATGATATTAGTCCTGATGAACTAATGAAAGAAGATGTTGATGATTTAGATGATTCAGATGATTATTTAGACGGAGGCGAAGATGTATCAGATGTCGATAGCGATGTTTATGACGAATCAGTTATCGATTATTCATCTGCCGCAGATGTCAAAGTCTCTGATCCTGTTAAAGTCTATTTACGTGAAATAGGTAAATATCCAGTTTTAACAACAAAAGAGCAAGAAACGGAAATTGCTAAAAGAATTATTGCTGGCGATGAATCAGCTAAAGAAGAACTTACAAGATGCAATTTAAAACTTGTTGTTTCTATTGCTAAACACTATGTCAATAGAGGTATGCAATTCTTAGATTTAATCCAAGAAGGTAATTTAGGATTAATGAAAGCTGTTGATAAATTTGACTATACTAGAGGCTATAAATTTTCTACCTATGCAACATGGTGGATTAGACAAGCTATTACAAGAGCTTTAGCTGATCAAGCAAGAACAATTCGTCTTCCAGTTCACATGGTTGAAACTATGAACAAAATTACTCGTGCTCAAAGAAAATTAGTTCAAAAGTTAAATCGTGACCCAACAGCTGAAGAAATATCAGAAGAATTACAAGGACTATATTCTCCGGATAGAATTAGAGAAATCCAACAATTTGCATTGGATCCACTCTCACTTGAAAAACCAGTTGGTGAAGAAGAAGATTCACACGTTGGAGATTTTATTGAAGATAAAGATAATGAAACACCATCAGAATATGCTGATAATTCATTATTAAAAGATAAGATTGATGAAGTTTTAAAAGAATTAACAGATAGAGAAGAAAGAGTCTTAAGATTACGTTATGGTCTTGATGACGGAAGAACTCATACTCTTGAAGAAGTTGGTAAAGAATTTAACGTTACACGTGAACGTATAAGACAAATTGAAGCTAAAGCATTAAAGAAACTTAGACATCCAACAAGAGCAAAACAACTTAAAGATTATCGCAATGATAACTAATTCAGAAAGATTGCTTTGCATCGCTTCGCTTGTTCCTTTAAATTCTTATGTCTATGATATAGGTTCTGATCATGGCTACTTGCCAATACTTTTAGTTACTAACAAAATAGCAAATAAAGTTATCGCTGTAGAAAATAAAAAAGGTCCATATGAAAGACTTTCTTCTAACGTCAAAGATTACTCTCAAATTGAGCCATTTTTTGGAGATGGACTTGATGGTTTTAAAGAATATATCACGACTATAACCGCTGCAGGTATAGGTGGAAAGACAATTGTAGAAATATTCAAGAAATTCTTTGATAAAGAGAAAAAAAGAGATTTAACAATTATTGTCGAACCACAATCAGATGTCGAATTAGTAAGAAGATTTTTTAATGAAAATGGATATAAAATATCTTTTGAAAAATACGTCAAAGAACAAGGAAAATACTATCCAATCATTTCTTACAAATTGGGTAGTGAAATGATGACTGATATCAATTATATTTACGGAACTTATTCGCTTAAAAATAAAGACAAACTACTTTATGAATATTTAACTAACAATTTAAAAAAATACGAAGAAATTAATTCTCCATCTTTAAATTCAAAAATAAATCTAATAAAGGGGGCTTTAAAATCATGGAAAAAATGAAATTTATGAGGGCTTTGTGGAAAAAATATCCACGTAAAGAAGCTGAAGGCTTTGATTTTATTGGACTTCAAATTGGTAAGCTTAAAGATGATATTAATAAAGTTTTAATCGCTTTAGATTATGATGAATCTTTACTTGAAATCACTAGAGAATTTAAACCAGATTTAATTATTACTCACCATCCATTTATTTTTGGTAAGAGATCTAAAGTATTAGCTAGTGATCAATTAAAAAATAATTTAGTACATGAATTAGAAGATAATTTAAATATTCCAATTGTTTCTTTGCACACAAATTTTGATGCTGCTGAGGGAGGAATGAATTCTTCTTTAGCAAATAAACTTGATTTAATTAATGTTTATAGAGCAAAAGATTTTCCAATGATGAGAATTGGAGAGTTGTCTGTGAGCATGGATATTGATGTTTTTGTCAAATATTTCATGGAGAGAGCTAATGTATCATATTCTTCTTTAATAAATGAAGGAAAAAATACCATTAAAAAAATTGGCTTCATATGCGGTGGTGGTGCTGGTTATTATTCAGTTGCTCAAAATGAAGGCTGTGATATTTATATATCAGGCGATTGTCCTCATCACGTTAGACGAGATATTATTCGTTATAAAATGAACTATTTAGATGTTCCTCATGAGATAGAAAGATTATTTGTTGATGTTATGAAATATGCTATTGCTGAGATTGATTCAAAAATCGAAGTTCTTGCTATCGATCATGAAAAAGAGCCAATTATTTATACAAATTCTCAAGATAATTAGAAATACTTGTAACATCTTCTAGAGATGCTGATGTACCACTTGTCAAATAAATATTATTAATATTTATTGGTAGTGGTACTTTTTTTAATTCATCGACATTTAAGATAAATAAAACACGTTTTGAATCGAGTTTTGTTTTAGCTTTTTCAAATAATGAAGTTGTATTTGCAGATGTCTTATCTCCAACTATGATTATTAAATCGTTTTGATTAAATGCAATCTTGTCTAAATTATTAAATCTGTTTGCACATTCTGGACATACTGATATAACAGTCAAATTTTTGAATGTTTTTTTAAGTTCTCCATTTAACAAATTGAAAGAATCAACATTTATAGTTGACTGATAAATAACAAGTACTTTAGACAAATCATCTTTTTCTAAAATAATCTTATTGTTTGGGTTAAGGCAAACAATTCCTTGTTTTAAAGATAAAAGTGATTCAGTTTCTGGATGTTTTTCATCGCCAATAACATATATCTTATCGAAAGAATCGATATCTTTTAAAACGCTTTTATTTCTAAACATTAAAAACGGACAAATGCTATCGTATATTTTAAATCCATTTTCTTTTGCAAACTGTTCCTGTTTAGATGTGTGTCCATGAGCAGAGAAAACTAATATAGAATCATTGTTATTCTTCTTTTTATAGTCTTTTAGCATGAAAATATTGCCTATTTTTAAAAGATCATCTAAGGCGTTTTTATTGTGTACTGGAGCACTAAAAAGAACAATATCCTTAGTAGGATTATTGTTAGCAAGTTTTTTGACATTGTCTAAGGTGTTTTTAACACCGAAACAATATCCTATAGGAAGAATTGTTTTAATCATACTTTAAATTTACATTACAGTTTAAAAAAAATCAACAACTCAAACTAGAAATATGGTTTATGTGGCTCGTTATCAGGTTTGATTTCTTCTTTATATTTTTGTTTGTTTGATTTTAAATTTACTACTGCTTTATCTAAAACTTCTGGTTCTATAGGTTTTGTTTGTTTTTTATTATCCTTTTTAGGCTTTATAAAGGCTCTTTTTAAAGTTGATAATGCTGATTTTGTATTAGTAAAAACTGGTTTTATCTCTTGATAAATAGGAATCATCTGGTTAAATGTATTTATAGCTTTGCTAGATGTATCAATTAAACCAGTTAAATTAAGCTTCTTAGCTCCACTAAATAAGCTTAATCTTTTTGAACTACCTATTGGACTTCTAAGTTTTGGAATGTCGAAAGGTGATCTAGAGTATTGAGGGTAATTATAGTTCATTCTTTGATAATTTTGATTAAACATTGGAGCGTTATAGTTTTGCTGATAAGGATTAAATCTTCTCATTTTTCATATCACCAAGCCATTATATGTCATTATTTTTGCCTAAGTTACAAAAAAATATAAACAATCATAGATTAATTGTTAAAGATGTGATAAATTTAAGTAAGAAAAAAAGAAGGTGCTTAACATGAAAGTTACAAAACAAGAATTATATTTGGTTGGATTTTTTCACTTGGCCAATTTGGCAAAAGACCCATTTGAAGCGTTTATCATGAATGATATGTTTAAAGATCAATTTATCGATTTAACAAAACATCGTAGAGATACGCTCGCATTTTTTACAAATGAAGATTCATCTTTTTACACACGTTGTGAAGGAATGGGTTTAAAAGAAGGCGAACCAGGCGACAAATTATTAAAGCAAGTTCAAGAATTTGCTGATCAAATGTTTAGTCCAAAATCTAAGTTCATTTCCATTAAGAAAAATAATCTTACTATTAATGTCAAAGAAGGTTTAAATCAGCTTGGTCTTTTATTAGGTACAAGACAAACATTAAGAGATATTCTTGTTAATGACTTGAATTTATTTTTACAAAAAGAACCAGATTCTATCGATCCTAACTTTGTAGAAATGGTTAAATTAGAAAACAAAGTCTCAACAGCATTTATGCTTAGAATTTTAAGTGTTATATTTTGTAGAAGCTTTAACAAATATTCTGCAGCTATCCTTAAATATTCCATGCAACATTTAAATGAAACTGGTGAAGATTTGTTAAAAGATGAAAATTTTGATCCATCTAAAGTCGATTCTCTTAAAGAACTAAACGAAAGCATTGAACAAATTAGTTATGCGATAATGTTCATTTTAGATAATTTACATGAAGATGATGATGTTGAATTTTCTGCTTTAGTTAGCAAGTTTAGAAAATTAAATAACAAATTTGCTGAAGGATTCGAAAATGATTCTGAAATGACAAAAATTGAAACTGAATACAAATCAACATTTGCTAATTACTATAGAGAAAACAATACTAAACTTCGTGATTTAATTGCTGATTTCATCAGTTCTGAATCTGGTGTTAAATTCGATTTTTAAAAAAATATCCTGCTTTTTATAGCTCTATGCTATGTTATTAGCAGGATTTTTTATGTTAAATAAGAAATTAGAATAAAATTTTTGATAATATTTAACAAAAAGATTTTAAAGATAGCCTTAAGAGTACAAATAAAGACTTGTCTATGATATAATCATAGACGTTTTGGAGGCCATTAATTATGAATTATATCCCATTTATTAGAGTTGTACCTGATTTTCCAAAAGAAGGAATATCATTTAAAGATATTTCACCACTTTTAAAGGATTCAGAAGCCTTTAAGTCTAGTGTTGATGACATGGCTAAACTCGTTAAAAAATTTAATCCAACAGTTATAGTTGGACCTGAAGCTAGAGGCTTTGTTTTTGGAACAGCAATTGCTTATTCTTTAGGAGTTGGATTTGTTATGGCACGTAAAGAAGGTAAATTGCCTGGTGAACCACTCAAAATTACTTATGGACTTGAATATGGTAGCGATACGATAACTATTCCTGAAAATTTGCTTAAACCAACTGATAGAGTTGTAATTGTTGATGACTTATTAGCAACTGGTGGCACAATATGTGCTTTAGCTAAATTATGTAAGAGTACTGGTGCAAAAGTTGTCGGAGCTGTCACATTTATCGAATTAGAAGGCTTAGATGGCAAAAAAGTATTAGCGGAGGAAGAAGTACCTTTCGAGGCCCCACTTCTTTTATAATTATGAAAATTGAAAACCGTATTTATTCTTTTGAAGAAGTAAAGCAGAGTTTTCTTACATATATATCCAATAAAGACGACATCGATCGAATTGAAAAAGCATATAAATTTGCAGAAAAAAAACATGCAGGTCAAAAAAGAAAATCGGGAGATCCATATATAACTCACTTAACTGGCGTTGCTATGATCTTAACGACTTTACAAACAGGACCATCAACATTAATCGCGGGTCTATTGCACGATACAATAGAAGATACTAATACTATTCCAGAAGAAATAACGAATGAGTTTGGACAAGAAGTATGTACTCTTGTTGAATCGTTGACAAAATTAACCAGATTATCTGATTTTCATAATGTTGATTTCGAAGCTGAAGACCATAGGAAAATATTTATTGCTATGGCTAAAGATATTAGAGTAATTATCATCAAATTAGCTGATAGATTACATAATATGCGAACACTTCAGTTCCAACCACCAGAGAAACAAAGAAAAATAGCTAAAGAAACAATGGAAGTTTATGCTCCAATTGCTCATAGGCTCGGTATTTCTAAGATAAAAACTGAACTCGAAGATTTATCTTTATATTATCTTGAACCTGAAAAATTTGCACAAATCGAAAAACTTCTTGATACACAAGCAGACAACAGAGAAAAAGCAATTATAGCTTTACAACAAAAATTAGTTGAAACTCTTAACCCAACTAATATCAAGTTTGAAATATCATCTAGAGTTAAATCTATTTATTCTATCTATAAAAAGATGTTCAACAAAGGAAAACCATTCGATGAAATATATGATATATTGGCATTGAGAATAATTACTGAAACAGAAGTTAATTGTTACGAAATTTTAGGATATATTCATGCAATGTTTAAACCTGTTCCAGGAAGATTTAAAGACTATATTGCAATGCCAAAACCAAATATGTATCAATCGTTACATACGACAATTGTTACAGGTGATGGACACATTTTTGAAATACAAATTAGAACACACGAAATGGATGAAGTTGCTGAAAGTGGTATCGCAGCGCACTGGAGATATAAAGAAGGTCTTCATTATGATGCTAAGCAAGAACAAGCTGAAATTGAAGAACAATTACATTGGCTTAGAGACTTTGTAAGTATTTCAAACGAAAGTACTGACTCAACTGCTCGTGAATATGTCGATTTTATTCAGCATGATATATTTGATGCAAATGTATATGTCTTTACTCCAAAAGGAAAAGTTATTAGTTTACCAGCAGGATCTACTCCGATAGATTTTGCCTATAGAATTCATACTAATATAGGTGACTCTGTTTCAGGAGCTAAAGTAAACAATCAATTAGTACCTCTTTCAACAAAACTTAAAACAGGTGATGTTGTTGAAATTAAAACTAGTAAAACTGCAACACCTAATCAAGAATGGCTTAATTTTGTTCAAACAAGCTTTGCAAAGTCTAGAATTAGAAAATTCATAATGAAGCAAAATGCTGACTTTGTTAAAGAAGAGCAAATTGAAAAAGGCAGACAAACTTTAATCGATGCCTTTAAAGAAAAGAAAATAAAGGCAAACGTCGATAAAGTTATCGATAGAAAAGTTTTAGATAAGTTTAACGTTGAAGATTTTGATTCATTTTATTTAGGTATTTATAATCGTACAATTGTTCCTGCAGCAGTTATTGAATTCCTCGAATTAGATAAGAATCAATTAGATTTAGAACAGGCAATTCAAAAACAAGTAAATAAACGCGTTGTTAAACAATCACCACACGATTCAGTTTTGTTAGCTGATGGTGACACTGCTATGATTACATTAGCAAACTGCTGTACTCCAATTCCAGGTGATAAAATCGTCGGATATATCACAAAGGGAAACGGAATTAAGGTACATCGTTGCAATTGCCCAAATATTATTAACGAACCTAATAGATTAGTTGATG
The DNA here is from genome assembly GCA_000437395.1 of Clostridium sp. CAG:288. Classification (GTDB taxonomy): domain Bacteria; phylum Bacillota_I; class Bacilli_A; order RFN20; family CAG-288; genus CAG-288. The sequence goes on along the minus strand of FR898180.1, from coordinate 34,820 downwards.
TAATTTGGAATCCTAATATGACTCTATCCGATCATCCAGTCGATTTAGCAATCGATTGTTATGATAGACCTAATTTATTAATGGACATATTTAATATGTTCTCACAACAAAAAACACAAGTATATAAAGTAAATGCTAAGTCACATCAAGAAACATCGACTGCAACCATTACTGTAACAGTTATGGCAAGCGATATTACTAGACTTAACGCTTTAATTACTGAAATAAAAAAGGTACCAAGCGTCTTTGATGTAAGACGTGTGATACACTAGAAAGGAAAAGTTATGGCTCAATCAATAAATAAACCACGTGGCACACTAGATTATTTTGGCGCAAATAAATTGGCTTTTGATAATCTAGTTAACGTGTTAAATTTAGAAGCTCAAAAATATGGTGTCGAACCAATTGAAGTTCCTGTCTTTGAAGAAAGTAAGCTCTTTAAAAGAGGCGTTGGTGAATCGACAGATATTGTAAATAAAGAAACTTTTGATTTAACACCTAAAGGTGGTCACGACTATACTTTAAGACCAGAGTTTACAGCTGGTATTAATAGAGCAATTATCGAAAATAAATTATATGCTTCACCTGATTTACCAATTAAATTTTATTATTGTGGTCCAATATTTAGATATGAAAGACCTCAAGTTGGTAGATTTAGAGAATTCCATCAATGGGGTGTTGAGTTTGTCGATAAAAAAGTAGACTTAATCACAACTATTTCCTGTTTATCTTTATTTTATAACCAAGTAAAAAAAGCTTTAGGAATTGATCCGATTTTAAAAGTAAATTTCTTAGGATCATTTAGCTCACGTGAAGAATATAAGAAAGCTCTTAGATTATATTTTGAACCAAAAATTGGACAAATGTGTCCTGATTGTCAAAGAAGATTAGAGCAAAACCCATTAAGAATTCTTGATTGTAAGGTTACAGAAGATAGACCTATTATTGAAGCTGCTCCATTTGTAACTGATTTTTTATCTGATGAGGATAAAAGTGAATATTCTGAGATATTAAAAGCCTTAGATTCATTAAACATCCCTTATGTTTGTGATGATAAGCTCGTTCGTGGATTAGACTATTACACAGGCTTAGTTTTTGAAATATACGATAAAGATAACCTCGAACTTGGAGCCTTAGGCGGTGGTGGCAAATATGGTCACTTAATGAATGACTTAGGAGGCCCTGATTTTGAAGGCGTTGGTTATTCGTTTGGCGTTGAAAGATTAGTCTTAGCTAGAAAGAACGTTGAAGAACTTAAAAATTCTTTAGATTATTTCATGATTGTCTTGGATAAATCAAAAGCTAACGACATGATTGTATTAGCTAATAAGTTACAACAAAACAATCATTCTGTTTCATTCGCATCTATGGATAAAGCTTTAACTGGTGCAATTAAAATGGCTGATAGAATGAATAGCAAGATGGTAATTATTGCAGATAACAGAGGTTATCACGTTAAAAATATGTCAACACGTACTCAAATTGACTACGAATCAATTTCTGACCTTATGGACATTGAATAAAGGAGAAATTTGAATGTTAAGAACAAAAACATGCGGAGAATTAACCGCAAAAAATATTGGAGAAACTGTTACTTTAACAGGTTGGGTTTCTAAAGTTAGAAATCTTGGTGCCTTAGTTTTTGTCGATTTAAGAGATAGATACGGCATTACTCAATTAAATATTAATCCAGAGCTTTACGAAGCAAATCAATTAAAGAGTGAATATTGCATTAGAGTTACTGGCAAAGTTGCTAGAAGAACAGAAGCAAATAGGGAACTTTCAACAGGTGAAATTGAAGTTTTAGTTGAAAGCTACTCGATTTTTGCTAAGAGTGAATTACCACCATTTATTATTGCTGATAAGACAGATGCCTTAGAAGATACACGTCTTGTTAATAGATATTTGGATTTAAGAAGACCTGTTTTACAACACAATTTAATTGTTAGACATAAGTTATTAAAAGCAGCTAGAGATTATTTGGAAAATATCAATTTTTTAGAGATTGAAACTCCAACTTTAGTTAAATCTACACCAGAAGGTGCAAGAGACTACTTAGTCCCTAGTAGAACTAAGAAAGGCTCATTTTATGCCTTGCCACAATCACCACAAATTTATAAGCAATTATTAATGATTGGTGGTATGGATAGATATTATCAAGTAGCTAGATGCTATAGAGATGAAGATTTGCGTGCTGATAGACAACCTGAATTTACACAAATCGACGTTGAAATGAGCTTCGGCGAAAGAGAAGATATATTAAACATCATCGAAGGATTAGTAAAACACATATTTAAGCAAGCAGGAGATATTAACTTGCCAGATTTCAAGAGAATTTCATATAAAGATGCAATTGATTTATATGGCTCTGACAAACCAGATATGAGATTTGATATGTTATTAAATAACGTTTCTGATTTATTAGCTGATGCAGGTTTTGAAGGCTTTAATGGTAAAGTTGTCAAAGCAATCTGTGTTTCTAATGAAGCAAAAGATGCTACAAGAAAAACACTTGATGGAGATAATGAATTAGTTAAGAAATTTAAATTACACTCAGTATTCCACTTCAAAGTTAGTGATGGAAAATTAAATGGTTCTGCAACTAAGTTCTTCAGCGAAGAAACATTAAATTCTTTAAAAGAAAGATTAAATGCTAAAGATGGTGATTTGATTATTGTCGGTGCTAATGAAGACAATGAAACAGTTTCAACAGCTTTAGGCGCTGTAAGATTAAAATACACACGTAAACTTGGACTCTGTGATTTCAATGTCTACGTTCCATTATTTGTTACAGATTGGCCGTTGTTTGGACGTGAAAACGATCAAATAGTCAGTTTGTCCAATCCATTTACTAGACCAAGAGATGAAGACTTAAAATACTTAGATGAAGATCCAACTAAAGTATTATCATACGCTTATGATACTGTAATTAACGGCGTTGAAATTTCATCTGGTTCACTTCGTATTTATGACGGCTCAATTCAAAAGAAAGTATTTGAATTACTAGGTTTAAATGATCAAGAGATCAAAGAAAAATTCGGCTTCTTTGTCGATGCCTTTAATTATGGTACACCTCCACATGGTGGCTTTGCACTTGGCGTTGAACGTATGGCTATGTTACTTTGCCAAACAGAAAACGTTAGAGATGTCGTAGCATTCCCTAAAAATCTTAACGCTTGTTGCCCAATGTGTGGTGCTCCAAGTGTTGTACCAACTGAAAACTTAGATCTCCTTGGCATTGCTGTTAAGGGAGAAAAAGATGAGTAAATTTAATCAATTCACAACATTAGATAAAGAGCTTGTTGATGCATTAGCATCAATAGGCTTTGTTGAATTATCACCAATTCAAGAAAAAACAATTCCATTGCTTTTAAAACATAAAGAAGGTGTTTTTAAAGCTCCAACTGGCTCTGGTAAAACTCTTGCTTATTTAGTTCCAATTATTCAATCAATAAAAGGATTAAACGATACCAAGGCTGTCGTTATTGTTCCAACTAAGGTTTTAGCAAATCAAGCTGGTGAAGTTTTAAAAAATATTAGACAAGTATATCCTAATTTTACATATAGCGTAATCAAAGATGGAAATGATCTTGTCAAATCAAACAAGACAAGCTCAATAATAATTGCAACACCAAATCTCTTCTTAAAGAGCATGCATGAAATGAATCTTAGAGAAGTAGAATATTTAATATTCGATGAAGGTGATATGCTTATATTTGGTGGCTTTGAAGAGCAATTAAATCAAATTATGAGCTTACCTTTAAAAGCTACTAAGGCTTTATTTACAGCTTCAGTTGATGAACACTTAAACACATTAGTTAGACACTACATGGGAACAGCTACTTCAATAGATTTAACAGAAGGATCTGTTACTGCTAGTGAAGTTACTCATACATTTGTCGATATAAGACATTTGAGTAAAGCTGAGGCTTTATGCTTATTCTTAGATGTTGTCAAACCCTACAAAGCTATTGCCTTTGTTTCAAATAAAAAAGACCTTGCTGATGTTGAGGAATATTTGTCAAGTAAAAAAATAAAACACTCATATATTCATGGTGACTTACCAAAACGTGAACAAAAGAAAGCACTTAAAGACTTTAAAGATGACCGAACAACATTATTGTTAGCATCAGATATTGCCGCTAGAGGTTTAGACGTCAGTGAAGTTAGCGATGTAATTTCACTCGATTTACCAAAAGACTTAGCTTATTATTATCATCGTGCAGGACGTACTGGTAGATTTGGTAATTCTGGTCATAGCTATATATTCTACACAGCAAATGAACCAGGAAAAGCCCGTGAATTAATGAAAAAGAGCAAAATTACATTTAAGTACGCTACTCTTAGAACTGATGAGCTCAAAGCTGATAGAGATTTAAATGTTGCTCCGAAAAAACAAAAGATTAATAACGTTTATCTTGAAAAAGAAATAAAAAGAGCAATTGCTAAGAATCGCTCTAAAAAAGTAAAACCTTGTTATAAAAAGAAAGTTAAATGGGCTATCGATGATGTTAAAAGACGTCACAAAGAACAAATAATCAAAACTAACGTAAGAAAGAAACAAAAAGAAAATGAAAACAAATAGACCGATATTAGGCTCTCATGTATCGTTTTCTGGCCCTGATTATATGCTTGGTAGTGTTAAAGATACTTTAAGTTATAGTGCAAATGCTATGATGATATATTTAGGCTCTCCCCAAACTACTATTAGGCCTAAAAATATCGATTATAAGGCCATAGAAGCATATAAATTGTTAGAGAGTGCAAATATACCTTTAGAGAATATTATAGTTCATGCGCCATATATTTGTAATTTAGCATCACCAGATGACAATAAAAGAACATTTGCCAAAGATTTTCTCGATGAAGAAATGTCTAGAGCTGAATATTTGAATTTGAAAGTTATGGTATTGCACCCTGGTTCTGCTGTCGGTCAATCATTTGAAACAGCAGCTAAAAATGTTACAGATTGCTTAAATGAAATTTTACCAAAGCATCCAAATGTCACTATCGCATTAGAAACTATGGCAGGAAAAGGAACTGAAATTGGTCGTTCACTTGATGAAATTAAATCTTTATTAGACTTAATATCTAGCCCTAACATTGGTGTATGTTTAGATACATGTCATTTATCAGATGCAGGCTATGATATGAGTGACTTTGATTCATTTATTAATTTGCTTCAAACAAAGTTTGATATAAATCTTGTTAAATGTATTCACTTAAATGATTCTTTAAACCCTATTGGTGCTCATAAAGATAGACACGCAAACATAGGTAAAGGATATATTGGCTTTGAATCTTTAAAAAAGATTTTGTACAACGATAAGTTTGAAAGTATTCCTAAGATATTAGAAACTCCTTATATTGATGGTAAAGCTCCGTATAAGGATGAAATCGAACTTTTAACTAAATAAATCTATCGATTAAAGTTACAATCTTGCTATAAGTTTGTGGCTTAACTAAATTCCGTCCTTCATTAAGAAGGCGGTTTTTATTTTCTTTATTTAAGTTGTTCTTATTTCTTTTTAGAAAAGGAACTATTTTACTTGCTTCATCATATGTCAAATCTACACCATATTTCTTAGCTAATTTAATAGCTGAGTCTGGTGTGAGAGTTGATATATACATATTAACCATTGGATTTGCCATTTTTATCACCATAAATAAGATATGAAACACAATAAAAAAATAATCATTATTTTAGCCTAAAAAAGCTTAAGATACTAAATTGTACCTTAAGCTTTTTCAATTTCATCTTTTAAGAAATTAAAGGCTTTATCTTCATCTGCTTTAAAAATAATTTTACCCTTTTTAAATACCATGAAGTTTCCATCAATTCCTGCTATGCCGATATCTGCGTCTTTAGCTTCACCTGGACCATTAACTGGGCAGCCCATAACTGCGACTTTGATATCTTTATTTATATTAGTAAGAAGTAAATCTACTTTTCTAACGAGTTGAAATACATTTACTGTTGTTCTTCCACATGTAGGGCAACTGACAAGTGTTGGAACGTTATTTTTAAGCCCTAAAGACTTTAATAAGTATTTACAAGCTTTTATTTCTTCTATAGGTGATTCTGAAAGAGAAATACGGATTGTATCTCCGATATTTTCTGAAAGAAGTGGAGCAAGAGCAACAGTTGATTTAATAATTGCTTCCTTACCAAAACCGGCTTCCGTGACACCTAAGTGAAGAGGGTAATCAAACCTATAGCTAGCATATTTATTTAATTCATAAGTAATTTGCGGATTACTTGATTTAATTGATAGAACTAAGTTGTTATATCCAAATCTTTCAATTGATTGGATATAGCTTTCTAGCTCGTTTAAGAACTTATCAGGATTAGAACCTATCTGATATGAACCTGAGTTAATCCCAATTCTAATAGGTATGTTTTTATCTTTGGCTTTAAAAACTATTTCTTTTAAGTATTTATCTGGAATATTTCCTGGATTAATTCTAATTTTATCTACTCCAGCATTTATTGCTTTTATAGCTAGTAAGTAATCAAAGTGAATGTCAGCTACAATAGGAATATTCAAATTTCTTTTAATTATTTTCAATCCTTCAATATCGTCATCATCTAAGACTGAGAATCTAATTAAATCTGCACCTATTTTTTCACATTCTTGAGCTTCTTTGACAACTTCATCGACTTTTGCTGTTTTTATGTCAGCCATTGTTTGGATGAGAATTGGATTATTTCCACCCAACAATTTATTACCGACTTTAATTACGCGCGTACTCATTTTGATTATTCAAGTTCAAAGGCACCAGTATAAAGTTGATAATACATGCCTTTTTTAGCTAATAATTGATCGTGTGTACCACGTTCTATAATACGACCATGGTCTAAAACCATAATTACATCTGCATTTCTAATTGTTGATAATCTATGGGCAATTACAAATGTTGTACGTCCTTTCATTAAATTATCCATAGCAGCTGTGACTAATGATTCAGTACGAGTATCGATTGATGAAGTAGCTTCATCAAGAATCATAGCTGGTGCACCACTAACTGCGGCTCTTGCAATTGAGAGTAATTGTCTTTGACCTTGCGATAAGTTAGCACCATCAGATTTAAGCATAGTGTTATAACCGTTTGGAAGACGAGTGATAAAGCTATCTGCATTTGCGAGTTTAGCTGCTTCAATACATTCTTCATCTGTTGCGTCTAAACGTCCATAACGTATGTTATCTAATATTGTTCCAGTAAATAAGTTTGTGTCTTGTAAGACCATTGCTAACGATTGTCTTAAATCTTTTTTTGAAATCTTGTTAATGTTGATTCCATCGTATCTAATCTTACCATCAGCAATGTCGTAGAATCTATTTAATAAGTTTGTAATTGTCGTTTTACCAGCACCTGTAGCTCCAACAAATGCAACCTTTTGTCCTGGTTCTGCATAAAGAGAAACGTCGTGTAAAACGATTTTGTTTGGATCATATCCAAAGTCGACGTCAAACATTCTTACATCGCCTTTAAGTTCAACATATGATATTTGACCATCTTGATGTGGGTATTTCCAAGCCCATAATGTAGCTTCGTTTTTATCACATTCAACTATATTGCCGTCAGCGTCTTTTTTACCTCGACAAAGTTTAACATAGCCATCATCGACTTCTTTTGGTTCTTGCATGATTGCGTATATACGTGCACTTCCACCAACTGCCATAGCGATGGAGTTAATTTGGTTAGACATTTCTGCAACAGCGTTTGTAAATTGTTTAACCATAGGTAAGAAAGAAACAATAACACCGATTTGGATTTGATTTAATCCAGTCAAAGTTAAGTTAGGTGTATTTGTAACGTAGAGAATAGTACCAATTAATGCAACTAAGACATATAAGAAGTTACCGATATTTCCCATAACAGGCATTAAGATATTTGCATATCTATTTGCTTTAGTAGATACAGCACAAAGGCTATTATTAATTTTATCGAAGTCTTTTTTCGATTCTTCTTCGTGACAGAAAGATTTAACGACCTTTAAACCATTCATCATTTCTTCGATATATCCTTCATGTGTACCGATATTCTTTTGCATTTGAATGAAGTTTTTACTAGATGTTCCTCCGATATGTTTAGCAGAGAAAACCATTACTATAGCACCACATATTACGATTAAGAATAAATATAAGCTTGAAGTAATCATAATCACTACTATAGATATGAATTGGAAGAAACATATGAGTAGAGAAGGAAGAGATTGAATAATAAACTGTCTAATTGTATCGATATCGTTTGTATAGACAGACATTATGTCACCTTTATCGTGGGTATCGAAATATTTTATAGGTAAATCTTGCATGTGAGTAAAGACTTTACATCTTAATTCGAACATGTATGTTTGACCGGTAACAGCCATGATTTGACCATAAGTAAATCCACCTATTAATGCGATGACATAAGAACAAATAAGAACGATAAGATCTTGACCGATAGCTGATTTTGCGGCAGCGATTTTTTCAGCACCTAATCCAGCGTTTTCTGTAATAATGTTAGTTATATCTTTGAGCATCAATGGAGCCATAATTGTTCCAACTGAATTTAGTAATATACAAATAAAGGCAAAGATAAAACCAACTTTGTGTTTTTTAAGATAATCTTTTAAAACGATTAACAATAGAGAAAGTGAATTTTTATTAAACTTTTGTTTAGCCATAAACTATTCTCCTTTCTTAGTTTGAAGCGTGTAAACTTCTTTATAAATTTCGTTTGATTTAACTAATTCATCATGTGTGCCAATTGCATCTATATGACCATCGTCCATAACAATAATGAAATCAGCGTCTTCGACTGATGAAACACGTTGAGCAATAATAATCTTTGTTGTGTCTGGTAAGCTTTCTTTTAAACCTTTTCTAATAAAAGCATCTGTCTTAGTATCGACAGCACTTGTCGAATCGTCAAATATTAAAATCTTTGGTTTTTTCAACAAAGCTCTTGCAATACATAATCTTTGTTTTTGACCGCCTGAAACGTTAGAACCACCTTGTTCGATTCTCGAATTATAACCATCAGGGAAAGTATCAATAAATGAATCGGCCTGAGCAATGTGAGCAGCTTTTTTAATTTCTTCATCTGTTGCTTCTTTATTACCCCATAAAAGGTTACTTTTAATTGTTCCGCTAAATAAAACGTTCTTTTGTAATACCATTCCGATGCTATTTCTTAAAGCGTGAATGTCATAGTTTTTGACGTTTTGACCAGCAACTAAAACTTCTCCTTCAGTAGTATCGTAGAATCTTGATATTAAATTAACAAGAGTTGATTTAGCTGAACCTGTTCCGCCTATAATACCGATAGTTTGGCCACTTTTAATGTGTAAGTTAACATTATTTAAAGAGTATTTTTCTGCTTTCTTATCATATTTAAAGGAAACATTGTTAAAATCGATATCTCCGTTTTTAATTTCAGTTAAAGGTTTAGATGCCATGTCTAATGTTGGATTTTCAACTAGCACTTCGTAAATACGTTTGGCACTAGCAGTTGACATTGTAATCATAACTAAGACCATAGATAACATCATTAATGAACTTAAAACTTGAGCAGAGTAAGTAATTAATGACGATAATTGTCCGACAGATAAATCAATATATTTAATTTCGAGTATTCCTTCAGGATTACGAACCGTTATAGCTGTGTCTAATATAAGAGTTGAACCGACAAATAAGAATAAGAGCATTGATAAATACATTGAGAATTGCATTAAAGGGTTATTTAATGTAACGACTCTTTCAGCCTTTATAAATCCTTTTTGCATATCCCAAGCAGCAGTTTTAAACTTATCTTTTTCAAATTCTTCTCTTGTATAAGTCTTAACAACTCTCATACCTCTAACGTTTTCTTCAATAGATTCGTTAAGTTTATCGTATTTTTTGAATACTTTTTGGAAAAGCGGTGAAGCGTTAGAAATAATAACAATTAAACCAGCAGTTAATACTGGAATAGTTATGCAGAATATCCAGCTAATTTTTGGACATTGAATAATAGACATTACAATAGAGAAAATTAACATTAATGGACTTCTAATAGCAGTTCTAATAAGCATCATATAAGCCATTTGGACGTTACTAACATCTGTTGTTTGTCTTGTGACTAAACTTGAGACTTGGAATTTATCTATGTTTTCAAATGAATAAGTTTGCAATTTATAGAATAAATCTTGTCTTAAGTTTTTAGCAAATCCTGATGAAGCTGTAGCAGCAAATTTTCCAGCTAAAATACCACATGTAAGAGATAAACATGCTAATACAATAAGAATTGATGCGAATATGATAACTTCTTGCATAACTACATTTGAGTCTGTCTTTGACATAACGTCTAATAGTTTTGACATAACAAACGGAATAATACATTCCAAGATAGATTCACCAGCAATAAAAATTACAGTTAATATGGCTGATAATTTAAATTCACGAACGCTATGGAATAAGTATCTAAATACTTTGAATAAACTTGGTTCGTTTTTTGATTTAACTTTTTTCATATTTACCTCCTATAGACTAATTATAATTTTATCAAGCAATGAGTTAAGTTCGATTTGTTCTTCCTCAGTAAGTGTTTGAACAACATCGTTTTGTACTTCATTTAAATGGTTTAGTCCATCTTTATATGCTTCTAAGCCTTTATTTGTTAGGACTAAATGTTTGCATCTAGCATCATTTTCGCTTCTCACTCTCTCAATAAAGCCATCGTTTTCTAACGATGAAATTAATTCTGAAACACTTGATTTTCTTAAATTGAAGCAAGTGCTAACATCTTTTTCTAAAATTGGTTCTTTGGAATCACCGATTTTTTGAATGATGCCTCTTTTAGGCCCGGTTATTTTTTCGTCTCGACCTAAAGCTTCTAATCGACGTCTTACTTCGTATACTATATATTGAAATTTATCGATCGTTCTATCCATAATTCACCTCCAAATACTTCGTAACCGAACTAATTATAATACTCATTATTTAAATGTCAACAAAATATTTAATAAGTTTTAAGAAAGCGTTTACATTCCGCTGATATAATTTATTTATACTTATTCATTATGTTTAAAAAGGCGGTATTTATTTATATAACGGGTAAAAGAAATCGATATAGTTAAAAATTTTTCTAGCGTTTATATCAATATTATGTTACAATACCATGCGTCCGGAGGTGTATTTATGGAAAAAAGAGCTGGTCTCACTCTTCGCTGCAGCGAATGCAAAAACGAAAACTATATTGCCACTAAGAATAAGAGAACTCATCCAGAGAGACTCGAAGTGAAGAAATATTGCCCTCACTGCAAAAAATCAACATTACACGTTGAAAAGAAGTAAGAAATTACAAAGCTGCAAAGCTTTGTTTTTTTGTATAAATTTTTATAAATAAACCATATTTATATTATGGTTAAAGAACGAATAAGTGTCTCTATATTAGCGGGATTATTAAAAATAGGTTTAATTGAAGCGTTATATGCTTTGAATTTTTCTAATTTTTCGTATCATAAAGTTATTTTAAATCCATACTTTTCATATTTAATAATTATTCCTGCCACAATTATATTTTATTTTGCCTTAACTTTTTTTGAAAAGAAAGTTAAAGAAATAAAAAACAAACGTGTCTTTATTGTTATTTTTGCTCTTGTAATTCAAGTTATATCAATTTCAATTACTACATTTTGTGGCTTTGGAGATAAATTAAAAGATATTTCGACAATTATGAGCTTATTTTGTTCAGAGATTTTAACAGATTTTATTTTTGGTTATTCACTTTGTTATTTTGATATGATAAAATTTTAAAGTTGAAAAAAGGAGTTTATTTAAAAATGGCAGAAATCGTTAAAATCGGCGACCTCGGACCAGGTCGTAATTTCACAGTCGAAGGTCAACTTTACACAGTTCTTGATATTGCTCATAATAAGACAGCTATGAGACAAATGATCGTTAAAATCAAATGCAAGAACTTAAGAACAGGAACAATTAGTGATATCACATTCAATGGTGATGACAAAGTTGCTCTCATCTACTTAGATAAGAAAGCTATGGCTTATCTTTATGATGATGGTGATTCAATTGTCTTCATGGATAATGATACATACGATCAAGTTTCAATTCCAAAGTCAAGACTTCAATGGGAACTTAACTTCCTTAAGGAAGGTTCAATTGCTACAATCACTTACTATGAAGGTGAAATCATAGGTGTTGAACTTCCAGTTAAAGTTACATTAAGAGTTGTTGCTACTGATGACGCAGTTAAAGGCGATACAATCAATAAAGCAATGAAAGACGCTAAGCTTGAAACTGGTTATACAGTTAAAGTCCCTATGTTTGTTAAAAACGATACAGATATTATCGTTAGAACTGACACAGGCGAATACGACTCCAGAGCTTAATAAAATACAATTAAAGCCACATAATGTGGCTTTTTTTAGTATATGAATCTAAACTGTTTTTATCGACAAAAAAATATTATAAATATATGTATATTCTTTTCTATCATCTCGTAAGATAGAAAAGGAGAGTAAAAGATGAATAAACACGCTGTTGCTTTTGTATCTGTATTTTCTTTGACTTTAGTATTAAGTGTTTACTATATTATGATTCCCAAAGGTGGAGCTAATGCTATTGAAGTAGGTAAAACAGACAATAATAATTCCACTGAAGTTACTAATGCTAGATCATATTATTTTGAATCTTTGATCAAAGAGAGAAATGATGTTTATAGTGAAAACATTGAAGATTTAGAGTTAAAACTTGTAAAAGCAAGTTCAAATGCTGAAAAAGAAGAAATTTTAAACGAGATATCATATATTAAAAATAACTATGATTTAGAATGTAAAACAGAGACGACATTAGCTGAATATGGGTATCCTTTAGCATACGTAAAAATTAATGTAGATAATATCAACGTTATTGTTTATGAAAATGAACCAGATAATCTTAAAGCAGTAAATATAATAAAAGTAGTAATGAATGATACAAATAAAGGCTTGCCAGTTTCTTTACACTTTAAAAGTTAAAGTTGTAAAAAAAAGATATTTTTTGTATACTAACCTTTGTGTAAAGGAGTATAAAAAATTATGGGACTTGGATTAGCTATTACGCTTATTATAGTTGCCTTATTTGTTGGCCTTGTTGCTGGATTCTTCATTTCTAGAGCAATATTTAAATATGGTTTAAAGAAAAACCCTCCAATTAATAGAGAACAAATTAAAGCAATGTATCAACAAATGGGACGTAAACCTTCTGAGGCACAAATTAATGCAGTTATGCGTGCCATGGAACAACAAGCAAAAAAATAACTAAAAAAAAGCTGGATTTATTTCCAGCTTTTTATTTTAGCAAGAAAAACTAAATAAAATTCAATTAATCTCGATAATTATTGACAATTGAATTAAGTTATTAGACAATATTCACAAGCGAGGTTATGTAAATGAAATATTGTACTCATTGTGGATGTGAAGTTGTTGATGATGCTTCTGTTTGCCCATAGTGTGGATCGGAATTATCAGTTCCAAGCACTTACAAAAAATCAAAGTCTAGTTATAGCTTTGATGGCGGAAAAAACGGATTTGCCATTGCAGGCTTTGTGTGCTCATTCTTTATTCCATTATTAGGATGGATTTTTGGCGGAATCGGATTAAACAGAGCAAATAGCACATATGGCAAGGGAAAAGGCTTATCGATTGCAGCAATTATCATTGCTTCAGCTATGTTTGTCTTTAACATGGTCTTTATCTTTACAAGATAACATAAAATTGTCAAACAAAAAATAGAGCTCAATTAACGAGCTCTATTTATTTATATAATAATTACTAATAAACTACTAATAATCAACTAAATATCTACTATTTAGCGTTATGCTCTATTTTTGGAGTCTTTTTAAACTTTGTATGAGGTTCTTCGTGTTTAATTAAACGCTTTATATTTGGAATATGTCTAATCCAAACATAAGAAGCTAATACTAATAGGCTTAACATGTAAATGTATGTTTCAGCCATTCCTAAACCTGGACCAAACCACCAGTAACCAAATCTCATTTCTGGAATAAATGCTGGTGCAATAGAGAGAAGGAAAACAAATAAAGTACCACTGATAGAAGCTAAGGAAACATATTTTCTCCAGTAAAAGATTATAAAGAAAAATGTAACGCCTAGTAGTGCAAATAACCAGTTAGTTGCTAAGACAAAGCCTGAGAATACAGCCATGGCTTTTCCGCCTTTAAATCCAGCAAAGCAAGGAAAAGAGTGACCAATCGCACAGGCGATACCTGTAGAGTAATAAATAGCTTCAATTGGAAGACCATCAACTAAATAATTAACAAGAGGTGTTAACTTTAAGATAAAGAAAACAAGCCAAATTGCAATCAATGTTTTAAAAACATCAAGGGCAATAGTAATTATACCTGCCTTTTTTCCAATGACTCTTCCTACGTTTGTGCCCCCAGCGTTATGTGAGCCTTGTGTTCTTACATCGACCCCATAGAACACTTTGCCGATAAAAATAGCGCTTGGGAACGATCCAAACAAATATCCGATAATTAAAGCACCGATTATCGTTAAAACTGTATATAAAACTGCCATGATTTTTACTCCTTTTACGTGTGATAATATACTACAAATGGCTTTAAATATAAAGCTATAAATAGTATAATAAATAAGTTGAAAGCGAGTTTTAATATGGGCAATAAAGACAAACATTATGATGCTGGGAACTTGAGAGTCCTTAAAGGTCTAGAGCCAGTTAGAGCTAGACCTGGTATGTATATCGGTTCTACAGACACAAACGGTGTCCATCACCTTGTTTGGGAAATCATTGACAACGCTGTCGATGAAGCCAATGAAGGTTATGGAAAAAATATTTATATTACTATCCATTTAGATGGATCAATCTCCATATTAGATGAAGGTCGTGGCGTTCCTTGTGATATGAATGAAAAGGAACACATGACTGGTTTTGATATGGTTTATTGTACTCTCCATGCTGGTGGTAAGTTTGATGAATCAAACTATAAGAGTGCTGGTGGATTACACGGTGTTGGCTCAGCTGTAGTTAACGCTTTATCTTCATGGCTTGAAGTCCACTCCTATAGAGAAGGATTAGATCACTATGTTAAGTATGAAAAAGGTGGATCCAAAAAAGGCAAATTGGAAGTACTTGGTCCAACAAATAAAAGAGGAACATTAGTTCACTTCTTACCTGATAAAGAAATATTTGACGATATTACTTTTGACTATAACAAAATAGCTAATCATATCGATGATTCTGCTTGCTTAACTAAAGGAGTTACTTTCCATCTTAAGGATGAAAGAACTGATAGAAATCAGTCTTTCTATTATAAAGAAGGTTTAGTCGAATTCTTTAAAAAGCATACAGAAGGTAAAGTTGGAATTGGTGAACTTATTAAAATTGAGGGCGAATATCAAGGTATTATTACTGAATTTGTCGGACAATTTTTTAAAGATGATTATTCTGAAAAGATTATTTCTTTCACCAATGGTGTTAGAACTATCGATGGTGGTCATCACGTTACAGGCTTAAAGAAGGCTTTAACTAACTGTTTTAATAACTATGCAGTTAACCACAAATTAATTAAAGGAAATAAAACACTTGAAGGTGAAGACATTAGAGAAGGTTTCTGTGGCATTCTATCTTGTAGAGTTCCTGAAAAATTACTTGAATTTGAAGGACAAACAAAGAGTAAATTAGGAACCAAAGCAGCTGCAACAGCTGTTGATAATGTCATTGAATCTAAATTATCATACTATTTAGAAGAGCATGCTAACGATGCTGATCAAATTATTAAAAAGACTTTAGATGCTATGGCAGTTCGTCAAAAATCTAAAGAAGTTAGAGATCAAGAAAGAAAGAAAAAAGGCACAGGAAAAGATGCATCTATGCTTTCAAGCAAACTTGCGCCATGCTCAAGCAAGCAATATCTTGAAAACGAATTATTTATCGTAGAAGGTGATTCAGCTGGTGGTTCAGCCAAAAAATGTCGTGATAGAGAACACCAAGCTATTTTACCTTTGAGAGGTAAACCAAAGAATGTTACAGATTCTCAAGCTGATGAAATTCTTGACAATAAAGAGTTATATACCCTTATTTCAACTATTGGTGCTGGCTATGATGATGACTTTAATATAAAAAATATTCACTATGGCAAAATTATTATTATGACCGATGCTGATGATGATGGATCACATATTCAATCATTATTAATTTCGTTCTTCTTTACTCACATGAGAAAATTAATTGAAGCAGGTCACATTTATATCGCCTGTCCTCCACTTTATAGAGTCTTTAAAAAGGATAAAGAAAAATATTGTTGGTCTGATGAAGAATTAGATGAAGCTAGAAAAGAATTCTCTAGCGGCTACACTATTTCAAGATATAAAGGACTTGGTGAAATGGATGCTGCTCAATTAGGCAAAACAACAATGAACAAGTCTACAAGAACTTTAATTAAACTTGTTATTGAAGATGTCGATGAATGTAAAGATAAAGTTGATTTATTCATGGGTAAAGATCCAGAAAGACGTAAAGAATGGATTGCTAACAACATCGATTTCTCACATAAAGAAGATTATTTCGAAGAGGTAAAGCGCAGTGAAAAAGCAAACTAAACCAATTACTGTTGAAAATATATTAAATCAACATGTTCCACTCGTATTAACTGATTGCTTTAATAGATATGCTAAAGCAGTTATTACAGACCGTGCAATTCCTGATGTTCGTGATGGCTTAAAACCAGTTCAAAGAAGAATTATTTATGCCATGTATACAGAAGGAAACACATACAATAAACCAACGAGAAAATGTGCTCGTACAGTTGGTGTCATCTTAGGTAAATTCCACCCACATGGTGACAGCAGTGCTTATGATGCCATGGTTCACTTATCTCAAGATTGGAAAATGAGAGCTCCACTTTTGGTTTTCCAAGGTAATAACGGTTCAATTGATAACGATCCTGCAGCTGCTTATCGTTATACTGAAGCAAAATTATCTAAAATATCTGATTTAATGGTTGCTGACTTAGAAAAAGACACTGTTGATATGTCTCTTAACTTTGATGACTCTGAGCTAGAACCTGACGTATTACCAGCTAGATTTCCTAACTTGCTCGTTAATGGTACTACAGGTATTGCTGTCGGTGCCGCTACTAATATTCCAACCCATAATTTAAAAGAAGTATGTGAAGCCGTCATATATAGAATTGAACACAAAAGAGCTACAGTTGCTGATTTATTAAATTACATTAAAGGACCAGATTTTCCAACTGGTGGTGTAATTGATGACGTTGAAGCTTTAAAACAAATATATGAAACTGGACAAGGTTCATTTTACGTTCATTGCGATGTTCATATCGATGAAGCAACAAATCAAATTATTATTACAAACATTCCATATGGAACAATTAAGAGTAAATTTGTTGCTGATTTAGACAAGAGAAGAGTAGATGATAAACTTGATAATATTTTAGAAGTAAGAGATGAGTCTACTGAGGATGTTAGAATTGTTTTAGATATTAAAAAAGATTCAAATCCACAAGCCGCATTGAATTATTTAAGGCAAAAAGGCTCTTTAAGATCAACTTTTGCAGTTAATATGCTCGCTTTAGACAAGGGACATCCAAAAACGATGAACCTTTTGGAGATAATCGATGCATATATCGATCATCAAGTCGAAGTTATTACCCGTAGAAGTAAATTTGATATTCAAAAGAAGACTGCAAGATTATCAATTGTTCGTGGATTAATGAAAGCTATTTCTGTTCTCGATAAGGTTATCGAAATAATCAGACATAGCTCTGGAAAAGAAGACTCCAAAAACAAATTAATTGAAGCTTTTGATTTTACGAAAGATCAAGCTGAAGCAATTGTTACAATGCAACTCTATAGATTGAGTAACACTGACGTAACTGCTTTACAAAAAGAAGAAGAGCAATTAGAAGACGAAATAAAAGAACTTAACGAAATATTAGCTAACGAAGACAAGCTTAATAGAGTTATCATTAAAGACTTAAAAGAAGTTATTAAAGAGTTCGGCAATGAGAGAAAAACAACAATTCTCGATTCGAAGATTAAGATCGAAAATATCGATGCTAAAGAATTGATCGCTAAAGAAGATTGCTATGTTGTTTTAACCAAAGATGGATATGTTAAAAGAACTAATCTCCGTAGCTATCAAGCTTCAGTTAACGGAAATCCAATAGATGATTTACCAAAAATTAAAGTTGGAGATAGAATAGTCTTATCAAGACTTGCTACAACTCACGATTCTGTTGTTGCCTTTACATCTAAAGGTGGTTACTTTGTAATTCCAGTTCATATGATTAGTGAAGGTAAATGGAAGGAAGAAGGAAAGCACTTAAACACACTTATAACTCTTCCAGCAGATGAAAAAGTTATTCAAGCTTTCATAGTATCGACTTTTGAACCTAAAGTTTACTTTGCACTTTTAACCAAAGAAGGAAAAATCAAGAGAACTTTAGCTAAAGAATTTGAGCAATCTAAGCTAACTCCTAGACCATTAAGAGCTATTGGTTTAACAGGTGCTGATGAATTAGTTTCAGTCGCTTTAACAAGTGGTAATTCGGATATTGTTATAGTTAACACCAACGGTCAAGCATCTAGATTTAATGAAAACGAAGTTCCTGTTGTTGGAATTAAAGCCGGTGGTGTCAAAGCTATGAATCAAGGCAAAGAAATATATGATATGTCGTGTATGTTTGCCTTAAATAGCGATGAACACGTTAAACTTTTGTTGCTTGCTGATAAGAGATGTGCTCGCATTATTCAATCTACAAGTATCGAAACATCTAAACGCTTAGGCTCTAAAGTTTCATTAGTAAAGATATTTAAGAACAATCCGATGGACATAGTATCTGTAAGTAAAGTATATAAGAAAAAAGATACAAATAATTTTGTTGCTATAGCTACAGATTCAGGTAGTGAAATTGTTAATATAAACGATTTAGAAACAACATTGTTAGGTTCTGGACTTCGTGAGAACTTAGATATCGGCTCATCAAAATCGGTTTTAGGTGTTCACTTTGACGGAGAATACTTAAACGATAAAACTAAAGTTGAAGAAGCTCCTAAAATTGTTGAAATAGTTAAAGCTGAAGATAATTCTGGAGAAAAGCAATTATCACTATTTGATTTATTTGACGAAGAGTAAATAATAAATTATAGGCGTAGCACTTATAGGGTGTTATGCCTTTTTTAGTTGAGATTTTTTAAAGAAAGATCATATATTTTTATCTATTTTTTAACTATATTACGTTTTTTCTATTTTGTTCATCTTTTTTAAACATTTGCCATAGCTTGGCTAGAGCTCTTTTTTCTATTCTTGATACATATGAGCGGGAGATTCCATATGTTTTAGCAATCTCTTTTTGCGTTTGTTCTTTTTCATTAAATAAACCATAACGTAAAGTAAGTATTTCTAACTCTCTATTATCTAAGGCGCTTAAGTACTCTTTAAGCTTTGCTATCTTATCGTTTCTATCAATTTTGTCTACGATATTTTCTTCTTCGTAAGCTAGTACATCAAATAGAGAAATCTCCCCATTATCTTTATTTGCATTAACAGCTTCACTTAATAGAGTATCTTTGGAGTATTTTTTATTTGCTCTTAATGTCATTAATATTTCGTTTTCAATACACTTAGCTGCATAAGTTGCTAACTTAACATTTTTTGAAGAAGAATACGTATCAACAGCTTTGATGAGTCCTATTGTTCCAATTGATATTAAATCATCTTGATCCTCTCGTGTATTATCATATTTTTTTACAATATGTGCTACTAATCTCAAGTTATGCTCAATTAATTTTTCACGAGCATAATCATGGGTGTCAGAGTTAAAAAGCTTTAAAATAAGTTCTGCTTCTTCCTCTTCAGTAAGTTTAGGAGGGAAAACGCCATTTCTTATAAAACCAACAAATAACTTTAAGTTTAAAAAAATATTTAAAATATCCATATCAATCGTTAGAATATATGAATAATTAAGCTTTTAAAGAACAAAAAAGCGTTATAATTATTCGTGTATCTTTATTAAATTGCTAAAATATTGTATATTTTAGTATGGTGATATAATTGGTACATAAATTAGTGGCCCACTATCATGCATCTAGCATATATGAGATTGACCCTGATTTCTTCTTATCACTCGGTGTTACTACAGTGTTTGTTTCACTAGACAATTCACTTGAGAATTATTCAGTTGATAAACCTAGTGCTAAAGCCTATGGGTTAAAAGAAGAATTAAAAAATAGAGGTATTGGATTAATCATCTATTCATTCAAAAAGACTGAAAGAGCAATCGAATATGCAAAAATGCTTGAAACACAACTAATTGCAGGGCGTAAACTTAATAAACTTATTCAAAGATATCTTGAAATTAATGGAATTGATTCAAACGTATTAGTTTTTGTAGGTGCTTCAATCTATAAAGATTCAAAATTAGCTTTAAAAATCGGAGCTCAAATGATTTTGACAAACTACTTACCTGGAAAACTTACAGCAATGAATAAATTCGATAAATTTAAAGAAAGAATAGCCAGGGAAAAGGCTATAAGAAACAAAACAAACGGAAGAAAAGTTCCAAGTAAAACTGCGGAGGTAATTTAATATGATACTTAGAAAGAAAAACTCAGGTGTTACAAACGAAATTAGAATTCGTCGTTGCTATGGATGTGGTGCTGTTTTACAAGATAAAAACCCAAAGATGACAGGCTACATTCCAACAATCAAATTAAAGCAAGAAGATGAACAATTATGTGAGAGATGCTATAAGCTTCGTCACTATAACGAACAAGATGATCAAGATCCTCAATTCAATAGCGATTATGAATCTATCTTAAAAGAAGCAGTTAAAACTCAAGCTTTAATTGTTTATGTCCTCGATATTTTTTCCTTGGAAGCAAGCTTTATTGCTAATATAGGTCCAATGCTTGGAACAAATTTATTAGTAATTCTTAATAAGCGTGATATTCTTCCAAAATCATTATCTGACGACAAAATTATTGCTGACTGTAAAGCAAGATTAAAAAGTGAAAACGTCTTTCCAACTGAAATACTTATCACTTCATCTCATAAAAACTACAACATTGATAGTTTGTTAAAAACAATCGAAACTATGAGAAAGGGAAAAAACGTCTATTTTGTTGGAGCTTCACAAGTTGGTAAATCATCACTTATTAACAATATTTTGAAGTCTTACAAGAATCAAACAAACAAGTTGATTACAACATCACACTTTCCAGGAACAACACTCGATGTAATCCAAATTCCATTAGATAAAGATTCATATATGTATGATACTCCTGGAATTTTTAAAGCTGACTCTCTTTTAAATCAAATTGAACGTCAACTTTTAAAATATGTAGTTCCAAGAACCGAAATTAGACCAGGAGTCTATCAATCTAATTCTAAACAATCATATTGTTTAGGTGCTATAGCTCGTATAGACTTCATCGATGGACCAAAAACCAATTTCACATTTATGCTTTCTAACGATGTTACTATTACAAGAACTAAGCTAGAAAAAGCTGATCATACATTCGATTCACTAGCTCTAACAAAGCAAATTCAACCAGCTTCTTTAACTATTAAATCTATCAAAGATTTGGACAAACACGACTTTGTTTTACCAGTTGGTGGTGATGTCGAACTTTTAATAGTTGGTTTGGGATATGTAACATTCAAAGCAAACGGACAAAAAATATCAGTCTATGTTCCACACAATGTTGCATGTAAAGTAATGAGCATAAGATGGTAGTTTTAGAACCTATTGTAATTTTAGGTGGCACATTTGATCCAATTCATAACGGACATATTTCGTTAGCTAAAGAGGCTCTTAGGCATTTTAAAGTGTCTAAAGTCCTCTTTTTACTGACTAAGAACCCTAAAGGAAAATCACCAACAGAAGCTAATGATAGATTAAATATGCTTAAATTAGCTTTAAAAGATTATCCAGAATTCGAAATATCAACTATAGAATTAGAGTCAAATAAAGAGTTTACATACACTCTAGACTCTTTGATTGAATTAAAAAAGATATATAGTAATAGAGAAATCATATTTTTGATTGGTGCTGACTGTGTCAACGACTTTGAAAAGTGGCATGAACCATATAAAGTATCCCAACTAGCACATTTAGTTTGCTTTAAAAGGCCTGGATATAAAATTAACAAAGAGATATATCAAAAATATGGTATTGAATTAGTTGAATCTAATGAAGTAGATGCTGATAGCACTTCTATTAGACTTGGAAAGAGTTTAGAGACACCTAAAGAAGTCATAGATTATATAGTTAAAAACAATCTATATTTCATTCCAAAAGTAAAAGAATTCTACAAAGAAAAAAGATATATACACGCTCTTTCAGTAGCAAATGTCGCTTATGATATTGCTAAAGCCAATGGATTAGATGCTCCAAAAGCTTATTTAGCAGGTTTATATCACGATATAGCTAAAAAATTATCGGATGAAGAGTGCAAGAAATGGATGGAAGGCATGTACGATGAATATTTAAACTATCCATCATATACGCTTCATCAATTTGCAGGCGCTGCAATAGCTTATAAAGAGTTTAATATAAGAGATAGGGAAATACTTGATGCTATACTCTATCACACGACAGGCGCCCCGAAAATGGGTAAATACGATAAAATAATTTATGCTAGCGATAAAATCGAACCAACAAGAGGCTATGATTCATCAGAAATGATAAACATGATGCTAAATGACGTTGATAAAGGGTTTGCATATGTTTTAAAGGAAAACAAGAAGTTCATCGATGCCAAAGGGCATTTAGGTGAACAAACTAAACTAACAGATGAGTGTTATAATAATTATATATTAGAAAAGGAAAACAAATAATGAACGAATTAGCAAAAAAATTAGGAAAAAAATTAGCCGACATGAAAGCTGATGGGGTAGTTATAGCAGACGTAAGAAATATAACTCCATTAACTGAAGCTTACGTCGTTGCAGGCGCTAGAAGCGATAGACAATTAAATGGCTTAAAAGAAGCTTGTTTAGAAGTTTTGAAAGAGTTAAACCACCCAGTTAATCACGTTGAGGGTAGAAACGGTTCAAAATGGATTGTCGTCGACTGTTATGAAGTTGTCGTACATTTATTCGAATTAAACGAAAGGGAAAGAATTAAATTCGATAGTATTATAGCTAAGTGCGACAAAGAAGAATTAACAGAAAAAGACAACGTTGAAGTAATTGAAAAGCCATATGTCAAACATATAGATGATCGTTTTGAGGACTTAGATTAATGGAAGCTGTTTTATTAGCTATTCCTATGGAAAGTGAGTTTAAAGCTCTTAAAATGGCTTTAAACGAACGATTAGAGCCTAAAACAATAAATGGCATTAGCGGATATACTTTTATAAGTAAAAAGAAAGGTTTGGTTTTTGCTTATGAGTCTAAAGTAGGCAGGGTAAACACAGCTCTTGATTTAGGAATATTGGCTGCTTCATTAGATATAAAAGAGATAATAAATTTAGGTAGTGCTGGAGCTTTATCAAATAAATTAAAGCCTTTAGATGTCGTATTAGCTACAGCAAGTGCCTACTATGATGTAGATATAACTAGATTTGGCTACAAGTATGGTCAAATGTGTGGTTGTCCAGCAACATTTGAAACTGCAACAGCTAACATTAAACTTAAAGATCGTACTGGATTTAAAATTCATTATGGATTAAATTTAACTGTTGAATCCTTTATGACTGTTGCTCTTATTGATAAAGACAAGCTTAATAAATTTAATGATCCATTATGTATTGATATGGAAGGCGCAGCTTTTGGTCAATGTGCTTATAGACTTAATAAGCCATATACTCTTATAAGAGCTATATCTGATTCAGTCAATAATGAAGCTAATGAATTAGAACATGAAGAACTAGTTACTAAGTGCTGTCAAAATGCTGTAGACGTTTTGTTAGAACTAATTGATTAATAAATAACTAATAACTATTTACACCTCTTATGAGGTGTTTTTTAATACAAATATACATATAAATAGCTTTTATTGGACAAAACACGTTAAAAAAGAGCAAAAAATGTTAATTTTATACTTTTATTACAACTTCGCATAATCACTATTATGTAAACTAATATATAAAATAATGCGATAAACACTAGGTTTTTCCACATTCAAGAAATTAAGCATTTATCGTATTGTGGATAATTTCTGACTAGTTATCCACAGATATAATTAACTTGTTTACTACTATATATCTACTAAATATCTACTAATATACCTTTTTTTATCTATTTCAAGCAAAAAGCCTAAGCTTTTGCTTTCCCTTGTTCAAGTAAGCGTTGCTTAAGCTTTCTTTTAAGAACTAATGTTAATAAATCAGCAATCATTATTAATGTAATGGCTAATATACTATATGCAAAGACGACATCCATATCTAAATTTAAATAGGCTTTATATATTTCTATCCCTAAGCCAACAAATGTGGTTGAACCCATCAACGATTCTCCCATTATTTGAACTTTAAGTCCTAATCCAAGGGATTGAAATATTCCAATTAGAATATAATCTGTTGCTAATGGTAAAGCCACTTTAGGAATATTTACAATACTATCTTGTCCATCGAGCTTTAATATGCTTTGATATTCGCTTTTAATTTCCCCAACTCCTCTAAGAGTAGATTCATATATTATTGGGAATAACACTATACATACAAGATAGAAACTAGCATTTTTGGTAAATATGATTAATATAAGCATCAAGGCTACACTCGGAAAAGATCTTAAGACAATGACAATTGGTTTAAGAACATATTCTACAAACTGATAATAACCGGCTAAAGACCCAAGAAACACACCTATAATAGTAGCAGTAAATAAAGCTAATGCTATTCTTCCAATTGTATATCCTAACACTTTATATGTAGCTGATTTCCCTAATAATTTGAAGATAGTTTTAAGCGTTGTAATCGGTCCTGGAAGAATTGTTGAAGAAATAGCTCTTGATATAATACTCCAAAGACCGAAGAATAATACTAATCCAATTAATAAGGCTGACCCTTTCCATAAAATGTTAAATACTAGCGGATGAATTCTCTTAAACTTATTAATTCTTTCTTTAAATAATTTCATAGCAACTAATTATATCATGCAAATTTATTAAAGCATAATAAAAAGGCTTTATTAACTACATAAATAGCCTTTAAAGCCTTAAAAGTGTTTATTTGATAATCCAATATCTTGAATAAGCATTAGCTTGTGGTGCGTCTAAATTAAGCAATTTATAGAATGACTCCAAATCATAATACCCTGCTTTGTATCCTAATCTATTATTATCAGCTACAAGACTGCGTAATGTTTCTGAATTCATACCGAATCTACTTGCTTGTTCTGTCGCGTCAGAGCTAAAGTTGTCCATGTCCTTAACAGTCGAACTACCTTTCTTTGTTAAATCACTCATAGTATTATCGACAGTACTTATGAATGCCTCTACATCCTTTTTATATGTATCTGTTTCGTACGATTGAGCTATAAATAAACCGGCTTGTGGGAATCCGTTAAGATTGTAGCCTCTTTTATTTGCATAAGCGTTGAATTGAGATGTGACGTTTGCATAAACTGTTACAGAACTATTTTCATTTAATACTTGACTGACATATGGTTCAGATAAAACTACATAATCGATAGTATTTCCTTCGTATTGGCCTGTTTTTAAAGCTGCAGCGACTTGTGCAACGCCATTAGCATAATAATCAGGTGTAATATCGGAATATATAAGTTTAAATACTTTATCTGGAATGTTGTTTTGACCAAACGATAATATTGTGTCGTCGTCTGACATAACGTGTGAGCTATCTTTTGTACCAGTTGATAAGACAAATAGGTTTCCAGCTGTAATAATTCTTGCAAGTTTATAGCCTGGATTGTCTGGATTTGTTTTATTAATTAAATTTAAGCCCGTTGTAGCATCAAAAATGACAGCTTTGTATTCTTCATTAGGATTTACTAATTGAGCTCTTACAGCGGTTGGTTGAGCAGCAATTTCTACGTTTGTTGTGTCTTTAGCATATTTAGCAAAAGCGACGCTTGGAGCTCCAATTGGAGAAATTACTTTAAAACTTAATTCTTTTGAAGTGTTTGATGCGCATGATGTCGTCAAAACTGATAATGTTATAATACTTGTTAAAAAACTTTTTTTCATATAAAACTACTTTAAAAGTTCCTCAATTGGAGTTCCAATTTCATTTTCAGATGGTTTGACGTTGAAATTAGCTAAAATTGTTGCACCTATATCAGCAAATGTTTCCCTTTCTTGTATATGTGTACCATTAGTGATTGACTTTGAATAAGCGATAAATGGTACTCTTTCACGAGTGTGATCGGTTCCTGTCCATGTTGGATCATTTCCGTGATCAGCAGTAACAATGACTAAGTCATTATCTTTCATTTCTTTAATCATAGTTGCAAGCTCAGAATCAAATGTCTCGATAGCTTTAGCATAACCTAATGGGTTTCTTCTATGACCATATTCGCTGTCAAATTCGACTAAGTTAACAAAGCAAAGTCCTGTAAAGTCTAAATTTTTAACTTGATTCAAGGTCTTTTGCATGCCGTCAGAGTTAGAAACAGTTTTTACAGTTCTTGTGACACCGACATTATTAAAGATATCTGATATTTTTCCAACACATGATGTTTCATATCCAGCATCTTTAAGATCGTCCATTGCTGTTCTACCTGTTGGAGACAAAGCTAAATCGTGTCTATTAGGTGTTCTCTTAAAGTTAGTTTTATCAGTTCCAATGAACGGACGAGCGATAATTCTACCTAATCTATATTCAGGTCTATTGCAGATTTCTCTAGCTATTTCGCAATATTTATATAGCTCAGGAACAGGTATTACCTCTTCATGAGCGGCAATTTGTAAGACTGAATCAGCAGAAGTATAAACAATTAATGAACCTTCTTTCATTTGTTGTTCACCTAATTCTACTAATATTTCAGTGCCGCTAGCTGCTTTATTTCCAATTAATTTACGGCCTGTTTTTTCGCTCAATTCATCCATTAATTCTTTTGGAAAGCCAGTATCTGTGAATGTCTTAAATGGCTTTTCAGTTTTTATACCCATCATTTCCCAGTGACCGGTCATAGTATCTTTGCCGTTGCTAGCTTCTCTTAAAGTTGTAACGATTGAGTTTGGATGACTCACTTTTGTTGTACCAATAATAGGTGCTAAATCACCTATACCAAGACTATTGAGTGTAGGAACGTTTAAACCACCATTTCTTTCGGATATATGAACCCATGTATTTGTACCCGCATCACCAAATTTATCAGCATCAGGCAAAGCACCGATTCCAGCTGAGTCCATTACAATAACGAATATTCTCTTATATTTCATAATTATTTGCTCCTTTTCCATCAGTAATTATACTTTTAAGATTAAAATTTCTCAATTAAAACGATTATTATTATCTATCTATATACTTCGAAATAATTAGTGTCGTTTTCTGTAACAAATCTAAAGTCTTTGGCTCCATAATTTTTTAGTCTATAAGCTAAACCTTCATTTGTCTCATCACCGATTAATGAACTACAGATTGCCCTTCCTATTTCTAAATTAAAATATTCAGCTGAAAAGTCTTCTTTGGTAAATGCACTAATTGCATCTAATAACTCTGCAGTTTGCTTATTTGTCAAATTGTTAAACAAAAGACTATTTGAAGTGAGGTTATATTCCATATTACTGCCAGTCTTTGTTATATCAACATAGGAAGAAATATATAAAACATCAGGTATAAAGTAAACCAACAAATCAATTCCCTTATTATCTTTGCTTTTAACATCAGTTAAATCGATTTTTGCTACTGTGTTTATAGTTGTAAGATCTTCTTTATTTTCAAACTCTATTTGCAAAAGTTCATATGTAAGTGTAAAGTCAAGAATTTTAAATTGATTATCGCCATTATTCTTTATTTCTTTATCTGCATATGCGCCTACTTGTTTATCGCTTAATGAAACATAAGTATTTAGGCTTGTTGGAAGCTTTGTAATATCGATTGAAAAGCCATTGTCTGGATCATATGTTAAAAATCCTGAGGTTGAACTAGCAGCATTGTTTTTTATTGAAATATAATCACTTTCATCAAAAGCATTTGGAGTTAGCTTTTCTACATCAACAGTTTTGTTAAGCTTATCTATGTCACTTAAAATATTAAATATGTTTACATCATATCTAAAGTAAACAAAAGCGAACGTTCCTCCAAAGATCAAAGCTGCCAAAACTACAATAATAAGTAATATAACTAATAATATTGTTAGAATAATCATTTGTTTTTCTCCTTTAATTTCTATTCATAAACTTATCATAAGCTGAAATAATTCTTTTAGTCGAAACATGAGTATAAATTTGTGTTGTTTCAATTTTAGTGTGTCCAAGCATTTCTTGTACTTCCTTCAAATTAGCTCCGTTTTCTAACAGATGCGTAGCAAACGAATGCCTAAGGGTATGTGGTGATATTTCCCTATCTATATTTGCCTTTAAAGCGTACTTTTTAATTTGCCTCCAAAAATATTGTCTCGATATCGGTGCTCCATCTCGATTAAGAAAGAGATATTTAGTTCTATTTTTAGCATATTTTGGTCTAACTAAAGTTACATATCTATTGATAAAGTCTAAAGCAAATTCACCAATTGGTACAATTCTTTCTTTGCTACCTTTACCCTTTATCTTTAAATATCCTTCGTTAAAATTTATATTTCCTAACTGTAAGCTTAGTAGTTCTGATACTCTTAAACCTGATGCATACATAGTTTCAAGCATAGCTTTATCTCTTAATTCTGAATCATTTTCAATGTCTGGAGCATCTAATAGGTCTTCAACTTCTTCAAAAGATAAAACGTTTGGAAGTTTCTTTTCTCCTTTTGGAAGTCTTAAGCCTATCAAAGATTCTTTGATTAGGCCTTCTCTAGCTAAGAATAAGTAGAAGCCACGAATTGTAGTTATCCTTCTAATTATTGTAGCACTTTTCATCCCTTCAGCCGATAAGAAGCGCATAAAATCTTCTATATCTTCTCTTTTTAATTCAGAAATATCTTTGTTATCAACAAATAGTTCAAATTGATTAATATCATCTTCATATGTTGTAATTGTCGAATCCAGATCGCCACGCTCAACAATTAAAAATGTATAAAATTGATCTTTTACTTCACTTATTTTCATTCTTCTAACCCCACAAAAGGTTTATATGAAGGATTTTTGTCATTGTTCTTTTTATCCTTTTTTACTGATGATGCCTTTTTTAATTTACCTTCTAATAAGAGATTTTCAACTGTTTCATTTGAATCGATTAAAGGTTTAACAATATTTTCTTTTGAAAATAATTCCATTTGTCTATACCCTTCCTTTTCATCAAAAACTTGGAGCATAGCGACACCAACTAATCTTAATGGTTCTTGTTTCCAAAATCTATCTAAAATAATTAATGCTGTTTGAGCTATAACAACATTATCATTTGTTGGCATTGTTAGAGTTAATTGTTTAGAATGGGTTACAAAATCTTGATTTCTAATAGTTAGTGAGCAAGTTGAAGAAAGCTTATGATACTTTTTCAATTCGTTAGAAACTTCCTTAGATAAATATATAATCATGTTTTTTACTTCATCATAATCAGTAGTATCATCTAAAAAAGTTCTACTTGACCCGACTGATTTAGGATCAAATGGTGAAGGATCGACAATATCATCTCCATAACCATTTGCATGCGCTTTAGCAGAATCAAAATAACTGCCTAAAAGCGATTTTACTTCACTAGAATTTGTTTTAGCTAAATCTCCAATTGTTTTAATTCCTAATTTTTCAAGCTTAGGAGCAGTCTTTTTTCCAATGCCAAACATGTTAGATATCTTTATTGGCCAAAGTATTTCTTCGATGTTTTCTCTATGAATTATAGTTAATCCTAACGGCTTTTGATAATCTGAAGCCATCTTAGCTAAAAATCTATTGTCGCCCAAACCTATAGAGCACTTTAAATTTGTATACTTATACAAAGAGAGCTGTAGATCTAATAGATAATCTCTTTCCGTAATATCATCTGGTATACAATCAGTCATATCAATATAGCACTCATCAATAGAAGCCTGTTCAATCAGCTTATATCTTTTCTTTAAATACGAAAAGAAGTTATAACTTTCTTTCGAATAAAGATGGTAATCACCTGGAATAACTATTAAATTTTTGCATAAAGATCTAGCTTCAGCCATGGATTGGCCTGAATATACGCCAAAACGTCTTGCCTCATAACTTGATGTTGAGACAACTCCCCTTTTACCATTTGAGCCTATAGCTATTGGTTTTCCCAATAATGATTTATCTTTGTTTATTTCACATTGGGCAAAAAAAGCATTTAAATCAATATGAACAATTTTCTTAGTCATTTTCTTTACCATTTCTCTTACAAATGATAACATAATTAGCGATATGAAAAAAGTGATGATTGCCCTTTTGACTGCATACGCAGCAATAATTTTAATAGTTGTAGTAGGAAGATTTGCTAACACATTAGGCTTATTAATAATGTTAGCTATTTTGCTTGCTACCGTAACTCCTATTGTCATTAACGATTTAGTTATGAAAATAAGGCTTAAAAAAAGCACAAATGATTTATTAACTTTTAAAAGATTAGATAAAGCTCGTAAAAATTCGTACAAAGTAATGCATAACATTCTTGTTAGTAAAAATGATTTAACTCAATCTAAATTAAATATTGCAAGCTATCATTTAATTAAAGGAAACTTAAAAGAGTTTAATAAATGGATTGATCAGGTTGAGATGTACGATTTAAAAACTAAGCAGATGATGCTTACTTACTTAGCACTTAAAAAAGACTACTATTTTATTGTTAATGATAAAGAAAAGTATGAAAACGTAATTAATTTCATGCATGAAAACATGACTAACTTTCCCGTTGAACTTAAAAATGATATTGATAGTGATAGATTTATATTTGATTTACGCGATGGATTCGTTGATTTTAACCACGAAAAAGAGATGCTCGAATACATGAAATCATATATTAATGACAACAAAATATACTATTTAAATTATTATTACACTTTAGCCTTAATAAGAAAGTGTCGTAATCAAGAAAATAAAGAACTCGAAGTGTTAAAAAATGAAGCAAAAGGTACTTTTTATACTATTTTGTTAAAAGATTTCGATTAATATTACTCTTCTAACATTTTAAACATGTGCTCAATATATACTCCATAACCTTTATCGCAATCATCGATAATTATATGAGTTACAGCACCAATTAAATAATCGCCTTGGACAATTGGAGAGCCAGACATACCACTGACTATTCCATTTGTCTTTTTTAATAGTTCTTTGTCGACTATTTTAAATGAAATGCCTTTAGTTGAGATATAAGAAGGATCTTTTAATCCAGTTATTTCTATTGTATATGACTCTTTTTTATTACCATCTAAAACAGTATATATTGTCGCTTTTCCCTTTTTAACATCGCTAGCCTTAGCTAATTTATACGTTTTACTATTAAAAGGTTTATCCAAGTGACCGTAAATTCCATATTCTGTGTTTTTAATAACGTCGCCTAAAACGTTCTTTTCATTCAAAGTCGCGACTTTTTCACCAACCTTACCATCTTTACTCTTTTTAATGCCAATAACTTCAGATTCATATATATTTCCACTTTCAATCTTTAAAGGGGATGTTCCATATGTTTCTTTAACCTCATGCCCTAAAGCACCATATGTTTTAGTATCAGGATCATAATATGTCAAAGTTCCTATGCCTAATACTCTCTCTTTAACATATAAACCAGTCTTAAAGCATCCATTGATCTCAAATATATCCAGATATCTTTCTATCGTTTGATCATTTCTTGATAACTCTAATTTAATAGAGCCAGAATTCAACTTAGATATACAATCATTTAAATCATAAACCGATTCAATTGTTTTATCGTCAATTTTCTTAATTATATCTCCCTTTTTAATATCAGAGTTCTTAGCTGGATTATATATTCCACTATCTGTTTTTAAATCGTATGTATCAGAGACTATAACTCCATCAGGTTTCAAACCAAAGCCTATATTTTCACCACCTAAATATACTTCTTTTCCTGGGATGAACAATAAAGATATAATTGCTAAAGGTGCTGATATAGCTTTAAATTTTATAGTTTTCATTTCAAGTTCTCCTTCAGTTGTTATTATTAAATAAAAGAGTAGAGAATATGAAAAAATGGGCTAAAAAGAGCACTTAGTAGATATTTAGTAGAATTTTAGTTGTTTCACGTTATAATTAAAGTATATTTTTGCATATATTGTTATATTATGTCTAAAATTATCAGTTTTATACATAAATAAAAATACTATTACTTTAAATATGTAAGATTAATTCTAATATTTAAATTTAATAGTATTTCATTTCTCTACATGATTAATTCTCTAGCTAAAGATAAAGCTTGTTCTGTAACATTTTCTCCACTTATCATTCTAGCTATTTCATAAACGACAGCATCACCATCAATTATTTTGATGTTAGAAACTGTTGTTCCATTAATATCATTTTTGCTAACTAAGTAGTGACAATCGCCCTTAGCAGCTACTTGTGCTAAGTGAGTGATTACTATAGTTTGAGAGTCGTTAGAAATCTCTTTAATCTTATCGCCCACTTTATTTGCTACACTTCCAGATACTCCTGTATCAATTTCATCAAATATTATGACATCATATGGAGATAATCTATTAAACAACGCTTTTAAAGCCAACATCAATCTTGAGTTTTCACCGCCAGAAGCCGCTTCTTTAAGAGGCAAAAACTTACTTCCTTTATTTAAAGCAAGCATAAATCTAACCAAATCTTGTCCATTATGCTTTATTTCATCTTTAGAAATATCAACTTTAAAGCCGCCACTAAGTAAACCTAATGATTCAAGTTCGTTATTCATAGCTTTTTCTAAGCTTTGAGCAGCCTTATGTCTTACAGCACTTAATTTATCAGCTTTTAGTTTAAGTGTCTCTAAAGCCTTATTTTCATTGCTTTCTAGTCTTTCTTTATCTAATTCAAACGAATCAATATTAGAAATCTTTTCTTCAATTTCTTTTAAGGCATCTAAAATATCGCTAGTTTTAGCTCCATACTTATGTCGTAAATCTTTAAGGCTATAAAGTCTGCTATTAATATATTCTATTCTAGCTGGATCAAAATCTAAGCTATCATACTCGTTAATGACATCGCTTAGTGCATCATCGAGCTCCCCGGCTTTATCTAATGCCAAATTAGCTGATTGAGATATCGGAGAACTGCAAAGCTTTCTTAAGGTGTTTTTTAAAGACATAAGAGCACCTTCAAATGACCCTTCTTGGCTATCATAAACTTCTTTAAATTCTTGGTAATAATCCTTAAGATCTTCAAAATCTTCAGAGTCTTGAAGCTCTTTTTCCATATCTTCTATTTCATTAGGTTCTAGATTATACTTTGCAATTTCATTTCTTTGATATTCCAAGTATTCCCTATCTTCACCATGAATAGAATCATATAATTCTTTATAGGCTTCTTTAATACGTTTATATTCTTTAAATGATGCATTAAACTCTTCTTTAGCGTTTTTAATTTTTCCATCAGAATCAAAATAATCTAAAAACATAAGATGATTATTTTCATCGAATAACAAGTAGTTTTCCCCTTGAGAATGAATATCTATAACATATTCCATAACTTCTTTTAGTTCTGATAATGATACTGTTTCGCTATTAATTCGAGCTTTTGATGTTTTATTAGGAGTTAAAACTCTCGTTATAACTAATTCGTTTGAATTGCCTTCCAGGTATTCTTTAAGATTTGTGTGGCGATTAATAAATTCATCGCTTAAGACAAACGTTCCTTCAATAATAGCATTTTTGTTTTCGTCCTTAATTTTTGAAAAAGAACTTTTTGTTCCTTTTAAAAGAGATAAAGCTTCAACGATAATTGATTTACCTGCACCAGTTTCACCAAGTAAGACTTGAAGTCCAGCGTGTAAATCTATTTCCATATCATCTATGATAGCAAAATTTTGAATTCTTAAATTTTGTAACATATTTCTATCTTCCTTTCAAAGCTTTTAAATATAATGCTCTATTAATTATATCTTAATAATTGATTTTTTTCTTTAAAATAATGATTTAATATTGCTATAAAATCATTTTTATTAAAAAAAGTTAAACTTCATATATTTAATTTTAACTTAAACTAATCTTTTAGCCTCAAATCTACAACTAATAAATATTTTTAAAATGTTTATATGCATTTCTAACCAAAGTTTGTTCCATGCCATCTAAATAATAAAGTTCATCAAATCCATCTCTATCAGCAGCGTTTTCATATTCATGATATGGAGAATCAATCTCAACTAACGCCATTTCACTTTCTTTACAAAAGTAAATAATTTCTTGGTTGCTTTCTAATTCATACACCATTATATCTAAACATTTATATTTTTCCCTTTTTTCATCATAATCAATAACGTACATAACACTATCACCGTGCATAGATGGACCTGATGTTGGCAAATATAATACCATATCTCCTTTTTTAAATTTCATTTTTATAACAACTCTTTTTTATTTTGAACCAACTTAATGAATTATTATAATTATATTTTATTTTATAATAATTATTGAGTAATTATTTCTTATAGATATACATTATTCTAATCACAACAATAGCACGCTTATTAAGTTATTTTTAGCTTTTATCAAAAGAAAAAAGCTGTTAAGAACATTAAATGGCTCTGTTGAATCTTATGGGGTTTAAGCAAAAGCAAGAAA
>FR898179.1 GCA_000437395.1 Clostridium sp. CAG:288 | reverse complement strand
TTATTGTTGTAATGATCCTATAAACATGTATGATCCGAGTGGTCACTTTGCTTTGAGCACGTTCTTAATTGGATTAGCTGTTTCTTGGGTAATCTCATCAATTGCTAGTTATTATTTAGGTGAACACTTAGTAAGTGGCGCTTCATCAGTATATGGTGGTATACAAACAATTGCGACAGGTATATCATTATTAGCATACGGACCAGTAGGGTGGGTATTGGGAGGCGCAGCAATAGTTTTAGGTGCTGTTAATATTGCCTTTGGTACTGCGGAACTTCAACAACACTTTACTGGTAACAACTGGATTAATAACATCGGTATTACAGAAAATTTATATACTGGATTGTATATAGGCTCAAGTATAGCATCTGCAGCTGTTAGTATTGGAGGAACATATTATAAAACTACAACACATGGACAAATTGCTTATAATGCTAAATATTGGGATAAAGGAACATTTAAAAATTCAAGAGCATCATTGAAGTATCATTATGCTAAACATGGTAACGGATTAACGCCAACACAATACACACAATCTGCACTGGATTTTTCTGCCTTTAATTCGTCATCATTTAGATATACTTATAACTACAATTATAATAATGCTTCATGGTATTTTAATAATATGTATGGAGTTGGAGGATATTTCACTAGTTCGGGGAAAATTATTACTTTCTGGTTTTAAAGGAGAAATGAATTATGGTAAAAAAATATGAAAAACAAATTTTAGAAGCATATTTAAATCTACCTTCTAGAAAATTATTGAAACATATGTTTGAAATGGAAGAAGATTATCTGGCAGGACATGTTTCAAGATTCCTTCATGGAGAAAGATTTGAAGAAGAATTTACTCCATTTTCAGATTGTGAATTAGAAGTAATTAATCCATTGATTGAATCTAACAAAGATAATGATGATGGAAAGGAATTAATAACAGCGGTTTTATTAACTAAAGCCGTATGTAATATAATGAATAAGTATAAAAAATAAATTAAATAAATGGACGTTTTGACAAGATTTAATTGTTCATTATAATTTTAGTCGACCCCATAAGATTCAACAGAGCCCCCAAAAATAAAGCATGATTATCTTAATAAATGCATTACCTCTATTTGAAGTATATAAATTTTATAATGTAGATTTAAATTATCGAAGAGGACTTA
>FR898178.1 GCA_000437395.1 Clostridium sp. CAG:288 | reverse complement strand
CGATTTTTATTATAGATATAAAATAAGCGCTTCAGAAGGCAAAAAACAAATTTTAAAGTAAATATTATTTAACAAATGTTTTGAAGCCTTAGAAGCGTTAAAAAGCAATAAAAAAGCCCTTTTCAGGGCAAATTTGCAGTAATGGCGGAGTAAGAGAGACTTGAACTCTCGCGCCGGTTTCCCGACCTACATCCTTAGCAGGGACGCCTCTTCACCAACTTGAGTATTACTCCACAGGTGAATTGTTAAAAAGATATAAACTGCTTGTCTATTATCTAATATTCGCGTTGATATGTCAAGGATTGATGAAAATAACTTTTGAAATTACTACTTTTTAAACAATTGTTCCGAGCAGTATTGAATAACATCTTTTCTTTTTATAATTCCAATAAATGTTCCGTTGTCATCTTCGACTGGAATAAAATTTTGATTAATAGCTACTTTTAAGACATTTTCTATATTTTCAGTTGATTTGATCGGATCGATTGACATTTTTCTTTTGACATTTTTTATCGGATCTAATTCAGCTTTTTTTATGTTGTAATCACTTTGATCTTTGATGTACCAAAGCAAATCGCCTTCAGTTATAGTTCCTACATACTTTCCTTCTTTATTGAGCATCGGTATAGCTGAGTATTTGTGATAGCTCATTTTTTCAAGAACTTGTCGTATAGAGAAATAGTCATAGACATATTCAACTTTACTTTTAGGGGTTAAAAACAACAATATATTCATATTTGTCACCTAGCTTAATTGTACAACTAAAACACTTTTAAATCCATATGTTATATTTTTACAAAAAACTGTAAGTGTAAAAGAATAATTTTTAGTTTTTTGATTCATTCTTTAATTGAGGTTAAAGAAATGAAAAAATTAATTCCACTTTTATTACTTTTGACTACCTTATCTGTTAGTTTTAAAGATAATAAATCAACTAAATTTTTGTACAAATATGAAATAAGGGCCGCTACTAATAGCACTAAAGATTTATATGATTTGTATTCTTATAAAGAACATTTAATAGAGACATATGAAAAAGTTTTGTTAACTACTGATTCCAGTTTTAAAAATGAATATTTAAATAGCTATATAGAAACGTTTGACTATAAAGATGCTGTTACAAAATACGTTAATGGGGTAATTATACAAACAATTGGAAAAGGTTATGGTAAGAAAATTTCTGGTGATTTGAGAGTATCAGAATGCGATGAAGAACCGATAAGAGAAAAATTTTACATATTCGATTTATTTAATAACTAATTTATGGTGTATAATCTAATTGGTGAATTAATATGAAATTGCTTAAATTTACTGATAGAGAAACTATAGACGCTTTAAAAGGTGGAGAAGTGTTATCTTTTCCAACAGAAACAGTATTTGGATTAGGTGTCAGATACGATGATGAAAAAGCTTTTGAAAAATTAGTTAATGTCAAACGAAGGCCACCAGAAAAGCCTTTTACACTCATGTGTGCATCAGCAAATGATGTTGAAAAATACGCTTTTGTTGATGAACATATAAAAGCAGTTATAAATAAATTTATGCCTGGTCCAATTACGCTTTTATTAAAGCCTAAAGAAAATCTATATCCGTGGGTTACATTAAGTAGTCCTACAATAGGCATAAGAGTTCCTGATTTTAAGAAGTTGCAAGATTTGATAAAAGATGTTGGTGTTCCACTTTTAGTTCCAAGTGCTAACAAAAGTGGAGAGCCTCCTTGCAAAAATATCGATGAGGTAATAGGAGCTTTTGATAGTGAAATTTATGGCGCGGTTGATGGAAAAGTAAATGGTGCCCTTCCTTCGACAATTGTTAGTTTAGTAGATGGCGAATGCAAACTTATTAGACAAGGTGATATTAGTTTTGATACTATAAAAAATGTTTATAAGGAGAAATTATAAAGATGATTATTGCAATGGGATGTGACCACGGTGGTTTTAAATTAAAAGAACAAATTAAAGAATACCTCTTATCGTTAGGTCATGAAGTATTAGATTTTGGTACAAATTCGCTAGATTCATGCCACTATCCAGTTTACGCTTTTAAAGCAGCTAACTCTGTTAAAAGCAGTGAATCAGAACGCGGAATACTAGTTTGCACTACAGGCGAAGGAATTATGATCGCAGCAAACAAAGTTGAAGGTATAAGATGTGGCTTAGCTTATAACAAGGAAGTTGCAGCTTTAATGGTTCAACATAACAACGCAAATATGATGGCATTAGGTGCAAAGTTCACTACTTTTGAAGAAGCTAAAGAAAGAGTTGATACTTTCTTAACCTCATCATTTTTAGGAGAAAGACACGCTCTTAGAGTAAAGATGATTACTGATTACGAAAAAGAGCATAAGTGCTAGAATTTTTTGTTTTTTTTAAATTAGTACTTGCAAATCTTTTTTATATAGAGTATTCTTAATAAGCAAAATCAAAAGATTTGCAATGCTGATGGACCATTAGCTCAGTTGGTAGAGCAGCTGACTCTTAATCAGCGGGCCAAAGGTTCGAGTCCTTTATGGTTCACCATCTTCAAAAAAAACGGTTCTAGGGCTAATCCCTAGAACTTTTTTTAAAAAAGAAATTATTTTAATGAATATTTTTTGCTTTATTTTCTTTCATAAAGACTTATTCTATTGAAACTATTTCTAAAATAGATTATATTTACAAAAGGCGGTGATTGAACATGAGAGAAAAAGTTATATTGGTATGCACAGAATGTCTCTCCAGAAACTATACCGTTACAAAGAAAAAGGAAGACAAATCCGAAAGAGTAGAAGTGAAAAAATATTGCCCACGTTGCAATAAGCATACTATTCACAAAGAGACCAAGTGAGGTTACTATGAGAAAAATTAAAAGTTATTTTAGAGGTGTTGCTGAAGAAGCACACCGTGTTCGTTGGCCAAAGAAGAAAGACTTCTGGAGCTCTGTTGCTGTTGTTATGAGTGTAACAATTTTATCTGCTTTAGTTATTTTGTTGTTAGATTTTGTAACTCTTTATGTCATAAAGGGCTTTGAAAATATTGGTGGTGGATCTTCAGATTCAACATCTTCTGCAGCAGCATTAATTGTTAATTTCTTTAAGAGAGGGTTTTAATTATGGAAAATTTAGGCGATAAGCAATGGTATGTCGTTAACACTTATAGTGGACACGAAAGAAATGTAGCTGATTATCTCGAAAAAAGACGTGATTCTATGATGCTTCAAGATTACGTTTTCCGTATTGTTGTTGCAGAATATACAGAACCAGTTTTAAACAAAGATGGTAAACCAACAAATAGAGTAAAAACAAAGAACTTGTATCCAGGCTATGTCTTTATTGAAATGATTATGACAGATGATGCTTGGTTTATGGTTCGTAATACTCCAGGTGTTACAGGTTTCGTTGGATCTTCTGGTGGTGGTACAAAACCATTCCCAATTCCAAGAGAAGAAATAGAACCAGTTCTCAAGAGAATGAATATCGAAGATGCTGATATGTATTCAGATTACGAAGTTGGAGATGTTGTTAGAGTTCTCTCTGGAACATTTGAAGGATCTGAAGGTAAAATTGATATTGTCGATACAGAAAACTCTGAAGTTACAATTTCAATTATATTCTTCGGTAGAACTACTCCAATTATAGTTAAGTTCTCAGAAATTGAAAAGATATAAAATAATTGCCTGCTTAATGCAGGTTTTTATTTTGCATAAAAACGAAAATAGTATTGATTTTATATTCAAAATATTATAAAATTTATTAGCTTAGGCACATTATGCCCTTTTTTGGGTGTGTTTAAGAAAAAAGACGTGGAAGAGTTGATTACTCATGTACCACGCACGGACAAAATTATAGGAGGTGTCACGTGGCTAAGAAAATCACAAGAACCATGAAAATCATGGCCATGGGCGGCGAAGCTAGCCCAGCAAAACTTGGTCAAAAACTTGGACCTTATGGAATTGGCGCTAAATTCTGTATGGAATTCAATGCAAAGACCGCAGATCGCAAAGGTGAATTAGTCCCTTGCTTTTTAACAATTTACGAAGACAAGACATTCGATCTCGTCCTCAAAACATCACCAGTTACATTCTTACTTAAGAAGGCTGCTGGTTGTGAAAAAGGTATTGGAAACGTTAAGGATCCAGTAGCTGGTCACATTAGTCTCGACGAAGCAAAGAAAATCGCTGAGTACAAAATGCCAGACCTCAATGTTGATTCTTTAGAAGCAGCTCTCAACTGTGTTAGAGGAACCGCTAAATCTATGGGAATCGTCATTGACGAATAATAGGAGATCGGATAAATGAAACAAAGTAAAAAGTATGCAGCTTCATTAGCTCTTATTGAAAAGGGCAAGGCATATAGCCTTACTGAAGCCGTAGCTTTAGTCAAAAAGACAGCTACAACAAAGTTTGATGGAACAATCGATATTTCCTTCAATCTCAATATCGATACCAAACAAGCTGACCAACAATTAAGAGGAACAATCGTTCTTCCACATAGCAATGGTAAAACAAAGAAAATCCTTGCTATTACAAACAAGACTGAAGAAGCAACCGCAGCTGGTGCTGATTATGTCGGTGGCAAAGAAATGCTTCAAAAGATTCAATCCGAAAACTGGTTTGACTTTGATGTCATCGTTGCTACCCCAGACATGATGGGCGAACTTGGCCGTATGGGTCGTATTCTTGGTCCAAAAGGCTTAATGCCAAACCCAAAGGCTGGTACTGTCTCACCAGATATTACATCAGCTATTAAAGAAATTAAAGCTGGTAAAATTGAATACCGTGCTGATAAGGAAGGAAATATGCACCTCTCTGTCGCAAAAGCTTCCTTTGCTGATGATGTTATCGTTGACAACCTCAAGGCTGTCATTGACACAGTTCTCAGAATTCGTCCAGCATCCGTTAAGGGTGTTTACATTAAAAACGCTGTCATCCATTCAGTTATGGGTCCAAGCGTTAAAATCGCACTCTAAGTTAATAAAAATTAACTAGATGCATTTCTAAGTTAGGTGCTTTCAATATACCATAGACCGCAACGGGGAAGATCCCTTAATCATGTTGCCGAGGTGTGAGTACGAAAATCACATATTTTATCTCTCTCGATGAGAGAGTGTGGATATATTGTTGCCATATTC
This sequence comes from Clostridium sp. CAG:288, assembly GCA_000437395.1. Classification (GTDB taxonomy): domain Bacteria; phylum Bacillota_I; class Bacilli_A; order RFN20; family CAG-288; genus CAG-288. The sequence goes on along the minus strand of FR898178.1, from coordinate 36,661 downwards.
ATTTCTAAAAGGAGGTGTGAAAATGAACGAAAAAATCTTAGAAGCTAAGAAAGCAGTTGTTGATGAAGTTAATCAAACATTAGTCGGAAGTAAGTGCGCAGTTGTCGTTTCTTATCAAGGACTTAAAGTTTCTGAACTCAACGTATTGCGTAAAGGCTTAAAGAGTGTCGGTGCTACTATGCAAGTTCACAAAAATACTCTCATGAAGAGAGCTATTGATGCAGATGGTTTCAACGCTCTTGATTCCTTACTCAAAGGACCAAACGCTCTTATCACAGCCGCCGATCCAACCGCCGCTTTACCAATTCTTAACAAATTTGCTAAGAAGAACAAAGCATTAGTTATTAAAGGCGCAATTATCGACGGAACATTCTGCGATACAGCTAAGATCCAAACCCTTGGTGCACTCGGTTCAAAAGAAGATGTTATTGCTATGCTTCTTTCAGTTCTCGAAGCTCCAGTACAAAGATTCGCTGCTACAGTTAAGGCTGTTGCAGAAGCCAGACAATAATCAATTAATAATAGGAGGATATATAAAATGGCTAAGTTAACAAATCAAGAGATCATCGACTCTTTAAAAGAGATGTCAATTGTTGAAGTCTTCGACCTCGTTAAGGCTATCGAAGAAGAATTCGGTGTCACAGCCGCTGTCGCTACAGCTGCTGCTCCAGCTGCTTCTGATGAAGCTGCTGCAGAAGGCCCAAGTGAAGTTACGCTCACATTAAAGTCCTTCGGAACAGCTAAAGTTGCTGTCATTAAGGCAATCCAATCCATCACAGGTTTAGGCCTTATGGATGCTAAGAAACTCGTTGATGCCGCTCCAAGCGTCGTCAAAGAAAAGATCAGCCCAAGCGAAGCTGAACAATACAAGAAAACTCTTGTTGACGCTGGCGCTGAAGTTGAAATTAAGTAAATTTTCTTCTTTCAAGATCAGATTTTATAAACCCACTTGTTTTCAAGCGGGTTTTCACGCTTTATAAGACTACTTTATTTTAGTTGAAAAAAGCTTATTATTTTGGCCTTAGCCCGCTAATGCTAAGGCCGAAGTAATATTGTATTAAAACAACAAAACTCATTAGCGAGAATATAAATGAGGTAAAACACATGAGTGAAATACTTGATAGAAAGAATTGGAAATACCTTCCTAATAACCGTGTAAATTTCTCAAAAATTAGTGGTAGTTTACCACTTCCATATCTTTGTGAAATTCAAACTGACTCTTTTAAGTGGTTCTGCACTACAGGAGTTGATGAGGTTTTTAGAGATTTCTTCCCTATTTACAATTTTGACAAATCTTTGGAGCTTTCTTATGTCTCTGCATCCTTTGGTCAACCAAAGCATGACTATTTTGAATGCAAGAGTTCAAACAAGACATATTGTGCTCCATTGCACGTTACATTGCGTTTAACTAATTACACAAACAATACAGTTTTAGAAGCACCTGTCTTTATGGGTGACTATCCAATGATGACTGAAAGTGGTACTTTCATTATCAATGGTTCTGAAAGAGTTATTGTTTCTCAAATCGTTAGATCTCCAGGTGCCTATATTTCCAGAACTATGGATAAATCAGGAAAATATATTTATGGCGCTGATATTATCCCAGCTCGTGGTACTTGGTTAGAATTCGAAAGTGATACTAAAGATATTCTCTCTGTTCGTATAGATAAACAAAGAAAAGTTTCATCTGTCGTATTAATCAGAGCATTAGGTTTAGTTCACGATATCGATATATATGAGCTCTTTGGCAATAGCGAAATGCTCAAAAATACAATCGAGAAGTCTCCAGAATTAGTAGACCTCGATGACAATGCTAAAATGGCTCAAGCTGTTTTAGAAATTTATGCTAAATTACGTCCAGGTGAACCAGCTTCTGCTAATAACGCAGCTAGTACAATTCAACAACGTTTCTTCGATCATAAACACTATGATTTAGGAAGAGCTGGTCGTTTCAAGTTAAATAGAAAACTTGGAATTTACAACAGATTATCTGATCACTATTTAGCTGAAGATTTAATTTCTGCTGAAGGAGAAATTAGATTTGAAAAAGGCACATTCCTCACAAAAGAAGATGTTAAACAATTACAAAACGAACACTTCTTTGAAGATGGTGCACACGTAAGTGAATTTGCAGTCAATACAAAGCTTGATACACACAACAAGTTCAATATTGTTCACGTTTATACAGATGAAAAGATGGATAAAGTTGCTGCTGTTATCGGTACTGATCTTACATTGACAGAAGCTTATGTTACTGCAAGTGATATTATAGCTTGCTTCTCATATTTTATTAACATTATGGAAGGCATTGGCTATACAGATGATATCGACCATTTAGGCAACAGACGTGTTAAATGTGTCGGTGAACTTATCCAAAATCAATTCCGTCAAGGTTTGACAAGAATGGATAGAACAATCAGAGACAAGATGTCTATTAATGAAATTTCAAATATTACACCAACTTCATTAATTAACATTAAGCCTTTAACCGCTTTAGTTAAAGAATTCTTTAATACATCACAACTCTCTCAATTCATGGACCAAACAAACCCATTAGCAGAGTTGACAAATAAGCGCCGTTTATCAGCTTTAGGTCCTGGTGGTTTATCACGTGATCGTGCTTCTTCAGAGGTCCGTGATGTTCACTTCTCACACTATGGACGTATTTGTCCAATTGAAACACCTGAAGGTCAAAACATCGGTCTTATCAACAACCTTTCATGTTATGCAAAGGTTAACAAATATGGCTTCTTAGAAACTCCATATCGTAAAGTTCGTAATGGTGTTGTCTTAGAAGAAACAGATTATCTTTCAGCTGATCAAGAAAGAAATCACATCATCGCTCAAGCAAACTGCCGTATCGGTGAAGATGGTTCTTTATTAGATGAAAGAGTTGTTGCTCGTAACAACGGCGATACAATCATGGTTGATCGCAACGATGTAGACTACATCGACGTCTCTCCAAAACAAATTGTATCAATTGCTGCTGCATGTATTCCATTCCTTGAAAACGATGACTCTCACCGTGCTCTTATGGGTGCTAACATGCAACGTCAAGCTTTACCACTTTTAAGACCACACGCTCCATTTGTTGGAACAGGTCTTGAACATAAGATTGCTCACGACTCTGGCTCTGCTATCATCGCACGTAAAGACGGCGTTGTAACATATGTCGATTCTAAACGTATTGAAGTAACAGAATCTGATGGTGAACATCACATTTACTTCCTTAAGAAATTTGCTAAGGCCAACCAAGGAACATGTATTAACCAAACACCAATCGTTAAGAAAGGTCAAGTTATTCATACCGATGAAATAATCGCTGATGGTCCAGCTATGGATCACGGTGACTTAGCCTTAGGACAAAACGTTACTATCGCATTCATGACATGGAATGGTTACAACTACGAAGATGCTATCATCATGTCAGAAAGATTAGTTAAGGAAGACGTTTATACCACTATTCATATTGAAGAATATTCACTCGATCGTCGTTCAACAAAACTTGGCGACGAAGAGTACACAAGAGATGTTCCAAACATTTCTGAAGAAGCTAAACTTTATCTCGACTCACGTGGTATTATCGTACCAGGTGCTGAAGTTAAAGAAGGCGATATTCTCGTAGGTAAAGTTACACCAAAAGGCGTTACAGAACCTACACCAGAAGAAAAACTTCTTATGTCTATCTTTAATGAAAAGACAAAAGAAGGAAAAGATTCTTCTCTCCGTGTCCCACACGGTGGTGCTGGTATCGTTCTTGATGTCAAAGTATTTTCAAGAAAGAACGGCGATGAATTACCACCAAATGTTAATGAATCCGTTAAAGTCTATATCGTCCAAAAGAGAAAGATTTCTGAAGGTGATAAGATGTCAGGACGTCATGGTAACAAAGGTGTTATTTCAAAGATTCTTCCACAAGAAGATATGCCATATTTACCAGATGGCACACCAATCGATATTATGCTTAACCCATTAGGTGTTCCTAGCCGTATGAACATCGGTCAAGTTCTCGAAGTTCACCTTGGTATGGCTTGTAAAAAATTAGGCCTCAAGATTGCAACTCCAGTATTTGATGGTATCAGCAATGATGAACTCTTTGCTCTTATGAAAGAAGCTAGGATGTCAGATGATGGAAAAACAATTCTCTACGATGGACGTACAGGTGAACGTTTCGACTCTCGTATTTCTGTCGGTGTCATGTATATGATTAAACTCGTCCACATGGTTGATGATAAATTACATGCTAGATCAATTGGACCATACAGCTTAGTTACACAACAACCTCTTGGTGGTAAAGCACAAAACGGTGGTCAAAGATTTGGTGAAATGGAAGTTTGGGCACTTGAAGCTTATGGTGCTGCTCATACCTTACAAGAAGTCTTAACAATCAAATCAGATGATATGGTTGGACGTAATAAGTGCTATGAAGCTATCTTAAAGAACAAGCCAATACCAAAGCCAAATATGCCAGAATCATTCCGCGTTTTAATCAAGGAACTTCAAGCTCTTGCTATCGATGTTAAGTTATTAGACAGCGATATGCATGAAATTGATATGCAATCTATTTCTGCAGAAACAGTTCGTGAAGAACGTAGAATTCACCACAACATTACTGAATATTCAGCAGATGACGCTAAAGAAGACGATAGACGTCTTGAAGAAGAATATGCTGATGATGAAGATGATGCTGATGATGATGCATTCGATTTTGAAAAACCAGAATCAGTAGCCGTTGACGATGTCAATGACGATGATATGGAATAAGGAGGAAACCGATAAATGTTCGAACTTAATAAACTTAAGGCTATTCAAGTCGGTTTAGCCTCACCAGAAAAGATCCGTGCATGGTCTCACGGTGAAGTTAAAAAATCAGAAACTATTAACTATAGATCCCAAAAGCCAGAACCAGATGGTTTGTTCTGTGAACGTATCTTTGGTCCTAGCAAGGATTATGAATGTCACTGCGGTAAGTACAAGAAGATAAAAGATCAAGGCCAAATTTGTGAAAAATGCGGTGTTGAAATTACTTCTAAAGCTGTCCGTCGTGAACGTATGGGTCACATTGAGCTTGCTTCTCCATGTGCTCACATTTGGTATCTCAAGGGCATTCCATCTCGTATGGGATTACTCCTTGATGTTCCACCAAAGCAATTAGATGAAGTTGTTTATTTTGTCTCTCACATTGTTTTAAATCCAGGTATCTCTAAGATTTTAAAATATCGTGAAGTTCTCGATGAAAGAACAGCTCGTCAAGAATTTATCGCTGTCATTAAAGACATCGTTGATTCAAATATTATTGACGAAGGCTCACCAGACTATACTAGAGCCCAAGACATTATTTCTCACTTAGAAAAACCATCAGAACCATTTGATTTCATTACATCTTCAGCTTTTATTTCAAAGTACACAGGTGCTGAATTTGGCATGGGTGCTGAAGCTGTTCAAAGATTGTTAAAAGAAGTTGATCTTGAAGCTGAATCTAAAGCAATTCAAGATGAACTTAAAACAACTGTTGGACAAAAGAATCAAAAGAGAGCCAAACTTATCAAGAGACTTGAAGTTGTTGAAGCTTTCAGAAATTCAAATAATGATCCATCTTGGATGATTCTCGATGTTATTCCTGTTATACCACCTGATTTACGTCCATTACTTCAACTTGATGGTGGCCGTTATGCTACAAGTGATTTAAACGAATTATATCGTAGAGTTATTACAAGAAACGCTCGTCTTAAGAAATTAATCGAAATCAAATCACCATCCGTTATTCTTATTAACGAAAAACGTATGTTACAAGAAGCAGTTGATGCTTTAATTGATAACGGTCGTCGTAATAAACCAGTTAACGGTGCTGGTGGTCGTGCTCTTAAGTCACTCTCAAGTTCTCTTAAGGGTAAACAAGGTCGTTTCAGACAAAACTTACTTGGTAAACGTGTCGACTATTCAGGTCGTTCTGTTATCGCTGTTGGTCCAACATTAAAGATGTACCAATGTGGTATACCAAGAGAAATGGCTATTCAATTATTTAAGCCATTCATCGCTTCAGTTTTAATTCATGAAGGAACAGCTCCTTCACATAAACAAGCTGATAACATGATTAACCACTATGATGAAAGAGTATTTGATGTTATTGAAAGAATCATCAGTGAACACCCAGTTCTTTTGAACCGTGCTCCAACTCTTCACCGTTTAGGTATTCAAGCTTTCCGTCCTGTTTTAGTTGAAGGTAGAGCTATCCGTTTACACCCACTCGTTTGTTCAGGTTTCAACGCTGACTTCGATGGTGACCAAATGGCTGTTCACGTTCCACTTTCACAAGAAGCTCAAAACGAAGCAGTTGATTTAATGTTAGCTTCTCACAACATTTTAGGTCCAAAAGATGGAAAACCAATTTGTATTCCATCACAAGATATGATTTTAGGTAACTACTATCTTACTCTTGAAGATAATATTGAAGGCTTTAAACGTAAGGCTGAATATTATAGAAGCATTGGCGATAATGAAGAAGCTGATAACTATGAATTATATTCACAAAGTGAAGGTAAAGTATTTAGAAATTTCGAAGAAGCAATGCTTGCTTACGAAACACATCAAATTCACCTTCACAATCGTATTGCTATTCCAGCATCAGCAATCAAAAAGAGCGGATTTACTGATGAAATGAAGAAATGCTATCTTATCACAACAGTTGGTAAGTTAATCTTCAACTCAATTTATCCAGAAGATTTCCCATATCTTAACTCTGTTACAAAGAGTAATAAGAAGAACCTTTCAAGCGATCTTATGGAATTCTTTGTACCAAAAGGAACAGATATTAAGACTTATATAGCTAATAAGCCATTATATAGTCCAATCAATAAGGGAATTATTGGTTCAATTATTAATGAATTATTTAAGCGTTATAAGGCTGATGAAACATCTCGTATTCTCGATGAAATCAAGGACCTTGGTTTCAAATATTCAACAAAAGCTGGTATCACCGTCTCAATTTCTGATATTGCTGTCCTTCCAACAAAGAATGGTAACATCAAAGAAGGCGAACAAAAAGTTGAACAAATTCAAGAATTATACGAAAAAGGCTTGGTCACTAACGATGAACGTAAGAAGTTAGTTATCGACGTTTGGACAAAAGTTAAAGAAGACGTTATGGGCGACCTTAAGAAAAAGATGGCTGAAGAAAACGAAAATCCTATCTTCATGATGTCTGATTCTGGTGCTCGTGGTTCTGCTGACAACTTCGTTCAATTAGTTGGTATGCTCGGTCTTATGAGAAAGCCATCTGGTGATGTTATCGAAATTCCTATTAAATCTTGTTATCGTGAAGGTCTTAACGTTTCAGAATTCTTTATTGCTACTCACGGTGCCCGTAAGGGTGGTGCTGATACAGCTTTAAAGACAGCTGACTCAGGTTACTTAACAAGAAGACTTATCGATGTATCACATAGCGTTATTGTTACTGAAGAAGACTGTGGTTGCGATCACGGATTTGAAGTTACAGAAGTTATCGATACAAAAGAAAATAAAGTTATCGTTCCTCTCAAAGATCGTCTTGTTGGTAGATTTACTTGCCATTCAATCGTCGATCCAAGTACAGGAGAAATTATTGTTCCAGGCAACACATTAATGGATGAAGTAATGGCTGATAAAGTCGTTGCTGCAGGAATTAAGAGTGTTGAAATCAGATCACTATTCACTTGTGAAACAAAGAATGGTGTCTGTGTCCACTGTTATGGACGTAACCTTGCTACTGGTGAATTAGTTAAGGTTGGTGATGCTGTAGGTATTATGGCAGCTCAATCAATTGGTGAACCAGGTACACAATTAACCATGAGAACATTCCACACTGGTGGTGTTGCTTCTGGTGATGGTGGTGATATTACTCAAGGTTTACCAAGAGTTCAAGAATTACTTGAAGCTCGTACTCCAAAAGGCGAAGCTCTTATTAGTGAAATCTCTGGTGAAGTCACATCGGTTGAAAATATCAATGGACGTACCAAGATCGATATTAAGGGTGAACTCGAGGAAAAATCATATCTTACAAACTATGGTGCTACTGCTAGAGTTAAAGTCGGAGATCATGTTGCTAACGGTCAAAAGTTGACTGAAGGTGCTATTGATCCAAAACAACTTCTCGAAGTATCAGACATTACAGCTGTTGAAAACTACATCCTTAAGGAAGTTCAAAAAGTTTACCAAACACAAGCTGGTATTTCCATTTCTGACAAACACCTTGAAGTAGTTGTTAAACAAATGTTACGTAAGATCTTAGTTATCGATGGTGGGGATACAGAAATGCTTCCAGGCATCAAAGTTGATGTTATTGACTTTACAGATGCTAATGAAAAGGCATTACTTGCTGGTAAACGTCCAGCTATAGGTGTTCCAAGAATTCTTGGTATCACAAAGGCTGCTCTCGATACATCTTCATTCTTATCATCTGCATCATTCCAAGAAACCACAAAGGTATTAACAGATGCTGCAATTAAATGCAAAGTCGATTACCTCAGAGGCATGAAGGAAAATGTTATGATAGGTAAACTCATCCCAGCTGGTACTGGTATCATTCCAGAAGATGAAGAGGAAGAAGAAACTGAAACAACAACACATAACGATTCCGAAAATCATATTGACGACAAAGCATTTGATCATGAAGAAGAACTTGTCTTTGATGAAGACCTCAGTAATTCCGATGATTTCTTAGTCGTTGATGATAAGGATCTTTAATAGATTGTTTTGATCTTATAGGAGATTGGATATCCAATCTCCTTTTTTTGACCATAAATATGTTAAAATAATATAAATGGAGAAAATATATGTACTGTCGAAATTGTGGGACAAAATACGAAAAATTTGATAACGTATGTCCTAAATGTCATAAAGAAAAAAACAAAGGAAACAAATTTTGTAGTGAATGTGGAGCAAAATTAGCTTTTAGAGACACAAAAATTTGTCCGCATTGTGGCCATAATTTAGATAATATAAAAACGAGAAAAAAAGAAAAATCAAAAAATAGAACAACTGCCGCCTTATTATCATGCTTTGGTGGTTGGTTTGGATTAGGAAGATTTTATTTAGGATATATGGGAATAGGTATTATTCAAATTTTAGTTTCTATGTTTACTTTGGGCTTAGGTGGAATTTGGCCATTTATTGAAGGAATATTAATAATAAAAAAGAAGCTAAATAAAGGCTATTATGGCCATACGTTGATAGATTAATAAAAAAAGCACCACATAAGTGGTGCTTATATATTTAAACAGTGGTGGATCAAACAGGACTTGAACCTGTAACGACCCGCTTATGAGACGGGGACTCTAACCAATTGAGCTATTGATCCATCTGAATCAAACAAATGGTGGCTGCGGGGGGGTTCGAACCCTCGACGTATCGGGTATGAGCCGAGTGCTCTACCAACTGAGCTACGCAGCCGTGTGATATAAAAATGGTGGAGCTGACGAGGATCGAACTCGCTACCTCCTCCATGCCATGGAGGCGCTCTCCCAGGTGAGCTACAGCCCCAGAGTTATATCGAACGATGCACATTAGTGCTTATGTATAATACTATAAATATGGTTTTTAAGTCAAGAAAAAAATGATTTTATAGCATTTTTAATACTTATATTGGCTATGGTTTGATTAAATTATTAATTTTTTAAATATTGGTAATAATAATTGTATGAAAAAAACAATTATTATTTTAGATAAGATTATTAAATCCATAGCATTGATTATTGTTATATTTGTAGTAAGTGTTCTTCTAATTGGGGCTATGCCTAGAACAAAGAAAAACTATAGTTTAGAACATGAAAATAGAATTTCTGAGTATTATGAAGCTAAAGATGTTCAAAAGATTATTTCACCAAATAACGATATACGTTTTATTGTATTTTTAGATGAAATAGAAAAAGACAAATTAATTTCTTTGACAAAATCACTGGCTATAAAATTGAACGTAAATAGATTATATATTATGTTTGTTGACGAAGAAGAAAGCCTTGTTGTAATTGTTGATAGTAATAATGATGCCTATGTAGAAATAAAAGTTGAATAATATTTTGTGTTGAATAATTTTTCTTCTATTATCTAAGAGCAAGATAGTTTATACTATATATAGTAAACTATATATAGAATGGAGAAAATATGAGACCAATAAAGTTATTTACAGATTCTACTTCCGATTTAACAAAAGAACTTTATGAATCAATAGATTGCAAAGTTCTTCCATTAGGTGTCAGTTTTGGTGAAAGACATTTTGTTGATGGAGTTGATATTGATACTAAAAAGATATATGAACTAGTCAAAGAGACAGGCACTTTACCAAAGACAAACGCTGTTAATATTAACGTTTTTGAAGAAAATTTTAAAAAATGCCTCGATGAAGGAAACGATATTGTATTTGTACCTATTTCAAGCAACTTTTCTAGTAACTTTAGCACTGCAAATATGGTTGCTATTCAATTAGGCGAAGAAAATGAAGAATATAAAGATCGAATTCAAGTCATTGATTCACGTTCTTTATCATCTGGTATTGGATTACAACTTTTCAGTATTCACGATGATATTAAAGCAGGTTATTCTTTAACTGAAATTGCTGAAAGAGCAAAAGATAGAGTCGATAGAGTAAATGCTGAATTTGTTGTTGATACTATGGAATATTTGTATAAAGGTGGACGTTGTTCTGGATTATCATATTTCTTCGGAAAAAGTTTTCACCTTCACCCAGTTATTCGTGTAGAACACGGAAAAATGATTGTTCATAAAATCACACGCGGAAAGAAAATTAAAGGTGTAGATTTCCAAATAAGCGAATTCTTAGAGCAATTAAAGAATGATAATGTTGAACTATCACATATTTTCATTACTCACTCATTAGTAGAAGGTGATGATAAATATATGTACGATATTGTTACTAAATATGTTGATCCTTCAATCGTTCAAATAACTGTGGCTGGTTCTATTGTTGCTTCTCACTGTGGACCAGGAACAATTGGTTTATTATATATTACAAAAACAAAAGTTATAAAATAATTTTTTAGAAAGGATTGATATGAGTTTAAGTACACAAATTGCACTGAAAACTAATGACAAATTTCAATTTTTTTGCAATTACATTTCAAATAAAATAAAAAGTGCATGGAGTCACATAAAAAAATCAGATTCTTGGCAATTAGCTGGAATTATTACAGCTGTTGCACTTTTATGTTTTGCTACCACGTACATACAAAATATGTTTACCATCCCTTTAGGTGGCGACTTTGTTTTGCAAATGATTCCTTTTCAATTTAAAGGATATGATGATTGGCACACTTTCTTTAGAACTGGAGTCTTTCCTACTTGGGATTCATCAGGCATATTTGGCTTTAGCAATATAGGAGGAAACTCTTATTATTATTTATTTGATCCGTGGTTTTTAATCATGCTGATTTTCCCAAGATCTTGGTTACCTCAACTACAAGGAATTGGAACTGTCGTTAAGATGGTTACTGGCGGTGTATTGTTTTACCATTATTTGGGATGTTTCAAAATATCTATTTCAACTAGAAAAATTGGGGCAGTATGTTATGCCTTTTGTGGTTGGACGTTCTACTATCTTTGGTTCCACTTCATCAATATTACAGCTGTTCTCCCACTATTATTTTGGGGCATAGAAAATGTCATACAAAAAAAGAAACCAACAATGTTAATTGGTTCTTTGATTTTACTATGTCTTATTAACTATTATTTCTTTATATGCTTCTGCTTTGGATCTGTCTTTTACGCAGTATTTAGAGTTCTTCAAGAAGTAAAGAAAAACAAAGCCAGAGAAACATTTAAAATAATTGGCATGGGTATTGCTTGCTTTGGTATAGCTATTTTAACTGTTTCAATTTGTTTGCTCCCTTCAATTTTAAACACTTTAAGTATGCCAAGAGTAAGCTCATCACAAAGCTTTATTGATATGATTAAAGCTGCAAAGGGATTTAGTGCTAAACTCAAAGTATTGTTCACTTGGGAAAGTACACCGTATAAAGCTTTATATCCATTGAACTCTTTCTTGGTTATTCCACTTGGCTGTTTTAGTCAATCGTTGTTCTCAACGACAGGTTATGATAATACAGCTTCTTCTTTATACGTTATGGCACCAATGATTTTAATGTTAGTACCATCAGTTTTAGACTCTATTAAACAAAAGAAATACTCACATTTAATTGGCTTTGTTGCTGTAACAATTATGTTATTTACTCCATTTACATATTATTTAATGTTTGCTTTTGTTAAAGAATATGGACGTTGGGAAATAATGCCTGTTATGTGGATGCTTGTTTTCTTCTGTATTCACTTTGATAGACATAGACAAATGCCAAGATGGTATATGGATGCTTCAGCTTTATTTACGGCGTTCTTGTATTTAATTTTAATCACTTTAAGTAATAAATATACTTCTTCAAAAGATTATAGCTGGGCTTTAAATCCTTGGAATAGCGATCAAAAACTCGCTATAGTTTTACAATGTGTATGGGTATTTATTTGCTATGTTATCATGAGAATGGGGCTTAAGAAGAGAGAACTTAATACTACTCTTCTTTATATGATTTGTCTTGAAGCGGTGGTGATTGGAAACGTTACTGTAAGATATCAAGGAACATCAAGATTCCAAGATTTATCAGGTGGAATTAGCAATGTTAACGAAGAAACAAGACTCGTAAAGGAATTAAATAAATACGATAATTCAACATTTAGAATTTATAACTCCTCAGCAGATCGTGGTTCTCCAAACCTCTCTTTACGTGAAGGTTATAATGGTATAGCTGCTTTCCATAGTGTTTATGCTTATCAAACACAAGACTTCATAGATTGGTCAAGAATTTCATATACATATGGAAACTGGTCTATGGGTGTTCATGAAAAGCGTTATAACTTAGAAACTTTCATGGGTGTTAAATATTATTTGTTAAAGAAAACATCTGGAACTGATATTCAAAACGTTCCTTATGGATATACAAATATATTAGAAAAAGAAGATTGCCCTGAAGAATTAAAGAGATTATTAAATAACGGAAATCATGAATTGTATGTTAACGATAACTACATAGATTTAGGATTTGCTTATGATAATATTGTTTCTTCATCATATCTTAGCAGAACGACATATGCTGATTTCAACGAATCAAAATATTTGAAATATGGTATTGTTGAAAAAGATGATATCGATGAAATTAACAATGCCTCGGAAGATATTAAGGCTGTTGTTCCAACAGATACAAGTGAAATATTTAGTGCTAGAACAAACGATTTAAATTATGTTGACTACACTATTTATAGAGCCAACTATGATGATAATGGTTATATCATTGCTGAAGATCCAAACCATGAATTAACTGATGAAGAAAAGAAGCAACCTAACCCGAATCAATATGGAATTTATCGTGGTGATACAAAGTTAGAATATAATTCTACAAACGCTAAAGAACTTCCAATATGGTCTAAAATCGTTGTTGATTTTAAAAATGGAAATACCGTTTGTTCAGCTGCTGAAACTCGTGGTGGCTGTTATGTTTCAGTTGATTTCAAATTTGGTTATAACGTTGACTTTGCTTTCTTTGATGCTGAAGGCAATAAGATTACAAACGATATGCACATGTGGAATGGATATGATAAAACTAGCGATTGGAAGTATGCTAGAGGCTTCTATGTTGATAGACCTGTATCAAGAATTGTTGCTACAACTAGAGATAATATTATTCCAGGATTTGTCTTTGATAAATTCAGTACATATTATCAATATAACGATGTATATCAAGCGAATATTGATAAGTTAAAAGCAAATGCTTTAGAAGATGTTTCTTATAATACAGATGCAAATATCTCATTTAAAACAAATTATGAATCAGATAAATTTGTTGTAACAAATGTCGCTTACGATGAAGGCTGGTCAATAAAAAGAAGAGAAGTGGGATCAAATAAGCCATATGAAGATGTCAAAATTTATAAAGGACAAGGCGGATTTAATGCCTTTATAGCTGAAAAGGGCAATTATGAATATAGCATGGTTTATAAAACGCCAGGACTTGATATAAGTAAAGGCTTCACATTGATTGGTGCATTTACTTATTACGTAATATTTGCATGTTATTACTCAATAAGATTACAAGAAAAGTTATACGAAAATCCTATTTTCAATCTCAAGAGCCAAAAGGTTAAAAGAAAGAAAAGAAATTTAAGACAATAACAAAAAATAGGAGAAGAAAATGAAAGATTACTTAATTGAAAAGATGATTACTTTAAAAGCAAGATATGCTGAAGTTAATAGAATTTTAGCTGAAGAAGCTGCAGATAAAGAACCATCATTTATTGCAAAATTATCTAAAGAGTTATCAGTTATTGAAGAACCAGTTTCACTTTTTGCTCAATATGAAAAAAATGAAGAACAATTAGAAGAAGCTAAGGAGATGATCAAAGAATCTGATCCTGAATTAAAACTTTTAGGACAAGAAGAATTTGACAGAATAACTGCAGAACAAAAAGATTTATATAATCGTATGCAAGTTTCTATTTTGCCAAAAGATGAAAATGACTCTAAGAACATTATTGTTGAAATTAGAGGAGCTGTCGGTGGCGAAGAAGCTGACTTGTTTGCAGGTGATTTATACCGCATGTATTTAAAATATGCTGATGCTCAACATTGGAAGGTACAGCTTATTGATGATTCACCAACGACATTAGGTGGATATTCAAGCGTTTCGTTTATGATTAAGGGTAAAAATGTTTACTCTAGACTTAAATTTGAAAGTGGATCACACCGTGTTCAACGTGTTCCAAAGACTGAAACTAATGGTAGAATTCACACATCAACAGCCACAGTTCTTGTCATGCCTGAAACACCAGCTGTCGATGTTGTCATTAATCCAGCCGACTTACAAATTGATACATATAGAAGCCAAGGCGCAGGTGGTCAAAACGTTAATAAAACAGAATCTGCAGTACGTATTACTCATATTCCAACAGGAATTGTTGTTGCTTGCCAAGTTGAAAGAAGCCAAATTCAAAACCGTGAAATTGCTATGAACTTGTTAAGAGCAAGAATCAAGGCAAAATATGATGAAGAAAGAGAAGCTAAGATTGGTTCTGAAAGAAGATTAAAAGTTGGAACTGGTGAACGTAGTGAAAAGATTAGAACATATAACTATCCACAAAACCGCGTTACTGATCACCGTATTGGATTTACTATTCAAAAACTAGATAGAGTCATGGAAGGTGATCTTGATGAAATATTAGACGCTCTTAAAGAAGCTAACGAAAGAGATTTAATTATTGAAGCAAATAAGGAAATTAATTTAGAATGACATTCAATCAACTTTATTTAACACTTAGAAAAGAATATTCGCTTGAACTTAGTGATATAAGTGATCTTTTTGAACATTTCTTTTACAAAGGCTTAGGGGATATTTATAGTGTTGAAGAAGTTGGAGAGAATGGAAATAAGATTATAGATATTGTTAAATCTGGCTATCCTATTTGTTATTTGACACATAAAATAAAGTTTTGTCAAATTGATTTATTTGTAGATGAAAGAGTTCTTATACCTAGACCTGAAACTGAAGAATTGATGTATCTTATTCTTGAGAATGAAAGAAAATATCAAAGCAAAGACAAAGTTATTTATGATGTTTGTACAGGCTCTGGTGCTATTGCTATCGCCTTAACAAACCTATTAAATACAAATAAAGTTATCGCTTCTGATATATCTAAAGAAGCTTTAGAAGTTGCTAAACGCAATAACGATATTAATGGTTTAAATATTACTTTTATTGAGTCTGATTATTTTAAAGAATTTGAAAAAAACAATTTAGAAAAAGCTGATATATTAGTTTCTAATCCACCATATATTCCATCTAAAACTAAACTTGATGATTCGCTTTCTTTTGAGCCTCAACAAGCTTTATTTGGAGGAGAAGATGGATTAGATTTCTTCAAAGCTTTTAAAGCAGAGAACGCCTTAAATTTACTAAAAAAAGATGCCAGGATTTATTTTGAAGTTTGTCCGGAAATTATTAATGAAGCAATATCTATTTTAGAAGAAGAAATACCTAATTATCAATTTAAAAAAGTAAAAGATATGTCTAATAAAGAAAGATTTATATTTGGAAGTATAAATAATAAGTAAGGGAGAAAAACGATGTCATACCAAGCTTTCTATCGAACTTATAGACCACAAAAGTTTTCGGAGGTTGTAGGACAAAAAGCAGTAATCAAAACGCTTAGAAACGCGCTAAGTGAAAATAAAATTGCACACGCTTATTTGTTTTGCGGACCTCGTGGAACAGGTAAAACAACTATGGCGAGATTATTTGCCAAAGCTTTAAATTGTGAAGAAGGAATAGGACACGAATGTGATGTGTGTCAAAACTGTGTTGCAGTTAAGACTGGATCACACCCAGATGTTTTTGAAATCGATGCTGCAAGTAATTCTGGCGTTGATAGTGTCAGAGATTTAATTGATCAAGTTAGATATCAACCAATTTTAGGTAGATATAAAGTATACATAATTGACGAAGTTCACAACATGTCATCGAGTGCTTTTAACGCCTTACTTAAAACTCTTGAAGAGCCACCAGCAAATGTCGTATTTATTTTGGCTACTACTGAACCACAAAAAGTTTTACCAACTATCTTATCGAGAGTACAAAGATTCGATTTTACCAAAGTATCTGATGAAGATATAATCTCAAAAATGAGTGAAATCTTGGAAAAAGAAAATGTTACTTATGAAGAAGGTTCGTTAGAATTAATTGCTAGACTTGCTGATGGTGGCGTTAGAGACGCTCTATCTATTCTAGATCAAGTTGTCTCATATTCTGGAGATAATATATCCATTGAGGATATTAATACTTTATTTGGACTATTAAATGTTAAAGATAAATTAGACTTTGTTAGAAAGATTGGATCAAAAGATTTAGCTAGTGTTATTAACACAGCTAAAGATATGTACTCACGTGGAATTGATATTGTCAAATTACACGATGACTTAATTAAGATTTTTAAAGATTTATTAGTGTTTGGAATGACAAAAGATGAATCTTTATTGACAGTGTTAAAGCCAAATGAAGCTTTACAAACATTGATTAAACCAAAAGATATCAAAAAATCTCTTAATATTTTAATTGATGCAAGAAGAGAATATAGAAAAGTGACAAATGCTTTTGATCATTTTGAATTAACTTTGATAAAACTATGTTCTAAAGAAGAAACACCAGTTATTTCTACTGTAGTTAATCAATCTCAAAATAAACCACTAGTCAACGGCATAACATCTCAAGTAGAAAATACGGCTAAACCTGAGACAAAAATTGTTGAAGTTAAAGATGATTATGTTGAGTCTGTTGTTAAAAAGAAGACAGTTACTAACAAAGTTGCGGAAGTATCAACAATTGGACCAATGTTAGATATCTCTGATGATGATGTTATTCAAATAATGATTCAAGGTAGTAAACCATTAAAGCAATCACTTATGGAATCGTGGCCAAAGCTAAAAAGTCCAGAGGCATTAGCTGAATATGGACAATATGCTGTCATGCTAAACGCATGTACGCCAAGAATTATTGGGGCCAATGTATTAGTTGTTGAAACTATGTTTGATGCTCAAGCTGCAAAGATAAATTTGATTGCAAATCAAGAAGGCTTAAAAAATATATTGAGCGAGTTATTCGGAGTATCACCTACATGCTATGCAATTACTCCAACAGAATATATTAGATTAGTACAACATTATAAAAATTTACAACAAGCTCGTAAGTTACCTGATGCTACCAAGCTTGATTTTGATAAAATATTAAGAAAAGGATCAGGTCAAAAGTTTATAGATGAACTTAAAAAGGAGGACTAAATCTATGGATATGCAAAGAATTTTACAACAAGCTCGTAAGATGCAAAAGGAAATGGAAAAAAAGCAAGCAGCTTTAGAAGAAACTTTATTTGAAATTACTTCAGCAGGCGGCGCAATTAAAGTTTCAATTTATGGAAACTATCATATTGAAAAAGTTGAAATTGATAAAGATATGATCGATCCTGAAGATAAAGAAATGCTTGAAGATTCAATTTCTATCGCCATAAATGAAGCTATAGAAAAAGTTCAAGCTGAACAAGCTAAAATTACAAATAGCATGACAGCAAATGCTGGCTTTGGTGGATTTGGTTTCTAATTTATGGAGCAGATTAAAACTGTTCAAGACCTTAAGTCATATTACAAAAAATTGCCAGGTATTGGCGAAAAAACTGCAGAACGTTTAGCATACGCTACTTTATCTTTTGATAAAGAAGTGTTGATAGAGTTTTCTAATGCATTACAAAATGTTGTTAACAATATAACAACTTGTCCGCATTGTGGAATATTTATCGATTCTGATAAATGCCCTATATGCGACGATGAATCTCGAGATAAGAAAACTTTGTTAGTAGTTAGCGATGTTAAAAATGTTATTAGTTTTGAGAAGACAAATAAATATCATGGTTTATATTTTGTTTTAGGAGGATCTATTTCGTTAATGAAGGGTATTACTCCTGAAAAATTACATATTCCAGAATTGAAAAAAAGAGTAATTGATGACAAAATTAATGAGGTAATTTTAGCGTGTAATTCTACTCTAGAAGGAGAGACTACATCGCTTTATATTGCTAAAATATTAGAAGAAACTAACGTTAAAGTATCACGTTTGGCTTTCGGTTTGCCATTTGGTGCTGAACTTGAATATGTAGATGAAGCTACAATATCACGTTCATTATTAGATCGTACAGTAGTAAAAGGAGAAAACAACGATGGCAGTTCAAGGTAAATTTATTACATTTGAAGGTGGAGAGGGAAGTGGAAAAACATCTGCTATAAAAGCTATTTTGCCTCATTTAGAAGAAATGGGATATAAATTTATCCTAACTAGAGAACCAGGCGGTACCCCAATTGCTGAAGAAATTAGAAATGTAATTCTTTCTATGAAAAGTGAAGGAATGGATGGAAGAACAGAAGCTTTGCTCTATGCTGCTTCAAGACGTGAACACCTTCAAAAAAAGGTTATTCCAAATCTTAACAATGGTGTAAATGTATTGTGTGATAGATATATTGATTCTTCGTTAGCTTATCAAGGTCATGCTAGAGGTTTAGGAATAGATGATATATTAAAAATTAATATGTTTGCTACCGAAAATGAATGGCCAGATTTAACGATATTTTTTGATATTGAACCTGAAGAAGGTTTAGCAAGAATTGCAAAAAATGAAAATAGAGAAGTTAATAGATTAGATATTGAAAAGATTGAATTTCATAAGTCAGTAAGAGAAGGATATTTAGAATTGTTAAAAAGATATCCAAATAGAATAAAAAGAATAGATGCAAGCCAACCACGTGAAGTAGTTGCAGCTGAATGTGAAAAATATATACTTGAAGTTTTAAAGGGTGAATAAAATGGATAAAGAGACGTTTGAAAAAACACAGCCGAAATTAGCAAAACTATTTTTGAACTCGCGTAAGTCCAATCGTCTTTCACATGCTTATTTACTTTATGGTGAAATAAATTCACCACTAGTGGATTCAGCAATGTATTTAGCTAAATCACTTTATTGTACTAAGGATTTATTAGCTTGTAACAGCTGTTTAGAATGTCAAAAATTTGAAGAGAATAACCACCCTGATTTTACTTTTATCGATGGAAGAGCTAAAGGGTTAAAAAAAGAAGACATTAATTATTTGTCAGAAAAATATTCTTTGGGAACAGTAGAAAAAAATCACACAGCTTGTTACATAATTGGAGAAATATCCAATATTACAGAAGAAGCTGCCAATGCTTTGCTTAAATTTTTAGAAGAGCCATCAACTCCTTTAGTAGCAATATTAACAACTACAAATATCGAAAAGTGTTTGCCAACAATTGTAAGTAGATGTGTTACCGTTAAAGTTAATCCACTTTTGTTTAAAGAAGTTATAAAGGGTAATGAAGATAGATTTTCAAGAGAACAAGCATATGCATTATCTCTTTTTGCACCTACTTTTAAAGAGATGGAAACATTATCTAGAAGCGATGATTTTATTAATGCATTTCAAGTGGCTGAGACATTTATTTCAGATTTAGTTAGCTCTCTTGAAAAAGCTGGATTTGGTTTATTAAAAGAAGGATCAGGACTATTAAAAACACAAAAGTCTATAAAATATTTTGTAACGATATTAATAAAAGTGTTTAGTAATGTATTGTCTTCAAATTATTCGGATTCATTTTCTACGTTTGCAATTTCTGTAAAACCATATAAAGATTCTTTACCAAAGACGATAGATGTACTAGCAGATATATTAAATACTTTACCTGCAAATATGAATACTACACTTTCTTTAGCAAGAATTATAAACTCGTTAAAATAATTATTTAGCTTTTTAATTGAAAGTTAAGTAATTTTTTTGTATAGAAATTTTATTCGCTATCAAAATATATGGTTTCGTATGTTATAATTATTAATAATAATTATACTTTTTTTGTTTAAGGGGAATTTATGTCTAAATATATAGTCGGTGTTGGATTCGATAGTCCAAAATTAAGTTATTATGAAATTGAAACTGATGTTAATGTCGGTCAAGAAGTTGTTGTTGAAACTTCTTTGGGTTTTGAATTAGGTAAAATTCAAATTGTTAAAAATTATAAAGAAAGCGATGAAGGATTATTTCCACACGTATTGCGTTTAGCTACATTCCAAGACAAAAGCACCCATGCTAAAAATATTGAAAAAGGAAAAATAGTTGGTAAATCAGTTCAAGAATTATCAAATTCAATGCAATTAAACATGAACGTTATACAAGCTATGTTTTCGTTAGATAATACAAAAGTTTTGATTACTTATACATCTGATGATAGAGTCGACTTTAGAGAATTGTTAAAAGTATTATCAGGACAATTAAAATGCCGTATTGAATTAAGACAAATTGGTCCACGTGATAAAGCTGGTATTGTTGGTGGTTTAGGTGTTTGTGGTTTAAAACTATGTTGTTCTTCTTTTTTAGATACGTTTGATGGTATTTCAATTAGTATGGCCAAAAACCAAATGCTATCTTTAAACATACCAAAGCTTTCAGGACATTGTGGTAAATTGATGTGCTGCTTGAAATATGAAGACCAAGCATATAGCGAATTAAAGACAAAGTATCCACCAATTGGATCCAGAGTAATATACAATAATAAGCAATATACAATAATTGGTTTAAACGTTATTTCAGGTAACCTTACAATTTCTGATGGAGAAGGGTTAACTATTGTAAGTTCAAAAGAAGTAAAAGTAATTGGCTCAGGTAAAGATAAAGATGTTAAAAAGAAATAAACCATTCAGTAATGAAAAATCACCAGTACTATATTTAGTTGGTACACCAATCGGAAATCTAAAAGATATCTCTCAAAGAGCAGTCGAAGTTTTAAAGTCTGTTGATTTAATCGCTTCTGAAGATACACGTAATACTTCTTTCTTACTAAAAAATTTAGGAATAGAAAATAAAAAACTAGTCAGTTGCTATTCCCAAAAAGAAAAAGAAGAAGGAAAGAAAATAATAAACGCAATGCTTACTGAAGGAGTTTCAGTTGCATTTGTTTCTGATGCAGGTAATCCTGGAATTTCTGATCCTGGAGCAATTTTATGCTCAATGGCAATCGAAGAGAATATACCAGTAACAGCTGTTTTGGGACCAAGTGCTTTTGTTCAAGCTTTAATTACTAGTGGATTTGATACATCTGATTTTTCATTTTATGGCTTTTTACCAGTAAAAGAAAATGTTAGAAAAGATTTTTTAAAAAATCTTAAAGAAAGAAAAGAAACTTTAATTTTTTATGAATCTCCTCATAGAATAGATAAAACTTTGTCCTCTATGTTTGAAGCTTTTGGTGCTGAAAGAAGAGTGGTCATTTCTAGAGAATTAACTAAGATTCATGAAGAATATCTTCGTGGAACTTTAGGCGATATGATTGATTTTCCTGAAGATGCTAAACGCGGTGAATTTGTAATTATTGTTGAAGGTGCTAAAAATATCGAATCAGATACAGATGACGATAAGATAATTGAATACATTAAAGAATATTTAGAAAAAGGATATTCTTTAAAGGAATCTGTTGGAATTGTTAGCGACGAATTAAACTTAAGAAAAAATTATGTTTATAACATAGCAAAAAAGATATAAGGAGAACATATGGCAAATAATGGAAAAAAGACTTCATCAAAGCAAATTGAAGAACCAACAATTACTGATGTTCAAGAAGTAGCAGTAGATTCAGAAGAAAAAAAGCTGGTTAGAAAAAGAAAAATAACAAAGAAATCTATTGAACCAATTATTGAAGAAAGCAAGAATGAACAAGAGGTCTCTTTAGGAAGCACTTCTACAGATGAGCTTAAAGTTGTTAATGCAAATAAAAAACAAAAGAAAGAAGTTAAGTCTTCTGTTCCTGCTGCTGCAAAACCTCAATCAGATAAAATTTCAGATGAAGAAAATAATGTTAAAGACGTTAAGCAGTATGCTGAAAGTCAAATGATGCTAGCTGATGATGAAACTATTGAAATAAGTGTTTTGAAGCGTGATACAAAAAAGAAGAGTAATAAAAAGAAAGTAGCAAAGAATATTCCTTTAAATATTGTTAGATTTTCTCCGCTCTTATCTCAAGGTTTAACTTCATCTCAAGTTGAACAAAGAAAAAAAGATGGATTAACCAATATTACAAATAAAAATTATACGAAACCTTATTGGAAAATTATATGTGATAACGTATTTACTTTCTTTAATATGTTATTAACATTTATCGGTATAGCTTTATTGCTTGTTGGATCTTATACTGATTTACTTTTTATGGCAATTATGATTGCAAATATGTCTATTGGTATATTTCAAGAAATTAGAGCTAAAAAAACTATTGATAAATTAAGACTTGTTACAGCACCTACAGCAATTGTAATTAGAGATGGTGCAGCTGTCTCTATAAATACTGATGAAATTGTATTAGATGATTTAGTCGTGCTTACAAACGGAAATCAAATATCTGCTGATGCCATTGTTAAAGATGGAACAATTGAAGTTAATGAAGCTATGTTAACAGGTGAATCTTTACCAGTAAAAAAACATGTTGGTGATGTTGTCTATGCTGGTTCATTTGTTGTTAGTGGCCAATGTACATGTCAAGTAGATAAAATAGGTGAACAAAGCTATGCAATGACATTACAATCTCAGGCAAAAAGATACACAAAGCCTAAATCAGAGCTTATTAAATCGCTTAATAACATTATTTTAGTTATATCGGTAATAATTGTTCCTATTGGTGCAATTATGTTCTATAACAACTATAGAGCTTCTGATGCATTAAATGTTTTGGATAAAATTAAAGATGCAGTAGCACCGACAGCTGGCTCTATTGTTGGTATGATTCCAGCTGGAATGTTCTTATTAACTTCTGTAGCATTGGCAATGGGTGTTGTTTCACTTTCGAAATATAATACTTCAGTTAAAGAATTATATTGTATTGAAATGCTAGCTAGAGCTAATGTTCTTTGCTTAGATAAGACAGGTACATTAACTGATGGAACTATGAATGTTGAAGAAGTAGTTATTTTAAAAAACAGTTATGATATTAATAAAGTTATGGGTGCATATTTAGGAAATATGAGCGATAACAACCAAACTTCTATAGCATTACAACAAAGATTTAAATTTAATACAGACTACAAATTAGAAGCTAAGATACCTTTTAGTAGTTCAAGAAAATATTCAGCTATTTCTTTTGAAAATGAAGGAACATTTATTTTAGGAGCTCCAGAATTTATTCTTAAAGAAATGGAGCCTGTTCTTGAATCGCTTATTTCTAGTAAACAAGCTAGAGGTTATAGAGTCTTAATGTTAGCTCATTCTAATGCTACAATCAAAGATGAAAAATTAAAAGGAGTCATCTCTCCTGTCGCTTTATTTATCTTAGCTGATCACATTAGAAAAGAAGCTCCAGATACTATAAAGTGGTTCAGAGATAACGGTGTAGAAATTAAGATTATTTCAGGTGATAATCCATTAACAGCAAGTGAAATTGCAAAATCTTGTGGAGTTGAAAACGCTGATAAATATATTTCACTAGAAGGTATTTCAATTCAAGAAATCGAAGAGTTAGCTGATAAATATACAGTATTTGGTCGTGTAACTCCTGAACAAAAAGCAGCTTTAGTTAAATCGTTAAAGAATAGACAAAAAGTAGTTGCAATGACTGGTGATGGCGTCAATGATATTTTAGCAATGAAGAACGCCGATTGTTCTATTGCAATGTCAGGTGGTTCTGAAGCAACAAAGAATGTTGCTCACTTAGTTTTATTGGATTCTAACTTTGCTTCAATGCCAAAAGTAGTAGAAGAAGGTAGAAGAGTCGTAAATAACGTGCAAAGATCGTCATCACTATTCTTAATGAAAACTTTCTTTACCATTATTTTGTCACTATCAATTATTATTGTTAACTTGTTCTTTAAATCATCAATATCGTATCCTTTCAGCCCAAAGAATTTAATTGTTATGGAAGTGTGTGGAATCGGTATTCCATCTACTTTATTAGCTATTCAACCTAATAAGAGTCAAATAAAAGGTAAATTCCTTAAGACTGTTATCATGAAGGCTTTACCTGGAACAATTTTGATGTTATTTGCTGTTTTGATTACAGGAATGTTAAGCTACTTAGACTTCTTTGAATTAGGAGCAACAAGTTCAGTTGAACAAGTATTCACAAACGAAGTAAAATCATTTGCTATTATTGCATTAATTGTTGCTTCGCTAGTTATGTTATATCATTTGTGTAAACCATTTAACGCTTATCGTTTAACACTATTTATTTCAATGCTTGTTTGTGCTGTTATCGGAATATTTATGGTTCCATATAACTTTACAGGTATTTCATATACTGATTTAAATAAAATACAATGGCTATCTTTAATTGTTCTTTGTGCCTCGTTTGGACCTATTAGTTATTGTTTGAATTGGATTTCAGACAGATTGCTAATTGGAAAAGGTGTTCCAGAGGTTAAAGAAGATGCAAATGGAAAAATAACCAAATAAAAATAGAAGTTATAGACTTTAAAATCTATAACTTCTTTTCTTTTAAATAATTTTTTCTTGCTTCAAGTGAATAAGAACACCCACAATAGTCTTGTCTATACATGTTATGAGCTTTTGCTATTCTTATTCCTTTTAATTGACCATCTTCTTTTTTGAAATCAGAGACTAAGAATTTTGTATTTGTATACTCTTTATTTAAACTTATTCCTATTTCATTTAATATGGCTGATGGCTTTTTGCTAGATACTGTCATTACAGTAGCAAAATATTCATAATGATTGTCGTTTGCATATTTGTATGCTTTGTTCATTCTATACCAATGGCAGAATGTACAACGCTCCAAACCTTCTCTTATAGGTCCATATTTTTCTATTAGAGGGAAAAAACTATCATAATCGTATGGTAATGATATTACTTCAACATTTAGGTTGTTTTCTTCGTTGAATTCTTTAACAAATCTTCTTAATGTTTCTTCACGTCGATCATATTCTTCTTTGGGATAAATATTTTGATTTATATATCCAACAGTAACATCAAAATGATTAACAAGTTCCGTTAGTGGATAAGTTAAACATGGTCCACAACAAGCGTGTAAAAAAAGCTTTGGTTTAATTCCTTTATTATCAATTTCTTTAACTATATTTTTATATTCTAAATTGTAGTTTTTATTTTGTTCCGTCATAGATAAACATTGCATCTCCAAAAGAGAAGAATCTATATTTTTCTTCAACAGCATGCTTATAGGCATTTAATACGTTATCTCTTCCAGCTAATGCGCTAACGAGCATAACAAGTGTGCTTTTAGGAAGATGGAAATTGGTTATTAAGGCGTTAACTGCTTTAAATTTGTAACCAGGATAAATGAATAATTTAGTGTCTCCATGACATTCTTTAAATTTTCCATATTTATCCATAACACTCTCAATTGTTCTTGTTGATGTTGTTCCTACTGCTATGATTCTTCTTCCTTCAGCTTTAGCTTTATTTAAAGCATCAGCTGCTTCTTTGGACATCATATAATATTCGCTATGCATATTGTGTTCAAGAATGTTATTTACCTTAACTGGTCTAAATGTTCCTAATCCAATGTGAAGTGTTACATCAACAACTTCTACTCCCATAGCTTTAACTTTTTCAAATAGCTCATCAGTAAAATGAAAACCAGCTGTTGGAGCTGCAGCAGAGCCCTCTATTTGTGCATATACAGTTTGGTATCTATCATTTGGTGCGCTTTGATTGTGAATATAAGGTGGCAAAGGCATTTTGCCAAGCTTATCTAAGACTTCATAGAATATACCTTCATAGCTGAATTTGATGTGTCTTAATCCTTCTTCAAGTTCTTTCACACATTCGGCTTTTAATTCAGCGTTTGGTCCAAAATCGACAACGGTTCCAACCTTATAAGCTTTAGCGTTTCCAACTAATGCTTCCCAAACATCTTTTTCACCTTCGATTGGATGTAAAAGAAGAACTTCGATGTGTGCACCTGTGCCTTCTTTAATTCCAAATAATCTAGCTGGAATAACTTTAGTATTATTTCTTACCAAGACATCACCAGGTCTAAGATATTTAACTATATCGAAAAAGTGTTCGTCTTTATATTTTCCGTTTGATAAATCAAGTGTTAATAGTCTTGATTGATCTCTTTTTTCAGCTGGAGATTGAGCTATTAATTCTTCTGGCAAGTAGTAGTCATAAGAATTTAAATCATATACGTCAAAATCAAAATTTTCATTCATATTAAAAACCTCTATCTGATCCAAATTTAGCCATGGTTTCTGCTTCGAACTCTAAGAATCTATCTTCCTTGATAGCTTCTCTTGCTTTTTCCATTAATCTAATTAAGAATCTTAAATTGTGAATTGAGCAAAGTCTTTTACCCAATATTTCATCGCACTTCATTAAGTGATGCAAATATGCTCTTGTAAAGTTTTGGCAACAATAACAATCGCATTCTGGATCAAGTGGTGTAAAGTCTCTTTCGTATTTTTTGTTTTTTATGTTAATCCTTCCAGTTGAAGTCATAAGAGTTCCGTGTCTAGCAATTCTAGTAGGCAATACGCAGTCAAACATATCTACACCTTTGCGAATACCATCAAAAATCATGTCTATCGATCCGACACCCATGAGATATCTAGGTTTATCTTCAGGTAAGAAAGGAACAGCATAAGAAACCATTCTATATTCAACCTCTTTTGGTTCACCGATAGATGTTCCACCAATTGAATAGCCATCAAAATTCATTTTTACGAGCTCTTCAGCACAATATTGACGCATGTCGGCAAAATCTCCGCCTTGTACAATGCCAAATAAAGCTTGATTTTCTCTTTTTTTAGCTAATTGACAACGTTTTGCCCATCTAAGTGTACGTTCAACACTATTTACCATGTATTCTTTAGTTACTGGATAAGGAGCGCATTCATCTAAACACATGATGATATCAGCACCGATTTTTGCTTCAATTTCCATAACTTTTTCTGGTGAGAAAAATAATTTAGCGCCATTAAGGTGGTTTCTAAACGTAACTCCTTCTTCTTTTATGTCTCTATTTTTAGCTAAAGAAAAAACTTGGAATCCGCCACTATCAGTTAGCATTGGCCCATCATAGTTCATAAATTTTTGAACGCCACCAGCTTCTTGGACAATATCAGCACCAGGCCTTAGGGCTAAATGGTATGTATTTGCTAATACAACGCCACTGTGTATTTCTCTTAGTTCTTTTGGAGAGAGAGATTTAACAGTAGCTAACGTTCCGACTGGCATGAACATAGGTAATTCAACTGTTCCATGAGGAGTTTTAAGTAAACCATATCGGGCATTACAATTTTTATCTTTGTGTAATATTTCAATTTCAATGTTTTTGCTGCTCATAATATATCCTTTTATCAGTGCATATTATAACTTATTTAAGGCATTAATTAAACTATAGTAATTTTGTAGATAAACAATCTTTTTTATTTAGTTTGAGGTTTTTATTAATTTACTAGACTAACATGAACCATTCAATTATAATTTTAGATTAGAAGGAGCATATTTAAAATGCCTAAAATTGTTTTAATTGGTGGAGGCTCAGCCTCGGGAAAGACATTTGTTACTAGAAAGGTAATTGAAATGTTGGGAGTAGATAAAGTAACTCATTTATCTATAGATGATTACTATAAGGATTTAACTGATCTTCCAATGGAGGAAAGAGCAAAAATCAATTACGACCATCCAAAAGCCTTTGATTGGAAACTTTTAAGATCACAATTAGCTGATTTAAAAGCAGGGAAAACAATTGAAAAGCCTGTCTACGATTTCACAGTTCACAATAGAAGTCAAAAAACTGAATCTATTTCTCCTAAAGATATAATTATCGTTGAAGGTATTATGGCTTTAGTTGATGATAAAGTTAGACATTTAAGTGATTTAAATGTCTTTATAAACGCTTCAAGAGAAAGAAGATTCTTAAGAAGACTCATTAGAGATCATAACGAAAGAGGTAGAACATATGAAAGTATCATAGAACAATACTTTGCAACTGTTCAGCCGATGTTTGAAGAAGTAATAGCCCCTTCAATGAACTATGCTGATGTTTTATTAGCAAACGATGGTGTTTCAAATAAAGCAATTAACGTATTGACTCAAATCTTGACAGATTTAATAAATAACAAATAACGTATAAAAAAATGGTGTGAAATTAATCACACCATTTTTATTAATCATACATATCAGCGCCGTTAGGCATTGCTGGTTTATCTTCCTTTATATCAGCAACAGCAGCTTCTGTTGTGATGAATAAAGCTGATATACTTGAAGCGTTTAAGATTGCACTTCTTGTAACCTTTGTAGGATCGACAATACCAGCATCGAACATGTTGACCCATGTTCCATTTTTGGCATCGAATCCCATGTGAGTTCTCGAGACTTTTTGCTTGCTAACAATTTCATCAGCATCAAATCCAGCGTTTTCAGCAATCTGATGTAATGGGGCAAGCAAGGATTCTAATACAACATTTATTCCTTTTTGAATATCAGAATTATTATCTTTGAGTGTCTTCTTCAAGTCTTTATATATTTCAACAAGTGCTGCTCCACCACCGATAACAATACCTTCACTTACAGCGGCTTTTGTGGCATTAAGTGCATCTTCAATTCTTAATTTCTTTTCTTTAAGTTCGCTTTCGGTTAACGCACCAACTTTAATTAAAGCAACACCACCAGTCATCTTAGCAACTCTTTCGAGATATTTCTTCTTGTCGTATTCAGATGTGGAATTATCAGCTTGTTTCTTTAATTCTTCAACACGGGCATCTAATTCTTCTTTTGAACCAGCACCATCTATTAAAGTTGTATTGTCTTTTGTAACTGTGACTTTCTTGGCTCTACCTAAATCGTTTATAGTCATATCTTTTAATTCCATGGATAAGTCTTTAGAGTAGAATGTTGCGCCGGTCATAATTGCAATATCTTGTAAGATGTTCTTTTGGTTATCACCGAATTCTGGTGCCTTTGTAGCAACAACGTTGAATGAACCTCTTAGTTTATTAACAATTAAGGTTGATGCAACTTCATTTTCGATATCGTCAGCAATAATTAATAATGGCTTGTGTGATTCGAGAACTTGTTGCAAGACATTTAAAATATCTTGGATGTTTGTTATTTTTTGGTCTGTAACTAAGACGTAGCAATCTTCTAGTTCAGCAACCATTTTTTCACGGTCTGTTACCATGTATGGGGAAATGTATCCCTTGTCATATTGTAGGCCTTTAACAACTTGAAGTTCGGTATCAAATCCTTTACTTTCATCGACTGAAATAACGCCATTTTTACCTACTAATTTCATTGCTTCAGCAATAATATGTCCGATTTCAGCTGAAGAGCTTGAAATTGTTGCGACTGATTCAATATCACTATCAGAATCAACTTTCTTTGAATTGTTAAGCAATTTTTCAGCTACAGCTTTACCAGCTCTTTCAATACCTTCTCTTAAAAATACTGGGTTAGCACCTTTATCAACGCATTCAAATCCTTTATGAATCATACTTTGTGCAAGTACTGTTGCAGTTGTTGTTCCATCGCCAGCTAAATCGTTTGTTTTGTTTGCAACTTCGTACACTAATTTAGCACCCATATTTTCAAATTTATCTTTTAATTCTATTTCTCTTGCAATGGTGACGCCATCATTTGTAATAAGTGGTGATCCGTAGCCTTTATCTAATACTACGTTTCTTCCTTTAGGACCCATTGTAACTTTTACAGTATCTGCAAGTGTATCAACACCTTTAAGCATTGATACTCTAGCATCTTTTGAAAATCTTATTTCTTTTGCCATATTATTTATCCTCCAAATTATTCAACAATAGCTAAAATATCATTTATTGATGCGACAAGATATTTTGTTTCATCTTGTTTATATTCTGTCGTTGAATATTCTTTATATAAAACTTTATCGCCAACTTTAACTGGCATTTCGACTGTTTTTCCGTCTTTATTTATTCCAGGACCAACTGCAACTACTTTAGCAACTGCTGTCTTTTCTCCTTTTTTAGGAATAATTAATCCACCAACTTTTTCTTCAGTTGGCTCAACTTCTAATACTACGTTATCATGTAATGGTCTAAGCATATATAAGCCTCCTATAACGTCATTTTATGATGACACTTATATTTTAATCCAATAATTAGCAATGTCAACATATGAGTGCTAAAAAGATGTCGACTTTTATTGACAAAATGGCATTTGTGTAAAAACCGACATCTATTTTTTAATTGTTTGGATTCTTGGCAACTTTATCTAAGACTTTACAAGCAAATTTTTCATTAGCAAACTTAGATAAAAAATGCCCGCATTTAATCATTGCCCCAGGAACAATAACTGTTTTATTTTTCTTTTGTTTTTTAATTGTGTATTTAACAACCTTTTCAGCAGATAAAGATTTAATTTGAAACTTTACATTAGCTACTTCTTCAAAATTTGTTTTAACCGGTCCAGGGCAAAGTATTGAAATTTTAACTTTTGATTTTTGATCAATTAATTCTTGTCTATATCCTAAGACTAATCTAAAAAGATAAGCTTTTGTCGCATAATATTCGGCCATATATGGAGCAGGGCAAAACGCTGCGGCAGATGCTACAGCCAATATTTTCTTTTCGCTATTTTCTTTATTAAATCTTTTTATAAATTCTTTAATGAGAATAAGTGACGCTTTACAATTTAAGTCTGTCATTTTTAATGCTTTTTCTGTATTTGTTTCTTCAATTAATCCAAAATCTCCAAAACCAGCATTATTTATAAACATATCTATTTTATATTGTTCCACTTCTTTAAGCAGCTCATAACAATTATCCATTATCGATAAATCTTTAATGATAATTACAGATTCTGTTTTTAATTCAGCCTGTACTGCTTTTAACTTTTCTAAATTTCTTGCTGTTAGGATAATTTTATATCCTATATTTGAGTATTGAATTGCAAATTGCTTACCTATACCACTATCAGCACCGGTAATTAAAATATAATTCTTTTCTGTGTTTTTATTTCTTTTCATTGTATTTAACAGCAATCTCTCCAGCAAGTTTAGCATTATTTTTTATAAGAGCAATATTTGATTCTAAAGATTTACCACTTGTTAATTCTACAATCTTAGAAAGTAAATAAGGTGTTACTTCTTTGCCTTTAATTCCTTTTGCATTCATTTCTTCAATCGCTTCTTCAATTGTTTTTTCAATTTCTTCGTTTGGTAGTGAATATTCTTCAGGTATAGGATTTGCAACAATCATTCCTTGCTTTAATCCAAGTTCATTAGATATGTGCATAATGTTAGCAATAGAATCTGGATTTTTAGCTTGCATTTCGAGTTTATAATTTGAAGTTCTTGAATAGAACATTGGAAGTGTATCGGTATTATAAGCAATAACAGGTACACCTTGTGTTTCTAAGTATTCTAATGTTAAAGGAATATCTAAAATTGCTTTTGGTCCAGAACAAATTACTGTTACAGGAGTGCGGGCAAATTCATTTAAATCAGCGGATATATCGAAAGTTTTTTGAGCTTCTCTATGAACTCCACCTAAGCCGCCAGTAGCGAACACTTTGATACCAGCCATTTCAGCTAATATCATAGTAGCAGCAACAGTTGTTGCACCGCTTCTTTTGTTAGCTAAACAGTAAGCTATATCACGACGTGAACATTTCATAATATCGTGTCTTTTACCAAACTCTTCAATTTCTTCAGGTGTCATGCCAATTTTTATTTTTCCATCAACGATACCAATTGTTACAGGAATTGCTCCTGTTTTTCTTACTTCTTCCTCAACAGCTAATGCTGTTTTGACATTTTCTGGATATGGCATTCCATGTGATATTATAGTTGTTTCTAAAGCGACAGCTGGGACGTTTGAATAATCAGGTATTCCCCAGGTTTTTCTTGTTTTTTCATCTAACATAATTTATCCCTCCAAATTATTTTGTTCAGTTATAAGTTTATCACAATTAGTATCTAAATTTGATTGTTTTACAAAAATAAGCATTATTAATCCAATTATTGAAAATAATGCAAGCAATGAAAACATTAAAGAGTATGAATAGCTTGAAATTTTAGGTCCGAACTGATTGAATAGAGCATTGAATATTTGAAGAAATATATTTAAAGCAAAAATTGATTTTGTTAAATATTCTTTTTTAACGATAGAAGAAAAATAGTTTAAATGAACTGCTAGCATTGATCCCCAAGCTATACCTCTTAAACTAGCAATAATAGCTAAAGCAATAAGAGGCATTGGAATTGCAAATAAAACATTTCTTAGACAAATTAGAATTGCAGAGCAAATTAATACAAGTTTATATTTATCCTTTTTTATCACTTTTGAAACAATAAACATACATATTATTTCAAACAAAACTTCCATTGAAAAAACCATGCCATAATTAGCTTGATTCATTCCTAAATCTGAGACATATAAGGCAAAGATATTATCAGAAACATTTGATGCACCTAAGGCAAATACATAAAATAACAAGTAAAAACAAAAAGATTTGTTTTTAAAGATATCTACAATTTTAACACTATCTTTTTCTATAACATTATCATTCTTATCTGATTTTATAAACAATATGAATAAATTAGAAATTAAATATAAACAACTTGCAATAATAAATACGTATTTGTAATTAAAGAATTCTATTAGATAGCCTCCAAAGAAAGAAGAAATTAAATAAGCTATCGAACCAAATATTCGAATGTTTGAATAATTTTTATTGGCGCTTTTTGATACATCGATAGCTATGGACTCTAAAAGAGAGTAATAAGCTTTATTGCAAAAAGCTACAATAATATCGAAAATAAGAATAGGAACAAAAGAAGTAAAGAATCCAAAGAAGATCATAAATATTGCTTCAACAACATTTACAACTTTTAACATGATAATATTTCGATGTTGATTACCAGATAGTTTACTTAAAACTAAACTACCGATGATAGCTGTTAAAGGAATAACAGCTAATAGTGTTCCAAGTTCTAAATCGCTAAAGTTTAAAGATTTAAAATAAATGGTTAAAAAAGCGTAAAATAACGCGTCACCCAAATATCTAAAAAAATGCAAAAATTGAAATTTACTATAGTCTTTCATAAAATCTCCACTACAATAGTTTACATAAATAAGTAAGATGATAAAAGAAAATTATTTTTTTCTTATAAGATAAGTATGGTTGATATTTTTTAACTTTACACATATAATAATAAAGCCATTGCGATATTTGTGACATGAACCTGGTCAGGACCGGAAGGTAGCAGCCATAAGTGCTCCAAATGTGTGCAATGGTTTTTGTTTAAAGAGGAAGATATTTTTATGAATAATTCTTTTGACAAAGATTTAATTAAACAAACTTTAGTTGAATCAAAGAAAGCTTTTGATAATAATGATGTTCCAGTAGGAGCAATTCTTGTTATAGATAATAAAATTGTTTGTCGATCACACAATAAGTGTGTGGCTAATAATAACAAATTATATCACGCTGAAATTTTAGCTATAAACGAAGCTATAGAAAAAGGCTTAGATCTATCAAAAGCTTCTTTATATATATCTCTTGAACCATGTCTAATGTGCTTAGGAGCAATAATAAACGCAGGAATTAATAAAATATATTTCGGCGCATTTGATAAAACTGAAGGTGCTTTTACTCATTTTGGTGTATCGTTAACTATCCATGAAGTTGAAGTTCATTACTTAGAGAATAAAGATTGCTCTAAAATAATGTCTTCTTTTTTCGAAAAAGTAAGGAATAAATAAGATTATATATTATAATTAGAATAGATGTTATAAACGAGGTAACAATATGAAATTTAAACAATGGTTAATTGGTCGCTTAAAAAATTGGAAGGAGGAATATCTTCCACCTTTAATAATTACGGCTGTTGCAATTATTATATATATTATTTTAGATGTAACAGCAGTAAGTTGGGCTAGCAAAGAACAAATTGTTTATTATTTAATGATTATATGGATTCCAGCTTTATTTTATACAGTCTTTTATTTAAGACTACCACCAGTTTTTAAAATAGGTGCATACACTTTTGCTACTTGTTCTAATTTGATTGCTACAGGACTTAACGTCTATGCTTTCATTCCATATTTTGATACTATTTTACACACTTTATTTGGTTATTTAGGCGGATATATTGGAATGCTTGTTCTTCTAAAAAAAGATGACTACGATAAGGTTTCGTTATTCACAAAAGTCTTCTTTTGCTTTGCACTAGTAGGATGTGTAGGTGTTTTGTGGGAAGTTTGTGAGTATACTTTAGATTCTCTATTTGGTGGAAATAGCCAACATGCTGTTGAAACAGGTGTTTTAGATACTATGCAAGATCAATTCTGTAATTTAACAGGAGCATTAGTTTTTGTCATTCATTACTTGATTGATTATTTATTTGTCGATAGAAAATACATGAACAAAATTGCTTCATTATTAAGCGTTCATTTGCATGATAAACCTTTTTATAAAGAAGAGTTAGAAAATAATATTGAAAGATAAAATTATCTTATAAGTTGAAA
Source organism: Clostridium sp. CAG:288 (assembly GCA_000437395.1). Classification (GTDB taxonomy): domain Bacteria; phylum Bacillota_I; class Bacilli_A; order RFN20; family CAG-288; genus CAG-288. The sequence goes on along the minus strand of FR898178.1, from coordinate 1,564 downwards.
AAAATTAATTAAGTTATTAATATAAAAATATCGGAAGGAGTTAATTTATGTACAATAAAAATATATTTTTAGATTGTTCAGATGAAAAGAAAAAATCGATACAATTATTTTGTGAGGAATATAAAAACTTTTTGTCTAAAGGCAAAACCGAAAGACGTTGTGTTCAATTAAGCAAAAAACTTGCTGAAGATAATGGCTTTGTTTATTTAGATGATGTAATTAAATCTGGAAAAAAGATTAAAGCAGGGGATAAGTTATATTCAATTAATAAGAATAAAAATATTGTCTTATTTAAAATTGGAACAAAGCCTCTTGTTGAAGGTATGAGAGTATTAGGTGCTCATATAGATTCTCCAAGATTAGATGCAAAGCAAAATCCAATTTACGAAAAAGAAAGTATTTCTTTATTAGATACTCACTATTATGGTGGTATTAAAAAGTATCAATGGGTTACAATACCTCTTGCTATTCACGGTGTTGTTATAACTAAAGAAGGTAAATCAATCGATATAAATATCGGTGAAGATGCTAATGATCCAGTTGTCGGTATATCTGACTTACTTATCCACTTAGCTGCAGATCAAATGCAAAAGACAGCTTCAAAAGTAATCGAAGGTGAAGACTTGGATGTTACTTTAGGATCAATGCCTTTAGAAGGCGCAGAAAAGAATGCTGTCAAATTAAATACTTTAAGAATATTAAAAGACAAATATGGAATCGAAGAAGAAGATTTAGTTTCAGCTGAACTTGAAATCGTCCCAGCTGGTCCAGCAAGAGATTATGGCTTGGATCGTTCAATGGTAGCAGGTTATGGACACGATGATAGAGTATGTGCTTTTACTTCATTAAAAGCAATTCTTGATGTTAAAGAAGTTGAAGAAACATCAGTATGTATCTTAGTTGATAAAGAAGAAATTGGTTCTGTTGGTGCAACTGGTGCACAATCAATGTACTTTGAAGATGTAATTGCTGAATTACTTAATGCAATGGGTTATACATCATATTTAGATTTAAAACGTACAATGACAAACGCTAAGATGTTATCAAGCGATGTTTCAGCTGGATTAGATCCTTTATATCCACAAGTATGTGAAGGAAAGAATGCTGCTAGATTCAATAGAGGAATTGTTATAAATAAATATACAGGACGTGCTGGTAAGAGTGGATCTAACGATGCAAATCCAGAATATATGGCTTGGATTAGAAAAGTATTTGATGGAAATAATATTCACTATCAAACATCTGAACTTGGTAGAGTTGACCAAGGTGGTGGCGGTACAATTGCTTACATCTTAGGAAACTATAACATGAATGTCATCGATGCTGGCGTATCAGTTTTCAATATGCATGCTCCAATGGAAATTGTAAGTAAAGCTGATGTTTACGAGGCATACTTAGCTTATAAGGCTTTCTTATCAAAGTAAAAAATAAAGCAGTCAATTAATGAAATGAACCCCAAAAGTTGAACCGAGAGATCGGAAAGACTTGAGGGGTTTTTATTTTGAAGTTAACATTTGAAGATAAAATAAAAATAGTAAGATTATATGTAGATATTAATCCAGAA
>FR898177.1 GCA_000437395.1 Clostridium sp. CAG:288 | reverse complement strand
CGGGAGATTAGGTCATCGCCGGTTTTTTTGTGCTTTATTTCTTTTAAGGGGATATATGAAAAGATTACTTATTGTTGTTGATTATCAAATTGATTTTGTTTCAGGAAGTTTAGGCTTTGAAAAGGCAAAGAATTTAGATTTACCAATTTCTAATAAAATAAAAGATTATAGAAATAATGGAGATGAAATTGCATTTACTTTTGATACGCATGATAACAATTATTTAAATACATTTGAAGGAAAACATTTACCAGTTTCACACTGCATAATTAATACTATTGGACATGATTTATATGGAAATGTTGGCTTAAATTATGATAAAAACGATATTACTTTTTATAAAAATACATTTGGCTCAGATGAGTTATATGAATTTTTGAAAACTAACAAATATGAATCTATAGAACTTGTTGGTTTAGTTTCAAATATTTGTGTTCTTTCAAATGCTGTATTAGCTCGTACAGCCCAACCTGAGACTCAGATTATTGTTGATTCATCATGTACTGCATCAAATGATGAAATAATTAACATAGAAACTTTAGATGTTTTAAAAGGCTTGCAAATTAAAGTTATATAAAAACCGAGTAAATCTGAATTACTATTAATTTAGTAGTTCAAACCTACTCGGTTTTTTATTTAGCTGTATAATTTGATAGATATCTATAGACTTTTGATAATCTTGGATATATTTTCTTATATACGTTTTTGTATAGTTTATTATATTCTTCGACGTTTTCTTTGATAGGTGTGTATTTTTTTACATATCTAATCATATGTTCTTTAGCTTCTCTAGGCGTTTTATATTCTCCTATTGCTATAAATAATGACATTGCAGCACCTAATGATGATGTTTCAGTTGTCTGAACTTTTCTAGCTTCAACTCCGAAAATATCAGCTGTAATTTGACAGATGGCATCTGATGCAGCGCCGCCACCGCTTATGACAACATAACTTGGTTTTTTCTTTGTTCTTTTTCTTATTGAATCATAGCCATTGCGTAGCTCAAAGGCTATTCCTTCGATAATCGATCTATAAAGGTGATATTTTGTATGATAATCGTTGAAACCAATAACAGATCCTTTGGCAAGAGGTCGTTTTAAGCCTGGTCCCCAATATGGTTGAGTAATTAATCCTTCTGATCCAGGTTTAATTTCTAATAGCTTTTTATTCATTATTTCTTCGACTGACATATGTTCTATAGCTGCTTCATCAATTGCTTCTGGGGCAAATTCTTTAGCAAACCACGTTAACATCCAATATCCCCTATATACTTGAACATCTAAGTTATATGCTCCTTGATAGCATGCTATATATCCAGGTAAGAATGTTTCTGGCTCATGATATTTTTTTGATGTAACTTCTATTGTACATGCTGTACCATAGGAAATACTCAATTCATCTAAATCTAAACAACCATTACCTAATGATTCGCATGATTTATCAGAACCTGAGGCCATTAAAGGTAAACCGCTTTTAATACCTGTAGCTTCAGCAATTTCAGGTGTAATAAAGCCAAGGACTCTTCCAGGTTTGATTAATGGCGGTAATTGACTCTTTTTAATTCCAAAAATGCTACCTTTTAATGCATGATTTCCATACCACTTACCTTTTCTATAATTTAAAGGATAGTGACCAGTACAATTAGAAGATGATTCTTTAAATTCACCTGTTAATTTTAAGTTGAAATATGTTGTAAGAGGAACATAATATTTAATTTTTTTCCAATTTTCTGGTTCGTTTTCTTTAATCCAATGTGCTGCTGTTCTTTGTCTATTGTATTTAATAGTATCAGACATTCCAACAATAAAGAATGCTGCTTTTTGAATAAATGAAAGTTTTTCATCTAATCTAGCTTTACGTTGGTCAAGCCATAAAATTGTTGGTCTAACAACATTAAAATTTTCATCTAAAAGTGCAGCTGAATCTCTAAAACATGTAATAGTCATAGCACTGACGTTATCCATTAGTTCAGGTTCTTCACTTCTTAATTTTTTAGTACATTCAAAAATTTTGTCTAAATAGTAGTCAGGATATTGTTCGCACCATCCGGGATTGATTGAAAAATATGGTTCTCCATATTTACTTTTGATAATTTTTAATATATTTCCGTCTGAATCGATAATTGATGCTCTTACGCTTTGAGTACCACAATCCAAAACTAATACAGTTTTTTTAGTAGTTTTCATTATAGCTTCTACCTCTAAAAAATATTTTATCAAAAAAATATGTATTTTTCGATATGATTACGCTTTAAATTTTAAATATTTAAAATTAATGTGATTAATAACTTGTGATTTGTATGTAAAAGTATTGTCAAAATATTGTTTGAGTATTAATAATGTGTTAAACTTAAAAAAAATAATAGGAGGAAATATTATGTTTTTTGGTCTTTTTGGTAAAAAGAAAAAGAAAGAAAGCGAAAAGGTTGCTGAAGAAACTAAAGTAGAGGAAACTAAAGTTGAAACAGCTCCAGTTGAAAAGAAGGAAGATGAAAAGGTTGAAGTAAAGGAAGATAAGCCAACTGAAGAAGTAAAGGAAGATAAAGTTCAGCCTGAAGAAACAAAAAAAGCAGAAAAACCAGCTGTTAAAAAACAAACAGCAAAGAAACCTGCTACTAAAAAAGCAAAGGTTGAAGAACCAGTAGCAAAAGAAGAAACAAAGGCTGAAGTAAAAGAGGAAACACCAGCTGCTGAAAGCGAATCTAAAGATGATGTTGTTATTGAAGAAGAAGATGACAGTGTTGAAAAAACTGAAGAACAACAAAAGAAAGATGCACGTGCTTATCACATTTCTAGAAGAAAAGAAGATGGAAAGTGGATTGTAAGATTTGGTGGTTCTGAAAAAATTATTTGCTCTTATGACACTCAAGTAGAAGCTATTGCAAGAGCAAAAGAATTAGCTAAGCGTTATGATCACAGAATTGTTATTCATAAAGTTGATGGCAAAATTAGAAAACAAAAATATTAATTTAAAATTGGGCTTAAATACTAAATTATTTAAGCCTTTTTATATTAATTCATCTAAAAAATATGAAGCTTTAAGTAAATAAAAATATTGATTTATTTTTATATATTTGTTATTATATAGCAGTTGTAATGCCTCCACTAGGCTACAACCGCATCTAAACGGTAACTAACATTCGAAAGAAGACCGTCATGAGCGAGTCATTAGTGAGAAAAAAGGAGGTACATAAAACATGTACGCAATTATCGTAACTGGTGGTAAACAAGTTAAGGTCTCCGTCGGAGATACCATCTACGTCGAAAAGCTTTCAGCAAACGAAGGCGAAACAGTAGTTTTTGACAAAGTTTTACTTGTTGGTGGCGAAAGTTCAAAAGTTGGTGCTCCTTATGTTGAAGGCGCTAGCGTTAAAGGAACTGTTACCAAGAACGGCAAGAGTCCAAAGGTTGTTGTCTTTAAGTACAAGGCCAAGGCTAACTATCGTCGTACCCAAGGTCATAGACAACCATACACAAGAGTTACAATCGATTCAATCGATTGCTAGTAGCTTATGATAAAAGTAACAGTGAAGTATAAGGCAAATCAAATTGAATCCATTATTCTCAAAGGCCATTCAGGCTACGCAGAATACGGACAAGATGTTGTATGTGCAGGTGCCTCAAGTTGCTTTATCGGCGCTCTAAACGCTCTAACAAATCCTAATGGATTTGACATTGTTTATGAAGAGGGCAACGGAAGTATCGTGACACTTAGTGATGTCAGTGATCATGATAAAGTTGTGCTTGAAGTTCTAGTTACACAACTAGAAACAATTGCATTTAGCTATCCGGAAAATCTTAAAGTCATCACAGAAAGTAGGTAATGTTATGAAATTCGTTCTTAATATTCAACTCTTTGCTTCTAAAAAAGGTGTCGGTTCTACAAAGAACGGTCGTGATTCCGAATCAAAGAGATTAGGCAGCAAAATTGGTGACGGCCAATTCTGTAAAGCTGGTTCAATTATTTATCGTCAACGTGGCACAAAAATTCATCCAGGACTCAACTGTGGTCGTGGTGGCGATGATACTTTATTTGCTAAAGTTACTGGCATTGTCAAATATGAAAGACTCGGCAGAAATCACAAGAAAGTTTCTGTTTATCCAGTTGTTGAAGACTAATTAAACTTTAGTTTATTTAATCCCGTCATTTTTGACGGGATTTTTTTACCATTTTATTCAAATAATAAAAAAAGGAGTGAATGTATATGTTTAATGATAAAGTAAAAATTACTATTTCATCAGGTAAAGGTGGCGATGGTGCTATCGCTTTCCGCCATGAAAAATACATCGAATATGGCGGCCCATCAGGTGGCAATGGTGGCAAAGGCGGTTCAATTTATTTTGTAGCTCGTCGTGGCATTAACTCTTTATCAGCATATAGACATTCAATAACAATTAAAGCTGAACCTGGTGAAAAAGGTAAAGCAAAATTAATGTATGGCAGAGATGCTAAAGATGTATATTGTGACGTTCCATGTGGGACAGTTGTAACAACTTTAGATGGAAAAATATTAGCTGATTTATCTAATGAAGGTGATACATATCTCGCTGCTAAAGGTGGACGTGGTGGAAGAGGTAACGTTTGCTTCAAAAGTCCAACTAATAGGGCTCCAAGAGTAGCAGAAAATGGTTTACCAGGTGAAACAAAAGATATTTACCTTGAATTAAAATTGTTAGCTGATGTTGGCTTGGTTGGTTTGCCAAGTGTTGGTAAATCTACTTTATTAAGTGTTATTTCTAACGCTAAGCCTGAAATAGCTGCTTATGAATTTACAACTAAATCTCCAAACTTAGGCGTAGTACAATTATCAGATGATGAAACATTCTGTGTTGCTGACCTTCCAGGCTTAATTGAAGGAGCTCATTTAGGCAAAGGCTTAGGATTAACTTTCTTAAGACATATTGAGCGTTGTAGAGTTATTATTCATGTCTTAGATATATCTAGGGATGAAGAAGATCCATTTGATAGTTTTAACAAAATCAATAATGAATTAGGTAGTTATAAATTGGATCTTTTAAAGCGTCCAATGCTTGTTGCTGTTAATAAAATGGACTGCGAAGATTCTGAAGAAAGATTAGCTAAATTAAAAGAAAAACTAGGCGATAAATATGAAGTTTTCCCAATATGTGCTATGAAAAGAGAAGGTGTTAAACCTCTATTAAGAAGAGCGTATGAATTACTTCAAACAACACCTATCTTCCCAATATTCCACAAGGAAGATTCAGCTGAATTTACAGTTTCTCCAGATAAGAAAGAAAAAGAACTATTTACTATTATGAAAGACGCTGATGGAAGCTATGTCATTACTGGCGATAGAGTAATAAGAACATATCGTTTAATCAATACAACAACTGAAGAAGGTATGATGAAACTCATCGCTTATTTAAATAGAATTGGTGTCGATGACATGCTTAGAAAAATGGGCGTTAAAGATGGTACAATCATCAAATTAGACGACTTCGAATTTGAATATTTTAACTAATAAAAAAGATAAGTTTGAAGCAAACATTGTAAGTTAACAACTTAATTGTTTACTTCTTAAAAACTTATCTTTTTTTGTTTAATTCTATAGCTTGTTCGTATGCTGCTTTTAGTTGATTACCAATTTTATCGATAGATCTTTCTTTAGCAATTTCATATCCATTAGCAATCATTTTTGTATTATCTCCATTAATTATGTCGCTGATACAATCGACAAAGCCGTCATTATCAATAGCCTTACGACAATTAACTTTATCAATTAACCAATCTTTATAAACTCCTATGTCTCTTACTACTACTGGAAGACCACTTGCAAATGCTTCTAAAACGACAATGCCTTCTGTTTCTTCGTAGCTTGGGAAAAGCAAACAAGTTGAACATTGCATTGCGCCTTTAATTATATCGCCTTTAATGTAACCAGGCATAATAACGTTAGCTGGTCTATTTTTAATTGCTTTATTTATTTTGTGTTGTGTAGCAATTTTGCTTAAATGACCGAACCAAATAAATGTAACATCTGGCATTTTTCTTGCTACTTCAAAGAAGTCATCTATACCTTTTCTTTTAAAGAACCAACCAATTCCAATGACAACTTTTTGTCCTTCTTTAATATTGAATTTATCTTTAAATTCTTGAATGTATTTTTCATTTCTTGCGTACTCATCAAGATTGATTCCGTTTGAAATAGCTAAGACAGGGCATGAAACGCATTTATAGTTTTCAATTAATCCTTTTGAATAAGGTGTAGGAGTAATTATTAAATCAGCATGTGAATACATAGTTGTTATAAAGTGATTCATGAAAGGACGCATTAATTTCCAACATCTAAATGAATTTCTGAAATCTTCATATGTCGAGTGTCCATGTACAATAACTGGTTTGCCAGCTTTTTTCATTTTTTTGAGAACTTTATAACTTTTTGGATATAAAGTATTAATGTGAATTACATCAGCATCTTTATAGTCTTTTATGTTTGTTGAATAGTCAATCCCAGCCTTTTCAGATGCTAGTTTTTGATGAGTTAAGGCTCTTCCTATTCCTGATTTGCTCAATGCTTTAGCACTTTCAAAATATATTACAGTTTTCATTGTTGAACCTTTCTAAAGAATATCATATAGATATATATCTAATATAAATTATTTTGATATAAAAATCTATAAACGTTTTAAATATGATTAATAACATTAATGTTTTCTTTGATTTTTTGAAAAAATAAAGGAAATTAAAAAAATAAAGGCATATTTATATTGGGTAATCTTTATTAAAATCGCTCTTTGCATTATACTATACGTTAGGAGAAAATTGATGAATAAAAATACTAGTGAACTATTTAAATTAGGAATTCTATTAGGAACATTAGCTGTTGTATTATTATTAATTTTTCTTATTATTTTTAATCGTTAGGAGAAAGACAATGTATTTTTATTTAGAAGGTATAATAACACTGCATCAAAAAGATTCTATCGTTGTCGATTGCCATGGAGTAGGTTATCAAGTTTTTGTCTCTCATCCTGAAGATTATGAGCTTGGTTCAGTTCAAAAGGTTTATACTGCTTTTTATATAAGGGAAGATGAACAATTCTTAGTTGGATTTAAGACTTTTGAAGAAAAACAATTATTTAATAAATTAGTTTCAGTTAAGGGAGTTGGTCCTAAAACTGCTATTTCTGCTCTTGGTGGTACGACTCCAGATGCACTTATAGATGCAATCGATAGAAACGATGTATTGTTCCTTAGAAAATTACCAGCAATTGGTCCTAAGGCTGCAAACCAGATTATATTAGATTTACGTGGTAAGCTTGCGTATGCTAATAAAACCAAAACTGGAAATAAAAATATGGATGAGGCAATGGAAGGCCTTAAGAGCTTTGGATTTAAACAGAGCGAGATTGATTCCGCTTTTTCTAAGATTAGCGAACAAGATTTAACAACTGAAGAATATATAAGAAAGGCACTTAATTTGTTACGTAGAATATGATGAAAGAAGAAAACAGTGAAAGAATTCTAGACCCAAATTACAAGTCGATGGAAGATGCTGATGATGAAACACAAGGTGGTTTATCAATTAGACCTCAAACATTTGACGAATATATTGGACAATCAGAATTGATTGAAAATCTAAGAATATATACCGGTGCTGCTAAAAATAGAAATGAATCTTTGGATCATGTTCTTTTGTATGGTCCTCCTGGTTTAGGTAAAACAACTTTGGCTCAAATTATTGCTAATGAAATGGGAACTAAAGCACATGTTATTACTGGTCCTTCTATAGCAAGACCAGGCGAATTAGCAAGCGTTCTTTCAGCTTTGGGACCAGGTGATGTTTTATTTATTGATGAAATACATCGTTTGCCAAGAGTTGTTGAAGAAGTTTTATATAGCGCTATGGAAGATTACACATTAGCTATTGTTATAGGTCGCGATGAAGATGCTAGAACTTTAAATTTAACTCTACCTCCATTTACCTTGGTTGGTGCAACGACTAGAGTTGGTTCTCTATCTTCACCTTTACGTGATAGATTTGGTATTATATCTCACTTAAACTATTATGAACCAGAAGAATTATTTGCAATAGTTAAAAGAACGGCTTCGGTTTTTGATTGTCACATTTCAGATGAAGCTGCTATGCTACTTGCAACTCGCAGTCGCGGAACTCCACGTATAGCAAATAGACTTTATCGACGAGTGAGAGACTTCGCTTCATATGAAAACATCAACTATATTGATAAGGACTTAGCAGAAAAAGCCTTAAGAGCTTTAAAAATAGATTCCTTAGGACTTGATGAAATTGATAGAAAATATCTCGAATGTCTAATTGTAAGATATAATGGTAGACCAGTTGGTTTGAATGCTATTGCTAGTGCCATAGGTGAAGAAGCTACAAGCCTAGAAGATGTTTATGAACCTTTCTTAATTAAAGAAGGGTTAATAAATAGAACTTCACGTGGTAGAATGGCTACCTTAAAAGCTTATGAACATTTTGGTAAAACTTCAAAAAATAAATAGAAATATGCTCTAAGTACTTTAATTGCTTAGAGCTTTTATTGTGGGCTTTTATTACCGATAGCTGATCCAGAAATAAGCAATAAAGTTTTAATAATGATGAATATTGAAATTAATTTTGTTAGAGAATTTTCTTTATTTAAATACCAAAACGATAGTGAACAATATAATAATGCCAATATAAAACAAATAAATAAGCTGTATTCTTTTTGATTTAAGCTAAAAATTAAACCAAAGATAAAAAATATTAAACAAGTTAAACCTGTTAAAAAATAATCGTATGTTTTTTCACTGATAATTTGATCTCTATTTAGAATTTCTAAAACAAAACTGCTTATAACAAAGACTAGTATCACACAGCAAATAGCTATAAAGAGACTTTTTATAAATTTAAACACTATTTTAACCTCTTTAAATGTATATGAATCTATAAAATTGTTTAGAATAACTTATAAGTGAGGAAAACAAATGAACTGGATTGAAGTTGGACAAGTATCATATAAAACAATTGTTTGTTATTTCTTTTTATTAGTTGTTTTAAAATTAATGGGAAAAAGAGAAATAGGTAAAATATCTACTTTTGATATAGTTGTATTCTTTGTTATATCTGAATTATTTTCTTTATCGTTAAATGAGCCAGAGCATTCTATATTAAGATCGATTATTCCTGTAACAATAATTGTTGTTTTACAAATTGCTACTGCATTTGCATCGCTTAAATTTTCCAAAATAAGAAAAGGTATGGAAGGTGAATCAACTTATATCATTTATAAAGGAAAAATAATTCAAGAGGAAATGAAAAGGCAAAGATATACTGTTGAAGATTTAATGATGCAATTGCGATCTAAGGATATTCAGACTCCTTTAGAAGTAGAATTTGCAATTTTAGAAACTAATGGAACTCTTTCTATAATAAAGAAAGATGATTGTTTAGTCGTGTCTCCTGATCCACTTATTATGGATGGAAAAATTAATAAAACTACATTAAAAAGAATAGGCAAGGAAGAAGAGTGGCTTTTAGAAGAACTACAGAAGAAAAATCTTCAGACAAAAGATGTTTTTTTTGCTTTGATTTTAAAGTCTGGTCTATACATTTTGCCTTTTGAGAAAAGTGGTAACATCAATAAGATTAAGTAATATATCTAATCCTGCACTTAAAATTGTTGATAATGCAACAGCATAAATATTTAATCTTTTAACAAATATAACTAAAACAAGTATTCTAAAAATCGAACTGATAATTGTTGATCTTAAGGCGCTTTTAGTTTTTCCTATAGCGTGCATAGCAGTGATTATCGGCGCTTCAACGTAATAAATTAAAAAAGGAAATGCTAATATTTTTATATATTGACTGCCTATTGTCGTTCCGTAAAGAATGTTCATTATTAACGATGAGCCAAAGAATAACACTATTGAAAATATAAATCCAAGTGTTAGACAAAATAATGTCAATTTAACGAATATGTTTTTGGCTTCTTTAATATTTTTATTTTCGACGAAATTGCTCATTTTAGGCAAAAGATAATTTGATAAAGCAGTAGCAAAGAAACCTGGCATTAATAGTAAAGGCATTACATAGCCTGTTAAAACGCCATAGTTTCTTGTAATCTCTGCAGTATCTAATAAACCTTTAAGCATGTTGGTATATATAACTGGCTCTAAACAATATGTTAATGATCCAATTAATCTAGCTATTGTTATAGGTAAAGATATTTTTACTAATTCAATTGCACATGCTGGATCATCATTCTCATTTGCAATTAACCAATAAAAACAATCTTTTTTTGCTTTTTTGGGCGCTTTTAAATATAAGAATAGGCTTTGGCCAACTTCGCCTATTGCCATTCCAATAACTGCTCCTAACGCTCCATATTCAGGCCCTTTGTTTGAAAAGAAAGAAATAAAGAATACAATAAAAATTATTCTTGTTGATTCTTCTGCGATTGTTGAATATGTTGTAGCTTTAACATCACCTTTTCCTATATATAGCGCTTTTAACATACTTGATAAAGCTACTAATGGTATTAGTAATCCTAAACCATATGTAGCTAAAGTCGCACCTTTGCTATTAAGTAAATTATTTGCAATATAAGGTGCTAATATATATATTAAAGCCATTAATAAAAGAGAAATTGATATTGATATTAAAAGTGCTGAAACAAAAAGTTTTTTGGTTTTATTCGGATGTTTAGCTATTAAAGTAGAACAGGCTAAAGGTAAACCAAATTGTGATAAATTTAATAATAAAACCATCAATGGATTAATGATTGAAAAATAGCTCATAGCTTCTATTTTTATTGCTCTAGCCATACTTAATCTAGCTAACAAAGATAAAAATTTTCCTATAAAAGACAACACGACAAGATTAATTAATGATTTGATTAGTTTTTTATTGTTCATTAGCATCATTCTTTCTTGATATTTAGCCCCAGTAATGATAAAGTATAAAGGCATGTAAATTTACAACAATCTTTTTAATTTACTTAATATCCTATGATAAAAGATAGTTGTTAAAATGAACATTTAGAACATGGAGGTAGATATTTATGCGTCGTTTCTTCGCATTTATCATTATGGTTGTGTCTATCGTAGCAGCCATAATATTTAACACCCAAGCCGTTATGGATGGACGCCTTTTATCGCTTGAATATGGCGGTGGTCGTGAACTTGTTTATTCTCTAACACAAAGAGAAGGTGGTCAACAAGTTAACGCTGAAAAAATTGGTGACAACATTCTTAATAGATTGGACAAAGCAGGTATCAGAAATGCTGATATTGAACTTGTTGGCAATGATCAAATTAGAATTACATTTGCTGCTCAAACAACAAACGATTACAACAATGCTCGTACATTAATCGAAGCAAATGGTTCATTAACAGTTTGTACATATGATGACTGGTGTATTAGTGGCTCAAGATTCTTTAAAAACAATGTTGCTTCTGTCTATTATTCAGGCATGAATGGCTATCCAGGTTTAAACATTAAAAATACTGATGTTTATAACGAAATTAAAACTCACGCTTCTGAAGCAAGCGATTCTAATCAACAATCAATGATTTACGTTTGGGAAAACAAATTAGACAGCGATACTTACCAAGGTGCATTTGGTGATGATCCAGATGAAGAAATGGCAAAGAAGGTAATTGGTGCTATTGATATTTCTAAAAACTACAATGAAAACTTAAATGCTTTAATTCTGGGAAGTAATGCAAGTGGTGTTGCTTTTACAACATCTACAGCAAGAGCATGGGTCAATGCTCGTAACGCTGAAGACTATGGTGTAAACATTTCTTATCTTTACGAAAATAATGTCGATGCATCATTTGGTGCAAAAGCAATGAATTACACACTTTTGGCTTCAGGTATTGCACTATCCTTAATTGCAATTTTGTTATGTATTTACTATGGATTCTCAGGTTTAATTGCTTCAGTTAGTATTGGTGGCGGTATTCTAATTGACATTTTGGTATTTAGCTTCTTAGGATTTGAATTCTCACCAGCTGCCTTAATCGGTATGGTAGTTACAGTTGCATTAGGAATTTATATTTCAATAAACTACTTTGAAAGAGTTAAAGATGAACTTTCAAAGGGTAGAGTAATTTCTAAAGCTAACCAAGAAGGTTATAGAAAGTCATTTGCTGCAACTTTAGACTCATGTGCTATTGTCTTCTTCGTCGCTTTATTCGGTTTCTTAATCGGTAAGGGCGTCATTAAGACTTTCGGTGGTGTTGTTACTATCGGTGCTTTAGCAATGTTCTTAATTACAAACTACCTTAATAAGTGGATGATGTACTGGTTAACAACGTCAAGTACATTTGCCAAAAACAATGGTGGATTTGGATTAAAGGTCAAAAAAGAACCTGAAAATGTTAAGAACTTATATGCTGAAGGCAAGTCAAAGAAAACACTTGTCAAAGGTGGAATAGTTGCTGCAGCTATTGTTGTTGCTTCTGTTGCAAGCTTAATTGGCTTTGGTGTTACAGGCAATATGTATTCACTTACTGGTTCATATACAGGTAGTGGAAGAATTGATATTAAAACAACTGATGAAACTTATCTTGATAAAAAATCATTTATAGAAGATTTTGATCAAAAAGGCTGGGATATTGAATATACAGATGTTACTTTCAATCGTATTGAAGGAACAGATGAATATGATGAAACTTATTACACAACTTATATTTCAATCGCTACTGAAAAGCTTGTAAATGATCCAGTAGTTGTTAGCGAATTAACAGATATGTTTGTTGAAAAAGATGACAATGCTACAGTTTCATTTAATAAAGTTCAACCTTCTGGTATTGATCATACAGTTAATTCAATTTATTTAGTTTTAGGATTAACAGCAGTATTTGCTACAGTTTACTTATTGTTAAGATATGGTATCTTTGTTGCACTAGCAGCATTATCTGACATGGTCGTCTCTGGTTTATTAGGCGTTGCTATTCCTGTCTTATTTAGATTACCATTCAACGTTTATACAGGATTTGGTTATCTTGGTGCAATGTTTGTTATTTCATTTGCTTCTATCTCGTTATTTGCAAGAAATAAAGATGTTATTAAAGACAGCAAAGTCAAAAAGCCAACAAGCGAACAAAGAGCTGAAATTCTTGATCAATCAAGAAGATTAACACTTCTTACAGTCTTAGGTTGTGGCATAGCAGTGACAATTCTTTCAATTGTTGGTGCTGCAATCACTGGTGAAGAAATGTTATCAACATTCATTATCTTCTTAATAACAAGTGCTGTTGGATTCGCTTTGATTTATTTCTTAGTTGCTCCACTTTACATTGTTGTTAGAACACGCATCAAGTTAAAGGTTTCACCAAAAGTTAGTAACTTCTTTGCTAAAGTCGGTGAAAAATTAAAGAAAGTATTCCATATTAATGGCAAGAAAAAGGTTGTAGTTAACAAAAACGAAGCCCGTGAAACTGTCGTTCCTGGAATTAATGAATATAGATAAATATGAAAGAAATACTTAGAAAACTAAAAGATTATTATTCTTTAAGTGATTCTGAGTTTGAAGAAAGGATTGCGGTTCCGAGTGTATCGGATTTACCCAATCCTTTTATTCTTTATTCAGATTTTCACTTGTTGATTGATAAATTAAAAGAATACATCAAAGAAAATAAAAAAATCGTTGTTTATGGCGATTATGACGTTGATGGATTGACCTCTACATCTATTTTAGTTGGAACGCTACAAATAATGGGGGTAACTCCAGGTTACTATATTCCATCAAGATATATAGATGGTTATGGGATTAATAAGACTAGAGTAGATCAATTTATTGCTAAAGGTTATGAAGTTATAATAACTGTTGATAATGGCATTTCTGAGGTAGAAACAATAGATTATGCTAAATCAAAGGGATTAGAAGTTATTGTTATTGATCACCATGAAGTTACAAAAGATGTTCTACCAAACGCTGATTTTATATTTCACCAATATATATGTAATATTTCTAATTACAACATTTCAGCTGCTTTTTTAGCTTTAATGGTGTCTTATGGAATTTTAGGCGAATATAACGAATATTTTATAACTTTAGCAGGTTTAGCAGTCTTTAGCGATTCAATGCCTGTTATTCATGCTAATTTAACTTTGGCAAGATTATCTTTATATTATGTAAATAAATATAAATATTTACAATTTACATCTTTGCTTAATGTCGTACCTACTGAAATTACGGAGGAAGATTATAACTATCAAGTCATTCCAGCTTTAAATTCTGTGGGAAGAGTTGACAAAACTATTTGGATAAATAATATTGTTAAATATTTCTTATCAAGCGATAAGGCTTATATTCAAAATACTGCTTTAAAAATATTAAGTTTTAATTTAGAAAGAAAAGAGATTATTAAAAAATTTGATATTGCTAGTATTAAATTTACTGGTAATATTGCTTTTGATTACGTTTCATTACCTTTAGGAGTAGTTGGATTATTAGCTAATAAAACAATGAGTTCTTATAATAAACCAGCAGTTTTATTTACTGAAGATCCAAGTGATAATACTTTGCTAGTTGGTTCAATTAGAACACCACAAGGCTATAAGACGTCAGATGTATTAAGTAAAGAATGTAAGTTCTTGGTGCGTTATGGTGGCCACGATGAAGCAGCAGGATTTACCATTGATAAAAAAGACATTGATCTTCTCAAAAAAACTTTGGATGAAATGTTAGTAAAAGTCGATGAAGATGAAACTGATGAAAAGTATATTTTGCTATCAGCTAAAGAAGCTCAACAAGACTACGATGAAATAAAGAAGTTTGGACCTTATGGCAATAGTTTTCCAAGCCCGTTAATTGGCGTAGAAATAGAAGATGATAAACTAGCCTTTTCACGTTCAGGAGAACATATGTTAAGTAATTTTGATGGATTAAAAGTCACATACTTTAACCATACTAAAGACGAGTTTAAAAGTGAATCATATATATTTATAGGTAAATTAGGTACTTCAGTATTCAAAGGAATTACTTCAATTGAACTAAAAGTTAGTGATTTCATAGATAAAAATAAAATTTCTCTCGACTAAATTAATAACATATGTTATTATTTTTGAACACAATTAAGGAGAAAGATATGGAACAAGCTAAAGTTGTTTATAGTAGTGAACAAATTGCTGAAGCTATTAAAAAAGTTGCTGATAAGATTAACTTAGATTACAAAGATTCAACACATCCAATTGTTGCTGTTTGTCTTTTAAAAGGTGCAGTTTTATTTTATGCCGATTTAGTAAGACATTTAAATATTCCAGTTAGATTTGATTTTATGTCTGCTTCTAGTTATGGAAATGGCACTGTTTCATCAGGTAAAGTAAATATCACTAAAGATTTAGAATATGATATAAAAGATGCTGATGTAATTTTAATTGATGATATTGTTGATTCAGGATTAACAATGTACACTCTTATTCAAAAACTTAAAAAGAGAGAACCACATTCAATCAAAGTATGTTGTATGTTCAACAAACAATCACGTCGTAAAGTTGATCTTACACCTGATTATGTCTGCTTTGAAATTCCTGATTTATTTATTTATGGATTTGGTCTCGATGATGGACAAATGTCACGAAATCTTCCTTATATAGCTGTTAAAGAAATTAAATAAGTTATTGATATCCATTTCTATATAGAGATGGATATTTTTTGTATAAAAATTTTTTATATGAACACAATATGGGTAATGGAGGTCTCTATGAGAAAAGAATTTAAAATGTTACTCCCACTTATTGTACTCGGAACATTAGTAGGTTGTAACAACAAAACGAATCCGAGCTCAACATTACCTTCATCTAGTAAACCAAGCTCAATAAGTTCGAGTATTTCAAGTGTAATTACACCATCATCTTCTTATTCAAGCGTTGATATGTCTGTTGCCTTCGAAGTAAACGATAATGGTGAAGTAACTGAGGTTGCTGGATGGAACATTAACCACACTAAAGCCAAAGACGATGCAATTTGTTTAAAGAAAGTAGAAGATTATATTGAAACTCCGGTTTTCAATGCTACTGGTAAAATTCAAGTAAGCTTCACAATTTATAAGGAATGTGGGGCTACAGCTGATGGTAAGCTTGAATTAGGTGTAAAGGGTTTAGATGAAAGTGGTAATGAAATTGAGAGTGTGACTGTAAAAGATGCTGATATTCCGAGTGGAAAAGATAAAGCTCAATTGATTAAAGTTACACTTAACAATACAAATAGCAAAATTAAAAAGATTCGTATCGGCATCGATAAAGATGCTAAAGTTACAAATGTTTATGTAAAAGATGTAAACATTAAATCAGTTAAGTAAATTAAAGACTGGCTAGTTTAGCTGGTCTTTTTTTTGATATATAGTCATAACTTTATGTTGAATATGAAACTTAAAGTTATAAAAAAGACAAATATTTTAATTATTCTTTCATCAATTGTTTTAGCTTTTGTGGCTGGCAAAGTATTTTATACTTCAATAATTACAAATAAAATAGTATCAAAAAAAGCTCTAGATTTGTGGGAGCGTTCATTTCCACTTGTACCATCGCGTGGACTTATTAGAGACAGAAATAAAAATTCTTTAGTTGAAAATAAGCCAGCTCTTTCAGTTGCAGTAATTCCATATCAAATTAAAGACAAAGAGGAAACTGCAAAAAAACTAAGTGACTATTTAGATGTTAGTTACTCAAAAATATATGAAAAAATTTCTAAAAAAGCATCAATTATTACATTGCATCCAGAAGGAAAGAAACTTGATTATGATAAAGCTATTGATATTAAACAAGAAGGTATGGAAGGAGTTTATTTAATTAAAGATGTCAAAAGATATTATCCGTATGAAGAACGTCTATCAAGTTTGTTAGGATTTGTTGGGATAGATAATATTGGTTTATCTGGAGTAGAAAGCTATTATGATGAATATTTAAAAGGTGTTGAAGGAAGTTTAAATTATGTAACTGATGCCAAAGGTGGAGCGATGAGTGGATTTAAATCACGAGTTGTTGCTCCTCAAATGGGATTTAATTTAGATTTGACAATCGATATCAATATTCAAAATGTGTTAGAAAATGAAATGGATTTAGCTATGGCTATGTATGAACCTGAGGAAATAATCGCATTAGCTATTTCTCCAAAGACAGGTGAAATTTTAGGAATAGGCAATAGACCGACATACAATAGCAATTCATATCAAGATTATTCACCAGAAATATATAATAGAATGCTTCCAGTTTTTTCAAGTTATGAACCAGGTTCAACATTTAAAGCTATGACATTTGCTGCGGCATTAAATGAAGGTGTAATCGATATGTATAAGGATACATATTACGATAAAGGGTATGAAGTTGTTGGAGGAGCAACAATCAAAAGTTGGAAAAAAGGTGGCCACGGATTGCAAACTTTTATTGAAGTATTGCAAAATTCTTCTAATCCAGGATTTGTTGAAATTTCTAGACGCTTAGGAAAAGATAGAATGTATGATTATGTTTCCGAGTTTGGTTTTGGAAAGAAAACAGGCGTCGATATTGCAGGAGAAAGCAAAGGTATTACATTCAAATACGAATCGTTTGGACCTTTAGAAGTTGCAACTACAGCGTTTGGTCAAGGAATATCAGTTACACCAATTCAACTTGTATCGGCTTTTAATTCGACTATAAATGGTGGATATTTATTAAAACCACACGTTTTAAAAAGTGTATCAAATCCATCGACTAACGAAGTTATATATGAATATCCTAAAACAGTGGTTAATAACCCAATAACTCAAGAGACTAGTAGCTTAATGAGAACAGCACTAGAATCAGTTGTAGCCAAGGGAAGTGGTAGAAAAGCGTTTTTAGATGGCTATAGAGTTGGTGGCAAAACTGGTACAGCTCAAATAGCAAGTGATGGAAATTATGTTGAAGGAAACTATGTCTTATCGTTTATTGCTAGTGCTCCAATGAACGAGCCTGAGATTACTGTTTATTTTGCTATGAGAAAACCACATAACTGCATTCAATATGGTGGTACGACAGTAGGGCCGATTATTAAATCAATACTTTCAGAAGTTTTACCATATATGGGTGTAGAAAAAAACTATGACGGAATTGAAAGAGAATATACTTGGATGGATATAAAAACTCAAAAAGTTCCAAATTACATTGGCTTAGAAAAATCAAAAGTTAAATCGCAGTATTTTAAATTTGCTTTTACTGGTGAGGGTAACAAAGTTATCGATCAACTTCCAAAAGTTGGTGAAAGAATTGAGGAAGGTAAAACAATTTGGATTATGCTAGGAGAATAATTACATGAAAATAAAAGATATATTAAACTTTTTTGATATCGATAGCAATGATGAAAATGAAATAATAAATATATGTTTAGATTCAAAAAAATGTTCAAAAGGAAGTCTTTTTATCGCTTTAAAAGGAACTAAAAATGACGGGTCTAAATTTATTCCTGAAGCTTTAAAAAACGGTGCTTCATTGGTTTTTTCAGAGACAAAAGCTAATGGTGCTTACAACATTTCAAATATTAAAGAAAGATTAACTTCTTTTTCTATGTGGTTTTATGGTTATCCAAATAAAAAACTTAGTTTAATAGGAATTACTGGTACTGAAGGAAAATCGACAACTGCATATATTATTAGTCAAGTATTAAATAGTTTAAAAAGCAAAAACTCACTTTTAATAACATGTACTGAAGGTATAGAAAATTCTATATGTGTTAAAAACACGACACCTTATGGAAACGAATTAGCTGAAATATTTAATTATGCAGTAAATAATGGTTATAAATATGTAGTCATGGAATGTTCGTCAATAGGAATTAGCGAAGATAAATTAAAAGGAATTAATTTTGATTTAGTTTCTTTAACAAACTTAAAGGAAGATCATTTAGACTATCATAAAACAAAAAAGATTTATCACGATACAAAAATTAATTTTATAATTAAACAAGCAAAGAAATTAGTTCTATTTGATAATATTAAACAGTTGAAAAAGATTGCTAATCACTTTGATGAAAACAATTTAACGATTATTGATAGCTCTAAAATAGAAATAAATAATTGTCAAAGTACGCTTTCTTTTTTGTATGATGGGCTATATTTTGATACTAAATTTATTTTTAAATTTAATGCTTTAAATATTGTTTTAGCTTATGAGGCTTTAAAGTCTTTAAATATAAAAGAATTTGAAATTATAAAAGCTATCAAAGAAATAAAACCTTTACTTGGAAGAGGTGAGGTTATTAATACTGATCCATTAGTCATTATTGATTATGCCCACACAGCAAGTTCTTTTGAAAATATTGTAAAAGAAGTTTATACGATTAGTAACGATAAAAAAATAATTGTAGTATTTGGAGCTGGTGGAGAAAGAGAAAAGTCTAAAAGAGCAATTTATGGAAAAATAGCATTAAAATATTGTTATTTACCGATAATTACTTCTGACAATAATAGAAATGAAGATTTTTCATGCATTGCAAATGATATAGTCAAAAAGCATAAAGACAAGTTTTTAATAATAAAAGATCGAAAATTGGCAATTAAATGGGCTACATCAATTTTAAGTAGCAATCACATTTTATTACTTGTTGGTAAAGGTCCTGAAAAAACAATGATTGAAAATGGAATAAGTGAATATATAGACGAGAGAAAGGAAGTAAAAAAATGGCTTCCGAAGTAGTTAAATATTTGTTATTGCTATTTGTATTTTCTTTTTCACTTTTACTTTCATATTTTATTAATAAAATAATAATAAAGATTGAAAAGAAAAGAGATATCCATCAACAAATTCATAGGTTGATTGTATCGACACACAAAAAGAAAAAAGATACTCCTACTTTAGGAGGAATAGCAATATTTTTAAGCATAATTTTAATTACATCAATTTTTAATTTTAATTTCTTTCAAAGTAAAAAAGGTATATTTATTACTATTTTATTTACTTCTTACTTTTTTGTTGGATTAGTTGATGATTTAAAAAAGTTAAAGGATAAAAATGAAAGTGGATTGCCGCCATTAGTTAGAATAGGGTTTGAAATAGCATTTGCCTTATGTGGTTTATTGGTTTTAGGTTATGATCAAAGGACAAGTTGGATTATAAATTTTCCATTTGATATTGGCTATATAAATTTAAACTTTTTAACTCCTTTATTTCTTATATTTATTATTGTTGGAAGTGCTAATGCTTCAAATTTAGTTGATGGGTTAGATGGATTAAGTGCTGGTATAACAACAATTGCTTTATCACCATTTATTTTCTTTAGCTTCTTTAAAGGTGATTTTATTTTAATGACATTTTTGATCACTGTTATTGGAAGTTTATTAGGCTTTGTATTGCTTAATCTTTATCCTGCTAGTATTTTTATGGGAGATTGTGGTTCATTGATGCTAGGTGCTATTTTAGGCTCGATTGCCATATGCTTATATAGAATTCCTGAATTAGCTTTAATAGGTGGAATATATGTTATTGAATGTGCAAGTGTAATAGTTCAGGTTAGCTATTATAAGGCTTTTAAAAAGAGAGTATTTTTAATGGCGCCGTTGCACCATCATTTCGAATTAAAAGGATGGGGAGAAACTAAAGTTGTGATGTTTTACTATTTAATAGGTGTGATATTTGCAGTGTTTGGAACAATTATAGGACTAAGAATATGAATATTTTGTTACTTGGATATGGTAAGACAAATAAGTTTTTAAAAAGACATTTTAAAAATGATAATGTCGTAGTAATTACTGATGATGATTATCAAAAATTGTTGAATAGCAATATCGTTTTTGATTTTGCATTTTGTTCTCCAGGGGTAAGACCAGATTCGTTAATTTATAGGTTAGGAAAGATTTGTTCAATAACATTTACAAATGAACTTTCATATGCCATAAATTTATTGCCACAAAAAACAAAAATAATAGCTGTCACTGGTTCAAATGGAAAAACAACAACTGCGTCAGAAATAGCTTATTTTTTAAGAAAAAACAATAGAAGTACTGTTTTATGTGGAAATGTAGGAAATCCGTTAATAAATTTAATTGATGCAAAAAAACAAGTTGATTTTGTCGTAATAGAAATATCATCATTTCAAGCAGAGCTTATAAATATAAAAAGAAAATTTGATTGTTTAATTTATACTTCTTTGACAGAAAATCATTCTGATAAGTATTTGTCTTATGATGAATATAAATTGGCTAAAAAAAGATTGAGTTATTTTGCTAACAATGTGTTAGTTACTCCAGATGTAAATAGGCAATTAAAAATTGAAAATGCAAATATAATAAAAGAGGCGGATAAAGAATTAATAGAAAAATATGGATTGCATAATGCTATAAATTTTGCGTTGACTCAAAAGTGTTTAAATTTGTTTTCTTTTAATATGAATAAAGAACAACTTTATAATTTTGTATTTCCAAAATATCGTCAAGAGATCATTTTTAAAAGTGAAGATTTAATTATTATAAATGATTCTAAATCGACAACAGGGGAATCTACTAACGCTTGCTTAAAACGTTTTTCTGATTATTTTGAAATTGCTATTTTAGGAGGAAAAATAAAAAGCAATTTTAAAATAGTAAAAAATAAAAAAACAATTTTTATTGCATATGGAAAAGATAGTGGAAATTTTTCAAAGCTATGTCAAATAGATTATTGTTTTAAAAGCCTTAAAGAAGCGATTGATAAATCTTTTGAACTTTTAAAATACATTAAAGGTAAAAAAGCTTTGTTATTTTCTCCTGGAGGTTCGTCATTAGAATTTAAAAACTATGTAGAACGTGGAAGGTATTTTGAATTAATGGTGAACAATCATGAATAAAGTGTCAAGAGATAATTCGTTAATAATTAAGATTATAACTTTTTCAATATTAACATTTGGATTAATAATGGTTTATGATGCAAGCAATATTTGGGCAAATTATAAGTTTAATGACTCATTTTATTATTTAAAAAGGCAATTAATATTTGCTATGGTTGGAGCTTTTATATTTTATATTGCTAGTAGAATCTCTATATATAGAATTAGAAAATATACAAAGTTAATACTTATTGTTTCTTTAATACTCTTAGTTTTGGTTTTAATTCCAGGGATTGGTCAAGTAAGAAATGGGTCAAGATCGTGGTTTGGTATAGGTGCTTTTGGCTTTCAACCTAGTGAATTATTTAAAATAGCTTTGATAATCTACGCTGCAGATTTTTTAGAGAGACATTATGATAAAAGCACAAAACTAAAAGAAATTATGCCTCTTTTAGTTATTGCAATATTAGGCTTTGGATTAGTGATGTTTGAGCCAGATTTTGGCACTGGATTAGTTACTTTAGCAGGATTAGCTATGCTTTTATTTGTTACCAAACTTAGAAGTAGATATTATGTTATTATTGGAGGATTAGCAGTAGGATTTTTTATATTTTTAATAGTTTCAGCTCCGTATAGATTTGATAGAATAGTTAGCTTTTTAAATCCGTATGAAGATCCATTGGGAACAGGCTTTCAAATAATTCAGTCATTATATGCAATTGGTCCTGGAGGATTAAGTGGCTTTGGATTTCTAAATTCGATGCAACAACACTATTATTTACCAGAACCTCAAACCGATTTTATATTTGCTATTGTAGTTTCTAATTTTGGCTTTTTAGGTGCTGTACTCATTTTAATTACATATGGATATTTGTTTTTTTGCTCATATAAGTTAGCTATAAATATGGATGATTTATATTCGAGTTTATTAAAAATTGGATTAACTAATTCTATAGTAATTCAAACTCTAATAAATTTATGTGTCGTTGTTGGATTATTACCAGTTACTGGTATAACGTTACCTTTATTGAGCTATGGTGGCAGTTCTTTAGTGATAACTTTGTTTTCATTAGGCATTATTTCAAATATTGAGGAGGAAAAAGATGCGTTTTTTAATATTTCTAAGTAATTCAGGAGGTCACATAATGCCCGGATTAACATTTGGAGACTATTTAAAGAATAAAGGCGAAAAAGTAACCTATGTTGCAAGTAATCAAAAAACATCAAAGCTTTTAATTAAAGATGAGTGTATTTGGGTTGATTCCAATACTATATGCAAAGAAAGTTTAAAAGATTTAAAAAAACTAAGAGTAATAGCAAAAGACTATGATTGTTTTACTGGATGTGGTGGATATGTATCTTTGCTTGGTTCGATTGTAGCTCCTTTATGTAAGAAAAAATTATTTTTATTTGAAGCTAATAGTACTATTGGTGAATCAAATAGAGTAGGTAAACTATTTGCTAAAAATATTTTTTCTTATTATCCGTTTGATAGCAAAAAGATTAAAAATATAGGATCGCCAGTAGAAGATGAATTCAAAACTATTGAAGTAAAATATATGTTAAAAAAAGTTTTGTTACTAGGTGGCTCACAAGGATCAAAAACATTATGCAAAAAATATTTGAATTTAGCTAGCAACAACAAAGATTTAACTTTTTATATGTCGCTAGGGGTTAATGGAGATTTAAATACCACATTATCGAATTTGATTGTAAGAAAATTTGTTAAAAGAGAGGAATATAAAAACTTTGATTTAATAATATCTAGAGCTGGTGGAACAACAATAGCCGAAGTTATAAAGTCTGGAGTCCCACTTATTTTAGTACCAAGTCCATATGTTAAAAATGATCATCAACGAAAGAACGCTAATAAAATTGCTAAGTTTGCTAGCGTCATGATTGCAGAAGAAAACGATGATTTAAGTTTACAAAATGCTTTGGATTATTTTAGAAAATTTGATAATAGATTAAAAGCTAATCAAGATTATAAAAATGTTTCGCACAATAATGTTTGTAAGAAAGCTTATGAAATAATTAAACAGTATGAAAAACATTAAAAAATATTCTTATATAAGGGAAAATAGTTTAGTTAAAGATATATTTATTGTTTCAAGTGTTTCAGATTTATATAAATATTTAGATTTTAATTTTGCTCCGATAGGAAATATGTCAAAGACAATTTGTGGATATAATCTGTTTAATATAAATATAATTAAATCAAATATTAAAGATATTTATTTTGAAGATAATATTATTAAAGTTGGATCTGGATTGATGCTATCGGCGCTTGATAATATAGCTTTAAAAAAGAATATATGTAATTTTAATTTTCTTAGAACTATACCAGGAAGTGTTGGTGGTGCCTTAATTATGAACGCATCTTTTTTAGGTGAAACTATAAGCGATAGCCTTTTAGAAATCGAAGGTTTTGACTACATGAATAGATATATAAAACTTAAAAAGGAAGACATAATATTTTCTTATAGATATTCAAATATAAAAGAGATTTTAAAAATTGTTACATATGCATATTTTAAATCTAATTATGCTGATAAAAGAGAAATTGAAGAAAGAATAATTACTGCTTATAACTATAGAAAAAAACAACCAAATATAAAGTATACATTAGGCTCAGCTTTTAAAAATAAAAAAGATATAAAAGCCTATGAATTGATACAAAATGTTGATAAATATGAATATAAAACTTTTAAAGTAAATAAAATTCACAAGAACTTCTTAGAATTTGTTCCTAATTCTAAAGGATATGAAATAAGGAATGATTTACTTTCATTTAAAAACAATGTCGAAACAAGTTCAGGTGAAAGCTTAGAATTTGAAATTCAGTCTTTATACGATATTTATAAGTAGCTAACAATAAAAATAATTATAAATTAGATGATGTATTATGCTTGCATTCATTGAAAAATTACTCCTATTAAGCTAAAATTTAACTTAGGGTAATTTATGACTAAAGAAGAAGCAGAATTTAGAGTAAGATTAAAGAAAAAACGTAATCACGATGTGATTAAATCTTTTGTGTGCACAATTGTCGGTGTTTTATTAATCTCTTCTGTTATCGCTTATTTTGCTACACCAATAAGTAAATCAAAAAAAATTTATGTTAAAGGAAACAAGTATTTAACAAAAGAAAATATAAATTCAATAATGCATAACGATGGCAAGGATTTACTTTTAACATATGGAGGATCTAAAGCAAGCAAAAATGAAAAGCTTTTAAATAGTTATCCACTAATTCAAAACGCTAAAATAGTCGCTACTCCATTTAGTTTAAAAATAACAATCGAGGAAATAGAACCACTTTGCTACTTAAATGACAAGTTATATTTTACAGATGGTCAAAGTTTAGATGATAAGCAAATCGATGATGGTATTTTTACACCGATTGTAAACAATACTAAAGATGGATTGATGGAGTTTTATCCTGATGGTTTACAAGCTAAGGATTATAAGACTTTTTTTGCTCCTTTTATAACTGCTGATTCTGAAATAAAAACTTATATCGATAGCTTTTCATCGATAAATGGTTCACCATTAGCTTATAGATTCTTTGTTAAAAGTACAAATTTTGATTTTTATTATTCTTTCGAATGTAGAGTTGATCACGTTAATAAAGCTATAACAAAAGCTAGACTTCAGACTGCTGTAGATGCGGCTGAATCTTCATTTCAAGGCTTAGGTCAAAATAAAAAAGACTACAATGATTATTTACAAACTATATCTATAAATGGTCAAGATAGAAGTTGCGTTAGAGTTAAATATGCTAGCAATGATGGAAACGATAGTTTCTATTTTATCACTAATAAGGAGGAGTCATAATGAGCAGTAATAACAATATATATTCAGCAATAGAAATATCTAATGGCGGTGTAAAGTTATTAGTCGGTTATTATTATGAAGGAAAAGTCTACGTTTTACACGCACTTCAATCGACAGAAGCTTCACTTTCTAATGGCTTTATAGATGATATAGATAGTATTTCTATGTCAATTAAAGAAGTAGTTAATTCAGCTGAAAGTCAGTTAGGGCAAAAAATAACTGATGTTTCATTATGTTTGCCACCTATCGAATTGGATGTAATATCTAAATCTGATAACACTACAACAATGAGTGCTGATTCGATTATTTCACAAGGAGACATTGTCAACGTTACAACAAAGATAAAAAAGGTTGTCATGTCCGAAATTCAAAATAAGAGAATTGTTTCAATTCTCCCGTTTAAATATGCTTTAGATGACGGACAAACATATCGTATATTACCAAAAGATGCTGTTTCAAACACTTTAACTATAAGCGTTGATTGCCACATAATTGATGATGATATTTATCAATCATATAAAGAAGCTGTCGAAAAGGCTGGCTTAAGAATCATCAATTTTTTAATTGCACCATATGCTACTGTTAAACTAATTGAATTGTATCAAGAAATCCCAGCAAAATATGTTCTTATAGATATTGGAGCTAAAAGCACAACAATTTCATCAATAAAAGAAAATAGAGTTTTAAACGGAAGAGCAGTGTCCTTCGGCGGAACAGATATCATTAAAGTTGTAGCTAAAGAATTTAATATAAGTTATGAAAAAGCTTTCCACTATATAGAAGTATACGGATTATCAAAAAATCCAAGTTTTTCATTTAAAACCGAAGATGGTTTTACAATTGAACAATTGTCTAGTACAATAAAAAGAGCTTTGAACACTTTAGTTAGCCAAATTAACGTTGCGATAGGCGAATATGATTTATACGAAACATCTGTATTTATCGTTTCTGGTGGAGTTGCTAATTTATATGGATTAGATGATTTCTTAGCTGAGACCTTCCACGTGAACGTTATGGTCTTCACACCAGATAACTATGGTGCTAGAAATAAGTCGTATACAAACTTATTAGGTATGATTAAGTATATTTCTCTTAATCCACCTAAGAATTATCAAACAAAAAATTCAAATTTCACTTTGACACGAATTGCTATTCCTAAGAATAACAAGCAAGGTGATGACGATGAATCATTATAAAAGGAGAATACTATGGATGATTTTGAACTTGATGCATTTGAAAGTTATGCAAAAATTGTCGTAATCGGTGTTGGTGGAGCAGGCAGTAATGCTGTTAACCAAATGTTGGAAGAAAAAATAGCTAATATTGAATTCTGGGTTTTTAATACAGATGCTCAAGCTTTAGCTACTTCTAAGGCTGAAAATAGATTGGTTTTAGGAAGACAAACAACAAGAGGATTAGGCGCAGGCGGTGATCCTCAAGTTGGTAGAGAAGCTGCATTAGATTCAGTTGATGATATTAAGAGAGTAATTGAAGGCGCTAATATGGTTTTTATCGCTGCTGGTATGGGCGGTGGTACAGGTACAGGTGCTGCTCCAGTTGTTGCTAAACTTGCTAAAGACGCTGGTGCATTGACAGTCGCTATTGTTACTAGACCATTCACATTTGAAGGTAATTCTAGAAAAGTCAAAGCTGTTGAAGGTATTACAGAACTTAAGAGTGCAGTTGACTCAATTATTATTGTTTCAAATGATAAACTTATGTTTATGAACGGTTCTAGACCTATTTCAGAAGCTTTTAATGAATCTGATAAAGTTTTAGCTCAATCTGTTAAAACTATTACAGATTTGATTTTATTACCAGGTTTAATTAACCTCGATTTTGCCGATGTAAGATCTACACTTAAAGATAAAGGTGTTGCTCTTATTGGCTTTGGTATGGGGTCTGGCGAACATAAAGCCGAAGAAGCTTCTTCTTCAGCTATTGCTTCACCACTATTAGAAGCCTCTGTTAAGGGGGCTCACTCTGCAATTATAAATATTACAGGTGGTAAGTCTGTTACTCTTGATGAAGCTCAAGAAGCTGTTAACTATATTACCGAGGCTGCTGGAAATAACGTTAATATTATTTTCGGTGTTCAACAAAATCCAGAACTTAACGATCAAATGTTAATTTCTGTTATTGCTACTGAATTTGATGAAGAATACGATTATAGCCAACCAACAAATATGTTTGTTTCACGCACTAAACAAACTCAAACAACTAATAACGATGGCGAAACTCAAGAGAATTCTAATGGCCAAAACCCAGAAGAGTCCAAACAAGTTAAAAATCCTGACGAAGATATTCTTCCAAACTTCTTACAAGGTTTAAAAGATAATAAATAATTTTATTAGCTCTAGGAAATAAAGTTCTTAGAGCTTTTTTAAGCGTTTTATTTGTGTTATTTAAATGTGTAATATATATTAAATTTGAGGTTTAATTATTTATGAAACTAATTTCGTTTAATGTTAATAGTTTACGTGCAATATTAAATAAGTCTTTTAAAGAAGACTTTGCTAGAATGAATCCAGATATAATAGGAATACAAGAAACAAAGTTATCTGATGATAAAAATTTTCCTTTTAAACCTGATGGATATGAAGCGTATTGGACGATATCAAAAACAAAAAAAGGATACTCAGGAACAGCTGTTTTAACTAAAATAAAACCTATTTCTATTCATTATGGCTTAGAAAGTGGCGAATATGATGATGAGGGTAGAGTAATAACTTTAGAATTTGATAAATTTTATTTTGTTACTTCTTATTCACCTAACTCTCAAGATGGATTGAAAAGATTAGAATATAGACAAATTTTTGAAAACAAATTAAGAGAATATTTAATTAAACTTGATACCTTAAAACCAGTTATACTTTGTGGCGATTTAAATGTTGCTCATGAACCAATTGATTTGAAACATCCTAAAAATAACGAAATGTCAGCAGGATATACAATTGAAGAGAGAAATTGCTTTAGCAAATTATTAGATTCTGGTTTTATCGATACATTCAGAGAGCTTCACCCTAATGAAATTAAATATTCTTGGTGGAGTTATATAAGAAATGCTAGAGCGACAAATGCAGGTTGGAGAATTGACTATTTTGTCGTATCAAAAAGACTCTTACCACAAGTGATAAGAGCTGAGATATTAAACGATATATATGGTTCGGATCATTGCCCTATAGAATTAGATATAAAACTTTAAATTATTATTGATAATTAGATGTGTAGTTATTATAACCTATGTATTCAGTGAAACTTTCGTAATGGTTATTAGTAAAGAAAATTCTGTAATTGTTAGAAAATACTATTCTATTTCTTCCTGGGGCATGACCATAAGTTGTATCAACATATATTTCAGTATAAGTAAGGTATGTTGGTAAGTGTTTTTCGCGATTATGGTGAACGCCAGCTAAATAGCATTGTCCTGGTTTTGTCATTTTTTCAACATAGTTTTCAGGTGTAGTATGGTAAATAGCAATATAAGCTGCTACTTTGTCATGCTCGGAGTACCAACCGCTTTTCTCAACGTAGTTTTCTGGTATTCCAAAACTTATTCGACGTTCTTCATAAATGTCTACATAAGTCGATGAAGAAGCACTATCTTCTGATGAAGAAGTACTGCTAATTTCTGTTGAGTTTGTTTGTTGACTATTTATTGTACTTGAAACGTACGATATATTTGATGAATCAATAGGACTGCTACTTATATTTGAAGCAGAACAACCGACTAAAATTAGACTAAACAAAGGTAAAATTAATAAAATACTTACTTTTTTCATAAAACACCTCTATAATAAAATATAGTAAGAAAATAAAAAAAGCAATTTATTTGTTACTTTTTTGGGGAGATTGTTATGGATTTTATAAATAAATCAAAAAAGTTAGTTAAAGACATTAAAATTTACTTTGTTTTAACTATTTCATTTTTCGTTTTATCACTTATAGGAATATTGATTGGAAGTATTTCAACAATAGTTATTTCTGGAATAAGCTTGTTATTATTATTTCCTGCTTGTTATTATGCAATTAAATGTATAAATAGATTAGGTGTTGTAATGAACTTTAAATGCATTTTTGCTATTTTTAAAGCTGAAAGACAAATAGATGATATTTTGTTGGATAAAAATAAATTTGAAAAAAATAAAAACTTTGAAATTGATGTTTATAACGGATTAGGATTAGATAATAAAAATGAAGTTTATGCCATGATTTTTAATCCTAATACTTTATCAATAAGCGATATAAATAAAATTAAATTTAATATGGATAGAATTAAAAAAAGAGTATATATATTTTTTAAGAATTCAAAAGAATATGAAGAGTATTCCCCAAAGATAAAAAGTTTTTCAAACATCGAATTTTTAATTCCTGTCATATTTGAAAATGACGAAGCAAAAATATTCTATAAGATAATTGAATTTAGAAATAAAGGCTTTAACAAGATACAATCAGATTTTCAAAATTTATTTGATATGAAAATTAAAGATATTATCTCTATTGAGAAAAAATAAAAATATTTCTTAATACACAATATAAAAGTGCTTGCTCAAGCACTTTTTTGATTTGTAAAAAAACTTTTAAATTATTATTAGTGAAAAGATAGTGATGGTGTGATAAACTACTAATGTTTAAATTGAATGAAAGGAAAAACGAATGAAAAGAGTATTCGAATTAGAATTCGCCGGAAAGAGTTTAAAAGTTGAAGTCGGCGAAATTGCAAAACAAGCCGATGGTGCAGTTTTAGTAAGATTTAACGATACAGTTATTCTTTCTACTGCTTGCGCACAAAAAGAGCCAAAAGAAGGAACAGATTTCTTCCCATTAACAGTTGGTTATGAAGAAAAACAATATGCTGTTGGTAAAATCCCAGGCAGCTTCCTAAGAAGAGAAGGTCGTCCAGGAGAACACGCAACATTGACAGCTCGTCTTATTGATAGACCAATTAGACCTATGTTCCCAGAAGGCTTTAGAAATGAAGTACAAGTTGTTAATACAGTTATGTCAGTTGATCAAGATGCAACTCCAGAAATGGCTTCTATGTTTGGTAGCTCATTAGCTTTGGGTATTTCAGATATTCCATTTGATGGTCCTATTGCAGGTGTCTATGTTGGTAGAATAGATGGAAAGTTTGTAATTGATCCAACCGTTGAAGAAAAAGCAAAAAGCGATATTAATCTTGCTGTTGCTGGTACAGAAATTGCTATCAACATGGTTGAAGCAGGCGCTGCAGAAGTTAGCGAAGAAGATATGCTTGAAGCTATCATGTTTGGTCATGAAGCAATTAAAAAGTTATGTGCTTTCCAAAAAGAAATTATTGCTGCAGTTGGTAAAGTAAAAAGAGAAATTCCACTTTATACAATTGATGCTGTTTTACAAGCTGAAGTTGAAGCTCAAGCTAAGGATAGATTAGTTGCGGCTGTTTCGATTTTTGATAAGCTTGAAAGACAAAATACAATCGATGATATTGAAAATGAAGTAGTTGCTAGCTACGACGCTAAAGAAGATTATAAGAACGAAAAAGAAAAGGCATTTGTCCTTAAACAAGTCAAAGAAATTCTTGAAAATGTCGTCAGAGATGAAGTTAGAAGACTTATTACAGTTGACAAAGTTCGTCCAGATGGCCGTGAACTTGATGAAATCAGACCACTTGATGCTCAAGTTGACTTATTACCAAGACCTCATGGTTCTGCAATGTTCACAAGAGGACAAACACAAGTTATTTCTACATGTACACTTGGACCTCTTTCTGATTCTCAAATCATTGATAACCTCACTGATGAAGAGTCAAAGAGATTCATGCATCACTATAACTTCCCACCATTTGCTGTTGGCGAAACAGGTAGAATGGGTACACCAGGAAGACGTGAAATTGGTCATGGTGCTTTAGGTGAAAGAGCATTAAGCTACGTCATTCCAGATGAAGAAACATTCCCATATACAATTAGATTAGTTGCTGATGTCGTTGAATCTAACGGTTCATCATCTCAAGCTTCTATCTGTGCTTCTTGTATGGCTTTAATGGCTGCAGGTGTCCCAATCAAAGCTCCAGTTTCTGGTATTGCTATGGGTCTTATTACTTCTGGACCATTAGATGGCAAACACCCATATACAATTTTAACTGATATTCAAGGTATGGAAGACCACCTTGGTGATATGGACTTTAAAGTTGCAGGTACTCCAACAGGTATTACCGCTTTACAAATGGATATTAAGATTAAAGGTATTACAAGAGAAATTCTTGCAGAAGCCCTCGCTAAAGCACATAAGGCTAGAGCTACAATCTTAGATGTTATGTTAAAAGCAATTCCTGGCCCACGTGAAGATGTCTCTAAGTATGCTTTGAAGATGGATAGATTCCAAGTTCCTGTTGATAAGATTAGAGAAATTATTGGCTCACAAGGTAAAGTTATTAATGATATCATTGCAAAATGCGATAATTGTTCAATTGATATTAACGATGATGGAAGAGTTATTATCTATCATACAGATCGTGAAATGATCAACAAAGCAAAAGGAATGATTGAAAGTATTGTTAAGGTTGCTAAAGTTGGTGAAGTTTACGATGGTAAAGTTGTAAGAATTGAAACTTATGGTTGTTTCGTTAACCTCTTTGGTTCTACAGATGGTATGTGCCATATCTCTAGACTTGATTGGAACAGAGTTGAAAAGGTTGAAGATGTTGTTAAACTTGGTGATACATTAAAGGTCATCGTTACTAACATCGATGAAAAAGGTAGAGTAGATTTATCTCACCGTGAATTTTTACCTAAACCAGAAGGTTGGACAGAACCAACAAAATCATTCAATAAATCGAAATTTAGTGATAAGAAACCTTTCCGTAAAAAGGAAGAAAGACACGAAAAAGTAGAATCTGAAGAAAAATCTGAAGAAAAAGTTGAAACTCCTTCAGAAGAAAATAATTAATAAAATAAACTAGCTGCACAAAATGTGGCTAGTTTTTTTAAAGTTGTGAAAAGTTTAAAAAAATCCAATAAATTGAGATATGAATAGATATTTATTGCATAAAACTAATAGAATTAACTTCCAATCTCATGAACTGAAGTATCAAATATTGTTGAATTAAATCTAATATATGTTGACATGAATGTTCGGGGAGGGGTAAAATTTAAACGAAAAGGAGGATATTAGTCTTATGAAATTAAAGAAGGCTAAAAA
>FR898176.1 GCA_000437395.1 Clostridium sp. CAG:288 | reverse complement strand
TTATTAATTGACAAAGTTAATTCCTAATAAAGTAAAAATTAATATCAATTATAAATTTATTGAAAAATTTTCAATGTTTATTTGATTATTTAAATAAATAAGATTATTATTTCCTTATAAATAAATGGGAGCAGTAGTGATTATTATGAAAAACAATATATTTTTAGAAAATTACCATAGTTTATTAAGTGTATACGATACACAAATTGCAATTAAATTAGTTAAGGATACATTTCAAAGAGAGTTAGCAAAAAATTTAGAATTAACAAGAGTAAGCGCTCCTCTTTTTGTAGATCCAAAAACAGGTTTGAACGATAACTTAAATGGATACGAAAAGGCGGTAGATTTTGTTTGCCAAGAAACAGGTAAAAGATTAGAAATAGTTCAATCGTTAGCTAAATGGAAAAGATTTGCTTTAAAAAAATACAATGTTAAAGGTTTATATACCGATATGAACGCCATTCGTCCTTTTGAAGAATTAGATAATATGCATTCACTATATGTCGATCAATGGGACTGGGAAAAGGTTATTTCAAGAGAAGAAAGAAATGAAGAATATTTAAAAGCAACTGTAAGAAAAATATATGATGCATTGAAAAAGACAGCAAAAATTGTTCATGAAACATATCCAGTTTTATCATATGATTTTCCAGATGAAATATTTTTTATAACAACAAATGAACTAGAAGAAAAATATCCAAATCTATCTAGAAAAGAAAGAGAAAATATTATTGCTAAGGAGCATAAAGCAGTTTTCTTAATGAAAATAGGAGATAAGTTATCTGATGGTTTACCTCATGATGGTAGAGCAGCTGACTATGATGATTGGAGTTTAAATGGAGATTTGTTAATGTGGTATGAACCATTACAAATTGCTTTTGAACTTTCTTCTATGTGAATTAGAGTTGATGATAAGGCTTTATCCTATCAGTTAAAAGAAAAAGGCGAGGAGTTTAAATTAGAATATCCATATCATCAAGATGTAATTAATTCCAGATTACCACTTACAATAGGTGGTGGTATTGGTCAATCACGTATTTGTATGTTTATGCTAAAAAAAGCTCATATAGGTGAAGTACAATCGTCTTATTGGGATGAAGAAGATATTAAAAAATTTAAGGAAAAAGGAATAGAACTATTATAAAAAAATCCAGATTACCATTCGTAATCTGGATTGGATTCAAACGACCAATTTAAGTTGAATTTAAAGTGAAGAGAGCTAATATCATAATATTGATCTAGCTCTTTTTTTAAACTCTCAATATATTGTTCCATAATGCATTCATAGCTTCTTTCTTTGATTTCATCAAATAAAGCTTGCATTATATAGTTTCTATGCTTCAAGTCAGTTGGAGCTTCTGTAAATGCTAAAGCATCGGCATCAAAAACTAAAGTGTTTTTTTCCATTAAGCTTTGAGTGTAATTAAATCTAAAATTTGTATATATGCCATTATAATGAATTTTATAAGCACCTACAATTTTTCCTCGATAGAATTCATAAAAGCCTTGATACCCACGATAATTTTCGGTGAAATAGACAATATATCTATATACGTTTTCGAGTGTTGAATTTAGCTTTACTTCGTTAAGCAACTTTTCTTTTTGATAATCTTTAATTTCAAGTGGTTTATCATCAAAAATTGATTCGAGATTTTTAATTACATCTATTCTAGGTTTATCGATGTTATCTTCAATGTATTTTATTGCGTATAACATATCGCTACTTGATACATTAATATCGTTTCTTTTATTAATAATGTTATCCCATTCATCGTAACGCTTGATAAAGAAATTAGTGTCTTTAAGTGATTTTGCAGCTAAAATTATTGCTATTTCATAATTATATTTTACGAATGGCTTTTCTTTGACAATCATATATAAGATATTGGCAGCGTTAAAAGAAGTGTTGACATCATCAATATCTAAAAATGACTCTGAAATTATTTTATTAAAATCAATCTCATCTTTAAGTACACCAAAATCTTCAGATAAATTGTTGAGCTCTCTTATTTTTTCTAAATAATTTAGATAATCTATATCCTCATCTATTTCCTGATTTAACATATAATATCCGCCTTGATAATCTTGGCTTTGCACTGATATCTTTTTTAATGTTTGGAAAGCATCGGCATATTCGTATAAATAATCTAAATCATCAACTTCTTTTTGTAACTTCTTTTCAGCAAGTAAAAAGGTCCATATGTATTTGCTTAAATCTTCAGTAGCATTAGATAATGATTCTATAAATTCGTTTGATTTTTGTTTTAAATATTTACGCAAAAGTAAAAAGACAATATTAATATTAAAATATGAAACATCATCGATTTTAATTTCACTAAAATCGTCAATGTAATAATCGCATTTTAAACTTAATATTCCATATTTAATGTCACTTCTTTCATTAATAGTTTTTAATAGTGTCTCAGTTGTATCTTTTTTCATCCATAATTCGTCTTCATTTTCAAAGACAGAATAAGGACTTTGATTAAATTTAATAATGTATTCTTTCATTTAATATTCTCAATTTTTATGAAAAACTATCTATAAAATTTATCTCTAATAATTCCACATAGGGAAGTGATAAATAATTCTTCATTTTCTGATAAATTGTTATCTAGTAAGGCGACAGTAATAGCAAAGCAAATTAAGTTAATAGAAGCTTCTTTTGTTCTTAAATTTTTAAAAACATATTCTGTTTGATTACGCCATTCTTGTTTATTATATTTTGACATAGTATTAAAGAAATCATCATATGTATAATCAGAATTTGATCCAAAGATTCTCCACATACCTTTATATTCGTCATATGATAGCTTCCCATCATTGCATGCAACGCAGGCAAATAATCCTATAACAGTATTAAGAGCTGTCGATTTGTCAAGATTTTCATCGTGTAATAAGCGAGTATAGGAATAATCAGCTATAGTTTTAATATAGGATGACCCGTTTTTTGATATATTTTCTTGAGCAATTTTCTTCATTTTCTCAAAAAGATCATAAGCATACATAAACCAAATTCCCCCTTTATGTGCTGATTTAATTTTATCTATAATAAAAATAAAAATCAATAAGTGAAATATTTATATATTAGTTATTTTATATACTTAATTTTTGTGGCGATATTAACACTTTTATTAAGTGAATTAGAAAGTGTAATTGTAAATATGTTGATGTAGTTTATTATCGATTAAAGTAGTATGAAATTATTATTGAAAAACATAAGTGTTAGTAGTACTTTTAACTAAGTTTTTAAATGATATATTAATAGTAAAAAAAGATATTATCTTTATTATTTTGAATGATTTATATGAATACTAATAATTAAAGTTGAAGGGAATAAATATAAACAAGTTCATAAGATGGAGGTTATATTTAGAAGATGGAACTTAATAATTAATATGAATAATCATATTTTTCTATATTTATCCCCTTTCACTATATATAACCGTAAGATTTCATGTGTTTTTGCTCACTTTTTTGATATTTTTCACTTTCTTTACAAGTTGTTTACATTTTAAGTGCAATAAATTGTCAATTAATAACTAACTTATGCTTTTGTGTCGATAATTTCTAAAAATTCTATTATAAAATTTAAATATATTATGAGATTTGATAATACTAAATTATTTTTGCACTTAATATTTTGGCATATTTGTATTTTTTATTGAAATATATATTCTTATGCATTTTAATTCAGATTTAAAATTGGTATTTCATGTTAATTAAATTGATAAAAAGTTGAAAAATAATTGTTTTAAATTTTTGTCACATTAATAATTATAAATACGTTATATTAATGTTAGGAGTTTTATAATGATGATAAGCGAAGAAGTGTTCAATCAGTTATATAAAAAATATTATTTAGATATTTTTAAATTTGCTTTTTCATACGTTAAAAGAAAAGATTTAGCAGAAGATGTGTTACAAGATACATTTATAGAACTTTATTTGCATAGTCCAAAAAGCAACGAAAAAATTAAATCATGGTTATTCAAAGTAGCAAAAAATAAGTGCATGGATATAATTAGAAAAGAAAGAAAAGAAGAGAAAATAATTGATAATTTAAAGTTAGAAAAAAATGAAATATATAGTTCAGATAGTAAAATTAATAAGATTGAGATTCTAAGATTTATAGATGAAATACCATATAAATATTCTAAAATTATTAAATTATATTATTATGGAAATTTGTCAACAAAAGAAATTTCTAAAGTGATTTTTATTAGTGAAAGCTTAGTAAGAAAAAGATTAGAACGTGGAAGAAATTTGTTAAGAAAAATTTTGGAGGAAAAAGAAAATGAATATAGATGAAATCTTAAAAGAATCATCTGATTCAATAGAAATAGATGATTTAGAAAGTGTAAAAATGTATGAAAATATAAAAAGCAAATGTTTAAAACAAAAAATGCAACGCAAAGACAAAACACATTTATATACTTTATTAGCAATTATATGTACAGTAATTATAGTATTAGTGCCACTATCGATAACATCATTTGGAAATTTTAAAATTACAAGTGGCTTTGATAAATATATTCAAGGTCCAAGTTTAATTTGGAATGAATGGAGAACATCTTTGTCATCTAATTCTGGACTTAGAAAACAAAAAACAATAGATGTTTATTGTAGCAACAATTTAAGAATAACTGAGAGTGCGTTGAATGATTATATAAAAATAGATAAAGATCAAAAAGCTGAGCTTACTTTATATAGAAATGTTTATAAAAATGAATACGATTATTTACATTTAATAAATAATACTTCGGTTGCTTTATATAAAAAAGAAGATAAGATATCTTATTTTTTTAAAGAAGAAACATTTAATAATAATTATTTCAAAGATAATATAACAAAAAAAGATTTACAAACAATTGATGGAAAACATGGAGTTATTGCATACACATTTATATTAAAAACACTTGATAATGAACCTTTTAAAATATACGTAAATGATGAATTGTTAGAATATTATTCTTCTGGAATAATTAAAAGTTATTTTAATGCATGTTTTTACTACAATACATATGGCAATTATATAAAATTGAAAACCCCCAAAAAATTAAAAAATGTTGTCTATTAATTGAATAGTTTTCTATAGAGTTTTTTGACATCAGCTTTTAATGATTCTAAATCTTTTTTAGAAGATTGAGTACGATAAACCTTTTATTGATTTAATTTAAAATATTTGAGTTGAATATTTATGCTTTGCTTTATGTTGAAAAGTTTTATCAAACTCTTCAACTTCGTTTTGTGTAGCGTAATAGCATTCAGGTATAATATATTCAGTATTTTTATCCTTTATATAACCTTTTTCTAGCTCTTTACACAAGAAGAATGATGAATCATTAAATTCATTTAAACCAGGGTATTTAATTTGGTATTTATATGCGTAGTCAAAACCACTTTTTCCATAAAACAAAATATTACCTTCTAATAAAACAGCTTTGTAACCGAGTTCTTTAGCTTTCATAAGAGAATAATTGAGTAATTTTTGACCAAGTCCTTTTCTTTTAAATTTTGAATCTATACATATTGGGCCTAAAGTTAATACTTCAATATCATTTTCTTTGACTTTAAGACAAGTTTTTACAAACATTACTTGTCCTATAATTTGATCGTTTAATTCTAATATCAAATCTAATTCGTGAATAAAATTTTTATCGTCTCTCATTTTATGAACAATATAGTGTTCATAGCATCCTGGTCTATATAAATCCCAAAAGCTTTCTCTAACTAGCTTCTCTACTTTTCGATAGTCTTCTTTTGTTTCGTTTCTTATGATAATGTTATTAGATATTTGATTCTTTATAATTTGTTACCCATTTAAAATTGTTAAATAGATATATTCCTAATACAGCGTTAAATATTGTTACAGCAAAAACGCTAAAGCGTTCGAAAACACCAAAGATCTCTTTTGGAGCAATATTTGTTCCAATTGCTCCAACAAACATTAAGAAAAGAGTTGTTGAAGCAAATATTGCTAAAGATAAGTGCTTTCTATTTTTGTATCCGCCTATCATTATTAATACAAGAGAAATAATTGATAGCAAAACTACTAAAACAGTTATAACGTATATATGCATAATATCTTGAAAAGCACCAGCATTGCCACTATCAGAAAGTGGAAACATAGTATATCCGACATTTGATATCCAATTCATAATACAAAATAGATATATGCCACAACGACTAGTTTTATTAAGCTTATCTTTTATAAATATACATACTGTTGTTATAGAAACTATTCCACAAGGTCCATAAAGTGAAGATAGTTGATTCCAAAGAGTTCTTGATGGTGCGTTATTAGCACACTTAAATCACTTACTGCTTGTGATAACCAGTTGTATCCTGGATATGCTAGTGGTGCAAAAAATTACAGCTACGGTATAAGATAATAGTGAAATAACACCTAAAATACCAATCCAGTTTATTAAATTCCTTTTAATAATTTATCTCCTATTTTGGTTACAAAACCAACTGATATAATTGTTTATTAATGAGTCGTCAAATTGTTCGTTTGCAAAAAAGCTATCTAACTTATAATCTAAAAAAGCATGTATTGATAATGCAAATGATGTTGCAGCTGTGTCTATATCTTTAATGTTTAATTTCTCATGTACTTGAAGAGCATAAAATAGATTTTTAGTAGACAAAATCATTTTGTTTGTTTCATCAAGCATTATTTTGGCAGCTTTTTGATTAAAAGCTCGTTCTGCATAAATTAATTTATAAAATAAGAACATATCACTTTGAGTACAAAGTTTTATATAGTTATTTACTGATTGCTTAAGAATTTCTTCAGCACTTTTGTCTTTTACTAGTAAGCTATAATCGACATTAGAAATTGATAAGCTGTTTTTTGATTTTTCTCTTAAATACTCATACATAGCATCGATTATTTCATCTTTTGATTTAAAGTGATTATATAAAGATGGTTTTTTAATACCAACTTGTTTAGCTATTTGTTCCATAGACACGTTGCTTA
This sequence comes from Clostridium sp. CAG:288, assembly GCA_000437395.1. Lineage (GTDB taxonomy): Bacteria > Bacillota_I > Bacilli_A > RFN20 > CAG-288 > CAG-288. Next base: position 53,638 of record FR898176.1, on the reverse strand, counting down.
AACCTATTTGTGAAGCTAATTTTAATGTAACAATAATAATTTCTTCTTTTCTATCCATATTAGCACCTCATTACTAAACGATAGCAATTATACTACCAGATGGTAGTTTAGTCAAATATTATATTGGGAAATGATTCAAAATAAGGTAAAATATATTTGAGGAATTATTAATATGGAACAAAAGCCTGGATATATATACATTTTGACAAATCCTTCTTTTCCTGATTATGTTAAGATTGGATATGCAGATGATGTTAAATCAAGATTAAAGCAACTTAATAGAAGTGAATCTACACCATTTGCTTTTAGATGTTATGCAACGTATAAAGTTAATCACAGATTAAGTGATTTAAAATTACATACAATTATTGATAAACTTGATCCAACGTTAAGAAGTATAGATAATGTTGATGGTAAAAAGAGAATAAGAGAGTTTTACGCTATGTCAGCAGAAGATGCTTATGCTCTTTTAGAGGCTATAGCTCAAATTAATGGTTTAGAAGAAAATCTTAAATTATGGGATATGACCAAGGATGAAATCAGGCAAAAGAATTTATCTGAAGAAATTAATAGTGAAAAGAAAGATAGACTTAGCAATTTTAGATTCTCATATTGTAATTTAAAGGAAGGCGATGTTATTTCGTCATTAGAGAATCCTGAAATTAAAGCTACAATTATTGATGACAATCACATCACATATAACGGTATGACATATACTTTATCAGGCTTAGCTAAAGAAATTACTAATGCAAAAACAATTGCAGGACCTAGACACTTTACTTATGAAGGAAAAATTCTATCTGAAATAAGAGAAAAAATTGAAAAAGAAAAATGTTAGTTAAGGTGGTGTATTAAATGAATTTTTATTTAGTTGATTTTGAAAACGTTAAAAGTGAAGGACTAATTGGTTGTGAAACTTTAAGTGAAAGTGACTCAATTGTTATTTTCTTTACTAAAAATGCTTGTAAGGTAGATATGAGCATTATAGCTAATCATGGCAAAGCGAACTTAAAGATGATTGAAGTTCCAAAAGGAAAGCAATCGGCTGATTCATATATTGAAATATATATGGGGATAATTATCGGATCAAATAACGATAAAGATTTTTCTATCACAATAGTCAGTGGAGATAAAGACTTTGATTCGTGCATTGAGTTTTTTAAAACAAATTATAATTATAAGTTGGCTAGAATTAAACAAATCAAAGAAAATAAAATGGTTAATAGTGCTAAAGCAAAAAACACAATAAAAAAAGAGAAAAGTAAGGATGATTTTGAAAAAGAAGTATACGCTTACTTAACTGTTGATTGCGGCTTAAATAAAGAAAAAGTTGATAGTGTTATAGATGCTTTTAAAAAATATTATGGCAGTGATATTTTGCTAAATAAAATACATAACGCTTTAGTAATTATTGATAGTAATTATGAAGAGCATTATAAAAATATTAAAAAAATTTTAAGCAAAGCACCAAAAACGAAGAAATAATTAAAATTTCAAATTGTTTATCTTTTTGATATAATTTTAAAGAAAGGTTTTAATATGCGAAGATTTATAGTAGATGTTATTGATGATAAAGTTGAAATAACTAGTGAAATAGTAAAACACGCTAAAGTTATTAGATTAAATTTAAACGAAAAAATAGAGCTTGTTACTCGTGATGGAAACGTTTATTTAGCTCATGTGGATTCTATTGATCCACTTGATTTTTACATCGATGAAAAATACGTAAATTATACTAGAGAACTTCCTTTTAAACTTGTTTTATTTGCACCTTTATTAAAAGGCGACAAATTTGATTTTATTATTCAAAAAGCCACAGAATTAGGCGTTTCAACTATTGTTCCATATATAAGTGAAAGAGCAATTGTTCGCCTATCAAAAGACGATTTTTCCAAAAAAGCTAAAAATAGATATCAAAAAATAATTGAAGAAGCAGTAGAGCAATCTAATAGAGACTTTATACCTGAATTAAGTGAACTTCACACTTTAAAAGAACTGGCTTCATTTAAATTTGACCGAGCATTTATTGCCTATGAGGAAGAATCGATGAAGGGTAGTTTTATTCCTAACGAATATATTCCTACCAAGGACTCAATAGTAGTAGCTATGATTGGTCCAGAAGGTGGGTTTTCTAAAGATGAAGTAGATAAGATTGTCAAAATGGGATTTGAATCTATTTCATTAGGTAAAAGAATATTAAAAGCAGAAACTGCTTGCTGTTATTTGTTATCAATATTGTCATACAAAGGAGAATGCCAATGATTAACTTTAAGCTTATTCCATATTTAGAGTGGTACAACGTAAAAAAATTATCTGATAGCTTTGAAAAGAAATATTATGACGAGTACAATAACTTATTTTCAAGATATGGTTTTTTAAATGTTTATAACGATATTACTGATTCGTTTGAATTGATAAAAACTATAGTTGTTTTAGAAGGATTAAATAATAAAAGAAAAATAGAAAACGAGGCAGAAATATATACCGAAGTTGAATTGAGCGAAGAAAATAGACACGAAGTTATCCATAAGAAATTGCCTTATTTTGAATTCGAAGATGTAAAGATTTATGTTCCTTTCTTTTCTAAGGAATTTAACGTTCATTACGATACAAAATTGGATTCTCTTACCAGACCTCCTTTTGATTCTTTGAAAGAAGATTTCGATTCATCAGTTATTAATCCTTTTGATACATACGGATACAAATTATTTGATTCTCAATTTACTCGTTTGGTTTTAATTGATGAATATAAAGATGAAGGGGTTGCTGTTTTTTACCACATTGGTTTTGAATCTATTTATATTATTACAGATCAAGGCACATGCGATGCAATTATTCCTATTTTTGATAACAATATCAAAAAGAAAAATAAAGATAAATTATTTGAAAGAATTAGTTCATTAATGAAGCTTTACTTTGCTAATGACAGAGAAGGTTTTGTTGATGCTTTATTGTCTTTAGAGCTAATTAGTAAACACTTATACGATTTGATTCAAAAAAATTCTGACAAACAATTAGTAAAAAAAATAAAGAGAATAAAAACAGGAAAGGATTTAAATGTCTAAATTTAAAATTATAACTTTTGGCTGTAAAGTAAACGCTTATGAATCTGAAGGCTTTAAAGAAGATTTATTAAGCAAAGGCTTTGTTGAAGCTAAAAATGATGAAGAAGCAGATATTTGTATTGTTAATACATGTGCCGTTACAAGTACTGCAGAAAGAAAATGTTTGCAAGCAGTAAGAAGAATGAGTAAGGCTAATCCTAACATTTCTATAGGCGTTGTTGGTTGCTCATCACAAATAAATAAAGATAAATATTTAGAAATAAGCGGAGTTAAAACAGTTTATGGAAATACTGAAAAAAGCCGTGTTGTTCAAGATTTGATAAAAGAGGTAAATACTGATAATGTTTTACCATCAATAAGACATGTAGAATATGATGCTCAAACAATAACTAAATTCGGGCATGAAGTAAGAGCATTTGTTAAGATTCAAGATGGTTGTGACAATTTCTGCTCATATTGTATTATTCCTTTTACAAGAGGAAACTCACGCTCTCGTAAAGCTCAAGATATCGTTGATGAAATTCAATTATTAATTAATTCAGGTTATAAAGAAGTTGTTCTCACTGGTATTGACATGGGTTCTTATAAAGAACCAATTGATGGTTATGGCTTTAGCTCACTTTTAGCTTTGATTTTAAAGACTTTTGATGGTCAAGTAAGATTTAGAATTTCTTCGCTTGAAGAAAGTCAAATTAACGAAGAAGTAATATCTTTATATGGTATGTATCCAACGACTTTGGTACCACATCTTCACATTCCATTACAATCAGGCTCTGAAACAATTTTAAAAGCCATGCGTCGTAAATACGACTTGAAATCCTTTATAGAATTGACAGATACTCTTAAACGTCGTTTTGAATATTTAGCTTTATCTACTGACGTTATAGTTGGTTTTCCAGGTGAAACAGAAGAACTATTTATGGAAACTTACAATTTCATAGAAAAAGTAGGATTTATGAGACTTCATGTTTTCCCATATTCTAGACGACCTGGAACATTAGCTAACTCTATGAAAGAGCAAGTTGAACAAAGTGTTAAAAACGATAGAGTTAGAAGACTTATAGCTTTAGGTGACAAGTTGTCTAAAGAATATATGACAAAATTTATTGGTGTTCCACTTGATTTATTAATTGAAGAAAAGTTAGAAGATAACAAATATAGAGGTTACACTCAAAATTATTTGGATTTAATGGTAGAAAGTACAGAAGATTTAATGGGAAAAATGGTTAAAGTTTCTATCGATAAAGATTTTAAAGCACACATAATTTAATTAAAAAGTAGACATACTATCCATGAGGGGAAATCATGGGTAGTTTTTTTAAATGCGCTGATATTGCTGGTGAAGTATATAAAAATAATATGCCAGGTATAAAACATTCCAGAAAAAAGTATAAAGGAATAGTTATAGATGATATGAAAATTAGTAATGATAATAATCCGTATCATAAAAAAGCAGGTAGATATGTTTTAATTGATCCAATTAGTCCGATTTTTGAAGATGACTATGTTCTTATGGACGTATTGACTAAGTATTTAAAATTATTAGTAAAGAATAAAACAAAAAGGAAAAGCAAATTAAATGTTTTAATAGTAGGATTAGGAAATAAAGATTATACTCCAGATTCTTTAGGTCCTAAAGTTATTGATAAAGTAGATGTTAATTATCACTTAAAAAATGAAAAGATAAAAAAGAAAAATATTAAAACATATGTCTCAGCTTTTTCTCCTGGTGTTATGGCTAGTACTGGCTTTGAAAGCTCAAATATGATTAAAGCTATAGTTGAAAACGAAAAAATAGATGTAGTTATTGCTATAGACGCTTTAGCAACTAGAACAATAAAAAGGTTGAATAGAGTTATTCAACTTACAGATACAGGAATAGCTCCAGGAAGTGGAGTAGGAAACTATAGAAAAGCTTTGGATGAAGATTATATAAAAATTCCTGTAATTGCTATAGGCGTAGCGACAGTTATTGACACTGCTGCTATAGTTTTAGAAACGTTAAACAATATGAAAATAGATGAAAATAAACAAGGTGAAATAGCTAGTAATGTTATGGAAAACATCGATGAAAAAATAATCATGTCTACAAAGGATATTGACTTTGAAATAAAATCAATTGCCAAACTTATAGCTAATTCAATTAATTTAGCATTTAACTAAAACTCGACAAATAATATTATAGTAAGCATTTATATTAATAGCAGGTGAGGATATATGAAAGGTTTTTTCAAACACATAGTAATTTTCTTCTTTGGTTTAATTATCTTTATGGCACTAATTAATTCGACAAACACTGAAAGTGAGAGTCAAGTTAAAACGAGTGACTATATCAGCAACTTCGAAGAAGCAGTCGATAACGGCAAGATTGTTCAAGATGGTGTGATAGAAAAAGATGATGAAATTATTGTTGATCAAAACGCCATAGGAGAGAGTGCTGGTAAAATTGGAAATTCATTAATAGGAGCCCTCGCCTCTTTCCTTGAACTCATTGGTGAATCTATTTATCACTTTTTTGCTTAGGAAGAGGTGCTTTTAATACTTCGTTGGCTTTGACATCAGAGATAACTAATGAATTTGCTCCAATTTTAGCGTTATCTCCGATAGTTACTGGCCCGAGAATGGTTGCTTTAGCACCTAACATGACGTTGGAGCCGATTGTTGGGTGTCTTCTTCCATCGACCTCTTTGTTTGCAATAGCTCCAAGAGTAACACCGTGATACATGGTGCAGTTGTCTCCGATTGTGGCTGTTTCGCCGATGACTACGCCCATACCATGGTCTATGAATAAATTACGGCCAATTTTGCATCCTGGGTGGATTTCGATTCCGGTACGTTTTCTAGTTATGAATGCAATCATTTCGCCGATGAGTTTAAGGTGAAGTTTTGAAAAGAAAAAGTGTGCAACACGATACCAAATAATAGCTTTTACACCAGGATATGTTAAAAGAATTTGAAGAGCATATCTTGCTGCTGGATCTCTTCGTTTAATTGATTTAAAGAATTTTTCTTTTTTTTCTTTCATTTAATTGACACTCCTTTTAATGTACATAAATTTATTTTTCCATATATGTTAGTAATATATTCTAAAACCATAATATGAATTAAATAAAAAAGTGTGTAGGCTTTACAACTCAAAAATATAGCACCATTTTTTTTGACTGTCATTTAAAATGATAATTTTTGTGTACAATTTTTTGCTTGTTAATATTAATATAACTTCTATTGCTACAAAATATAAAAAATACTAAAATATACAAGCATGAAAGGAGAAAACATTGTGGAAAAACCAAGAATTGTTTATCTCGGAACCCCAGAGATTAGTGCAAACGCACTTAAAGGGTTAATTGAATCTAATTTATTTGATATTGTTGGCGTTGTAACTAAGCCTGATCAACCAGTTGGAAGAAAGATGATTATGACTCCAAGTCCTGTTGCTTTAGTTGCTAGCGAATATAATATTCCACTTCATAAACCAATTAAATTAAATAAAGACTATGAGTTTATAGAAAAGCTGAAACCAGATTTGCTTTTGACTTTTGCATATGGACAAATTATTTCTACTAAAGTATTGGCTTTATCAAAATATAAACCATTAAATGTCCACGCTTCCTTGTTGCCAAAGTATCGTGGTGCTGCACCTATTCAATATGCTATAAAAGATGGTGAAAAAGTTACTGGTGTATCTTTGATGGAAATGGTTAAAGAAATGGATGCAGGTGATGTTTACGCTACAGTTAAAGTTGATATTGACAATAACGATAATTATACTTCTTTAGCACAAAAGGTATCTAAGGCTGGACTTGAACTTCTTATTAATTACTTGCCTAAGTACTTTAATAATGAACTAGTTGGAGTTAAGCAAGACGAAAGTAAAGTAACCTTCTGTCCATCTATAAAAAAGGAAGAAGAACACTTGGATTTGAATTTAAGTCCTAATCAATTTGTTAATTATGTCAGAGCTTTAAGTGAAACCCCAGGAGCTTACTTAATTTTAGATAACCAACCATTTAAAATCTTTAAAGCAAGAGTAAAAGGATACGTAGATAATGATGTAGCTTTAGGAACGATTGTTAACGCTGATAAAAAAGGTTTAATTATTAAAGTTAACGGTGGAGAAGTATATTTAGACGAAGTTCAAAAAGCTGGTAAAAAGAAAATTGACTATAAATCTTTTGTCAATGGAGAAAAAAATATTTTAGGAGTTATTTTAAAATGACAACTGCAAATAGAAGAACTACTTACATTATTAAAATTGCTATGGTAGCTGTCTTTGCAGCTATGAGCTTTGTATGTACAGCTTTTTTACCGATTCCAATTGCTGGTGGACAAGGATATTTAAATTTTTCTGATACGTTTATTTTTATATTAGCAAGTTTTATTTCACCTTTAGTTGGAGGCTTAGTAGGTGCTTTAAGTGGTTCGTTAAGTGATATTTATGCTGGATATGGCTCTTTTGCTATATGGACAGCAGGAATAAAATTTATAGAAGGAATTGTAGCTGGATATTTATTTATATTGTTAAGAAAAACTTTATTAAATAAGGGAAAAGCAAGATATTTATCATTGTCATCTTTCTATATTGGAGGGTTACTTATGGCTTTCCTTTATGTCATTCCTGATTTAGTTATGGCAGATGCTTCTGTAGCAATATTTGATCTTCCATTTAACATTTTACAAGGAGTTGTAAATGCCACTATCGCTACTGTTGCATTTATTTTCCTTAGTAAGATTTCAATGTTTGAGAGCGTCAAACTTTAATTAGTACTTAAAAAGCTGTTGTTGAATCATTTTAGTGATTCTTCAACAGCTATTTTTTATGCTTCGAAACAGCTTCCACCGATAAACTCTCTCATAAGGGAGTTATTTGGTACTACTTCGTCATCGATATCGACAAAGTATTTAAGGAATTTAATAAGTCTATTTGCCTTAATGTAGTATGGTGAGTCGTTTGGAATTTTAGTTAGAATTGGTAGAGCGTGTTTTTTCATGACGCATAATTCATATGGAAGAAGGGAATTAAATACGTAATCAGCACCTTCTTGATTTTTGTAAATCCACTTAAATTCACCACGTCTAACGCTTGGCCACATGGAGATAGTTTCTTCTGCTGATGACTTTCTAAACTTATTATCTCTAACAATTCTTCTTAATAGTCTTAAGTCTGTTAGTGATAGTGGGTTGTGGTTATCAAGACAGATTTGAGCTTGTGGAGCAATGTAGATCTTGAACTTTTGGTGTTTGGTAATATCAGGTGTTAACTCATCATTTAAAGCGTGGATGCCTTCGATGATAATAGGTTGATTTTGGTCGACTTTTAATATTCTTCCTGGAACTCTCTTTCCTAATTTAAAATCGAATCTTGGAAGTTGAACTTCTTCGCCGTTAATAAGTCTAAGCATATCAGAGTTGAAAAGTTCAGTATCTAAGGCTTGTAAGCACTCTAAGTCTACTTCACCGTCTTCATCTAATGGAATCTCGCTTTTTGGCTTATAGTAATCATCGATAGAAATTCTGATAGGCCTAATACCTAAAGACAAAAGTTCTATTCTTAAACGGTTAGCAAATGTTGTTTTACCTGAGCTTGATGGACCAGCTATACAAATCAATCTTATAGAATCTATGTCCTGTTGAATTTTCTTTCCTAATTCAGCGAGCATATTGTTGTGATTTGATTCACACATATTGATAAAATCAACTGAACCATTCTTTAAGACGTATTCATTGATTTTGCTGACGGTTTCTGTACCGACTTTTACAGCCCATTGATATGATTCTTTCAAAGTACGTCCAAAAGTTCTATCTTCTTCAAATTCTGGAATGATGCCACCGCATTCTGCTCTAGGATATTGAATTATAAAGCCTGGAGCGAATAATTTCATCTTATAGTGTGTTAAAAAACCTGTTGATGGAACCATATAACCATAAAGATAGTTTACGTAGCCATCACAGCTATATAAGTGAACTTTGTCATCTGGACGATATTTTAAAATATCAATCTTATCATCGTAGTGGTTGGCTTTATATATTTCAGCTGCTTCTTCACGTGTAACAAGTTTTCTTTCGATAGGCAAATCAGCTTTAATTAATCTTTGCATTTCAGCTTGAATGCTATCGACAAACTTTAAATCTGTATGAAAACCTGGAGTTAAAATTTGACAGAAAATTGATCTTGAAATGTTATAAGAAAAACGGATATCTAATTGAGGATAAAGTCTATGTGTTGCCATAGCAACTAAGTAACGAAGTGATGTTTCATAAATCTTAACTGCTTGGGTATCTTTAAAATCTAAGAGTTTTACATCTGATGGCTCTTTTAATACATATGTTAATTCTCTAATTCTGTTATTGACTGTAGCTGCAACATAAGAGTACTTTTCTTCTGCTGGAATAATGTCTAATATTCTTTTTTGATTATCTTTTGATATAGAAGATGTATCTAGTGTTTTATATTTCATATTTTTGTAGTCCTTTCTTGGCTATGAAGCCAATGAGAATTGTACGCGATACCGCTTACATTTTCAAGTAAAATATTACTTTTGTTTAGTAAAATTATGGAATGTTAATTATATTTACTTAATATATGCTCGACTAATAGTTTAGTGATGTTAACACCTGAAACTTTTTCAATTTCAGTAAAGAAAGCGTTAGAGTTAACTTCTGTTAATATTGGTTCGTAATTAGGTCCAAACATAATGTCGATTCCAGCATAATCTAAGCTTATAGCTTTTGAAACTTTTTCTGCCATATCGATAAAATCTTTTGATGGAACAAAGTTTGTTCCGTGTCCGCCTAAAGCAATGTTTGATCTAAAATCGTTTGGATTAATTCTTTCCATTGCAGCGACGAGCTTTCCACCGACTGTAAACATTCTTACATCGTGGCCTTTAGAGGAGGATATGAATTCTTGATATACGTGAGGGACGTGGATTAAATCATAAGCTATGTTATATAGCTCTTTATGATTTTTAGCTAAATAAACTTGTTTTCCTAAAGAGCCATAGCACTCTTTGACAACAATAGGAAAAGAAAGTTCACTCTCAACTTTTTTAACCCATTTAATTAAATATTCAGGATCAGGGTCTGGATCGTAGCATAATGGTGCTGGTATGGTTTTAGGAGTCTTGATACCTAAGTTATTTAAGAAAGTATAAGTGAGCATTTTGTCATCGCAAACTTCGATAGCTTTAGCATTATTAATTAAAGGTATATATTTTTCAATAGCATATGATAAATATTTATCTTTGTCTAAAAAGATACAAAAGCTGTATTGTTCAATATCTTTGACACACACTTTGCCATCTTCAAAAGAAGAAGTAATATCAATTGTTGATTTTTCTATTACTTCGACATTGTACTTGCTAAACTCTTCTTTTAATCTTCTAACTTTATAAACTTGGGATAAAGAGTAGTTATATCCATTAACAATAATTAAACATTTCATAGGGCTTTATTATAGCATAATTTAAAATAAAAGATTTATAGAAGTAGAAGTATGAACTATTTATAACTATAATAATAACGGAGAAAAATAAATGGAATTAGTTGCAATAAGTGATGTTATTAAAAAAGGAAGAATTGTTCCTATTGAATTTTATAAAAGTGATTGCCGAAGAATTAGAGTCGCTTTAGCTTTTGGTTATTATAAGGCAGTATTACCTTCAAAAAAACCTGAATATATTAAAATTGCTCAAGACTTATGCTCTAGATTCAGGGCTTCACCTTTAGGTATTAAGCCTTTTGGGGTTGATTATATGTATTATAAAGGCGAAAAAAAGAACGTAATTATTGGATTAACAAATAAATTAGGTTCCTTATATTTTTCTTTTAAAGATAATGCTAGCTATGATAGGTTTATAAATAAAGAAGCTAGAGAATATTTTAGTCAAAGAGTGGAACTTTGGAAAAAAGTCATGAATATTGATCACGAATTTAAAATTAGAGTAAGCGATGCTATAGGAAATATGGGAAGCAATTCAAGAAGAACTAGCACTTTAAGTTTTAATAGACAACTTTTATCTTTTTCACCACATATAGTCGATGCGATAATTGTTCATGAACTTGCTCACTATTTCCAAGCAAACCATTCAGATAAATTTTATAAAATAGTTTATCAAAATCTACCAGACTATGATAAATTAGAGATGTATATACGCGAAGGAAACTTCAATGGAGAAATGCAATGATTAAAGAAATTACTTCAAAATCTAACAAATTTTACAAATATCTTAAAGAATTAAAAGAAAAAGGCGGTAAGAAAGAAGAATTAATTCTTATCGAAGGTTTAGATTTGTTAGAAATGGCCAAGAATAATGGTGTATTGAAATATATTGTTGCTTTAAACTCTGTTGATGGATATGAAGATTTTGATACTTACATATTGTCTAAAGATTTGTATAGAGAGTTATCTTCGTATAAAAGTATTCCAGTCGCTATGGGAGTTGCAAGTTATAAATTGAGCAAAACTTTTGGCAATAAAGTTATTTATTTGGATGGCGTTCAAGATCCTGGAAACTTAGGTACTATTATTAGAACAGCTTCTGCATTTGGATATTCTGGTGTCGCTTTATCTAATGACTGCGTGTCTCCATATAACACTAAAGCTATTCAAGCTACCAAGGGAGCAATATTTAATTTACCAATTGGATATGCAGAACTTACTGATTTTACAAGTCATAAGATTTACTTTACAGTATTAGATGGTAAAATAGTTGATGGCAAGGTCAAAAATGATACGCCTTTTGTTTTAGTCTTTGGTAATGAAGGTACTGGAATTAGAAAAGAACACTTGACAATTCCAGGTGAAAAAGTCAAACTCGACATTGCAAATATTGATTCGTTAAATGTTGCTATTGCAGCAGGAGTCTTTATGTTTTTATTTAAGGAGTAATAATGAATACACAAGATACAATTTCCTTAATGGATAATGCGAAAATTGTAATTATCTGCGTTCATGGCTTTATTAACAGTGAAAGACATGATTTTTTAGAGTTTAAAGATTATTTTGATAAAATTAACACTAAGAAAAATCTCGAAGTTAAATTAGCATATTTATACGATCCAACAGATAAAAAAACTTATAAACATAAACTCATGTATCGAAAGTTACTAGACTTTTGCCAAAGTTATGCTGATAAAGGATATATTATTTATCTTTTGGGTTATTCTTTTTCTGCTGGTATTTGTGCTCACGTTTCTAGCCAAATTCCACAAGTCAGAAAATTAATTTTAGCTTCTCCAACTATTTATTTAGTTAAAACTAAGCTTTTAAAAACTTATCTAAAAGTTGCATATAAGAGCATTAAACTCAGAATTAAGCACGGAAAAAAAGCTGCAAGAATTATGGCTAAAATGAAGACTAAAGGTGTTGTAAGACTATCTTATAACATTGCTTTAGCTACATTTAGGGAACGTAAGTGGTTTAGAAAAGTAAAGTGTAAGACTTTAATGTTTAAAGGATCTGATGACTCCTATGTCACATCAAGCACTTTTTATACCATTACAAAGAGAATTAAAAAGGCTCCTTCAACTATGAAGGTATATCCAGGTAAAGATCACTTAATGATTATTCACATAACTAGTGGTAAAATTGCTTATGATGATATTTTAGCTTTTGCTTTCCACTTTAAAACTAGTGAGCAACGTGAAGAGGAAGAAGATATCGAATCTTTAAAGCTTGCAATAGCTCAAGAATTGAAAGATTAATATTAACCTCAATGTTTAACATAAATTGGTTAGACTTGAGGTTTTTTATATTGTTTATAATAAAAGTTTTTATTATAATAATAAGGACGTAGAAGAGACACGTACTTTTTCTAAGTTCTTAAAGCGAGTCGCGTTGGTGTAAGGCGATAGAAAACTAGACTAAGTATATCACTCGGAGTTATGGATTTTCCCGCTTTCCAGCGTTATAGGAATAATGAGTGCTTAGACAATGTGTCTTGGAACCAAGGTGGTACCGTGCAGTGATGCACCCTTGGCAAAAAGGCCTTTTTATTTGGGAGGAAAACATGGAACTTAAAAAGACGTTAATAATGAACAAAGGCGATTTTGAAATGAGAGCTAACTTAGCTCAAAAAGAGCCTACTTATGTCAAGCATTGGAGTGAAATGGACTTATATCACAAGATGCTTGAAAAAAACGATGGTCGTGAAGCTTTTTACCTTCACGATGGTCCACCATATGCTAATGGTGACATGCATGCTGGCCACGCTTTAAACAAAATTTTAAAGGATATGATTATCCGTTATAAATCTTTAAAAGGTTTTTATACACCATTCACACCTGGATGGGATACACACGGATTACCTATCGAAAATGCAGTAGTTAAAAACGGAGTTGATAGAAAAACTACTCCAATTGTCGACTTTAGAAAACAATGCGCTAAATATGCTTTTAAGCAAGTTGATAAACAAAGAAAGCAATTACTTAGATTAGGCGTTGTTGGCGATTATGAAAATCCTTATATTACTTTGACAAAAGAATATGAAAAAGGACAAATTGAAATCTTTGCTGATATGGCTTTAAAAGGCTATATCTATAAAGGCTTGAAGCCAGTTAACTGGTCCCCATCTAGTGAATCTGCTTTGGCTGAAGCTGAAATCGAATATAAAGATGTCACAGCTAAGACAATTTATGTTAGATTCCAAGTCACTGAAGCTAAAGGTCCAATCTCAGTCGGTGATTATTTTGTCATTTGGACAACAACTCCATGGACTTTACCAGCTAACTTAGCTATTTGTTTAAACCCATTATTTACTTATGGCGTTTTTAAGACAGATAAAGGTAATTTGATTTTCTTAAAATCTAAAGCTGAAGAATTAAAAGAAACACTTGGATTATCAGAATGTGAATTAATTAAAGAATTCAAAGGATCTGAAGTTGAACTTTCTAAGTGCAAACATCCATATTACGATAAAGATTCATTAATTATCCTTGGAGATTATGTCAGCGATGATGCTGGTACTGGCTGTGTTCACATCGCTCCTGGACACGGTTTAGATGACTTTAAAGTTTGCTTGAAATATGGTATTAAACCATATTGCCCAGTTGATGAACATGGATATATGACTAAAGATGCAGGTGAAGAACTTGCTGGACTTTTCTATGAAGAAGCTAACGATAAATCGATAGAGCTTCTTGAAAGAAATGGCGCTTTATTAAAACTTATTGAAATTACTCACTCATATCCACATGACTGGAGAACAGGTAAACCTTTAATCTTTAGAGCAACACCACAATGGTTCTGCTCTTTATCAGCTATTAAACAAAACCTTTTAGACGAAGTTGAAAAAGTTAGCTATTCTCCAAAATGGGGTAAAGTTAGATTACATAACATGATTGAAGGTCGTGAAGACTGGTGTATTTCTAGACAAAGAGCTTGGGGTGTCCCAATTCCGATTATTTATGCTGAAGATGGCACAGCTATCTTGGACAAAAAAGTATTTGATCACATTGCTGAATTAATTGGACAATATGGCTCTAACGTTTGGTATGAAAGAGAAGCCAAAGACTTGTTACCAGAAGGTTATACAACAGAACATTCACCTAACGGACTGTTCACTAAAGAAAAAGATATTATGGATGTTTGGTTTGACTCTGGCTCTTCATTTAGATCAGTAGATATAGCTAAAGGTTATCCATATCCAGCTGACTTATATCTTGAAGGAAACGACCAATACAGAGGTTGGTATAACTCCTCTTTAATTTTGGCTGTTGCTACTACAGGTATCGCTCCATATAAATCAATTGTTACCCATGGTATGATTGTTGATGGAAATGGTGAAAAATTCTCTAAATCAAAAGGTAACGGCATTGATCCAAACAAGATTTGTGATACATATGGTGCTGATATTTTAAGATTATGGGTTTCTACAATCGACTTCCAAGCTGAATCAAAGTTATCAGAAGAATTAATTAAAATTGTCAGTGAATCTTATAGAAAGATTAGAAATACATTTAAGTTTATGTTAGCTAATTTGTTTGACGATGCTGAACATGTATTTGATCCAGAATGCGAATATGAATTAAGTGAATTAGATAAGATGATCTTAGCTAAACTTAATTCTTTAATGGAAACAGTAGATAAAGAATATGCTTCATATGACTTTATCGGTGTTCAAAGTGCAATCTTTAACTTCATGGTTAACGATTTAAGTGCTTTCTATTTAGATTTAGCTAAAGATGTTCTTTACTGCGATGCAGTTGACTCTTTAAGACGTAAAGGAGTTCAAAAAGTTCTTTACGAAATGGTTAGAAAGCTTTCAATTGCTTTATCTCCAATTCTCCCATTCACTATGGAAGAAGTTAACGATCACTTACATAAAGGTGCTACACCAGGTTCAATAGCTTTAAGTGATTATCCAACTGAAAAAGTCGATGAGGTTGCTTTAAACGAATATAAGAATTTAGTTGCTATTCGTAATAAGGCATTAAAGTTATTAGAAGTTGCTAGAAGCAATGGCTTATTTGGACAAAATCCAGAAGCAAGCTTAACTTTATCTTTAGAAGGCGAACAACTCGCTTTAGCTAATAAGTTAGGTGAAGAAGAACTTGCACGTATTCTTCAAGTTGCAAAAGTTACTTTAGGAGAAAATGAAGGAGCTACTAAGTTTGTTGGTGAAAGATGCGAACGTTGCTGGTGCTACTTTGATCACCTTGAAGAAGATAGTGAAGGTCACCACATCTGTGAAAGATGTGCTGAGGTTATAAAGCATGAATAAGGCTTGGAACACTTTTTGCAATGGCGCAAAATGGTTCTTTAAGTCATGGTTATGGTTAATACCATTACTATTTATTATCGATATAGTTAGCAAACTTGGCTTAGAACATATTCTTTTAACTAAGCCAGGTCATGCTATAACTGTTATACCAGGTTTCTTTAGAATAGCTCTTTTGTATAACACTGGTGCTGCTTGGGGAATGTTTGCGGGTAAAGATTGGTTATTAGTTTCAATATCTCTTATCGCTTCAGCGGTTATGATTTATTTCTTAATAGCTAAATTTAAAAAGTTAACTCTTTGCCAAAGACTTTCTTTATGTTTGATGATTCCTGGAGCTTTAGGAAACTTAATAGATAGAGCTTTCTATAAAAATGGGGTAATTGATTTCTTAGAATTTACTTTTGGTTCATATCATTTCCCAACATTTAACTTTGCTGATTCTTGCCTTGTTGTCGGAGTAATTCTCTTGATGATAAGTGAAATAATAGTCGATCTTAAAGAGACTAAAGAAAAAGAAAAAGCTAAAGAAAAAAGCAATAATATCGATAGCAAAAAATTAACTGAAGAATTAAAAGAAAACTCAGCAGAAGATGACGCTTCGACAAGTGACGAAAGTACCGAAGAACATGATGAAAATAGTAAAGAGTAAAACTGATGGTCGACTTGATCAAATACTTGCTGAAGAACTTGGCTTGACGAGAAATAAAGCTCAAGAAATTATAGCTAATAAAGTATTGATCAATGGTAAAGAAGTTACTAAAAACGGCACTAAGATTAAAAGTGGTGATGAAATTTCGTATAACGAACCTGAGTTACCACCAGATATGACAACTAAAACTAAAATGGACTTGCAAATTGTCTATGAAGATCAATGGCTTATGATAGTTAATAAACCAAGAGGTTTAGTTGTTCATCCAGCTCCTGGCCACTATGATGATACTTTAGTTAACGGATTAGCTTATTTAGTTAAAGAATACGGAGAATATTTAGACCAAGGTGATACCAATAGTTTTGTAAGACCAGGTATCGTCCATAGAATAGATAAAGACACAGCAGGATTACTTGTCGTAGCTAAAGATGACGATACTGCTAACTTACTCACTGATATGATTTCAAGGCATGAAGTTAAAAGAGAATATTTAGCTTTGGTTTATGGTCATCCAGATCATCAAACATTTAAAGTTGATGCACCGATTGGTAGATCTAAATATGACAGATTAAAAATGGCTGTCGATCCAATAAATGGTAAAAATGCTGTTACGCATTTTACTGTTTATAATCAATATAACAAAGGTGCTCTTGTCAGAGCTGAACTTGAAACTGGTCGAACTCATCAAATTAGAGTTCATTTGGCATATGCTGGATATCCAGTTGTCGGTGATGAGGTCTATGGAAGAAAGAATGATAAAATAGCAACAAAAGGCCAATGCCTCCACGCATTTAAATTATCGTTTGTTCATCCTTGGACAATGGAAGAAGTTGTTGTTTATTCACCAATTGATGATTACTTTAAAGAATTGTTAAAATGGTTTTGTAACAATTAATATCAAATTTAATAAAGCGATTGAGAGTTATTTCTCAGTTGCTTTTTTATTTGATAATATGTTTAAAAGATACTTTGAATGTTATAATTAATTTGTAAAAGGTAATGGTGTTATAGTAGATGAAAAATTCTAGTTATGTTACTAAATTAATTCTCACTGTTATAAAGTTTTCCGAATCTAAAGAATGGAGCTCTGCAAGATACGAATGGGAAATTTGTAATTTTGAAGAAGATGATTCGCTTAGCGAATCTTGCATATGTGGTAAAGAGCATCTGAAGTATCTTTTTACTATAAAAAATAGACTTAATAATAATGAATTATATCCGATAGGTAGTTCTTGTATTAATAAGTTTGGACGTGATGATCTTGATGAACAAGTATCTATTAAAGAGCAGCTTTTTAAGCTATTACACGCTGTTGAAAATAATTCTTTTTTGGAGCTTACTACAGAATACTTTTCTAGGAAACTCTTGAAATACTTATACGATGAAGGAGCTTTTAAAGCGACTAAATATAATAACTTTAACCCATATAATGATTATAAATTTATGTTAGACATGTTTAATAAGAGAAAAAGAACTATAAAGCAAAATCAAAAAGCTACAGCTATTATTTTAAACTCAATAAAACCATACTTAGAAAATTTATTAAAAGATAAAATAAAAACACAACACCCAAATTAGATGTTGTGTTAAAAAACATTATTCTTGAGTTACATCAGGATAAACTTTTGTCATATTTGCTAAAGTAGATTCTGTACCACTATAATTTATTAACGTATGATTATAAAAGTAAGTTTGAACTAGTGGTAAGTCTTTTTCTTCTTTTATGTCTGGAGCATTTGGATCAGTTGTCTTTTTAGGATTTTTCATCTTTGTGGCTCCTTCACCAGAGAAAGTTATTTTGGTAGGGTCGTCTACATCGATATTACATATGATAGTTCCCATTGTCATATTTAGGAAAACGTTATTTTTATCTACTTTACTAAATATTCTTTTTAATGCGATTGGGTTAGGATGATCTTTATTTGTTGACCCTGTATTGTAATTTGAGTATGCACCTAAACAAGCTGCTGACATAACTACATATTTAGGAGTTATTCTATTAAGAAGTTGTGCTGAGTTTGAAGTGTCAGAACAGTGGTGTGCAGCTTTATACAAAGTGACGTCATTAGGTAAATCAGGATATTTACATAAAACACTTTCAGAGTCTAAGTCTCCAGTTGTTAAGAAAGTGAAGTCTTTATATCTAAATAATCCAGCAATAGAGGTGTTATTACACTCACTATTATGAACATATTCAAACGGATCGTTTATATAGTTTCCAGTATCGATTATTTCAAAAGTTAGGTCTGGTGCTAAGTAGTATTTAGAACTACATACGCCTGAATTGTTGATAGAAGCAGAAGCAGTGCAATAGTTTGTTCCTTTTGCAATTAATCTATTTCTAGCTTCAGCATAGCTATTATAACCAGCAGTTGGGGCGTTGCCAGAATTACCAGCATAAATGTATCCAAAGTCTATAAACATGTCTACGTCGATATTGTTATTGTTAAATAGTCCAGGCATACCACCGATATGATCTGCGTGTCCATGAGTAAATAATACGACATCTAAATCGTTATTAGCATATTTTTTAACAGCTTTTCTTACTAATCCATTTGTACCTGAATCAGCTGATTGACCAGCATCTATAAGCATATTGAAATCGTCGCTGTGATCAGCGTTTGGATCATCGTAATCTCCACCGCAATGAATCAATAAGGAATCACCGTATTGATTAATCATTTCAATAGTATAAATTCTAAAATTTGTACAAGTTGTTTTGCTAAAAGGATCATCTATTTTTCCAGTTGGTTTAGTTGGAGTAAATGTACTTGATGAAGTGCTATTGCTACTTACAGTAGTGCTTGAGCTTATGGTAGTATTTGATGATATCAAATCAGTTGAAGAGATGTTTGATAAATAGCTGCTATCAGTTATTTGGCTTGGACTTGAAGAAATTGTCGAGCTACTTGGAGTTTTAGTTGGGCCACACGAACCGATAAGTAAAGAAACGACAGCTACAATAAAGGATAATCTATGCTTTTTCATAATCACTCCTTATTAGCTATGTCTTTATAATTTCTAAAAAGAGTTTTGACATAGTTTTTCATATATTCTAAACCGTATTTTTTGACTAATTGAATAAATACTTTATCAACTTGAATTCCAGCTCCTTTAGGAATTTCAGTCCCCAATGTTTTTTCCATTTGTTCCCAATCTTTTAAAAAGGCAAATCTTGCTAAAACAGAGGCAGCTGCAATACTTGGATAGAAACTTTCACCTTTAGTTTGAAATACTAGTGGGTTTTTAACGACGCTTGATCCTAAATATCTTTTATATATTTGTTCAGGCTCAAATTGATCTATATATATGTATGTATCGCTAGATAAGTTATATTTTTCTATTAATTTTATGTGAGCTAAATTATGTAAATTAGCCATTATTTTATGAGTTGACCAGCCTTTATCAACTAGTTCATTTACTTTTTTAGCGCTAGCTGAGACGACGTGACACTTGATGTTTTGTCTTAAAATAGGTGCTACTTCAAGCATTTTGCTATCTGTTAGCTTCTTAGAATCGGCTATACCTAATTTATCTATAAGTCCAATATCGTTTCCAGATAGATATACAGCTGCAACATAAAAGCCACCGAAGAAATCTCCAATTCCAACTTCATCAGAACCAATTTGAGTGTGAATATCTTCCCAATAATCTGGTCCGACATCGTTGCTTCTTTTTTCGGTTAACATAACGTTATCAGCGAAGATACTAGCTTCATCTAAAACAGCTTCTTTATCGCCAGCAAAGACTATAGTAAAAAGCTTTTTTGAGCGATAACATGTCACTTCGACATTGTCAGGTGTAACTGCTTTAAAATACTCGTATTCATTTTTAGGGTTTTGATTAACAGGCACGTCATAGAAATCTCTTATTTCTTCAGCCTTACTTTCGTCTACTTTTATTTTTACGTATTCCATATCTATATTATTTTAACAAATATGTTAGCTTTAAAATAGTAAAAAATAAATTATTGCAATTCTTTAAAAAATAGTCGAATTTTTTATAAGCATAATTTTTAAGTTGAACATATATATTTTAATGCACTTCCTAACCTTATTTGTTGTCAGAAAAAAATAAAATAGTGTCTACTTTATTAACAGCAGTAAAAAAAGAAATTAAATTTTGAATTGTGTTCTAATAATTGTTGACAATCACATGCGGGGGGGGGTAAAATTTAGGCGAAAAGGAGGATATTAGTCTTATGAAATTAAAAAAGGCTAAAAAAGGGTTCACGTTAGTTGAACTTGTAGTCGTTATTGCTATTATTGCAGTTTTGTCGACAGTCTCAGTTGTAGGCTATTTTGGATTTACTAAGAAAGCAAACGTTTCAGGTGATAAAGCTTTAGTATCACAACTTAATACTATATTAAAAGCTAAAGAAACAGAAACAGGATCTAAACCAGAAACAGCAACTGAAGCTATCGGTTATGTAGAAGAACAAGGAATTAATGTTGCAAAGTTAAAGCCATTAACATCAAAGTATTTAATAGCTTGGAACAGTGAAGCAAATGAGTTTGCTTTATTAAATGAAAGTAAAGAATTGGTTACAGGTAAACTTTCGAGCACAGCCAATTTAAACTGGTTGATTGCTAGTTCATATTCTGTAACAGAAAATACTGGATATTCAGTATACTTAATGCCAGATTATAAAGGTGATAGTACTCTTAACATCACAACTGGTCTTGATGTTGGTGAAAACACCAATGTTGATGTTGTTAACTATAGTAAAACAACAGAAGCAAAAGATGTAACCATCAGAACTAATGGTGGAACATTAAATATTGATGCCGATACTGATAGTGTTAGACACTATGCAAAAGCTGATAAAATAGTTGTTGATGCAGTCGCACCTCATTCCTACCATGAGTTTGGTGTTGTTTTAGGAGATATAGTTGCTAAAAAAGGAAATGTTGTTGTTGAAGATTCTGGAGTAGTTAGTAATGTCATTATTGCTAGTGCAGATGTTACAGCAACAATTAGTGCTAATTCAACAGTTTCATCTATTGTTGCAACTGATAGTAATTATTATGACAAAGTCACAAATAATAACTCTACAACAAAAGTTGATTCAAAAAAAACAATTGAAGTTATAGAAAATTCACCATTTGCAGGTGGTGATGGATCTGAAGCGTTTCCTTTCTTAATTGTTAATAATTCACAACTAAAGGCACTAGAAGAATATACAAAAGATTCAAATAAGACAATTAATGCTAAATTGTTAGAAAATATTTACATTACACCAGTAATTGCTGATAAAACAGTTAGTACATTAATTCCATATATTTCAATCAGCTCTAGTGTGAATTTGGACATGAATGATAAAACAATTGGAGTTAAAGAAGGACAATCTTTTGGCAAAGCAACCCCAGTTATTTTTGCTGTTCTTTCAGGCAAATTAACAATTTTTGGAAACGGAACTTTTAATTGTGAAGCTCAAAATGAACAAGTTTATGGCATAAATATTAATGGTAAAGATGCTTCTGTTGAAATCTTAAACGGAAATTTCTATGGAGCCTTAACTGCAGTTCAAGTGCAAAAAGGTTCTTTAGTAATTAGAGATGGTTATTTTGATTTAGCACCAACATGTAAATCAGTAGTACCTCAATATTCAAAATATGTTGTAAATATCATAGATGCTGCATTTAAAAATGGTACAGCTTCTATTTCAATATATGGTGGATCATTTATTAAATTTGATCCGTCAGCAAATCCAGAAGGTGAAAATACAACATATGTTGCTAATGGATATAAAGTAACTAAAAATACAGTAAATCAAGAAGATATTTACACAGTAGTTAAAGCCTAATCTAAATTAAGCAAATTATAGTTGCGAATAACTTATATGGGCTATTTGCAACTATTTTTAAATTGTATATGAATTGTAAGAAATTAAAATTAAGTATTTAAGCCTTGCAAAATAAAATTATCTAGTTATAATTAGAAGTGGAAGGAAACTTCCATATATCGAAATAAAAAACAGACACCCCGCATTTATATTGATAAATGTCAAAAAATTAACAGTTAGTTTTTTGAAAATTATCATTTAAGGACTGGTGTTTTTATTTTGATGGAAAGGTATAAAATGAATAAAAAATCTTTAGGCGTCTTAAGCGCAACATTCTTACTCCTCCTTACTGGTTGTGGTAAAACTGGCCAATCTTCAACTACTCCAATTAGTAGTACTACAACAAGTTCTTCAGTAGTTAGTTCTACAAATACTCCAACAAGTTCTTCAACAACTATTACAGGTGTTGTTAGAGAA
This sequence comes from Clostridium sp. CAG:288, assembly GCA_000437395.1. Lineage (GTDB taxonomy): Bacteria > Bacillota_I > Bacilli_A > RFN20 > CAG-288 > CAG-288. The sequence continues at coordinate 30,940 of FR898176.1, read as the reverse complement.
GGTAATCTTAAAGAAGCTTTCAATTGTATTACAGTTGCTGAAGCTCTTAAAATTGCTGAAGCAAATACAACAGCAACAACTGAAAGATATTTCATTTATGGTAAAGTTACTGAAATAACAAATTATAACTATGGACAAATGACAATTTCTGATGGAACAGGATCGATAGTTGTCTATGGATCTTACGATTTTGATGGCGTTAAAAGATTTAGCGAATTAGATATTAAACCAGAAGTTGGTGATGAAATTGTTCTTTATTCAACACTTCAAAATTTTAATGGATCAATGGAAGTTAAAAGTGGTTGGATTGTTGGTTTGATTCATGAGAACAAACCATTTGATGAAAAAGATTATACATCAATGACAATCGCTGAAGCTCGTAATGCTGCTAAAGGTTCTAAAGTTATTGTAGAAGGTGTTGTTGCAAGAATTACCTATTCAATGGGCATGAATCCAAATGGTTTCTATGTCATCGACTCAACATCATCAATTTATGTCTACGATAGTAAAGTGGCGAATGATGTATCTATCGGTAATAAAATTAGAATTGCTGGTAATAGAGATTCATGGATTTTAGATAAAGAAATGGATAGTGCTGAAAAATTTGGTTATAAAGGATCAACACAATTATCAGAAGCTACAATTTTAAGTAATGATAAAGGCACAAGCGATTTTGATAAAAGCTGGATTACTGAAAGGACAGTTAAAGAGATTGTTAATACACCAGTAACGACAGATATTTCAAATATTATTTACAAAACAACAGCTTATATTAAGAAAAACAAAGGCGCTAGCTTTGTTAACTATTACATTAACGATTTAGATGGTGTTACAGGATCATACGCATACACACAATGTAGTGGTTCAGATTTTTCTTGGTTAGATGAATTTGATCAAAAGATTTGCACTGTTTATATGACAGCAATTAATGCTAAGAGTACATCTACAGGTTGCTTCTGGCGTTTTGTACCAATTAGTGTTTCTTATGATAACTTTAAATTTGATGAAGCTAATATTCCAGAATTTGTTTATGAATATAACGTTAAAGATTTATTAAAGGATTCTTATACAGGTGATCCTGTCTTAGAATTGCCAACAAGTGTTTCATCAGACATTCTTAATTTTGAAAATGCTACAGTAACTTATACTTCAAGTAACACCGATTCTATCTACTTTGCAACAGAAGATGGAAAATATGTAATGCACGCAAAGAATAATGGTACTGCTGAAGTTACAATTAAAGTTGAATACGCAACAAATAGTTTCAGTAAAACATTAACTATTAATGTTACTAAACCTGTTGATGTAAACGCTTTAACAGTTAAAGAAGCAATTGAAAGTACTGTTGATGAATTTGTTACAGTTAAAGGTGTTGCTGGTCCTTCATTAGTTAATAAAGTAGGTTTCTATTTAATTGATGATACTGGAGCAATCCCTGTTATTCTTCCTGCAGATGCTTTATCAGAAATCGAATATGGTAACGAATTGATTATTAAAGGTAAACGCGATCAATATGGTGCTGATGCTGAAAAAAATACTGTTGGAACAATTAGTTTAACAAGTTGTGAAATTGTTGCAAACTTATATGGTAAACACGACTATTCAACAGCTTCATTTGATTCAACAAAGACTATAGCTGATTTAAGCGATATTCCTACAACAGAAAATGCAACAGATAAAGTTTATGTTGTTAAAGCTTCAATTAAAAAGACCGCAGGAACAAGATCTTCAACAGTTAAAATTTATGTAGGTGAAACATCCATCATGTGCTATACAAATAGTGGTAAAGAATATGATTGGGCACAAGCTTATTTCGATCAAGAAGTTACTTTAGAAATTGCTCTTTGTAACTGGAACAAGAAAAGTTTCTACAAGTGCAACATCTTATCTTTAACTGATAGTACAGGAAATAAAATTGTTAATCTTGGTAAATACACAACTAAATAACTAAATAAAAGGCAAGAGAAAATAATCTTGCCTTTTAATTTGTAAGAATATTATTATTTTTATAATGCAAATAATGATTTTTTCAAAACAAATAATTTTAGCTCATAATATTGACATAATTAGCATAATTTATTTATACTAATAAACAATTGAAAGGAAGGTGGTCATCCCCCTTTATGGACGATCCTAGTAATTCGTATATATCATTAGTACAAAACATTGAGCCGACATTTGTACCTCTACTAATTGTTTTATTCATTTTAATTTTTTGCTCAGCTTTTTTCTCGGGTACAGAAACAGCATTTACAAGCTTAAATCACGCGAGATTAAAAAAACTAGCTGAGACAAAGAAATCAGCTAAATTGGCACTTAAACTATCAGAAAAATACGATAGAGTTTTAACCACTCTTCTTATTGGAAATAACATTGTTAACATCGCAGCAGCTACTATTAGTACGCTTTTGTTTACACAACTTTTCGGATCGTCAAGTGGTCCGACAGTTTCGACAATTGTTCTTACTATTGTAGTTTTAATTTTTGGTGAAATAACTCCAAAATCCCTTGCTAAAGAAATTCCAGAAAAAATGGCTATGATAACTGTATATCCGCTATTTGTTTTTTATAATTTATTCTATCCATTAAGTAAATTATTTGATCTTTTAAAAATAGTTATAAATAAGATATTTAAGATTGGTAAGAAAGCTCCATCTTTAACTGAAGAAGAGTTTAAAATCATCGTTTCAGATATTAAAGATGAAGGTGTATTAAATCAAAACGAACATGATTTAATTCAAAAATCAATTATATTTGATGATACCGTAGTTAAAAAGATAATGACACCAATTGATAACGTTGTCTTTGCTAGAAAAGGTGAATCGTTAGAAGCTATTAAAGCTATGTTTGAAGAAAATAATTATTCACGTGTACCTTATTTTGATGATGACACTGATGAATGCTTGGGTTTCTTATATCAAAAAGATTTTTACGAAATGCTCCTTGAGGATAACTGCTCACTCGAATCATTAATTAAAACACCATTATTTGTTAGAGAAACACAAAGAATTGCAGTTACTTTTAAAAAGTTCCAAAAAGAAAAACTTCATATCGCTCTAGTTCAAAATTCAAGTAAGAAAATAGTTGGAATAGTAACTATGGAAGATATACTTGAAGAGTTAGTCGGAGAAATTGAAGATGAGTATGATGCAGAGGATGATGAAGAGGAAGAATTAATGCAAGAATACTTAAGAAAAGAGAAGAAAGATAATTAATATATTTCTTGTTGAATTTAGCGATATATGTTATTATATCTATCGGACAAAGTCTATTTGTCTACCTTAATCGTTAAAAACGCTTAAGAGTGAGCTTCGGCTCACTCTTATTTCGTTAAAGGAGGAATTTTGGAAGGTATCGATTTAAAAATCAGCGAAATGGCAAAGAAAGTTGCTGAGGAGCTTGGCTACAAATTTGTCTATTTAAAATGGCTGTATGAAGATGGCAATAAAGTATTAAGAATTGCTATCGACAAGAAAGATGGAATAGGTCTATTGGACATTACAAAGTTTAATGAAGTGTTTTCACCTATGATTGATGAAATTGAAGAGCTCCAATTTCCATTTGTCCTAGATTGTTCATCACCTGGTGCTGAACGTGAGGTTGATCTTAGCGAATTAGACTCTGATAAAGATTACTTTATTGGTCAATACATGGAGTTTGATTTAAAAAATGGTCAACAATATTTAGGAACGTTAACTGAAATAAACGACGATGACTATTTATTGAACTATTTTGAAAAAGGTCGTAAAAAGAAAGTAACGATTAAAAAAGAAGATGTTTTAAAAACTCAGCTTAGAGTCAAAATATAGGGAGGACAAGGATTAAAGCATGAGAAAGAAAAAAGAAGTCAATAAGCCATTCGATGGTGGATTTGACGTTAAAGCTATGGTAGAAGCTTTATCAACAATTGAAGATGAACGTTCTATTTCACAAGAGGAAACATTAGAAATATTACGTCAATCCTTTGAAAAAGGATACAAAGATTTTGTTGATCCAAACAATGCTGATGACTTATTAGCAGAAGCAACATTGGACTTAAAGGGTGGTAAGATTCACTTCTTCGATATTAAAAATGTCGTCGAAGATGTACAAGACGATTTAGTTGAAATCGAATTAGATGAAGCTAGAGAAATTGATCCAAACATTCAAATAGGCGATCAATTAAAGACAGAAGTTGATATTACTACACTTGGCGATCCTAGCCTTCTTATTCGTAAAGTTGCAAACACATTTAAGCAAAAGATGATCGAAGCAAACAAAAAAGCTTTGTTAGAAAAGTTTAATTCACAAATTGGTCACTTAATCAGCGGTGAAGTTGAAAAAGTTGAAAAAGGTTATACAGTTTTAAACTTTGGTAAAACAACAGCTGTTTTAAGTGCTAAAAATTCAATTCCAGGTGAAACATTTAAGCTTGGTGAAAACGTTAAAGTTTATCTTGAAAGTGTTGGAGAAAAATCAAAGAATCCACAACTTATGATCACAAGAGCAAACAACGAATTCTTAGTCAAATTATTTGAAGAAGAAGTTCACGATGTTTACGACGGCACTGTAATTATTAAGAAAGTTAGCCGTGAACCAGGAACAAGAGCTAAAGTTGCTGTTTATTCAAATAATCCTAACGTCGATCCAACAGGTGCTTGTATTGGTCCAGATGGTAATAGAATTCGTAACATTTGTGCTCAATTATCAGGCGAAAAAATCGATGTTATCAAATATATTGAAAATCCAGCTTTATTCATTGTTGAAGCATTAAAACCAGCTTCAGTTATAGGTATTAGACTTCCTAATGATGGTTCTAATACAGCAACAGCTGTCGTTAAGAACCAAGAATCTAAAGTTGCTATTGGTAAAAAAGGTGTCAACGTTAGACTTGCTTCACGTTTAGTTGGTTTATCAATTGACGTTAAAGAATTAGATGAAGCTATGTCTAGCAAGATCAGCTATAGAACAATTGAAGATATCAAACGTGAAGAAGCTTTAAAAAGACTATCATCTGCTGAAGCATCTGATGATGATATTGTTATTGAACCAGTTGAAGAGCATAAACCAGTTGTCGACTTCATTCCAGTTGAAACACCAGTTGATGAAACTTCAACACAAGTTGAAGAAACAGTTGCTCCAGAAACAGAAACAAAAGAAAATGAATCTGTTAAAGAAACAGTTGCTGCTGAAACTGAACCAGTTAAAGAACAACCAGTTGAACCAAAGATTGCTATTAAGTCTAAAGCTAAGATTTCATTAGCTGAACTTGAAGCACAAATTGAAAACGAAAAGAAAAAAGGCAAAGAAGCTCCACGCAAGAAGTTCAATAAAAAGAATGACAAGAGTGAAGAAGGACAAGTTGTCTCTACCAAGAAAATTGAACCAGCTGTTCCAACAATGCCAATTTATACAGAAGAAGAACTTAGAGCTCTTGATGAAGAAGAAGACGAAGATGTCGATTCATATGATGAATACGATGATTATGATGATGACGACTACTATGAAGATGATGATTCAGGAAAGGGTTCTTGGAACTACTAATGAAATCAATCGTTGAAAGATTCGACTGTGTTAATAAAGTAAAAGCTGAAAAATCTACTTTATTAAGAATCGTCAAGACTCCAAATGGAACAGTTGAAGTTGATCCGACTGGTAAAATTAATGGCCGTGGTGCATATTTAAAAGCTGATAAGGCTACACTAGAAAAGGCTAAAAAAACTAAAGCTTTAGAAAAAGCTTTGGAAGTAAAAATTTCAGATGAAGTTTATGAAAAAATAGGAAGGTACTTAAATGACTAAATTAGAAGGTGAAATTGGACTTGCACGTAGAGGAGGGTTTATAACATTCGGTGAAGACTTAATGTATAAATTAGAAAGAAAACGTGTATGTTTAGTATTACTTTCTAAAGATTGTGGTTGGCGTTTCGAAAGAGACGTCAACGCAATTATTGGTCAAACAGTTCTAATTAAAGTTGATTTTAATCAAGAACAGTTAGGACAATTAATAGGTGCCAGACCTCTTAATGCTATCGGGATTACAAATCCTGGACTAGCAAATAAAATACAAGAGACGCTAAGAAAGGAAGGTGAAGCGAATGTCTAAATCCAAAAATAAGAAGAACAATGAAATCAAAGCTGCCCAAAAGGAAGACGAAGCCAATGGTAAAATTGTTGATGGAGTTTTCGTTTATTATGGAGAAATGACTCTCGACTCCTTATGCCGTAAAATTGGCGTAAGAACGACTGATGTAATGAAATCTTTACTTATGAAAGGCAAACTTGTTACTTTAAACACAATGTTAAATGATGACATGATTGCTGAGATCTGTCTTGAGAACGATCTCGATTCACGTAAGGAAGAAAAAATTGCAGAAGAAGATTTTGAAAAGATCGTTATTAAAGACGATGAAAAAGATTTGGTTGAAAGAGCACCAGTTGTTACAATCATGGGACACGTTGACCATGGTAAGACAACTTTAATTGATACAATTAGAGATTCACACATCGCTGATGGAGAAGCTGGCTTTATTACTCAAGAAATTGGTGCATACCAAAAAGTAATTAAAGGAAAGAAAATTACTTTCCTTGATACCCCAGGACACGAAGCTTTTACAGCTATGAGAGCTCGTGGTGCATCAGTAACAGATATCGTCGTTATCGTTGTTGCTGCTGATGATGGTGTCATGCCTCAAACAAAAGAAGCTATCGACCACGCTTTAGCTGCAAACGTACCAATTATTGTTGCTATTAACAAGATTGATAAACCAGGAGCTAATCCAGAAAAAGTTAAACAAGAACTTTCAGGACTCGGATTAATTTCTGAAGATTGGGGTGGCGATATTATCATGAAAGAAATCAGTGCTAAGAAAAATATTGGTATTGATGACTTGCTTGAAAATATTCTCCTTGTTGCTGAACTTAAAGAACTTAAAGCAAATCCAAATAGGCCAGCAAGTGGTTCTGTTATCGAAGCTACACTCGATAGAAAAGAAGGTGCTAAAGCTACGCTTTTAGTCCAAAATGGTACTTTACACGTTGGAGACTATTTAGTTGTCGGTTCTTCATATTGTAAAGTTAGAAAAATGACAAACGAATATAAGAAATCACTTAAAGATGCACCACCATCTACTCCAGTTTCTATTACAGGTTTGTCAGAAGTTCCTACTGCTGGTGATAACTTTATGGCTTTCCCAACAGAAAAGGATGCAAAATTAATTGCTGAAAAGCGTAGAGCTAACGAAATTAGTAGAAACGCTGCTGCTGATAAAGCTCCATTGACACTTGATACAATCTCACAAATGATTGGTGAAGGTGAAACAAAGAACATTAACGTATTAATTAAGGCTGATTCTCAAGGTAGTGCTGAGGCTTTAAAATCATCATTATTAAAAATTGATGTTCCAACCATCAATATTAATATTATTAGAGCTGCTTCAGGTGAAATCACTGAAGGCGATGTTATTTTGGCAGAAGCCAGTGGTGCTATCATTTATGGTTTTAATGTCAAAGCAAACGCTTTAGCTTTAGAAAAAGCTAAGAGAGAAAAAGTTGAAATTAGATCTCACACGATTATCTATAACATTTTAAACGAAATGGAACAAGCTGCTCAAGGTATGTTACAACCAACATATCATGAAGTTATCTATGGTCAAGCTGAAGTTAGAAGTATCTTTAAGGCTAGTAAAGTAGGCATTATTGCTGGTAGCTATGTTACATCAGGTAAAATTAAATCAAATTCCTCAGCTCGTGTTATTAGAAATAACCAAGTTGTTTACGATGGAAAGATAAATTCTCTTAAGAGATTTAAAGATGACGTCAAAGAAGTTAACGAAGGCTTCGAATGTGGTATTGTCATTGACGGATTTAAAGAATTGCGCGAAATGGATATCATTGAAAGCTACGGTGAAGAGGTAGATAAATAATGGCTGATAAGAAAAAGAGAGTTCAAAATCTTATTGCTAGAAACTTATCAGATATTATTATCTATGATTTAAAATCAGAGCTTTGCCAATTAGCTAGTGTAAATGAAGTTAGAGTTACTAACGATTATTCACATGCTAAAGTTTATGTTACACATCTTGATAGAGAACGTATTGAACCATTATTAAAGTTCTTAAATTCTAGAAAAGGTCAAATTAGATCTATGCTTTCATCTAAGATGGATATCTATAAAATTCCAGAACTTCACTTTGTTCAAGACGAGTTATATGATCAAGGCGCTAAAATTGATTCTATTCTCAATAAGATAAATAATTCAAATAACTCAAAGTAAATAAAAAATGCTTAATAGAATTATATTTCTATTAGGCATTTTTTTTGATCTTAGATATTTTGAATGTATTGGCTATATTTAGCCATGATTTCATCCTTATCTTTGGCGAGTTGATTTCTTAATTCATCAATAGATTTAAATTTTATTTCATCCCTTGTGCGACAAATAAATTCTATTTTAACGTTGTTTCCATACATCTCACTGTTATAATTAAAGACATTTGTTTCAATTATTGGATCTGGTAAAGAATCTATCGTTGGATGAGTACCAACATTTGTCATCGATAAATATCTTCGCTTTCCAAATTGAAATACTGTTGCATATACACCTTTTTTAGGCATGACATAAGGAAAACTCAATTTTATATTAGCAGTTCTATATCCTATTTTACGGCCATTAGATAAGCCATAATCAACAACGCCGCTAATCGTATAGTTATAACCAAGTAGGGAATTTGCTTCTGTTATCTCACCGTTTTTAATTAAATTGATGATATCGCTAGATGATATTTTAACTGCGCCTTCAGATAATAAGTCAACAGCAATTGTTTTGTATCCATATTCTTTTTCAAAGTTTTTTAAGGTATTAATATCGCCACTAGCATTTTTACCAAATTTGAAATCTAAGCCACACACTAAATATTTTGCGTGAGTATTTTCAATTATCAATTTAATAAATTCTTCTGATGATGTGTTTTTAAGTTCATCTGTGAAAGTTAAAGGAAAAAGATAATCGACTCCAAACTTATCAAGTAGGTCAAGTCTATCGCTCATCGATGTGAGCATCATATCGTTTTCATTTCTTCCTAGATTGTATTTAATTTGCGACTCAAAAGTAAGTAGTCCTACAGTTGAACCACACTTCTTAGCTTCATTAATAACCTTTTGATGACCGAGGTGAAGACCATCAAAGAAACCTAAGCATAAAGCTAAGTTAGAATCGCTTAAATTTGCTGAGTATAAATCTATTACTCTACTCATTTAAGCCTCTCTTGCAGCGGAAGTAACCACCTTCCGAACGCATATAGAATGAAATTGCTTTATTTGGTTTGGCTTGATCGACAAATAAAAGAATATCTGATTTTGTTTTGACTTTCATTGGTACGCCATTTTGAACTTTAGATTTAATTTTTTCATTTACTGGAACTTTTGGAATAAAGTAACAGGCTGATGGAATAGAGTAAAGTCTTGTACTTTCATTTATGTCTTCATATTTAATAGCTTTACCAATTGAAAACTTACCAATTTTTATTCTTCTTAAAGCGATTAAATGACCAACTGTGCCTAAAGCTTTTGCTATATCTTCGCCTAAAGTTCTAATATATGTTCCTTTAGAAACATGAGCTTCAAATTGAATTGTATTTTCTTTTTCATTGTAAGAAATTAACTTCAATCCAAAGATTGTTACATTTCTTGCATCTCTTTCCACTTCAATATCTTGTCTTGCTAATTCATAAAGTGGTTTTCCATTAATCTTGATTGCTGAATACATTGGTGGAACTTGTTTTTGTTCTCCGAGTAATCCTAACATTTTGTATGAAATTAATGTATCGTTTAATTCTGGAACATCTGCTGTTTCAACAACTTCAGTTTCATTATCTCCTGACTTTGTTCTTTCGCCGAGTTTTAAAGTGGCTATATAAGTCTTATCGAGATATTCAAAAAAAGAAAGTGCTTTTGTCCCTTGATTAACGCCAACTAAAACTAATCCTGTTGCGAATGGATCAAGTGTTCCAGCGTGTCCAATTTTTTTGGTTGAATAAACATGCTTAAGATGATTATCTATTTGTCTTGTAGTAAGACCTGCTGGTTTATCAATTAAAAGTATTCCGTCCATATTTATTTTTCTCTCTTTCAGCTTTTAATTATATAATAATTAAGCCATTTGTACCAACAAAAAAATACAAGAATTTTCATAATGTGTTTAAAACAATCAATTAATGTACTTTTAATTAAACATATACGTTAATAAATAAAAATGTTCTTTTTTGTTCATGAGGCGATAATATCAAATAATTGTAATATAAATAATCTTTTAAATTAAGAATAAAAAATACATAAATGTATATATTTTTTGAATTTTTTTATATGATTAAATTGATGCAAATTTACATGATGTGTTTTTTTACAAAACTAATTGAATTCTTTAAAAATGATTCCAAAAGGCAACTTTGTTTTACTACTCATAATCTTGAACCAATAGATATTTTAAAAGATAAAGCACATTCCTTAGATTTTATTTCTAATGATTCCCGTGTTTATTCTTGGATTAAAGAGGAAAATAGATCACAAATGAATAAATATGTAAATGGATTGATTCCATATTCTCCATTTAACATTGAATCATTTAATTTTGATTTATTATTAATTAAGAAAGAAGCACAATATGCTTAATTTTAACTAATATTATATAATTTAATTTATGGTTATAAAATTGTCGCACTATTTTATAAAATACGCTTTATAATGTTTTTACTTTTTGATATAATTACTAGGCAATCCGAATGAATATATTCGATTAAGAGGTAATATTATGGCAGAAAAAATGAAAATTACTCTTGAAGGTAAACAACAATTAGAAGCTGAGCTTCACGATTTAATTCATGTCGTTCAACCAGAAGTTCTTGAAGCATTAGCTGCTGCAAGAGCATTAGGTGACTTATCAGAAAACGCTGACTATGATGCAGCTAGACAAAAACAAGCTGAAGTCAACGCTAGAATTAAAGAAATTCAAAACAACTTAGCTAACTGTGAAATTATCGAAAAGACTTTATCTAAAACTATTTCTGTTGGTTCAACAGTTACAATTCTTGATTTATCCACAAATGAAGAAAGTACATATTCAATTGTTGGTATAGTTGAAAGCAATCCATTTGAAGGTAAAATCTCAGACAGTTGTCCATTAGCAAAATCATTATTTGGTCACATTGCTGGTGAAGTAGTTACAGTTAAAGCTGCAAAACCATATCAAGTAAAAGTTATTTCTTTCAAGTAAAATTTTAAAGAAAAAGTTATTGTCCTCCCCATATATATAGCGGGAGGACTTTTTATATGTTTAAAATAATTATTGTTACAGTTGTCGTCACTATTGTTGGACTATTCGTTATGAGTAAAATAGATCCTAATAATAATTCAGGAAATATAAATAATACTTACACAAGTGAAATTAGTTCTAAAAATACTATCAAAGTTACTATTACGGGAAATGTCTTGCATCCAGGAGAGTATTTAATAACTCCTGAATCAACTTTAGGAGATTTGATCATTAAAGCTGGTGGAACTCTTGTTAATGCTGATCCGAATTCTTATACTCCAACCTTAGTAATAGGTAATAGAACTAACTTCTATATAGCTTCTAAGTCTGAAATTCCTGATACATGTGTAGTTACAGATATTGAAAAAGTGAATATAAATACAGCAACTAAAGAACAACTTGCAACAATCATTGGCCTTACAAATTCTCAAATTGAATCGATACTTAATTATAGAAATAACAACGGAATGTTTTATTGCTTAGAAGATGTTATGAACGTTTCAGGAATAGGAGAGAAAACTTATCTTTTAATAAGAGATAAGATAGTTGTTGCTTGAGTATATTTATTTGCTTTATTTCGCTACTAACAGGAATTTTATTAGCTAATAGAAGCTACTTAACAATAATATTTGCATTCATAATTTTATTTTTTGGAGCTAAATATAAATTTAAAATATTAAAATTAGTTTTAACTTTTATAATTGTTGGATTTATTTTAGCTTTTATAAATCAGCTAGTTTTTAAAACAGAGAAGCTAGTTGGAATTGTCATTAAATCTTCTTCTAATTATTCCATAGTTAAAAGCGTTTATGGAACCTTTTATGTAAAGATAAAAGGGTTAGAAGTTGGTGATATAATTAGAGCAAATGGAGCGATTAATGATCTTTCTTTTTCTCATTATCAAGAGAAATTTAACTTTAAACTATATCTAAAATCATTTGGAGTTACTAAAGAATATAAATGTGAAAATTATCAAATTGTTATAAAAAATATAATAAGAATAAATAGTTTTAAAAATTATGTTATTTCATCCGTTGAATATAAATATGTAAATTTAATAAATTCATTTATTTTTGGCACGACAATAGATGAATTTGATTATTTATCAAGTGCTGGAATATTAAATTTGTTCAGAATATCTGGGTTAAATGTTATTTGTATCATTAAGCTATTAGATTTTATTTTCAAAGATAAGAAAGTAAAAGAAAACATGACTATTAAATTAATTATAGTTATAACTTTTATGTTTTTATCAAATTATAAAATAGCATTTATAAGATTGTTGATAGCTCAAATAATAAGAATTATAAAGAAAAATAAAATTAGAAAGTTGGATGTTGATTCAATAACTGCAATTATTATATTGATATTAAATCCTCTAGCTTATCTACAAGCAGGTTTTTATTTAGTTTTTCCTTTGTTGTTTTTGTTAAACTTTTCATCTTTAGCCCTAAAAAGAATAAATAGCTGGTATAAAGGATATTTTAGATTATTGTTGATATATTTTTATTTTTTACCGTTCAATTTAGTTAATAATTATGCCTATTATCTATTTGCGTTTATATTTAGATTGATACTTATTCCAATATCGCAAATAGGATTTGGAATAGCTGTTTTAAGCTTTTTACCATTGGGTGAGATATTATATCCAGTGTTAGATATTATTTGTAAAATCTTAAATTTATTGGATAGATGTATAATTAAAATTCCAGTTGGTGAATTGTCTTTGCTATATTTTGTGCTTTACTACATTTTTTTGATTTTAATAATTTATCTTTGTGAAATATATCACTTAAAGTGGATGAGAAAAGTGCTAATAGTTTTTATTATATATGTAGTTATTCCTATAGTTCCTATTAACATTCCAAAGTATGAAGTTCATTTCATTGATGTCGATCAAGGTGATGCAACATTGATAAGATATAAAAACAAAAACTATTTAATTGATACAGGTGGTTTAACTTATGTTGATTTAGCTAAAGAGTGTCTTATTCCATATTTTGCAAAATTGCGGATTAAAAAGATTGATAGAGTTTATATAACTCATATGGATTTTGATCATTATGGTGCTTTAGATTCATTAGTTAATAATTTTAAAATAGAAAGTGTTTTATATAATGAAGGGGATGATTTTATTAAAGATATAAATGTTTATAAAGACAAAGAAAAAGATACAAACTATAACTCTTCAGTATTTAGCTTTAAAATAAAGAATACATCTTTTTTAATAATGGGCGATGCTCCAAAAGAAATAGAAAGAAAATTAATATCTTCGATTGATAGTAACATAGATGTATTAAAGGTTGGACATCATGGTTCAAATACTTCTTCTAGTTATGAATTTTTAAAATATATAAGACCTAAATTTGCTGTTATTAGTTGTGGCTTAAATAACAAATACAATCATCCATCAGCTAGTGTTATAGATACTCTAAATTCATTAAATATCAAATATATAAGAACTGATTTAAATGGAACATTTATTTATAAATGTTAACTGCTTTATTTTTAGTAATATAAAGCCTGATATCAGTGCTAAATAGACGCTTTTATGATAAAATAATTTAATATGATAAAACAATTAAACCTTTCAGTTCATGATGTAGTTGACCTAGTATTAAGAAAAGGAAGTCTTGATACTAGAGTTTTTAACCAATCTAGTATGGCTGAAGGTACAAGATTACATTCAGTATTTCAAAAAGGCCAAAATTCAAATTATATAGCCGAATATCAACTTAATGCTTATATCGATGTTGACGACTATGTTTTTTATTTGAATGGACGTGCGGATGGTGTTATCCATCAAGAGGATATTTGGATTATTGATGAAATTAAAACAACAGTAGAAAAAATTGAACTCTTCCATTTAGAAAATGAAGAGTGGCATTTAGGACAAGCTATTTTTTACGCTTACATGTTGTCTTTAGAAAAAACGCTTGATAAAGTTTATGTGCGTTTAACTTATATTCATCAAAAAAGTGAAGAAGAAAATCAAATTTTTGAAAAAGCATACACTTTTGCTGAATTAGAAACATATGTTTTTGATGTCTTACGTTCTTACATAGAATACGTTAAAAAAATAGAGGCTCGCATTAAAGATAGAAATGAGTCCATTTCAAATTTTGACTTTCCATATGAACAGATGCGTTCTGGCCAAGACGAAATGATTAAGTTTGCTAGCGATATTGTGGCTAGTAATTCTGTTGGATATGTAGAAGCTCCAACTGGTATTGGTAAAACATCGTCGGCTCTTTTCCCATACATTAAATCACTAGTTCAACCTGGAAAAGAAAAAATATTCTATTTAACAAGTAAAAACTCAATTAAAGAATCAGTCTTTAAGCTTTTATATTATATGATTGCTAAAGGATTGAAGGTTACTTCAGTTTTTTTAACAAGCAAAGATACTTTGTGCATTAATGATAAAAAAAGACATTGTAATCCAGATGAATGTCCTTTTGCAGTAGGATATTACGATAAAGTTAACAAAGTTATTTTCCAAGAATTAGAAAATAGAGAAATATTTACTCAAGGTGATATTTTAGCTATTGCAAAAGAATACAATATTTGTCCCTTTGAATTTCAACTAGATTTATCTATGTATGTTGATATTGTTGTCGGCGATTATAACTATGTATTTGATCCAACAGCTAGTTTAATAAGATATTTCGAAGACGGATTTAAAAAACCATATTTGCTTTTAGTTGATGAAGCGCATAATTTACCTAGTAGAACTAGAGAAATGTATTCCGCTGAACTTTCGATATTCGACTTTTTAAAGCTAAAGAAAGAAATGCCTAATATTAATTCACGTAAGATAAAGAGCCTAACAAATAAACTAATTGATTATTTTAAGGACTATGAATGCTGTAGTGATCATGTTGAATTAGAGTGTGTACCAGATGATTTAGAGGACATGCTTTCTGAATTTTTAGAAAGAGCTAAAACTGTTATAAAAGATTTTCCAAAAGAAGTTAACGATACTTTTTTAGATGTGTATTTTAAAGTAAACTCTTTTTTGAATTTACCGCAAGAGGATACTGATAACTTTGCGTATTATTTTGTAGCTTCTGAAGGAAAAGCACTATCGATAAAAATAACGTGTTTAGACTCTAGAAGATATATAAGAAGACAAACTGCAATGTTTAGTTCAGCACTATTTTTCTCAGCAACTTTATCACCACATAATTTTTATATCGACTTATTAGGCGGAAATGATGAATCAAATACATTATATTTACCATCACCTTTTTCTTTAGAAAATAGACTTGTAATGGTTGATGGAAATATATCAACTTATTACAAAGATAGGGAAAAATCACTAAAAGAAATAGCTAAATTAATCGTAGAAGTTGTTAAACAAAAAGTAGGTAATTATTTTGTATTTTTTCCTAGTTATGAATATATGGAAAAATGCTATTCATTATTTGAATATACGACTAGTATTGATATACTAACTCAAAATAGAAACATGGATAATTATGAACGTTCTAATTTTTTGTCCAGTTTTAAAGAAAATCCAAAAAAGACTACAGTAGGCTTTATTATTATGGGTGGAATATTCTCAGAAGGAATTGACCTCTTATCAGATAGGCTTATTGGGGCTATAATAATAGGAGTATGCTTGCCGAAAATCTCTTATGAAAACGATTTGATAAAAAAACATGAAGGGCTAGAAGACTCAGATGTAGGATTTAATTACGCTTATGTCTATCCAGGGTTTAATAGAGTTTTACAAGCCGCTGGACGAGTTATTAGATCTGAAAAAGATAAAGGTGTTATTGTACTTGTTGATTCGAGATTTAGAACGTCTAAATATAAAGAATTATATGAGAATATATGGCCTGATGCTATAGAAGTAAACTCTGCAAGTGAAGCAGGAGAATATACTTCACAATTTTGGGAGGAAAAGAAATGAATTACGATTTAAAACATATTAGAAACTTTTCTATAGTTGCACATATCGACCATGGTAAGTCAACTTTGGCAGATAGGATTTTAGAAAAGACAGGAGCAGTTGCTGTAAGAGATTTAAAAGAACAACTTTTAGATGACCTTGAACTTGAAAGAAGAAGGGGTATTACAATTAAACTCAACGCTGTATCCATTAACTATAGAGCTAAAAATGGTGAAGATTATTTGTTTAACTTAATAGATACTCCAGGACATGTTGATTTTACGTATGAAGTCTCTCGTTCATTAGCCGCTTGTGAAGGAGCTCTTCTTGTCGTCGATGCAACTCAAGGTGTCGAAGCTCAAACATTAGCTAACGCTTATTTAGCTATAGATAACGATTTAACTATTCTTCCAGTTATTAACAAGATGGATTTGCCGTCTGCTGACTTAGAACGTACTAAAGAAGAAGTTTTAGATACACTTGGGATTGATCCGGATGATTGTATTCCAGTTTCGGCTAAAACTGGTTTAAATATTGAGAGTGTTTTAGAACATATTGTTGAATTTTTACCTTCACCAACAGGCGATTCCACAAAGCCGTTACAAGCTTTGATTTTTGATTCAAAATTTGATTCTTATCGTGGCGTTATTATTTTACTTAGAGTAAAAGAAGGAAGAATTAAAGTTGGCGATGAAATTATTCTAATGAGTTCAGGTAAAAAGTATTTAGTTACTGAACTTGGTATTAGAACTCCAAAAGAAGTTAAAGTTGATTCTCTTGAAGCAGGTGAAGTTGGATATTTAGCTGCTCAAATTAAAAATATTAAAGATATTGTTATTGGTGATACTATCACTACTTCAGCTAATCCAGCTACAAATCCTCTTCCAGGTTATAGAAAAATTAATCCAATGGTATTTAGTGGCTTATATCCATCAGATAACAAGGATTATGAGGCTTTAAGGGAAGCTTTAGATAAATTGTCTTTAAACGACTCTTCACTTGTTTATGAACCTGAAACATCAGAAGCTTTAGGCTCAGGTTTTAGATGCGGTTTCTTAGGACTTTTACATATGGATGTAATTCAAGAAAGACTTGAAAACGAATATGATTTAGATTTAGTTTGTACAGCCCCTTCTGTTGTTTACGAATTAGATTTAACAGATGGTAGACAAATTATTCTTCAAAACCCAACCAACTTTCCAAATAACTCACAATTAATTAAATCAGCACGTGAACCATTTGTTAGAGCTAAAGTTATGACTCCAACAGAGTATATCGGAGCTGTTATGGGCTTATGTCAAGATAGACGTGGTATATATGAGAATATGGAATATATAGATGATACAAGAGTAAATTTGACATATAAATTACCTTTGTCAGAAATTATTTTCAGCTTCTTTGATAAATTAAAATCTGTTAGCTCTGGCTACGCTTCTTTTGATTATGAATTAATAGGATACGAAGAGAGCAATTTGGCTAAAATGGAAATATTGCTTAACGGTTCGGTAGTTGATGCTTTGACAACAGTTGTCTTTAAAGAATCTGCATATAGAAGAGCAAGAGTAATTGTTGATAAATTAAAAGATATTATTCCTAGACAACAATTTGAAATTCCAGTTCAAGCTGTTATTGGTGGAAAGATCATAGCTAGAAGTGATATTAAAGCTGTACGTAAAGACGTCTTAGCTAAATGCTATGGTGGTGATATTTCACGTAAAAAGAAACTATTAGAAAAGCAAAAGAAAGGCAAGAAACGTATGAAGGAATTTGGTAAAGTTCAAGTTCCACAAGAAGCGTTTATTGCTGTTTTATCAGTTGATGACGGTGATTAAGTCGAAACAGGTCAAAATTTGTTAGTAATAAACTAGTAATATTTTAGTTTTTTGCTTCCATTCATTTTATAACTTATTTATAATATTGAATATACGAGGTGAAGAAAGTGCCTACACAAGACATTGGAATTCGTTGGAGCGAAGAAAAATACGCCACAAAAGATGAAGTCAGAGATGCATATAACATGTCGATGATCGATAATATTTGGAAACAAATTATTGATTATCGTAGACTTTATACTAAAACTTTAGATTTACATAACATTGATCGTACTCCTTATATGGTTGTCGTCACTCAAACAATACAACTTAAAGTTGCAAGCGTTGAAAGACGACTTTCGCGTATATTGGTTAAAACACACGACATGAAAGCCTATGGCAAAGAATTATTTGCCAAAAGGAGATATGCTAAAACTATAGAAGTTTTAGATAGCAATTATAAGACTAACATTTCTCAAGAGATGGTCTCTCATCTTTTGGATGAAGATTTATCTACAATTCCAAGTCAATATTCACTTATATATAACTATATAAGAACTTTAAAGTACTATGCTAGTGGGCATTATACCGATATTATTGATTATCGATTGCTCGAATCTATTTTAAAGCAAATTCAAGGCGTTTCTTTTGATAATCTTACATTAGAAAAAGAGTATCGTGAAGAAGAAATTGAAACATCTCATTATTACCAAAATAACTATGTTTATAAAGCAGCACCTATTGAAAGAATTGCTGATATGATCGATGAACTTTGTAACTTTGTTAGAGAAAGTGATTTGTCACCAGTGATTAAAGCAATTGTAGCTAACTACTATTTAAACTATGTTAAACCATTTGATTATTTAAATGAGGAGGCTAATGCTCTATTTGCAAAAATATGCTTAGGACACTTTGATTTCGATGAAGCTAGCATGTATTTAAATTTTGAAAAAATTGTTTTTGATACTGATGAAAAATTAAATAAGATTTCAATCGAATGTCAAAAAACATTGGACTTAACATATTATGTTAACTATATCTTAGATTTACTCGATGAAGACTTAAAAGATATTTTAGATGAAATTGTTTTGACAGAAAGAGATGAAATTAAAAACGAACAAATAGATCTTTCTGAAGATGAAGGCTTAAATGCAAAGTCGACGGTTGAAGAAGAAGCAAAACCAAGTGAAAGATCTGTCGCAGTTATGGCTAGACCTGTTGAG
This sequence comes from Clostridium sp. CAG:288, assembly GCA_000437395.1. Classification (GTDB taxonomy): domain Bacteria; phylum Bacillota_I; class Bacilli_A; order RFN20; family CAG-288; genus CAG-288. Next base: position 11,723 of record FR898176.1, on the reverse strand, counting down.
TTTGTTAAGCCTCAAGAGCCTTCGCCATATATTGGAGAATCGAATGTTGCTTTACCAGTTTTTCCAGCTGGACTTAAGGAACAAGATGTCGAAGGTATAGTCACTAATCTTTTAGAGGTTTATCCGTATTTAAAAAGAACTCAAGCTCACTTTTATGCATGTCATTGCACAATTGGTAAGCACTATACTATTTCACAGTTTAAAAAGGAAGAAAACGTGGCTTATGAAACAGCGAGAACATCGATGGATTTCTTAGCTGAAAATGGCTTTTATTCTAAAACTAAAGTTAGGAACAAGTTTGTCTATTCTCCTGTTCCAAGATATTAAACGAAAGAAGGATTATTTATGGTTATAGCTATTATTATTGGAATAATTGTTGGTATTGGTTTGATAGCTGCTATCATTACTCAATTAGTACCTGGCTTAAAAAACGATAAGAAAGAAACAAAAAAAGAGATAGCTAAAGAAAATGTTGATAGTGTTATTGTCACTGTCGACAAAGATGAATTAGAAGAAGAATCAAAGAAAGAAAATGAAAAATAAATATTCTTCTTTATATATACATATCCCTTTTTGTGATTGTATTTGTTCATATTGTGATTTTCCTAAACTATTAAAGAAAACAGGATATGAAGAAAAATATATTGAAGCATTAATTTTTGAATTGTCACAATTACCGGTTAAGACTTTTTCAACTGTTTATGTCGGTGGTGGAACGCCTACTGCTTTAGATGATAATTTATTTAACCGGCTTTTTTCGTATATTCGTAAAAATATAAAGTGTTTAGGTGAATTTAGTGTTGAAGCTAATCCAGAATCGATGAGTTATGAAAAAGCTCTTCTAATGGCTCAAAATGGTGTAAATAGAGTGAGCTTAGGTGTTCAAACTATCGATGATAGCATTTTAAAAATTTTAAATCGTAATCATAATGCTAATATGGTTATAAAAGCTATTAATAATATAAAATCTGTCGGTATAAATAATGTCAATATGGATTTTATATACGGATTACCTAATCAAGATATTGAAAAACTAAAAAGAGATATCGATTTTGCTTTATCGTTTGATCCTAATCATTTATCGTTTTATCCTCTACAAATTGAAGAAGGAACAGTACTTTTTAATAAAAAAGTTAAAGAACCTTTACAAGATGAATTGGACGATTATTATGAAACGATAAATTCAAAACTTAAAGAAAAAGGAATAGAAAGATATGAAATCTCTAACTTTGCTAAAAGTGGTTTTGAAAGCAAACACAATTTGACTTATTGGCATAGTGATGATTATTATGCATGTGGCTTAGGTGCTACAGGTTTCGTTGATGGGTTAAGATATAAAAATACATTAAATATAAATAAATATATCAATCATGAGTTTATTTATGAAAAAAACTTTGAAGATTTATCTGATCAAGAATTTGATTTCTTGATGCTAAATTTAAGATTAGTAAGTGGGTTTAGTTTAAATGATTTTTATCAAAGATTTAATCATTCGTTTTTGATAGATTATAAGGATGAAATTGAAAAAGTTAAAGACTATTTAGATATTGACGAAGATATATGTAAAGTAAAAGAAAAATATTTATATATATTAGATTCAATTTTAGTAGATTTATTGCACTTTAAGGAGAATTAATATGCTTACATCATTAAAAACAATATATAAAATCGGACCGGGACCATCTTCTAGTCATACAATGGGGCCATATAAGGCTGCATTAGATTTTAAAGGCTTAATTCCAAAAGATAAAGATATTAATATTGAAGTAATATTATATGGTTCATTGGCTTTAACAGGGAAAGGTCATATGACTGACGCAATCATTATTAAAGCTTTATCTGATTATAAAACTGAATGTAAGTTTGATATCAATACCAAGACTATTCATCCTAATACTATGACATTTATAGCTAAAAAAGGCTTTGAAGTAATAAAAGAAGAGACTTATATTTCTATCGGTGGTGGTAGTGTTATTAAGGGTGGAGAATCTTTTATTGAAGAAAAAGAAGTTTATGATATAAGTAATTTTGCTGAACTAAGAGAAAAATTATCCCAATGCGATTTAGTATCATATGTTAAAAAACACGAAGGTGAAGATATAGTTGAATATTTAACAAAAGCTTTAGATGAAATGTTTGGTTGCATTGAACGTGGACTTGAAACTAAAGGCTTCGTGGCTGGAAAACTAAAAGTTAAAAGAGTTGCAAGCGACATAATAAAAACTTCTGAAAGCGCTAGTGACAAAGATTCATTCTTACTTAAATTATCAGCATATGCATACGCTGTTGCAGAAGAAAACGCTGCCGGAGGAACTATTGTTACAGCTCCTACATGTGGCAGCGCTGGTGTTTTACCTGCAATATTATATTATTTATATAAATATGAGAACTTTAGTAAAGAAAAACTTGTTGAAGGATTGATGATAGCTGGACTTGTTGGTGATATAGTTAAGCACAACGCAACAATATCTGGCGCAGTTGGTGGTTGCCAAGCTGAGATTGGTACTGCAACATCTATGGCTGCTGCTGCACTAACTTATCTAGAAAATGAAAATATTGATGCTATTGAATATGCAGCTGAATTAGCTATGGAACACTCACTTGGTTTAACTTGTGATCCGGTCGATGGTTATGTAGCGATTCCGTGCATTGAAAGAAATGCTGTTGGAACTATGAAAGCTTATGAAGCTTATGTTATGGCTAGATTTATAGGTAAAGCAAGAAAGAACGCTATTTCTTTTGATGAAGTTGTTAAAGCTATGAGTGAAACAGGCAATTCCTTACCGATTGAATATAAAGAAACTTCATTAGGTGGTTTAGCCAAAGTCCACAAGTTTTAGCTTCCAGCACTTTCGTATCTTTTTAATCCTCTCTTCCATAAAATTATAGATAGTGAGAATAAAATTACTAAAAAGCCGATTAAAACTAAATTAACTTGCCAAATATTCATTGGAATATTGAATATGTAATCTATCTTACCAGTTGGTGAAAATAAACATGCAATTGGACAAAAGTTGAAAAGTGAAAATGGAATTACGTATAGCAATATTCCTTTTATTATGTCATTTTTAAATATCGTTATAGGATATCTACTAAATTCGTTAAAATTATATAAAGTGCTTAGCATTTGATTGCTTCTTTTAGTCCAAAAGGCAGTGCATGAACCAATCGTTTTTATATTAAAGAATAACCAACACGATGCAAATTCAGAGAATATTAAACCAGTAACATTTATAAAGTTCCAATTAACTCCAGTTTGCTGTGGCGCAAATATGCAAATAAATATAATGCCTAGAATTAATTCACCTAAGCCTTCTAATTGAAATTTTTCAGAAATTATTTGAAAGAAAGGTGATAGAGGCTTAGTCATGTATTGATCTAACTTGCCAAATCTAATCATGTTTTGACCTAATGCCCATAAGTTGTCAGAGAAAATATGATCTATAGCCTTTGGAATCAAACATAATCCATATAAGAATACTATGTTTTCTAAAGTGTATCCATCAATAGCAGTAATAGCGTTTATCGTTAAATATAAAACAGCAAAGTTTACTGCGTTAGTTACAAAGAAAGCTAATATGCCTATGAATGAATCAACCTTATAAGCCAGTTTTGTTTTTAATGCCATAGCGATGAATCTAAAGTATAGTTTTGTATAGTATTTTAATTTTTTCATACTATTAACCTCCTACACTTATGACATGTTTACATGACTTAGAGTAAATGAATGTCGAAAGCAAACATAAAACTATACACCAGAATAGTTGTAATCCTAAAACTTGCAATGAACCTATTAAAGTATATTTTCCCATTATTATTAAAGTAGGTGAAGAAAGAGTACTTGCAAAAGGTAATAAATTTAATATTACTTGTGCCCAACTTGGATAGAAAGAGAAAGGAATTAAAGCACCACTAAAAAATTGAATGATGGCTGATTTTAATAGCATTAGTCCAAATGATGCTCCAGTAAAAAAAGAAAACTGAGCAAACATAAAATCGATAGTATCTAGTATTAATAAAGACATTGAAACAGAAAGTAATCCAAAAACAATGTTATACCAATTAAAACTAAAGAATATTTTATCAAAGCCAAATATTGAACCATTGATAACGACAATAAGCGTCATAACTGGAATAAATAGAATAAAGAAATTTACTATAAAAGATCCGATAGATTCTGATAGAATTCTTAATCTATAACTAATTGGTCTAATTAACTGCATAGCGATATTACCTTCGCGTATATCATCAGTGACAAACCAAAATGAAACGGATGAATAGACTAAGCTAGAAACGATCATTGCCGTTAATTGATATGAAATCATTTGTGGTAAGGTAAATCCGTTTAAAACACGTTCGTTGAATTCATTAAATTGATATAGTCCATCGTTAGTTTGATTAAATATTGCATACCACAAAAAGCATGTTAATAGTATTGAAAGAGAATCGATAAATAGCCAACCGAAAATTGCCCACTTAAATGACAAAGTTTCCATTACTCCTGCTTTAACAAAACTACGATAAACTCTTAATCTTTTAAAATGCCTTGTTTTCATAGATTTGCTTAACGACATTAGATAAGTCGTTCTCCTTAATAGAAATATCCTTGATATCGCCACAGTAAAATATAGTTTTCATTAAATCATTTATATTTGTTTTATCGGCGTCGAATTCGATTTTAATATTATTGTTTTCATTATCAATTAATATTTCTGGATATATTGATAAAAGTTTGTCTGCATCAAAATTGTTTGATGATAAAAAAATGTTTTTAATATTACCAAATCTATTTTTAACTTCGTCTATATGACCATCAAACAATATTTTACCTTCATCAATGATAATAACTCTATTGCACAAACTAATTATATCGTTCATATCGTGAGTCGTTAAAATTACAGTAGTATTATATTTCTCGTTTATTTCTTTAATAGCCTTAATTATATGTTCTTTAACTAAAACATCTAATCCAATGGTAGGTTCATCTAAGAAAAGTATTTCAGGGTTATGAATAAGAGAAGCAGCTAAATCGGCTCTCATTCTTTGGCCTAACGAAAGTGTTCTTACGGGGCTTTGAATAAATTTTTCTAACTCTAGAGTTTTTCGTAAGTAGGTAAATCTTTCGTTAAAATCTTCATCGCTTATTTCGTATATATCTTTTAATAGATAGTAAGTTTCTAAAAGAGGCAAATCCCACCAAAGCTGTGTTCGTTGTCCAAAGACAACACCGATTTTTTTTAAAACTTCTTTTCGTTTCTTTGAATCATATGGCTTTAAACCATCGATCAAAACTTCGCCTGATGTTGGAGTTAAAATGCCAGTCATCATTTTTATCGTTGTTGATTTGCCAGCGCCATTAGCTCCAATATAGGCGACCATTTCACCTTTTTTTATCGAAAAGGAAATATTGTTAACAGCAGTTAACTTAACTTTTTTCGTTGAAAACAAAGATTTAATCATACCAAGTAAACCTTTTTGACGTATTTGCTTAGTAAAAACCTTTGTTAAATTATTAACTTGAATTGTATATTCTTCCATATTTAACCTCATTATTGCATACAAAAAGTATATTATTATTTTTTTTAATTATTTGAGTAAACTCGAAAAAATATTAACAATTCATTTTATGCATTTCCTTTCGAAACTATATTAGTATAAGATTAAATAGAATTCAATAAAAACACGATAATTCCTCATATTTTGAATTTAAAATAGCTCAATTCGATATTTTTATGATAGTTTTATAAATTAATACTTGAAAAATAATAATAGTAATTATATAATTACATAGTCGCTGCGGTCGTGGCGAAACTGGTAGACGCGTACGTTTGAGGGGCGTATGACCATGTCATGCGGGTTCAAGTCCCGCCGACCGCACCATTAAAAAAGCATTAGTTTGATACAGTAAAAATGTGTCAAACTTTTTTATTTTTGCGAGGGTTCAATTCCTACCGTTGGTTCGAACCCACGAACTTTGATACATTGAAAAACTATTCATAGGGCTTTTGTAGCTCTTTTTATATAAGAATTTATGGATTTGAAACGTCAATGATTGAACGATTACGAATTTTTTAGTTATACCCCATCAAAAATACCAGACAATCTCCTAATGGTGTAAAGGAGAGAAAAAATGATGGAAAACAAAATTAGAGTTGTTGAGTTGTTTGCTGGTATTGGCGCGCAAAGGCAAGCTTTGAAGGACGACGGAATTAACCATGAGATTATGGCTGTTTCCGAGATTGATAAATATGCGTTGCTAACTTAATAATTTTATAGCACCATCCATCACGAATGGTGTTTTTATTCTATTTAGTTATTGAAAATAAAATCAATTATGATAATATGAAATTGTAAAGGTCCGAATTTTTATAGAAGTACAATTATTTATTATTAAGTTACAAGTGGCAAATTTTGTTGATTGCTATTTTGGTTTTGTGCGATCTAAAAAATCTTATTTATTAGTATAGAGAGGAGATGATTATGAGTGAATAAGAGAAAATTATTTTTTTCAATTCTGTTTTTGACTATAACTTTATTTGCTTTTTTCGTTTTTTTCCTACTTTACCAATATATGGTTATAACCATCAAATTTCTACAAGTAATAATCCCGACTTGTATATAACAATTACATCAAATACATTATTCAAGGTGTTAAAAGATGATTATTATAACAATGTACTAAAATTTGCATATATTATTTGCTGCGTTTCTAATAAAATAAACAGCGCCGTCATCAATTTTATCAACATTAGTGAATAAAGCATCTTGTTAGCTATAAGCTTTTTTAATGGTTTTTGTAAACTTTGATCACTTGATCAGTTGTATAATTTGTAGAAAAAGAGTTAGAACATAACATAGGCACAATTAGTAGTAAAAGTAGTATTGTTTTTAAGTATTGATAATTGAAAAAAATAAGCGCTAATGTTAATATTTAGTGAAAACAAAAGGAGAATATCTAGTGCAAACAGCAATGAACAAAAATAGAATAATAGTCTATGCCATATGTATCTTCTTCTTTTTACTTGCGGGCTTTTTTCAATTAATTGACTCTAAACTTCCTGAGTTTTTTCATGTTCTATGTGCCTTATTAGCGCATTCAATTCTTATTACTTTGGTTGTAATTTGGTTATTTTCTCTTATACAAAGAATGGTAAGAAAAGATTTACGCGTTTTTTTTATTAGTGTCGCTATTTTAATTTTGTTTTTTTTAACTGTAAGAATGATAAAATATGACCTTACGGAAAGTATAGATACACTAAACAGATATATGTGGTATTCATATTATGTTCCACAAATGATAATACCACCTACGCTTTTACTTGCTACATTAAGTATTGAAAATGAAAAAGATAAATCTCTTAATAAAACTTGGTATTTAATATATATTCCAGCTTTGATTTTATTGCTACTTATTTATACAAATGATCTGCACCAATTAGTATTTAAACTTAATTTTGAAGGAGGCAAACTTACTTATCGCCACCAAATTGTGTTTTATCTTGCTTTAGCGTGGGAAATTATAATAACTATAATTAGCTTAATAAATATGATTTTTAAATGTCGAGTATCAGCCTGCAAAAAGAAAGCATGGATTCCTATTTCTACATTTCTAATATGCGCTACATTATCAACATTATTTTTTATAATTAATATTTCTTCTTTTAAAATTCCTGAACTTTTATGTTTCACTTGTGTCATGACTATTGAAAGTAGTATTAGAATTGGACTAATTCCTTCAAATAATAATTATCAGAAATATTTTTATCATTCAAAGTATTCTGCTTTCATAACTGATGAAGCATTTAACATCAAATATAAATCAAAAGAAGCCATATCAATTAATAAAGAATTACTTCAAATTGCAAGTAAATCACCAATAATGTTAAATGAAAATATTCGCCTTTTAGCGGAAAAAATTCATGGCGGATATGTTTTTAGATGTGAAGATGTATCATCTATCAATAAAATAAATGATAAGTTAGAAGAAACAAATGAACGCATTTTAGAAGAAAATGACCTTATTGAAGCAGAAAATGAAATTAAAGAACAAAAATCCAAACTTGATGAGCAAATAAAAATCTACACCAAAATTGATAAGTATACATCTAATGAATTAAAATATTTAGATGAATTATTATCAAGTATTGATATAAATAATAGCGAAGATTATAAAAAAAAGATGCAATTTGCATGTGTATTAGTAGCCTATATTAAAAGAAGAAGTAATATTATTATGCTTGAATTTAAAAATAGTTATATTGATGGAGAAGAGCTCGTTTTATCAATAAGAGAATCATTAGATTATTTATACTTGATGGGTATAGAATGCTCGTTAGATTTTAATATTAATGGGGAAATAAGCGTTAAAAGTGTAGGATACATCTATGACTTTTTTGAAAAATGTGTTATTAGATTTTATGATTTACCAGTTGCAATATTAGTACATGTTTTTGAAAGTAATCAATGCATTCATATTGTAATAGAAAGTGACGTTAAGTTAACTAATGATCAAGATTTTGATAAAAGATTAGTAAAAAGTTTTCCTAGTTGCGTAATAAAAAATAATGATGGAGTAACATATTATTCTTTAGTTATTCCTTATGAGGGGGTGTAAATATGCGATTCATTGACACTCCACTATATGGACAACAAATAATGATTATTTTGTTTATTTTAGCATTTATTTTATCTATATTTGATACAATCATGGCTATAAAAATATGCAAAAAGCGTTGGACTATTTTCTTAGCTATTTTTACATTGCTTTTATCATTTATAACGATATTTTTAACTATGCGCGGTAGTTATTTATATCGTGTTAATAGACAAGTGTTTGAGCCATCATTCACAATTATTAAATTACCATTTGTGTTCTTTCTAATTTTAATTTTAGTTTTATTATCAGCGGAAGTATTTTTATTAGTTTATACAACAAAATGGAAAAATGAAAATTTATCACCATTTTCTATCAAAGAAAGTTTAGATACTTTACCATCAGGAATTGCATTTTATGATGATAATGGGTTAGTAAGTCTTATCAATATTGAAATGAATGAACTCTCGTTATTAATAACAGGTAAAGCATTATTAAATGGTAAAACTTTTTGGGAAAGTGTTATGTTGAATGATATTACTAATGACGCTAAAGTTTTAAAAATTTGTGAAGAGCCGATTATTGAACTTAAAAACGGAGTAATAATTTCATTAAAAAGAAATATTCATGATATTGATAATAAAATTTTTTATGAGATTATTGCTTCTAATATTACTTCAATTTATAAATTAACAAAAGAGCTGGAAAGTAAACTCAATGCATTAGACTTAGTAAATAAAAGACTTATTACTTATGGGGAAAATATTAACAAGCTTACTCATGAAAAGGAGGTACTTAAAGCCAAAATTCGTATTCATGATGATATGGGTAAAATTCTATTAACTACAAAACATAAATTGTCTAATTGTATGTCTTTAGGAGATAGAAAAGATTTATTTGATTTTTGGAAAATTGAAATAGATGCACTTAAAAATAGTGACAAAAGAGAAAATAAGAATAATCTTGATGTTATAAAAGAAGCCGCTAGTATGGTGGGAGTTAAAATTGAATATAAAGGAGAATACCCTTCATCAGATACAATTATTGAAAAAATACTTGTTAATGCAATGCATGAATGTTTAACTAATATTGTTAGACACGCTAACGGAAAAAAGATGAAAGTCGAAGTAGAAAAAAGTAGTAATCAATGGATTATAAAAATTACAAATGATGGTAAAAAACCAACTGGAACAATTGTTGAAGGCGGAGGATTAACAAATTTACGTTCACTTGTAGAACGAGAATTTGGTAAAATGATTATAACAAGTAAACCTGAGTTTGAACTAAAAATAGAAATTAAAGGAGAGTAAGTGAAATGAAAGATGGCAAATATTCTGTGATGATTGTTGAAGATCAACAAATGCCTAAAACACTTTTTTCTCATTATATTGAAAGCTCTAATTTATTCTATCTTCAAAATGCCATTGAAAATGCTTCTGTTGCGGATATTATTTGTACTCACACGCCTGTTGACTTAATTTTAATGGATGTAGTGACTGAAAATGGTGAAAGTGGATTGAATGCCGCAGAAGTTATTAAGAAAAAATTTCCACAAATAAAAATTATAATTGTTACTTCAATGCCAGAATATTCCTACATAAAACGCGCCAAACAAATTGGCGTAGAAGGATTTTGGTATAAAGAGACAAATGAAGAGGCAATTCTCAAAGTTATGGAAAAAGTAATGCAAGGAGAAATAGTCTATCCTAAAAACACCCAATCAGTTAAAGTTGGTTTAGCACTAAGCAGCGAATTCACCGAAAGAGAACTTGAAATATTACGACTTATTACTGGTGGGTATAGTAATGTTGAGATTGCAGAAAAGTTAGAAATTTCTGCAGGTGTTATTAAAAACCATGTTGCGGATATGTTGTTTAAAACTGGTTTTCGTTCGCGAACTCAACTAGCAGTAAGAGCAAGAGAAACTGGACTTGTTATTCTTGATAAAGCAAAAGATGAAATATAAAAAATTAAATTTAGTCACTTCTTTGAAGGTGATATCAGCGATGGTATCGCCTTTTTCTTATTTATTATACAAAATAAAATAATATTAGGGGTGTCAAATGGCACTACTTATATTTATATCTAGTTGTTAGAATATTCTTGATATTGAAAGGAACATTTTTAAATGAAACATAAGAAGATTATATTATCTTTAGTCCTTCCCTTGTTAATCTCCTGTAGTCAAAACAATCATAATTTTTCTACAAAATGGGAAAATGATGAAAATTATCATTGGCATGTTTGTCAAGTTGAAGGTCATAAAGATACATCTAAAAGAGAAAAGCACATTTGGAATGATGGTGAAGTTATGAAAGAACCATCTAAAACAGAAACCGGGATAATGAAATATGTTTGTACAACTTGTTTAAAAGAAAAAACTGAAATAATTGATAAATTAAAAGAGCAAACTACTTATACAATTACTTTTGATAGTAAAGGTGGTAGTGAAGTAAAAAGCATTACTGCTGAAGCAGGAGCAAAAATTGAAGCTCCTAATAATCCAACAAAAGAGAATTACATTTTTGTTGGTTGGTATGAAAGTAATGATGGTGGAAAGACTTTAAATGATAAGCAATTTGAATTTTCTTATATGCCTGCAAGAGTTTTTACTCTCTATGCAAAGTGGGGCATTGAAAGCATTAAAGGTAGAACATATAATCACACTTCATCTATAATAACATGGAGTGGAACAGAAAAAGAAAAAAATGAATTTTTAAATGAAATGGGACTTACTGAAGAAGAATACCAAAAGATGAATGATTCCTCTATCATTAAATTCACATTTGATAATTTACAAGAAAAAGCCACTGTTGAATTTGGGGTAGAAGTTAATGGTGAAGCAGATATGAATTCATGCACTGTACTTTATAAGATTAATGAAAATACAATTGTCTTTTTTGATACTGAAGAAGATATGAAAGCAGGAAATCCAGCTCATACTTATGGTTTATTTATTGGCACTACAACAACTTTTTCTAGTGATAGATCTAAATTGATTATTACAGGTACAACTGGAATTTTAAAATTAGAACATATCTTATCTATTGTTGATTAATAAAAATTTCCCAATCTTAAAGGAGGTTAAGCACTATTGGGAAATAAAAAATAAATAGTGTAAAATAATATG
>FR898175.1 GCA_000437395.1 Clostridium sp. CAG:288 | reverse complement strand
TGGCTCTGTTGAATCTTATGGGGTTTAAGCAAAAGCAAGAAATGCAACAACCCCATCAGAATCAACATCTTTTAATTATAAAAAAACCTCCTTTATAATGATTTTGTCTAAGCATTAAAGGAGGTAGAATCATGATTGATTCCAAAGACATTTTATCATTATTATCCATTCCTAGTGAAGATATTTCTAGTGTTTATTTTATTCCAGATAGCGAAGATATATCTTTCATAGAGATAGAATTAAAAGACAGTAGACCTACTTGTCCTTTTTGTCATTCTTCTAAAATTAATATTAAAGATTATTACACTACTAAAATAAAAAACAGTGTTATTCGTAACAATAAATTGATTGTTAAAGTGAGAATGAGAAGATATGTTTGTAAGACTTGTAAAAAGACTTTTAAACAACCTTTCTCTTTTTATAAAGATAAGCATAGTATTTCAAAAAAAGTTGAAGACATAATCAAAAACATGCTAATGAATAGAGTTACAATGGAGTATATTGCAAAAGAATTAAATGTGTCTAAAAAAACTATTATTAATATACTTGATGATATGCCAAATCCTATTAGATTGCCATTTAAAAATGTTATTTGTTTAGATGAATTTCATTTTTCAAATGCCAATCACAAAGCTGGTAAATATCCTTGTGTTATATCTAATCCTTTTAATTCCGAAATAATAGATATAGTTGAATCTAGAAGAAAAGATTATTTAATAGATTACTTTCAAAGAATACCATCAAGTGAAAGATATAACGTTAAATACTACATTTCTGATATGAATGATACTTATAAATTTATTCACAATGCATTCTTTCCTAATTCTGTTTATATAGTTGATCATTTTCATATTGTTAAATTATTTACAGATGCAATTCAATCAATAAGAATTAAAATAATGAATGAATATGATAAAGGAACAAAAGAATATAAATATTTAAAAAGTAATTGGAAATTGTTTCTAACAAATAGATGGAATTTAAAAGATAGCGTTTATGTTAACAAGAAAACAGGAGTTGTTTATTACACATTAGATAAAATTGATATGGTTTTAAAAGCATACCCTGAATTGAGTGAAATATATTGGAGCAAAGATTATTTTTCATCATCAGTATTAAAGCTTAAAGAATATGAAGAAACAAAAGAATTAATTGATTTCTTTATACAAAAATTTGAAAACTCAGCAGTAAAAGAAATAAGAAAAATAAGTAGAACATTTAAGAATTGGTATCACGAAATAATAAACGCATACTCAAAGAATACATATGGCATAGTATTAACAAATGCTATGGCAGAATCAAATAATAATTATATACAAACCATGATAAATATAAGTTATGGATATACTAATTTTAAGCGTTTAAGAAAAAGAATTTTATATATGTCATCATATAAAAAAGCAACTGAGAAATGAATCTCAGTTACTTAGTGTGACCCCATAAGAATCAACGTCTTTTTATTTTAGTCGACCCCATAAAACCCCATAAGATTCAACAGAGCC
>FR898174.1:27957-34891 GCA_000437395.1 Clostridium sp. CAG:288 | reverse complement strand
GTCCTTATACAATAAATTATGTTGAAAATTCTGTTGATAGTTATTTAGAAATTGCAACGGGTACAATCGATACTAATAGCATATCATTCTGCGTCAATACTAAATATAATGTTATAGGTAGAGCTAGTATTCCTACAAGTGAGATATTCATTCGCTTTGCTGGATCAATTAATTATAATGCTAACTATCAAGTGGCTATTGAAGGAAAAGATAGCTTTGAATTAGTTGTTTTGGATGCTTCTCCATTCTATTGTGGTATTCAAGATGTATTTAAAGTTGGATCAAATACAATTATTACAACTAAGATTGCTAAAGGAACTGTAAAAGTTGGTGATAAACTTTTCGTTAATAATATTTATAAAGAAATTACTGTTACCGCTATTTCTAAAAACAATGTTAATATAGCCTCCGCTACTATCGGTGATGAAGTTAGTTTAAAAGTCTCTGGTGTTGAAAGATCTGAATTATCTAGAGGTTATATTATTTCGGCTTTAAATACAGTTAAAAATTATGATGTATTTAAAGCTACTGTTACTCTTTTATCAAAAGATGAAGGTGGTAGACATACTCCATTAACTAATGGATATAATCCAACATTAAGTTTTACTGATACTTTCTCACAATTTAGTGGTAAGTTTACATTCTCAGAAGATCTTGAATTATTTATGCCTGGAACTACTGAAGAAAATATTATGATTACATTAGATATGCCTAAACCACTTGTAGCAGGTGCTAAATTTAATATCTATGAAGGTGGTAAAACTATTGGAAGTGGTGTTATTACGCATTTACATGAACATACTGATTTATATTTAACTACTGGTAAATGTGAATTCTGTAATTTAAATAGACAAACTGAAGCTTCATTTACCGACCTTAAATTTACTTCTACTAATAATACATTCTATGCTAAGGAATATAAATATTACTTAGTAAAAATGGTTAAATCTCCCATATCAAATTTTGTTTATTATTATGATTTTGAAATAAGTGATGCAGCCAATTTTAAATTTACTATTTACACAACTTCAGGCATAGAATTAACATTAATTGATGGAAAATCACTTAAATGCACAAATCCATTACAAGTAATTATAAGAGTTGAAGCTAAAAATGAATCTACTATTGGTGATTGTATTACTACAGTTACTAGAAGATCCGTTAAAATAATGATTGCCTAATTGATTATAAGCATTTAAAAACGAGGCCCAATTTTGAAGCCTCGTTTTTATTTACTATCAAGATATAAAACAGAATTTCGATTTAAAACGAATTTTCCACTTTCAAACAAGCTGTAATCAGTTTTCCATCCTATTGTGGTAATCAAACTATATAACTTAGATGTTAGCGATTGTGTTTAACGCTCTATACTATGATTAATGAACACATTAAAAAGATAGTTAAAGATTCTGAATTAGATGAGAACTCAGTTATTAGAAAATTCCGAATAACTACTGAGGATGGCAAAGTTTCTAATGAAATAGCCAAACTTCATATAGAAACAAAATTTAAAAAATATAGAGCCATTCAAGATCAATTATTTATGTTTGTTTTTAATAAGTTTATGTTAGAACTAGAACAACACACTAAGAATTAAGATGACGAAAAAAAATAACATTAATACTCTTTCATTTTTTATTTATTTGAAATTTTAACGTCAATATTTTCTACTCTTATCTAATTTTTTAATCCGCTATGCCTTAATTCTAGATGGAGATGAAGTTTTTCTTCAACAGCAATCACATGTAAAGTGTTAAATATAAAAAAGCTGTTGATAGGGTATGCAAATTAACTCTAAGGGTATGCACCTTTTAATTAGGGGGTATGCAAAAATTCATTGCCCAGGGTATGCATTGTATCAATATTGGTAATCAGACCCATTATAGTAGAATATGTCTGGTACAATGTTATCAGACTTTTTTTATTGCATAAATAGCAGAATTTACGTTTAAAATGCGATATTTGTTTGTTTTATGATATATTTAATTAGAAAGATAAATTTAAAATATTAAGCTTACTTAATAGAAATAAGTAATTCAATTCAATTTGAATATTGGTAAACAAAATAAATTTCCTATTATAAGATAATTGGTCATATTTTTCTAAATTTATAAGAAACAAATATTATTAACAAGTGTGGAGCAACGTGTAGTTATGATAAATAAAAAATATTATAAAAAACTTGGTAGCTTTTCTTATTTATTGAATGAATTAAGAAATAAAATTTGAAAAAAAACTGATACTTTAATTAATGATGCAGTAACACTTTGTAATGAACTATGTATTAAATATAAAGAGCTTCCTAAGAAAGAAAAGATACATACTTAACGAATGATATTTCCAAGGGCTGCTATCTATTTGCAAATGATTAAATATATTCCACGCGAAGAAGCTATAGATTTGATAAATGAATCTGTAAGAATAGGTGTTACTCCTGATCGAAGACATCTACATCTTGTAACCAAAATTCCTTTTATTAGACCTCTTTTCTTTAAAATTTTTCACAATATGCTCAATACTATGTTTGATGAAAAAGCTGGCTTTGAATTTAAAGAAATTGAATACAATAATAAAAAATATAGAGTTGATGTTTGAAGTGCTCATATGTGAAATATTGTGAGCTTTTAGGCTGTAAAAAATTGACAAGTACATTTTGTCTAAGCGATGGTTATGTTTATGGAAATATGTGTGATATCGCATTCGAACGTAAAGGCACAATCGGTCGTGGAAATGATAGATGTGAATTTTATTTTCATAGAAATTAGTAAAATAGAAAAGTATTGAAAGTAAAAAGAATAATTTATTGTGCTAAAGTTTTTTAAGGAGATATGTTTTTCTGAGTTGGTGCTATTTCAGGAAATATTACACAAGAGATTTCTACAAATGTTGGTTGGGGTACTATTGCCGGAGCTACTCTTATTTGCGTTTGAATTGCTTCAGTTCCAGCCCCTGGTGCAAGAGTACCTGCAGGTGTTGCTGCATGTGTAATATTATTGATTGATATTATTAATTAAAAAGGAGAAAAACTATGGATAAACAAATAATTGATGGAATGAAGGAAGAAAGTAAAACATTTCGAAACATTATGATATTTTGCTATGTTTTTTCTATTATAATGCCAACTGCTATTTATTTTATGAAAGATAGCGAATTTAGTAATAAAGATTTAATTTTATTAATAATTTTTTGGCTTTTATTAGGAACATTTAGCTTATATGGATGGCTATATGGTATTAAATATAGATTAGAGTTTAATGATGAAAAAGCTTATTTAAAAACCTTGTTTAAAAAATAGAACTAAATATATGTGATATTGAAAAATATACATTTAAAAGATATAGAAAAACTGTATTTTATCAATTTAATTTGTTTATAAAAGGCAAAAAAGTTTTAATTAATACAAGATATAAAGATGAATTTGAGAAAATATTAAAAGATCATAATATCGAACAAATAACAAAATAATTTTATTATTGATAATATTTTTTTAGCTTTGGTATAACGTAAACATAATTATATTTATATGCTACTTCCAAGGCCTTATTTATCTATAAAACAGAATATATATGATATATAATTTTATTGAGGTAATAAATTATGACCTTTAAAAGAGTAAAAGTAATTAGATATTTATTTATATTTATCTTTATAATGTTTTTAGTTGTTGATTCTTGGCTTTTTTATAGTATGAGTCAGAGTAGTAATCCAGATTCATTACTTGTTGCTATGGCTATTGTCGTTGCTGTTATTGATATTATATTTTTAATACTTACTATTTTAAATTTTTTAAAAAGAACTAATGCAATTGAAGTAAAAGATGGAAAATTAATAATATATAATTATAAAAAGATAGTTGTTAATTTTAATGATGTAAAAGATATTAAGTATATTCCTTATATGGGACCATCAGGTAAATATAACATATTTGGAATTGGTTGGAGAACGACGGGACAAATTGTTATCTATTTACACAATAATAAAAAAATATATGTCTCTGATATAAAGAAAGTTAGTACAGCTTGTGTCGATTTGAGAAAAATTGTTTTAGATATAGCTGATTAATATTAAAGTATCATAAAGTATCAAATATTTAATTTATATATATGATATGATTTATTTGATAACAAAGGATATTTGTTATTTTATAAAGGAAAAAATATGCTAAATGAAAAATTGAAAGAGTTAAGAGAAAACGTTGAACTTTCTCAAGCTGATGTAGCTGATTTAATGTTTTGTTCAAGATCACTAATTGCAAAATGGGAGCAAGGAAGAGCTAATCCAAGTGATAGTGATTTAAAGTCTTTATCAGATATTTATAAGTGTTCTTACGAAGAACTATTAAATGAAACAAAAAATAATGATATAAGTTCTTTTTCATTTACTATAAAATCAGTGTTTAAATATTATTCTTATTCCTTTTCATATCTATTCTTTCCGTACATTTTCTCTTTGATATTAATTTACTTATTATTTGGTGCTATTGGGGTTGTTCTAGGTCTTTCGTCCAATGGTAATAATGCGATGGAATGTTTTATTGTTATATGGATTGTAATAATAGCATTAATGCTACTTTTAGTGTTTGTTGCTTATAAAACAAAGAAAAGAGCACAAGGTGGTGTTGGCTTACCACTAACTATATTAGATCATAAAGAATTAGAAACAGTATCAATTAATCATAATGAAAATACTATTTTTATAAATATTAAAAGAGAATTTAATGGAATAAGAAATTCTTATACAGAAATGAAAATAAACTTTGTTAAAGAAAAAAGAAAATATTTTATTGTTGGTGAATCAAGATTTCATTCTGCAATATTACCTAAAGATAAAACTCCTATTGAAATACAAGAGAAAATTAGAAAAATAAATAGATAAAACAGTTTCAATTTTAAATAACAATAAACATAGTATTTAAGCTGTTTTTATTGATTTGTTTTTATAATGTAAAAAATAAAAATCAATTTCGAATAATATTTAATAATTATTGACATGTATTTTATTTAATAATAATATTAAGGCTAGATATCATATTTATAAGTCAAGGTATTATGATAAAAAAAGGAGGTCTATTAAATATGAAAAAAGAAAAAAGTGTTGGAGGATTAAGCGTAAAGGCTGTTGTCTTTAGTGCAATTGTTACTTTCTTTGCATTATTGTGCGATCCTTTCTGTTTATCCTTAAACGTTGTAAGAAAGGATAAATTACTATTTAATTTCTTCACACTCGCAGCCCCAAGATACGACTACGCTCCAGAAGATATTGCAGGATTATATTATGGGGTTAATGTAATTCTTGTCTTACTTGTTGTAGCTACTCTTGTATTAAGCATCTTAGCTCTATTAAATCAAAAAGGTAAAATGACAAAAGCAACTAACGGTATTGCTAAAGCCTTAAAAATTCTTTCAATGCTTACACTTATATTTGTCGGCTTAATCGGTAACATGGCCAATGTTGTCTTAAGCTTTATGGTATGTAGAGGATACGGAGCATTTAGTATTGTTGTTTATATCTTAGTTATTATCTTTACAGTAATCTTAAAGAACACATGCGCAAATTACGCAAAGAAAATTCTTCCAGTAAAGCAAGAAAAATCAGTTTAAGAATAATCAATATTAGTTTAATTAAGCTTGGTAAAACTAAATAGATTTGCTGAGCTTTTTAAATATAAATGTTATTTTATGTGTTAGTATATAAGCGATAAATTTAATTAGGGTTAAAATTTATTAATTGCAGGTAAAATTATGAAAAATGAAGAAGATAAGACTTTATTAGAGTTTAATATCAAAATGCGTTGTGAAATGTTAAGTGGTATTATAGAAATTATTAATCACTATACAAAAGATGGTAGAAAAATATCTGGGGGCAAATGGGATAATAGTTATATAACAAGTGCTAGAGATAAACTGTCATCAAATTTAATGGTTATGAATGCATATAAAAATGCATCAGTATTTAATTTTATTAATTTTCCAGATTTTAATGGAGCAATTAATTCGAATGAATTAGAAGCTTATTTATTTGTTTATCGTTTTGGTTGTGCAAAGCTTGATTACTATAAATGTAACGACCAAAGTAAATTACTTGAATTAAATGAAGTAGTATTTTTCGATTTGTTATCAAGAAGATTAAAGTATATATCAAATTCTTTAAATATACTTTTGAAAAAATATATTGATTATTCTGGTTATAAAGAAAATTATGTTAAATACGCAGTAGCTAGTCTTGAATATATTAAGTATTCGTGTGTTTTATTTATGAGCAAATGGCTAAAAAACTACGTATATGTTTATAAATATAGATTGTTTTTTAACAATAAATTTGATAGCAGCTTTAGTAGTGAATTTCCTAAAGAAGTAAAAGATTATTTTGTTGTATGTGCAAATCAAATTAGCGAATCTACACTAGATAGTAAATTAATTTCAAAAATTGGTTCTTGTTATAATAACTATTTCTATAAAGAACAAGTTTCATCGATTATAAATAACTTTGATACTGCAATTCCAAAAGCTAATATAATGGGAAGATTAAATTATTATAGAGGCGAAGAAGGCGTGTATTTTCGCAAGACGACAAACGCAAAAAATAAGTTCAAAACTGAATTATACAAAATTATTTCTGATTTACCATTGAATATGAAAAACAGTCTTGCAATAATTGAGTTATCAAAAATTGAAGATACTCCTGAACTACAAAATATTTATAATGATTTAGAAAAAAGAAGAGACAGTTCATTTGATAAAATAGTTCTTGAACGTGATTGTTTATTAGACGTATTAAGTGGAAATACAAAAACAACTTCAGTTGTTGTTAAAGAAAATAAAAAGGCTGAGCCAAAAGAGAAAAAAGTTAAAGTAAAGAAAGAAAAGAAACCAAAAGTCAAAAAAGAAAAAATAAGGAAGGTAAAAGTTAAGAAAGAAAAAGTTAAAAGAGAAAG
>FR898174.1:18666-27920 GCA_000437395.1 Clostridium sp. CAG:288 | reverse complement strand
GAGCACACATTAATTTTAATATTGGCTTATCTTGGCAAAATATATTATTAATCATTGTACCATTATTGATTTGTGGATTAATGCTTACACTTAAATATTCTAACGTGTTTGATAATGTGCTTAAAGCTTTTACAGAGTGGGCTTTTAACGGATTAGGTAGCCTACCTAATAAATTTCCATATTTCTTTATAGTAACATGGTTTGTAAACACTTTTGGTGAAGCTGCTAGTAATTCAATTCTTGTTGCAATATTAGGAGCTATTCCGGCGCTTATTATAATTGTTGTAACATTTGTTCTTGATTTAATAATTATTATTTTATTCTTATTAGCTGTCTTAGTTGGTTTTATACTTGCGGCTTTGATAACGTTAATATTAGTAATTTGTATTTATGCTATTATTCCTGTTACGTTAATTGTGACTATAATATTAAGTATAAATTTTGATCTAGTAGACACACCTGCTAAAAAAGTATCATTAATTCTAACTTGTGTATTGATAGTTACAGCTGGTGTATTCTTCTATTTTATTCATTTCTAATAGTTAATCCTTATTTCTTAAGTGAGATAAGGATTTTTATTTGCCATAATTTGGAATTTTTTACATATTAAAACCCAGTGAAATAGTAACTTCACTGGGCATAATGTTTGTTTATATAATTAGCAATATAAGCTTACGCCGGCTAAATTTGGTTTATCCATATTAACGATAGCGTTTTGATAGAAATAAGATTCAAAGTATGTAACAGTTTTTTCTTTTTCTTTATCGGCTTTAATATATTCACCAGTGTTTTTGTTATATACGTAGTAATCTTTAGATCTTCCTAAACCTTTAGCAGTAGCAGTATAACCATTACAAACAATATTTAATTGTCCACAGACACCACTCCAATAATATTGTGTTGTGTAGTTGCCAATTCTAATAGAGGCATCTAAGTATGGGTGAGCTTTGTAGTTAGGTGTATTGTCTGAATCAGAGAGTTTCATACCTGCAGTGACAAAGGCAAAGTCTGGTTTGATGTAATTGATAAAGTTTGTATCGTTAGAACCATTTGAAGCATGGTGTAAAGCTTTAAAGATAACAAAATCTTCTTCGCTTGTTAAATTTGGATGTGTTGGAATGAAGTTATTACATGCTGCTCTTTCCATATCGCCAGCCATGAATAACTTGGTGTTCTTATATTTTAATAATGTAGCAACTGATTGGTTATTTTTGCTTTTAACGCTATATCCTGGATGCCACAAGAAATCGATAGAAAATTTATCGTCAACACTAAGTGTATGAGTTTTCTTTTCTTCACTTACAAGTTCTGAAATATTATAGTCTTCAAGATTTGGGAATTTTGACTTAACGTTATCGACTATTGAATCGTTGCTAGCATCATCACCTGTTACCATCATTTTGACATCCGTGAGATTAACGAATGGATTGCCAGAAGTTATACCAGCATAGTGATCTGAGTCTGGATGAGTAATAATAAGAAGGTCTAAGACTCCATCAATAACATATGTATCTATAGCTTTCTTTAAATTGTCAGAATCTAATTCAGTACCACCATCAATTAAAATATCATAGTTTCCATATGTAATAAGGTTTGAATCACCATAAGTCCCAACCATTTCAATACTATGAATAACAAAGTTGCCTAATGTGTCAGTGTTAACGTGGACAAGAGAAATTGATTCAAGAGAAACTGTACCAGATGTAGAAACTATGTTTAATGTTGTATAGTTTTTATCTGAAATATCGTATGTATATTCTGTAACTCCATCATTTGAAATTGATGCGATAAGATTATTAACTGTATCACTTTCTTTTCCATATATTGATAAGGAACCTATAGTTGCAGTTGTTTTAATTGTTAATTCTTTAATAGCTCCTTTTGATTCAATTAAGGCTGAACCATTTTCATAAATAATAAGGTTAGAAGAGAAGAAAGAATTGTTGACTGTAATTTTTGTATTATCATCTAATGTATGTTCTTCGTTTTCTTTTTTATCGACACCAGAATCGTAAGAAGAAAATACATATTCTGATTCAATAGTATTTTCACCATAATCTTTAGTAAATTCAGCTGTGATTAATGTGTTTTGCTTAATTAAGAATGTAGCTAAGTTATTGTAGAAGTTTTTCTTAATTCCATTAACATAAAGTGTTTTAATTTTATAGCCCTCATCTGGAATAACGGTAATTTTAACTCTATCGTCATAAGATAAATCAGAATATTTATCAACTTGAATTGATCCATGTTCAGAGGCTTGAATTTCAACACCATATTTAGCTGGATCGTATGATTGTAAGGAAATATTTGTTAATAATATTTGTCCGTCTCTATTTTCAATTTTTCCTTTTAATTTGACTGTGTAGTCAGGATTCATATTGTTTTTAATATATTTGTTTTCAACAACAAGTGAATTATTTCCATCAGATATGGTTACTAGTTCATCATTGATAGCTGTAATCTTACCAGATACAATATAACTTTTTTCACTGACTCCTGTTAATGCTGAGCCAATTTCAAGTGCTTTAGAAATAGAGATTTCTTCATATTTAGGACTTTCAACTTTTCCGCTATGCTTAATAGTGATAGAGAAAGCGTTAGCATCAGAAGTGGCAGTGTTTTCAATTCTAAATGATGTAGCTCCGTTTAAGTCATATGTAAATAAGTTACCTGGTGTACCATCAAGATACTTAGTTTCTTTTGTACCAGTAATTTGATTGCCACCAGTAATGTTATCGTAAACAGTTACACTGTTACGATATCCATATAAGTGAATGGCAATTTCAGAAATAGCGCCAAGCTTATCTGATTTTATATAGCCGGAACCTTTTTGAATTGTGAATTCTCTAGGATATTGTTCGTTTAAATATACGCCATTCATTTCTAAGTATGGATGATCATTTACTTCATCAGGAAGAATTTCAAGGATGTTTTCAGTTGGAGAAATCGTACTTAAAGTAACAAATTTTTCATAGGAACATTTATCACAGTAAACTCTTTTCTTACCTTCTTTTTTCTCGGTTGGTTCTTCAAGAATCTCTTCTAGCAAATTATGGTCTTCGATATCTGTTTTATCGTGACATATTTCACATTCATGATAGTGTGATGTTTCGTTATAAGAGTATTCTGTTTTGTATTTGTGACCAGTGGCAGAAATGTAGTAAATTTGACTGAATCCACAATCACATTTATGTACCTCTTGACCTTTTTCATCACACTTAGGTGCTTTAGTAACTTCTGTAGTAATTGTATGTGCCACTTTTTCTGACATCAATTTGTTACAGATTTCACAAATAGTCCAGTGATACTCATCATTGTATCTAGTAACTTCTTTGTGAGTGTGTTTTTCTTGCCCACTGCAGCCGGTAAGGCTTGCAACGCAAAGAATAACTGCGCCGACTAACGACTTAGATTTAATTTTCATTTGAAATGTTACCTCTATTCAAAGAATATCATTGAAATGTGTAAAAAACAACATTCTACATGCAAACTTTACACCTTCTTTATAATTAAAAAAAATACTTTTATAAAAAAGAACAGTGTTCTTATAAGTGATTTGTAGTTTTTGAAATTTAAAAATGTATAATCTAAGTATGGGAGCAGCAAATATGAAACTTAGCGAAAAACTAAAAAAACTTAGAATCAAAAAGAATATAACTCAAAATCAATTAGCTAAAGAAATATATGTTTCTAGATCTACAATAGCTAAATATGAGTGTGGATTACTTATACCTTCTACTGAAATATTAGAAAAAATTGCAAGTTTTTATAATGTTGATGTTTCATATTTAACTGATGAAGTTGAAACTGAATCTAATAGAAAAAAGAGAATTATAAACAATATTATATTTATAGTTGGAATAACTATATGTTTTGCTTTTATCGTTGTTGCGTTTATCCCACTATTACATGGCTTTGAATATAGCTATCCAATACCTGATGGAGAATATTATCCTCAAGTTATAACTTATAATTGGTCAATAATTTATGCTACTTTAAAATATAAAAATCCAATAGCGTTAATAACTATTATTACATGTGTTGCTAATATAGTTTTGTATATGATTTGGAAGTTTGGAATTCAAAATTATAAAACTAAAAAAATAATTTTTATAACTAGTAATATCTTATTATCTCTAAATGTAATACTAATAATAGCTTCTATCATATTTGCATGTTCATACGCGCTATAATCTTGAAAAGTTATTTTATGCATAATAAATAATTAAGAAAACATTATGAAATGGTATTGTTTAATGAATATTCTAAAAACTATGTAAAAAACGAATTCATTGAACAAAAATGTATTAATGAAGATAATAGTTTTCAATTAACTAACACTTATGATGTTGGAACTAAAGTATATGGAATAAATCCTCCGTATTATAGTTCTATAAATATTAGTGCTTTTTATAGCTATAACATAGCTTTATTGAAAATTACAATATGACTTGTGCTTGATTAAAAAGGCATGAGTCTTTTTTGTATAAATTTATAAAGTAAAAAATAAAATACAAAATATAAAACCATATTTGAATAATAGCAGTTCATATCGAATTATGTTTAAAAAATATATTGACATTAAAATGGGGGGGTATATTTATTATGTCAAAGTATAATTTTATACAAAAGGGGAATTTTATGAAATCAAAGTGTTCAAATTGTGGTCAAGAGTTTGAAGGCGACTTAAACTTTTGTCCAAAATGTGGAAAGCCAATAGAAACTGGCAATAAGACAGTAACGTGTCCAAAATGTGGCTATTCGTATGAAAGCGACTATAGTTTTTGTCCAAAGTGTGGTGAAAAGACAAGTACAATAGCTGACGATACACCAATTGTCGAAGTTAATAGTAGTGCTCCTAAAGAAGAAAAAGTAGTTGAAAAAAAGAAATTTAATTTAAATATACCTTTCTTTAAAAAAGAAGCATTTAAAAGTGCTCCAATTGAAGAAAATAATGAAGAAGGTTTAGAGTTATATCAACAAAAAAGTTTCCAAGAAGAAGTAAGAAAAGATGTATATGTTCGTATTGCAATGTTTGGATCTATAACTTTATTTATCTTATTATATATATTTATTCCATTCCTTGTTGAAATTGGATCAAATGATTCTTTAGTTCATATGTCATTCTTTAAATTGGCTATTTTAAATATAAAGAATCTTTTTAGAGCAGATTCTTTAGGATTTTATTCTGTATTTATAACAATATACTCTATTGTCATTTTAGGGTTTACAATTTATTACTTAGTAAAAGAAATAAAAAAAATACAAGATATTGAAGAGGCTTCGAGAAGTACTTATGAATTAGTATCTAAAAAAGACGAAGATGTAGTTAAATCTTATATAAGAAAAACTGAAAGAGCAAATCAATTATTAAATAAGAATAAATTATTTTATAATGCTGTCTCGGGATTATTTTTATTAACGATTTTAATGATTATTTTTAATAATATGTTTGACGGTAAATTCTTTTATGAAAAGATTAGTGGTTTAATTACATTTCCAATACTTTTCTTCATACTCTTTGTTGTTTGCTTAGTTATAGATTTCTTTATGAATAGAAATTTGAAGAAAATTGTTAATAAGAAATAGGTTAGAATTATGAAGTCAAAGTGTTCGTTTTGTAATAAAGAGTTTGAAGGAGATTTAAATTTTTGTCCGCATTGTGGTAAACCAATAGCTAAAGAGAATAAGCTAATCACATGTTCAAAATGTGGCTTTTCTTATAAAAGTGATTTTAGTTTTTGCCCAAAATGTGGCACTCCTAAGGAACAAGTTAAAAAAACTATAAATGAACCAGTTAATAAGCAAGTAGCTGCTCCTATAGCAAAACCTATAAAAGAAGAACTGGTTTTAGAAGAAAAGGTTAAACCTGAAGTATTTAAAGAAGAGAAAAAAGTCGAAAAAGTTCAACCAGTAAAAATTGAAAAAGAGATAGAAGAAAAACCAATTGTTATAGCTAAAGATACTACTTCACCTTCTTTACAAAATACTAACAATGATAAAGAATTTTTAAGTAATTTAGAAACAAAATTAACTAAATATTTAAATATAAGAATATTTGGTAATGTAATTTATTTAATTGCAAATGTTTTATTTTTGTTTGTCCCAACAATTTATTTTAATGTTAAAATTGATGATAAAATTGAGCAAATATATTATTCAAGTTTTGATTATTCAATAATAGCTTTAAAAGAAATGATTGAACAATTTAAAACAACATTAAATTATGCGGTATTTTTTGACTTTCTTTTTATAATAGCAAGTTTAAGTTTCATATCATTTATATATTACGCAATTAAATTTATAGTAAAAGCGTTTATGAATAGAAAAAACATTTCTAAATTTGCAAATGATAAATATAAATTTACTAATAAATATCTTGATACCTCATCAATGGATGAATATGTTAATAAAAATAAATTTGATCAACAAAATGGTGATAAGGATAAAACTGGTCAGTCCTTATTTTTTTGGTTTATAGTTGGACCGTATATAACATTTGCTTTATATATAATGCTCTATTTTATTTCAAGTGGTCATATTAGCTTCACAATAATTATTCCAAGTGTATTTATTGTAATTTACTTTATTGTTGGATGTACACAAAGAATATTAATGAAAAAAATCAATAAAGAAATATATGATTATAAAGATTATAAAAGTGGTAAGAAGAAGGTAAATAGATAAATATGAAAAATAAATTAAATATTATAATAACTAGCATATCTTTAGTTTTATTAACTAGTTGTCAACTTGGTGGATTTAAAAGTCCAAATGAAATAGAACATGTAGCTAATGACTTAAAAACACCTACAAATTTAACATATAATGAAAAAACAAGATGCTTTAAGTGGAATCCTGTTGAACATGCTGATTCTTATGAAGTAAGAATTGGTGGTGAAACATTTACAACTCCAGTTAATAGTTATTATTACTTGCCAAGTGATTTTACTGTTTATGTCGGTATTAAAGCTTTATCACAAACAAATAGTTCATACTATCCTTCAAACGTAAAAATCTTTACATACGATTTTGATAAAAGTGTAATATCAGAATCGACTGTAAGTATATTTTTAAGAAGGCTTACAGAAGATAACATAGTTCGCGTTAATGGCTTATATATTTCTGATGGATACTTATATGCAGTTACTAATGTTTATGTTGCTCCATCTTCAAAGTATACAAATGTTTCTGAAAAAGTAACTACTGAATTTGTTAAAATATATAAAATTGGTTTTAATGAGCCAATTGAAACTTTAAGTCAAGTTTTGTCTTTAGATGTTAATAAAGTAACTTATAGACAAGCTAATTATGAAGCTGCTGAATATGATTCAGCGTATTATTTTATAAACTCAAGTGAATATGTTGGACAAATGGAAGAATATAGACAAATGGGCTATAACTTTGAAATAGTTTCAAGCATTGTTAAATATGATGGATATGGTGAATATACAATATATGGAACATATAGATTAGAAAAAAATGGTAGTATCAAATATATTTATTCTACACTTGATTGTACAATTTTAAACTCAGGTATGTCAGAGAAAGCAAGCTATACAACAGCTCTCCAAAATATTGAATCTAGAAATGTTCAAGAATCTGATTTCTATGTATTAGAAGGTGATCTGCAAAGATGGGCAAATAATATCTATACAAATAGAAATTCGTAATAAGGCTAATATAGCCTTTTTTGCATTTTAAGAAAATTGATTTATATGCAATACGTTAGTGATTTACCAACAAAGTGGTAGTTAAAATAGGAGAAAACTATAATGAAAAAACTTTTAAAAGCAAATTTAATTTTATTATCTTTATTATTAGTCTCATGTGGATCTAATTCAATTACTAGCCCAAGTTCAACAAGTATTAGTAGTTCTGTTTCTAGTACTAATACTGTCACTAGCTCTACTTCTATAAGTAGTTCTACATCAACAATATCTAGTAGTAGCTCTTCTCATACCAGTTCTTCAAGTAGCAGTTCTAGTTCAGTAGAGCATAGAGCACTAACTGAAACAGAATGGGATAATTTATTTACTTCATTTACAACGTTAAATTATTCTCTTACTGAAGAACAAATAAATGATTCAGAAAAGTCTTCATATACATTTACTTGTTATAACGATTTTATAAGTCTATATATAAAAAATAGCATGTTTTCAGGTTATATATATTACTTTGTTAAATCTAATGATACTTATTATTTACTTTATAATAACGATGACAATATTTGGAAAAAGGGTGAATTTAATAAAGCAGGCTACGATGATTATAGAAATTCTAATTTGCTTTATGTTGGTAAATATAATTTGTTTACATACGATAAAGAAACAAATAGTTATTCAGCAGATGAAATAGAGATGCCATATATTGAAGGTATAGGCTATGTAAGAAAAATGAAAAATGTAGTAATGTACTTTAATGATGAAAATAAAGTTTCGTCAATTACTTATACATTGACATATGAAGATAATTCTATTCCTTCAACTTTAACTTTTAACTATGATGTTGATGAAATTGTTTTGCCACCAGTTCATGAGCACAATTATTCAAAAGAGTGGTCATATGATGATAATTGTCATTGGCACGCTTGCGATGGATGTGACGAAAATGAAAATTATGCTGAACATGAATTCAAAGAAACTGAAACGAGATTTGTTTGTGAAATTTGTGGATATGTTAAGCCTAAAGAATTGAAAAATATTACTGAAGAAGATCTTATTTTTGAATTAAATAACGATAATAAATCCTATGCTGTTACAGGTATAAACATAGATGATGTTCGTAAAGTTTACACTGTAGATATACCAAATACTCATAATAATCTTCCTGTTACTGTTTTAGACGATTCGTTATTTTCAAACTATACTAATTTGATCAATGCTAAACTTCCTGAAGGCTTAAGTGAAATTAGTTTTAGATTATTTTATAAATGTACTAATTTAAAAAGTGTAGAAATTCCTTCTAGTGTTACTAAAATCGGTAATGGAGCATTTTATAAATGCGAGAGTTTAGAATGTGTAGATATACCAGCAAATGTAACAGAAATAGAAGATAGTGCGTTTTATGGATGTACAAGACTAGCAGAAATTAATTTATCAGCAAGTTTACTAAGAATTGGTAATAGAAGTTTTTATAAATGTACAAGATTAAATTCAATTATTTTACCTCATAGTCTTACATATGTTGACTCTCAGGCTTTTGTATATTGTGAAAATTTAAATGCTATTTATTATGAAGGCTCACTTGAGGAG
>FR898174.1:0-18623 GCA_000437395.1 Clostridium sp. CAG:288 | reverse complement strand
GAGTTCAGTATTTACTTATGAAGAATTTCCAAATAATATTTCTGAATCAATTATTTGTTATTATTCAGAAACTAATCCAACAGATAAATTACACACTTATTGGTCATATGTTGATGGTAAACCAGTAGTATATATGCCTTAAAAGGAAAATTTAAAATGAAAAAATTAATAAAATTCAATTTAGTTTTATTATCTTTATTATTAGTTTCATGTGAATCTAATTCACTAAGTAGTTCTATATCAAGTGTTAATTCATCAAGTCCAAGTAGTAGTGTTAATACCAGTAGTTTCTCAACTATTTCAAGTAGTATTACTAGTTCAACAAGCAGTACAATTGAGACAAAAAAACTTACTGAATTACAATGGAATGAAGTTATTTCATCATATTCAAGTATTGACTATAGTACTATAGAAAAAAGCACACTTGATGAATCTCAAACAGTTGTATCTATATCTAATACAACACGTATTGGTAATCAAGTATATGCTAGTGTTGAAACAAATGGTTCTATTACTAGTATTAATTATATAAAATCAGAGGAAAAATATAGTGCTGTTGAAACAAACTCAATTGGTACAAATGAATATGAGATATCAAAAGAAGATTACGATAATATTAGAAATCCTTATACTTATTTGATAGGTCAATATAATAAATTTGTTTTTGATGAATCTCAAAATAGTTATACGTCAACTGAAAAGATATCATATCCTAATTTTGAAGCTCTTAATGCTGAAATAGTATCTTTTAAGCTAATATTTAATAGTGATAAAAAAATAACTAAGATCTTTTATGATTTAAACTTTATAGAGAATTCAACATTAATTAAATATGATGTTGAATTTACATATGGGAATAAAGATGTAGTAATACCTGAAGCTCCTATGAAAGAAGATGAATGGAATCAAATAGTTGAATCATATTCTAACATTGATTTTAAATCAATCACTAGTGGTTATTTAATAGGATCAGAAGATAATGTTTATAGTTCTATTGCAAATTGCATTGGAGACAATGTCGGAATTAAAGATAATTATGATAACCAACAATATTATTATAAAGAAGATGATAAATATTACTTAATTGCATACGACTATGATAAAGAAGAATTTGAAAAAAGTGAAGTTGATTATTTAGTATATTCTTATGTTAGAAATATGTTTATAATTTTAAAAAATAAGTATATTGAATTTAGTTATGATTCCTTAACTGGCTATTACGTTTCAACAACAGTATGTATGGATGCATTTGCTTTTGTTGGATTCTATAGTGTTGTTTATACTAAATTGAAATTTGATGAAAATAAAAAAGTAACTAATGTTCAGTACGAACTTAAATATGGAGACAATGGAACAGTACATACAAATATCGATATAATTTATGAAACTGATTCTTTTGAATTACCTAATATATAAGGATGGAAATTTATGTTTAAAAAATATATTAAATATTTATGGATGCTTATAGCTATTCCATTTGCTTTAGCTCTTGCTTCTTGTAATTTTATTAATATTGGAGGTAATAGTGAAGCTAGTGGTTTAGATTCAGAATCTTGGAACCAAGTAATTGATAACTTTGATACTATTAATTATTCTTACTCAATTAAAGTTTTTAATAGCAACCCTTTCTGTTTCGATTTCAGTGCTGATGAAAATGCAATAGATGCGGATATTGAATCTGAATATAGTTCTAGTAAAATGTATTTAGAAAAACAAGATAACAAATATTATCATTATGAAGAAGATGAAGGTTATTATAGTAAAGTCGAAATAACTGAAGAAAAGTTTTTGAGTGTACGAAATGCCTTTAAAGGATTAAAGGGAAAACGTAATCAATTTACTTATGATAATAGTTCAAACACTTATCATATCGACTCGATCGAATTAATTGTTATGAATGAAGAATTTGGTATTTTCGGTTATAACGTCAATGTCAAATTTTATGATAATAATAAATGGATATCAAATATATATTTTTCACTTAATGACAGCTCAAATGATAGATTTACAATAAATTTTGGCTATGATCCAAGCACTATATTTTTGCCTAAAACACATGAATTTGAGAATGAACTATCTTATGATGAAGAATCACATTTCTATCAATGTAAGGATTGTGATGCTAGAAAACATATAACATTTCATTCATTCAAAAGTAGTGGTGTGGCTATTGATCCTAATAATGCAGACACATATAGTCTTAAATATGAATGCTATGACTGTGGATATGTAAAATACGAAGAAGCTATAGTGGCTGATGAGAATAGTTTAATTTTTGAATCTCGATATAGTAACGGAAATAAATTTTATGAAGTTAAAGGGTTAGAAAATAAAGAAGCTAACGTAGTTGTTATTCCTGAAACTCATGACTCATCACCTGTATATTATATTGATTCTGAAGCTTTTATGGATTGTGATAAAATTAAAAAAGTTATTATTCCAGATTCAATTATATATATAGGGGATAGAGCTTTTAAGAATTGTTCGAGTTTATACGATATCACTATTCCAAAAAAAGTTAATTATATTAACAATGCAACTTTTGAAAATTGTACTAGTTTGAATAGTGTTGTTTTACAAGACGGAGTAACAGAAATAAGTAATAATGCATTTGAAAATTGCTATTCTATTAAATATTTTGAATTTACAAGTAGTGTAAAATTATTCAAAAGTGATGCCTTTATAAATGCTAGAAATTATAGCGAAGATAATACTGTTAATTTTATTGGAACTATTTCAGATTGGTTAGATATCAAATTTGAAAATGAATATTCTAATCCATGTTCTAGAGCTTGCAAGCTTTGTTATAACAATGAGCTAGTTGAAGAAATAGAAATTCCAGAAGAAAAGACTTCAATAAATAATTATGCCTTTTATTATTGTACTAGTTTGACAAAAGTCACAATGCCATACGATATTTATTACATTGAAGATTATGCTTTTTACGATTGTAATAATTTAAGTTATATTCAATTGTCCAAAAAAGTTACAACAATTGGTATGTACGCATTTGCATTTACAGGTTTTGAAGAAATAAATCTTTCATCTAATTTAAGAAGTATAGGTGAATATGCCTTTTATTGTTCGAAAATTAAAACGATAGCTATTCCTTCAAGTGTTACATGTATTGAAGCAAATACATTTATGAATTCGACATTAGAAACTATATATATTAATGGAGCTGAAAAAATAGCTGATTCAGCTTTTGAAAGATGTTTTTCTTTAAAAAGAGTTTCGTTACCAAGTGACTTAAAAGAAATTGGAGCATCTGCCTTTGAATACTGTAACGAGTTAGAAGAAATAGTTTTGCCAGATAGCCTAACAACAATAGGAAATAAGGCTTTTTCTGAATGCAACTCTCTAAAGAAAATTACTCTTAATAAAAATATAAAAGAAATTGGAAATAATGCGTTTTATGATACATCATATGATAAAGTGGTGTATTTTAATGGTGATGTCAATGATTGGTTAAATATATCATTTAATAATATATATTCTAACCCTTGTTATCAATCAAACGAAGTATATTTTGATGATAAATTACTTGATAATTTAGTAATTCCTGAAAACATTTATAGCATTAGTGAGTATGCATTTAGCGGAATTGATTCTTTAAAAACTGTTGTAATTTCTAAAAAAATTAAAGAAATAAAGAAACGAGCTTTTGAAAATTGCTATAATTTAAAAGATGTTAAGTATTTAGGAAGTTTAGAAGATTGGTTGAATATATCTTTTGCTGATGAAGAATCTAATCCATGTTCTAATAAAGCAAATTTATATATTAACGATGAATTAGTGATATATCTAGATCTTTCACACGCATCGATAATTAATAATTATGCTTTTGCTGGTTGCAGTTCAATAAAATTTGTAACTTTAGGTAAAAATATTAATGAATTTGGCGCTGGTGTATTTGGAAGCTGCTCTAACTTAGAAAAAGTTTATATAGAAGAAGGGTTAAAGATTTTAGGAAAATTTGCATTTTGTGATTGTCCATCATTGAAATCTATAAATATCCCATCAAGTATTAAATCAATTCCTGATGCAACCTTTTCAGAGTGTGAAAATTTAGTTAGTGTTGAATTAAGCAAAGGAATAGAAGAAATTTGTTATAATGCTTTTATTGATTGTAATAGCTTTAAAAAAGTTAATTATTTAGGAACATTGGAAGACTGGTTAAATATTAAATTTGAAACATATTATTCTAACCCTTGTTGTTATGGGGCAGATCTATATTTCAATAACGAATTAGTAACTGATTTAGAAATTCCCGATAATGTTAGTTGTATAAACTATAACTTTGTTGGATGTAGTTCTATTAAGTCTTTAGTTATACGTGAAAACGCAAATGTATTAATGAAAGCTTTTTTGGATTGTTCTTCGCTCAAAGAAGTTAGATATCTAGGACCATTAGATAAATGGTTAGATTATCACAACGATGAAAAAAATGATAATTTAGATTTTTCAAATGGAACTTTATCATATGCATTATATATCAATAATGAACTAGTTGAAGATCTAGTAATACCTGAAGATATCATTGCTATTTGGATCTATGCATTTTATGGTTGCAGTTCAATTAAATCAGTAAGAATGCATGATGATGTAAAACTATTAGATGAATTATCGTTTAATTATTGCATTAATCTTAAAGAAGTATATTTAGGAAGAAACATAGAATATTGTAATTTACCAGATGTATTTAAAGGCTGTACTTCATTAACAGACATATACTATGAAGGAACAAAATCTGAATTTAAATCAAATAATATTTATATATTAAACCTTTATGAAAAATTACCTAATATAACTATTCATTACGAATACAAATTTGAATAGAATAAAATAGATGAAATCAACATAAACTGGTTTCATCTTTTTTAGTGATAATATAGTTGACTTAATTTGAGTGATTATTTTTAACTAAAAATGTAGAAAGTAGTATCATATTATGATAAAATGATTATACTATAAAACGGAGGTGTAGATATGTTTATTGATAAATTAACAGAAAATTTTAATATTAACGAACCTATCTTTACTGAAGAAATACTTGATTTATTTAAAGAATATTCTCGCGCACAAGTTTTTAGATACATAGATAAAGCAAAAGAAAATAAAAAAATAATTCAGTTTACTAAGGGAGTTTACTATATTCCGAATACAACCTTTTGGGGTGATTTGTCTACTATAACAGTTGATTCTGTCATTGAAAAAAAGTATTTGAAAAATGCAAGTGATACTTTTGGTGTTTTTGGTGGAATAAAACTATTAAATAATTTCTCAATTACAACACAAATGGCTGCAGTAATCGAAGTGGTTACTAATAATGAAACTACACGATGTAGAAGGATAAGTATAAATGGTAGAAATTTCATTTTAAGAAAATCACGTTGCAAGATTAACACTGATAATTATGCGGCATATACAATTTTGCAATTGTTTAATGATTTTGAAAAAAAAGATAAACTTGATGAGTCATCACGAAGAAGAGTAGTTGACTATATGAAAAAATACCAAGTTACACAAAAACAATTGTTTGAAATGTCAAAACAATTTCCAGCACGTGCTATTAAAAAAATGATAGAAAATGGAGTTATTCAATGAATTTACATAACGATAAAGAACGATTTAGGAAAGCAATAATTGCTGCAAGTACAATGTTTGGTATTGAACCTTCATTAGTTGAAAAAGATTATTTTGTTACGCTATTTTTGAAAGAATCAATAAAAAGAATTCCTGGACTTGTATTTAAAGGTGGAAGTGGAAGTGGTAAATCTACATTATTTAAACTTGCTTATGGTCTTATTAAACCGACAAATGGTAGAGTAACTATTAACGGAGTTGATACTTACTTATTATCTGATGACGTTAAACGTAAGTTCTTTGGTATTGTCTATCAAGATTATTACTTTTCTGGTGGTAGTATTAAAGAAGAAGTTACTTTATTAAATAAAGATATTTCTGATGAAAAAGTATATGAGACTTTAAAACTTGTTGGCTTAGATAGAATTACTGATATTTCTATCCCACTTAAAACTAGCAATTATTCAACAGGTGAATTATCTTTATTTAATATTGCTAGAGCAATTATATTTGATAGTAAAATACTATTTTTAGATGAAATGAACGCTAAAATTGATGCTATTAGTGCTAAGAAAATCATTGAAGTTATTGATAAAGTTTCTCAAGATAAAATGGTTTTATCAATTAACCATTATGGTGATTTGTTAGCTAATAGTAAGATTTTAAATGTTGAGAAGTAAAGCATGATTAATTTAAGTTTAATTTATGATTTTGATCATAGTATAGGAAAAGCTGTTAATAGCTTTTTAAATTATAGCAACGGCTTTTTTACTGACTTTTTGAAATTTGTTACTACACTAGGTAACTCAGGATTAGTATTTATTATAGCTGCTATTATTATGTTGTTATTTTTTAAGACTAGAAAAGCAGGAGCAATTTCTTTAATAGCATTATTGTTTGGTTTTCTTTTAACAAATTTGCTTTTAAAAAACGTTTTTGCTCGTTTAAGACCTTATATCGATACTAATGGCGACTTTTATTTTTGGTGGAAATCAGCTGGTTCTTTATTAGAATCAGGATTTTCTTTCCCATCAGGTCATACAACAGCAGCAACTGGTTTTGGCTTTTCATTATTTATATGTTTTAAAAAGAGAATATCGTGGCTATATTTATTAATTCCAATTTTTATGGGATTTACAAGAATATATTTCATGGTTCACTATGCAAGTGATGTTGTTGGTGCACTTTTTGTTGGCATAGTCTGTTCAACATGTTCATACTTTACATTTAAAGGTATAAGTAAATTTAAATTTATAGATAAAGCTTATAATTTGCCAAGTATATTAAGTTTATTTAAAAGAGAAGCATAGTTTCCTAAAAGATACTATACCACTATTTAGTGCGTACTTTTTAAATTGAAACTTTGTTCTTATAATTTTAGTGTAATCAAATGTGCTCGAGTAAAACTTGTTGATTCATTAAAAAGGAGCAAAGAAAATGAAAGTAGCAGTTGTTGGATCAAACGGAAGAGTTGGATCATTAGTAGTTAAAGAATTATTAGAAAGAAATTATGATGTTGTCAGTATAGCAAAAGAAGAAACTGAAGGTGTAAAAACTTTAATTAAAGATGCTTTAGATTTAACTAAAGAAGATTTAAATAGTTTCGATGTCGTCATTGATGCAGTTGGTGGTTGGACACCAGAAACTATTCATAATATTACAGACGTTATGAATCATTTAGCTGATTTGTTAGAAAGTAGCAATACTAGATTAATTGTTGTCGGTGGAGCAGGTAGTTTATATGTTAACAAAGAAAGAACAGTTACTGTCGATATGGGTAAAGATTTTCCGGATTCCTGGAAACCATTATCTAACGCTCATGGTAAAGGCTTAGAAAAATTAAGAAATTCTAAAGATCTCAAGTGGACTTATATATCACCAGCTTGTAATTTTGTGGCTGATGGTAAGAGAACAGGCGAATATAAATTAGGTGGTGAAAACTTAATTTTAAATTCTAATGGTGAAAGTGTAATTTCATATGCTGATTATGCTTTAGCTTTAGTTGATGTCATTGAAAGTGGCAAATATATTAAAGAAAGAATTAGTGTTGTTTCTAAATAGATTATAAATTTATGGTATCATAATATATACTATAGTTATAAAAGAAACCTAAAGGAGTATTTATTATGATTGATTATGAAAAATTGCCAGCTTGTCCAGTTCAAACTTGTTTAGACTTTATTTCTGATAAGTGGAAAATATTAATAATAAGAGACTTATTAGGTGGAACTAAAAGATTTAATGAACTTAAAAAATCTTTAGCTCCTGTAACACAAAAAATGCTAACTCAACAGCTAAGAGAGATGGAAGAAGATGGACTTATTAATAGAAAAGTCTATCCAGTAGTTCCACCTAAAGTCGAATATTCATTAACAGAACTCGGATTGTCTTTAATGCCTGTCATTGAAGCTATGAAAAAGTGGGGACAAGATTTAAAAACAAAGGAGTTAAAAAGTGAATAACGTTGTTGAAGAATTAAAGAAAGTTAAAATATTTTATATTGCAACTATCGATGCCGATAAACCAAAAGTTAGACCTTTTTCAAGTGTAGCTGAATTTGAAGGTAATATTTATATTTGTTCAGGTAAGAAAAAAGAATTTTATAAGCAAGTGTCAAATAATCCATATTTAGAGTTATCTGGTATGTATGATGGTGGTACTTGGTTAAGAGTAAGTGCTAAAGCTGTTATTGACGAAAGAATAGAAGCTCAGGAAGCAGTTTTAAAAGACGAGACAGGTCCTTCACAACTTTATAAAGCAGGTGATGGTAACTTTGTCGTCTTTAAACTTACAGAAGTTAAAGCTTTAAAGTTTAACTTTTATGCTGCACCTAATGAAATTAAGGAGCATTAAATGAAAGAGCTAAATTGGTGTATTGAATATTTAAAAAGATATAACAATATAACTTATGATCTTAAATTACCTGATTTAGAAGCATTAAGAGCTTTAGAAAATATTACTATGCCAGACAATTTGTCTGATGAATTTTATGATAATCAAGATAAAGTTTTACAAGAGATATTAAAGACTAAAAATATAGTTGATATAAATAATTTATCCTTTAATAAAGACAATATAGCTTTATATAAAGGTGATATAACTTTAATAAATGCTGATGCTATAGTTAATGCGGCAAACGAAAAACTTTTAGGATGTTTTATACCTTTACATAAGTGTATAGATAACGCCATTCATTCGTATGCTGGACTTCAAGTTAGACGAGATTTATTAAAAGTAATGGAAAAACAAAAAAATGATGAAGAGGTTGGAAAGGCTAAAATAACAAAAGCGTATAATCTTCCATCAAAATATATAATTCACACTGTTGGGCCACAAGTTGAAAATAGAGTGACAAAACAAAATGAAATAGATTTAGCGAATTGTTATTATTCATGTCTTAAACTTGCTGATTCATTAGATTTGAAATCTATTGTTTTTTGTTCGATTTCAACTGGCGTATATGGATATCCTATTGCTAAAGCTTCTACAATTGCAATTAATACAGTCAGAGATTACTTACATAAGACTAATTCTAAAATAAAAGTAATTTTTAATTTGTTTTCACAAAGTGATTATGAAATTTATAAAGAAAGACTAGTGAGTATTTATGATAATTAACACAGGACAAAGAACTGATATTCCAGCTTTTTATTCTAAGTGGTTTATGAATAGAATAAGAGAAGGATATGTCTTAGTTAGAAATCCATATTATCCAAGTTTAGTGACTAAATACTTATTAAATCCTGATGTTGTTGATGTTATAGGATTTTGTACTAAAAATCCTAGACCAATGTTTAAGTATTTAGATGAATTAAAGCCATTTGGTCAATTCTGGTATATATCGATTACAGGTTTTGATAAAGACATTGAACCTAACGTTCCTTCCATAGATCAAGTTATAGAAGATTTTAAATTTTTATCAAATAAAGTTGGTAAAAACGCTATAGCTTTAAGATATACTCCAATCATAATTAATGAAAAATACACATTGCAAAGACATATTGATACTTTTGAATACATCACTAGTAAATTAGAAGGTTATACTTCTTTAGCTGTCTTTGGCTTTGTCGACATATACGACAAGTTAAAAAGAAATCATCCAGAAATAATTGATTGTGATGATAGTTTGAAAATTATTATTGCTAAAGAGTTTTTAAAAATAGCTAATAAACATCATATGGAACTTAGACTCTGTTCAAAAGAAAAATGGCTTAGTTCATATGGAATAGATGTAAATGGTTGTATGAGACTTGAAGATTATGAAAGAGCAATAGGCTTTTCTTTAAAACCAACGAAAAAGGTGGAAGCAAGAAGAGGTTATTGTACTTGTTATTTATCAAATGATATTGGAAGTTATAATTCTTGCCTTCACTTATGCTCATATTGTTATGCTAATGGAAATTCTAATCTTGTTTTATCTAATTTTAAAAAACACGATGAGGACTCACCATTTTTAATTGGAAACATATCGCCTGATGATAAAATTAGACTAGCTAAACAAGAATCTTGGAAAGAAATACAAGGGAAATTATTTTAATATGGAAAAAGAAATTGAAGTATTAAAGAAGCATATTGACGATGCTGAAGTTATCGTTATTGGTGCAGGTGCTGGTTTATCAAGTGCGGCTGGATTTGAATATGGCGGCTCTACTTTTTTAAAGTATTTTAAGTATATGCACGACATGTATGGTTATACAGATATGTATTCAGCTGGATTTCATAACTTTAAATCGCCTGAAGAAAAGTGGGCTTATTGGTCTAAAATGATATATGTCAATAGATATAAAGTTGGTCCAACAAAGCTTTATAAGCACTTGTTAAATATTATTAAAAATAAAAATTATTTTGTTATAACTACAAATGTCGATCATCAGTTTCAGCTTTCTGGATTTGATAAAGAAAGACTATTTTATACTCAAGGAGATTATGGCTTATTTCAATGTTCTAAAGCTTGTCATAATAAGACATATGATAATAAAGAGATAGTTGAAGAAATGATTAAGCAAACTAACAATAATTTAATACCTACTAAACTTGTTCCAAAGTGTCCTGTTTGTGGTAGTCTAATGGAGACAAATTTAAGAAAAGATAATTATTTTGTTGAAGATGAAGGTTGGCATAAGGCTTTAAATAGATATGAAAAGTTTTTAAAAGAAAACAAAGAGAAAAAGATCTTATTTTTAGAAATAGGTGTTGGTTGGAACACACCTGGAATAATTAAGTTTCCATTTATGCAAATGACATATAGATTTAAAAATGCGTTTTATATTTCTATAAATAATGATCCAAGTGACATACCTAATGAAATAAAAGATAAAGCCATCCATATTAAAGAGGACTTAAATATATTGTTAAAACTATAATTTATTTATTATTGTTTTTTTAAAGTTCTAAGATATAAAATAAATATGAAGTAAGACTCAAAGGTGCTCTTAGTTAGCACGAGTTACTTCTTTTTTATTTGAATAATACGAATATATTGCTTTAATTGCCGAAAAATACTAATATACAAATATCAAGTAGTTGTTTTATTTCCATAAAAGTAAAACAACATAAGTGTTAAGGAGGTATTATCGACATGAAAAAAGTATTAGTTCCATTACTTGGATGTGTTGTTATTGGGTTAGTAAGCTGTGGGTCAGACAAAAAAGAACAAAAGACATTTAATGAGGTTTTTGACTTTGCTCCTATAGCTACTAGCATTAAAGAAGTGAAGGTGACTCACGGCCCAGGACAAGTATTGCCACTACAAGATTACGATTTAAACTATTCAAAAGACGAAGCTTATTTTAAACAAATCGAAGAATATGCTAAAAAAGCTAAATTCACAGAAATTGCTGGAAGTGATGTATATTATGGTGGAGATACATATAGCGTTTCTATCAGTCTTGATTCTGAAGAAAAGAAATTATCTTTTGTTAAAAAAGACGAATTACATATAGATAATAAAATATATAAATCATCTATAGAATTCCCAGTCCCAACAGAAGAGCAAACATATAAAGTTAATCATTATATAAATCCACTTCAAAAAGTAACTTTTAACCTAAATGGAGAAACAAAAGACATAGGTAATTTTAATTTAGCAGATATCATATTTGAATATGAAAATAAACCGGAAGGCAGTTCTGAAATAAATAAAAATGCAGTTTTAACAGTTGAAAACTCTAACGTTGAAATAGTTATTGAATCAGCTAAAAAGTTCTATTATGATGAAAAATATTGCTCAGTCGTTGGTAATAAAGACTTTTCTGAATTATTAAATAAGTAAAATAAGAGCGTTAACTAATTTAAAAGCAATTAAATTTAATATACTAATATCTAGGAGATATTAATTATATGTATAAAAATATTGAAAAAACAAAAGTTTTAACATTAAAAGATCAAGTTGAATATCAAAAAGGCCAAGTAGTCAGTAAAACCTTAGTTCAAAACGAATTAGTTAGTATGACAATATTCTCATTTGACAAAGGTGAAGAAATTTCATCACACGCTGCTGGTGGCGATGCTATGGTTACAGTTTTAGAAGGCAAAGGCAGATTCACAATTGGCGGAGAAGTATTTATTCTTAACGAAGGTGAAACAGTCATTATGCCTAAAGGTATTCCTCACGCTGTTTATGGTGAAGAAAAGTTTAAGATGCTTTTAGTAGTTTCTTTCTAATTACCTAAAAAATAAAATTTTATTTAGCGAGTTGAAATATACTCGCTTTTATAATGCTAAAAAATATTTGACAAAATAAAAAATATGATTTAAGATTATTATGTAGTAAAAATAAGACAGCACTACGAGTCTAAATAAGCTTTAGCTAACCAACTCAATTATGAGGCAATCCTCGAAAGGGGATTTTTTTATTGCTTTAATTTGTTGAATAATGTTAAAATATGTTTGTCTATAAGCAAGGTTTAAGGAGTGCTTTATAATGGAAAACAAATATTATGTCGGTATTGATTTAGGAACTAGTTCTGTCGGCTGGGCTGCAACGGACGAGAACTACAATTTTTTGCGTCTCAAGGGTAAAACAGCTTGGGGTGCACGTCTTTTTGATGGAGCAAATACATGTCAAAAAAGACGTGAAAGAAGATCCAAACGTAGAAGAATGGCAAGAAGAAAATATAGATTGTTACTTTTAAATCAATTATTTGCTGAAGAGATGGCTAAAGTTGACAAAACATTCTTCTTGAGGTTAGCAAATTCAACTTATTGGGCTGAAGATAAGGCTAAAGATGACAAAGGAAATGATTTAGGGAAAAATATAATTTTCAAAACATGGAAAGAAGAAAGTGAATTTTATAATAATTATAAAACAATTTGGCATTTACGTAATGAATTAGTAAAGAATAATGACAATGCATTTTCAGATTTAAGGTTAGTTTATTTAGCCATTCACCACATAATTAAATATCGTGGAAATTTTTTAACTGAAGGTGATAATTTTAATGAAAAACCAACAGTAGAATTAATTAGAGAATTAAATTCTATATTATCTAAATTGGATGAAGAAAATTCTAACGACTTTTTGCTTGATGATGAAGAATCTATAATAGAAGATGAAAATAACAAATACATTAGCGAAGATAAATTAGATAAGCTGTTAGAAATTTTAAAAAGCGATGAATATAAGAGCAAAAAAGATAAACAAAATGATATTGATAAATTATTTGTTAAAAATAGAAGCCAACTTATAAAAAAATACATAGATATGTATAAGGTTTTAGTTACAGGTGGTAGCTTTAAAATAAGTAGAATTGACAAAGAATTAGGTGATTTAGAAATTGATTTTAATAATGGTTTTGATGAAAACTTGGATGAGATTAAATCAAAGTTAGGCAATGCAATAGATTTAGTTTTTAATGCTAAAAAAATCCATGATTATAATTCTCTTTCGAAATTATTTGGTGATAAAAATGCTAATAAGAACTTATCACAAATTATGGTTGACGTATATGATAATCACAAAAAAGACTTAAGGAATCTTAAAAAGGTTATACGTTCAGTTGATGTTAAATTGGATAAAAAAGGAAAAGAAAGCCTATATTATTCAATTTTTAGACCTATTAAATTAACAAAAGAAGATAATAAAAGAGATGAAAACAATAAAAAAACTAAGAAATCTCAAACACCTAATTACGCTTCGTTTGTTCAAGGTGATGATATAAACTTTAAATATGTAACATTAGAAAAACTAAATGATAACTTAAAAGAAGTTTTAGAGAAAAACAAACAATATATTGATGATGAAGAAACTTATATTGATTTGCATGATAAGGCTGAAAAAGGAATTTTGTTACAAAAACCTGCAAATGTTTCAACTAGTTTAATTCCACATCAAAGTCATTTACAAGAATTAAAAATCATTCTCAAAAATGCTTCAGATAGGTATCCATTTATAAAAGAAATAGAAGATAAAATTATCAAGCTATTTATGTTTAAAGTGCCATATTATTATGGACCACTTTCTACTAGTAAAAGTCATCCTTACGCTTGGGTTGAAACAAAGGAAGAGGGTACAAAAATAACACCATGGAATATGTATGATGTTGTTGATGAAGAAAAAACTAGAAATAAGTTTATGAAAAGACTTATTAATAGTTGTTCATATTTAGATGGAGAACCAGTACTTCCAAAAGTATCTTTATGTTATGAAGAGTATTTAGTACTAGATAGTTTGAATAAAATGATGCTTAATGGACAATTTTTATCACCTAGTGTTAAAGAATCTGTTTTAAAATATATATTAAGTAGATCAAAAACAACTATTGGGAATATAAAAACTTTTTTGAAAAAAGAAAATGAACTTTATCAAAATGAATTAAAAGATGATGATATTTCTATAAGCAATATCAAATCAGATATCATTTTTAATGCTTCAAGTCATGCTTTATTATCTAAATATTTTGATTTAGAAAAAGATAAAGAGATGGTAGAAAGTTTAATATTACTTGCAACAATTTATGCTGGTGATTCCAAATCA
Organism: Clostridium sp. CAG:288; assembly: GCA_000437395.1. Classification (GTDB taxonomy): domain Bacteria; phylum Bacillota_I; class Bacilli_A; order RFN20; family CAG-288; genus CAG-288. The sequence continues at coordinate 4,063 of FR898174.1, read as the reverse complement.
TTAATCGAAGCTATTAATAGTAATAAAAATTACAAAGAATTGACAAAAGAACAAGTTAACGCAATTAGTAAATTGCCTACAAATAAATGGGGAAGATTATCTAAAACTTTCTTATGTGGCGGTAAAGATGGTGAAATGTATTGGGTTGACGAAAGTATTGGAAGATGTTGCTCAATTTTAGAAATAATGCAAGAAACAAATAAGAATTTACAAGAAGTTTTATTTGATAAGACATACAGATTCCAAGATAAAATAAATAAATTTAATGCTGATTTAAGAGGAAATAAAACTGTAAAAGATCAAATTGATGATATTTATGATGAAATGCCATCAGTTTTTGTGAGAAGCGTTACGCAAACTATTGCTGTTTTAGACGATGTTGTTAGAGCAGCAAAATGTGCACCAAATAAAATATACATTGAAGTCACAAGAGCAGATCAAGAAAAGAAAGAAACAAAATCTAGATATGATGCTTTAAAAGAGGTTATTAAAAAAGAATTAAAAGATGAAGCTGATAGAAGAGATTCTCTATTAGAAAAGTTGGAATATGCTAATAATAGTAGAAAACTTAGATCAATAAATGTATATTTGTATTTCTTACAATTGGGAATAGATTTTTATACTGGTGAGCCTATCAAAGATCTTAATGATGTTATTAATGGCATATATGATAAAGATCATATTGTTCCACAGAGTTTAAGACCAGATGATTCAATAGACAATTTGGTCTTAGTTAATAAAGACTATAATGAAAAAGTAAAAAGAGATATATATCCTATTGTTGCCCCTATTAGAAATGAAAAGACACTTAAATTATGGAAGAGTTATCACAAAAGGAAGTTAATTTCTGATAAGAAATATAATAGTTTAATTAGAACAACTGAATTGACTTATGAAGAAATAAATGATTTTGTTAATAGTCAAATAAATGTTGTTAATTTTTCGAATGTTCAACTTAAGAGAATATTGGAATTAAAATACCCTGATACTAAAGTTTGCTTTACTAAAGCCATTTATGCATCAAGTTTAAGACAAAAGCTATCTATTGCTAAAATGAGAGATCTAAATGATTCACATCATGCTGTTGATGCTTATCTCAATATTGTAGGTGGTGATATTTTGTCTAATTTATATACTGATGTATTTTATCTATATGATGAAAAGAAAAATAAAAAGAAAAACGTATCATTTGATATGGAAAAAAGATTACATAATTATATTGAAGATAACAATCTTAAAGATAAAATACGAACAAATTGCTTTAGACATGATGCGTTAATAACATATAAGCCTAAATTCTCTACAAGCAAAAAAGCAGGCGACTTATATAAAGAAACTATTTTTGAGAAAGCAGATAAAGATAGTGTAAACCTTATACCGTGTCATACCAAAGGTCCAATGAAAGACACTAAAAAATATGGTGGATATTCACAAATAAATCAGTCTTATATTTTGGCAGTTGAATATACTTCTGGAAAGAAAACTGTTAAAAAGCTTTTACGTGTTCCAACCATGTATTTAAATTTATATGGAAATAATGAAGAAGAATTGTTAAAACTAATTGTTAACGATGAAAAGGCAAAAGACATAAAAATATTAAGAAAAATTTATATAAACCAAAAAATTAAATATAATGGTTGTTATTATAGAATTTTTACAAAAGGTAAAAATAACATATATAAAATGGCGTATCAAAATTATATTGATAATAATATTGTTTTATATTTAAATAAAAGCCTAAAATTAAGTGATGATTTAATTGACAAAACTATTGATTCACAAACCTTTATTATTAATAACAAAGGTGAAAAATTTATAATTTCTAAAGAAAAAAACAAAATTATTTTTGATACAATAAAAGAACGAATGTTTAATAAAAGGTATGATGAATGCTCATATTTTGAAAAAGCTCGAGAGATGAAATTTGAGATTTTTAATAATTTATCATTAAAGGAACAAATTTCAACGTTAATAAATATGTTAAAATTACTGTCTTGTTCAACTGAAAGTGTTAATATAAATGCTGAATTTAAAGTTGAAAAAAGATTATTGTTTGTTAACTCACCAGATATAACTAAAGAAGAAATTTACATTGTAAACGAATCACCTTCAGGATTGTTTAAGGGAAAAGAGGAATTAATATAATATGGGATTTAGAACAGTTGTTGTTTCAACACATAGTAAATTAGAATTGTCGCTTAATTATTTAGTATTTAAAACTCCAGATGAAGTAAAAAGAATTAATATAGATGAGATTCAAACACTTATTATTGAATCAACAGCTGTTGCTATTACAACTTCACTTTTATCGGAATTAGTTAGGAAAAAGATTAAAGTAATCTTTTGTAATGAAAAGAGGGCTCCTGTTTCAGAACTAGTTCCATATTATGGTGATAGTATTTCATTTAAAAGAATAAAACAGCAAATGAGTTGGACGGATGAAATAAAAGATTTAGTGTGGAAAGAAATAATAATAGAAAAGATAAAGAATCAAGCTAGAGTGCTAAAAGAAATATCTGAAGAAGATAGTAATTCTTTACTCGAATACTCAAAAGATGTTGTTGAGGGTGACATTACTAATAGAGAAGGGCATGCAGCAAAGTTTTACTTTAATAGAGTATATGGTGAAAGTTTTACAAGAAATAATAATAGTGATATTAATAAATATTTAAATTATGGGTATACATTAGTTCTTTCACAATTTAGCAAAGCAATCGTTGCTAAAGGTTATTTAACTCAGTTAGGAATTCACCATATTGGTGAAACTAATTACTTTAATTTGGCATGTGATTTTATGGAACCAGTTAGACCTTTTATAGATAAAAGAGTGAAAGATTTAACAAACGAAAACTTTAAAGAAAAACTTGTAGAGGTGTTGTCTGAAACTTTTGTTTATGATGATCAAAAACAAACTCTTTCTAATGCTATTTCTTTATATGTTTCATCTATATTAAATGCATTAGCATTACAAGATCCTTCTAAAATTAAATTTATAAAAGAATATGAGTAATGTATTTATGAGAATGGTATTATTTTTTGATTTGCCTTCAACTACAAAAAAAGATATTAGAGAATATAATCACTTCATAAAACTGTTGAAGAAAAGCGGATTTTTAAGAATGCAAGAAAGTGTATTTACTAAGCTTGCTTTAAATCCTTCTATAGTTAATTCGACTATGCTTGAATTGAAAAAGAATCTCCCACCTGAAGGAACTGTCTCCGTTTTAACATTAACTGAGACACAGTTTATGTCTATAGAAAACTTAATAGGTGAAATGAAAACGGATGTTGTTATGAGTTGTGATAAGGTGGTAAGGTTATGAAATTTTTATTAATGAAATTATTAGAAATAAAAGATGATTTATCTAATATAGATAGTTATTTATTAGTTATAAAGAATAGAAAAATATTATATAAGCTATTAAGTAACGCTGATTTGCAATATGAAGATAGCTATATACAAATATTAGATGAAAATTATAAAGAACTAAAAGTAAGTGACTATATAGACTTTGTCACATCAGTTATAAATTTAGATGCTAATTCAAAAAAGAACTTAAATGTTTTACTTAGAAGAATAAAAAAAGAAGAAAATGAAGTTTTAATTAAAACTTCAAATGAGATAAATAAAAAATTAGAAGAATGTGCTAAACAAATTAAGCTTTCTTCACCAATAAATATCTTTTGTGATATCGATTTAGATGAAGATGATGTGATAAAAATGCTTGGAATATCCCTACAAGATGATTCACCCAACTTAGTAGAGAGAATAAATAATTATATAAATGTGTCTTTTGAGTTAAGAAATATAAAAATATTTATATTTTATAACTTATTAGCATTTTTAGATGAGAGTGAGCTAGATTTATTGGTTCGTGCCAACAAATATAATGGTATAAAAATAATTGATATTGAAAATGTAGAGTATAAAACTGACATTTTTGATCATATAAAAATATTAGACGAAGATATTTGTGTTATTTAAAATAACACTATATAATATAAATAGATGCACTATTTGGCCTCTTTATTTGAGGTTTAGGAGTGGTGCTGTCTTATATTA
>FR898173.1:24432-38758 GCA_000437395.1 Clostridium sp. CAG:288 | reverse complement strand
GTCAACTATTAGTTAACTTGTGTACAGGGAAACCGATATATACATTAGACTTATTTCAAACTTCTAGTAAAAAGAATCCTATAAATATATCGATAATACAAAATCAAGCTTTTGGACAAAAAATGTTAGTTTATTAATAATAGATAATAAAATTAGTTATAATTTATTTGATAGTTTTGTATTTTTGTATATTTTATAACAAAATTGATTTAATAAACGCTATATTTAATTATTGAACTTTTATTTTTTTATTGATAAAATGAAATTATGAAAAGAATTATTTTGTTGTGTTTAGGTTTATTAGTTTCTTTATCATCTTTTGGGTGCTCTTCTTCAAATAAGATTAAAGAACATATGCTAGAAGATTATCAATTTAGTGCATCAAAAGATTATACACAAGCCATAATTAGACTAACAATGAATAAAGACAACACATATGAATTCAATTATAAAACTAAAAATTACTCTTCTAATACTGAACCTGATATAGAAATTAATGATAAATGGGAACTTATATTGTCTTTTACTTACAAATGGACATATAACAACGCTACTTTTCCGGATTTAAAAGTGACAGTTAAGTCTGATGTTGGAATTTTTAAATTGAATAATTTCTACAATAATAATGAATTACAAAATTACCTTGTTCTTGACTCTAACTCTTATTATTTATGGTCAACAGGAGAAGAAGTAACTAAAGAATATTTATTTGGTCTTAGAAAAGATGGTTATAATGGAATATATAAAGAAGGACGCATAGGATTTTTTGGCACTGAATTATATCCACGTGGTTATGCTATGGCAGAATGGAAAAAATAAATTTGCTATATAAAGTTCAATTTAATTATTAATTGACAAAGTAAATTCTAATTAAGTAAGTGAATATATAATTTGACTATAATTATCAATATAATTGTGTAGTTTTTTATCGGTTGAAAATGTAGGTAATAACAGGCAATTTTATGGCAAAGTAAATTTAGTTATAGAAATAATGATGAATTGTCAAAGTCTTGTTAAAAATCTAAACAATTTATTAAACCATTAATGGTATTTTTTAAAAGAAATAATAATTCCACACGATTTTCAAGTGGTGTTTTCCAACCTAACACACATGTAGGAATATTATTACTTCTTTTTAAGTATTCTTTCATTTGCTTTACTAAATTTTTATAAGAATAAAATTTAAGATATCTATAAAATATTTCAATATAGCTTATATATTATTTATACTTAATAACATCTACAGAAGATGTATGGTTAAGACCTTTTTTAGTTCTTAAATAATATATTAAAATTGGCACTTCAAATAGGAGCATAAATGTCCAACCTACTCCTGTGCATAGTGCTGCACCAGTAATTTCAAAACTCTTAATTAAGAAGAAGGATGAAGAAGCTCTAAATATGATTTGAACTGTTGTTGAATAAAAGACAATATTTAGTTTTCCTAATCCTCTAAAATAACTTTGAACTGAATTTGTTAAAGCAGGAAAGAAATAGAAGAAAGCCATATATTGATAATATTTAGCTCCTTCTTCAATAACTTCAGCAACATTATCTTCTGAATCTAAGAACATTTTGACTAATAGATTGTTTCCAAAATATGCGACTAAGCAAGCAATTGATGCGTATATTACGCTTAATATCATTCCTGTAAATAAACCTTTTTTGCATCTTTCAGGCTTACGTGCTCCTCTGTTTTGAGCAATGAACATTGCCGCTGTATTTCCAAAGCATTGAATAGGAGTAATTGCATAGTCATCAATCTTACTTGCTGCAGTAAAGGCAGCTTGGGCATCAATTGATAAAGTGTTAATACTTATTTGAACAATGGATTTTCCTATAAATAAAACTATTTGTTGTAAGGCTGAAGCAATAGCATATTTGCTTGTTTCAATTAATTGTGGTTTGACAATTTTAAAATCGCTAAGCTTAAATTTGAACAAATCATCTACATACGCTGCATAGAAAATACAAATTATTGCTGATAAAGCCATTGATATAGAAGTAGCGATTGCGGCTCCTATTACTCCCATTTTAAAACCTAAGACAAATGCAAAGTCTAAGCCGATATTTATAACAGATGTTAGGGCTAAAATATAAAGTGGTCTAAGAGAGTCTCCAGTACTTCGTAAAGCAGCAGTATAAATATTATTTATAAAAGAAAAAACTAAGCCGATAGATACAAAAATCAAGTAATTTGTAGCATCTGTTAACAATTCGGTTTTAACACCAGTTGCTTTTAAAATTGGACGAGCAAAAACAATTATTAATATAGTAAGAATAATAGATAGTATTGACCCTGAACTTATAGAGGTTCCAATGTTTTGCTTAAGTGTTTTTGGCTTCTTTTGGGCAAATAGCTCTGACATCAATATTGAAGCACCATTACATAGTCCGACTAATAAAAATAAGAGAATATTGAAGATAGGTGTAGCAGCTCCAACAGCAGCTAAAGCACTTTTATCAATGAATCTTCCTATAACAATTCCATCTATAGTTGAATAAGTTAATTGAAAAATACTTCCAACAATCATTGGAAGAGAAAACTGTAATATTTTTTTAGGGATAGATCCCGTAGTCATTTCTATCTTTTTCATACCGAAATAATCTATACCTTAGCATATTCGTTTTCAAGTAAAATGCTAATTATTTTTTTTTGATTTTAGGTATTTAATTAAAAGTTCTAATCCAAATATTATAGAAAGTAAAACTATAGCAGCATAATAGCCTAAACAATCTATACCAACATCTTGAATTGTTCCATATCTTCCAGGGGTTAGTATTTGAATTAATTCACTTAATCCAGCAATTGTAAATCCATATAGAATTACAAATAATGTTTTATAAGATTTGCCAAAACTTAAATAAAATGTTAAAAAAGCTAATAGACCTAAAGCAAAAAAGGACATTAGATGACCGATACTTTTTCTTATTAGAAAAGCAAACTTTGAGAAATTTGATATTGTTGATTGTCTGACGACAACATTTATTTCTACTGTATAGTTTTCATTTTCGTTATTTAGTTTAACTCTTAATGTCGTTGAACCATCTTTTATTGCACTTATAATATTATCATTTAAAGTAATGATACTGGTGTCATCAATTATAACGCTATAACTTTTATAAGTTGTTTCTTCAGGAAATGAAATAAAAAGCGGAACTTTATCATATATTTTTAAATCTAATAAGTTATTATTAAGGCCAGGTATTGTGACAATAGGTTTGTTTAAATGTTCTATTACTTTAATTTTAGTATTCAATATCTCACCATTATTACCATAAAGAGTAATTGTCGCTTCACCAGCAGAGACTGCAATTATTGTTCGGGCGTTTGAATCTACTGAGATAATGTTTAGATTACTTGATGACAAAACAAAATTCTGTTTTATTTCTACTTCGTTATTAAATATTTTTACTTTTGATGTGGCATAGACTTGTAATTCGTTTGAATCAAGTTTAAGGGAAGTAATTACTTTATCTTTATCTGGGTTTTCTGTTATATTTACTTCATATTGTTTATTTAAGTTATATGTAGTCAAATTTATACTTGTTTTTCCATTTTTTAAAGGAGTTAAATATCCATTTTCAACGCTTAAATAATCTTTGTCATAATCTAAGGAATATTCTTTTTCTGTTACATAATTATTACCGATAAAATCAATATCAAAATGGCATGGAAAACTATTATAAAGCTCAATCGAGGATTCGTTTGTTACTGAAGAATAATTATCTAATAATAATCTTATATCAGTTGGATAGTATTTGCTTACATTAAAGTTATATACTTTTGAAACATCGTTATTTGAATTAGATATTACTTTAATAAAAAAATCTTCAGTGTTAGAAGTTATGTTTTTTATATTGACAACTCCATCGTTAGATATAGATACTACATTTGAATTTGAAGACTCAAAAGAAACACTATGATCTGTTGCTTCTGATGGGAAAATAGAGTAATCAAGTTTAAAAGAATAATTTGTTGGGTAGTTTGTCTGAGTATTATTAATTTCTATGTCTTTTACTTCGACTTTCTTTGGTGGATTTATTTTTAATAAAACTTTTTCGATAGTATTAGCTATAAACTTTGATTGTTTAGCTGATGTTTCGCCATCGAGACATGATTCAAAAATTATTACAGCACTTAAAAATGTAAAAAGTGAAGTGACGATAATTTTTAAAACTCTTTTTGACTTTTTTTCCATGTATTTTATTATAGCATAATAATTAATTTTAATTACTTTATATATTAAATTTAATAAAATACAATTAGTTATTATCCTAATTTAAATAAAATATTTGACCTTTATATATAATATATATATAATTCTTTTGTAAAAAAGCAAAGCTATCGTAAGGTAGTGACGCAAAACTAGAGGGTCCTAAATTGGATAGCCAGTTGCTACATGATGGAGATTTCTATAGATGAGCAACAGGATTTTTATGAAAAAATTATCTATTTCGATACTTCTTTTGATGTCCTGTTTTTTGGTTACAATAGTTTCAACAATAGCTTGGTTTAGCGCTGTAAGAAGCTCTCAGACTAATGGTGGAAGTATAAATCTATATAAAAATGAAATAGTCAAAAATGTTACTTTTCACACTTGTGATACGACATATGAAACTGATGAGGACATCTTACCTTTTTATGTTAATGGAAGTAAGAATTATAATTTTGGAAAATATGCTGTCGATAGTGCAAAGTATCAAACTTTGATTAGAGTAGAACTAGATAGCAAATATTCAAGCATATATTTAAGCGTTGAAACATCAGCTACTTACTATCAAGGTGAAGTTGATGAAAATGGTGAGTTAAAACAGGAATATTTGCTAAAAAAGACAGGAAATTCTTTAACTAGCATAGTTGATTTTTACGCTTTTGATGAGAGTTATATCGATAATAATACTATTGATAACCACTATAATCTTAAATTAAATGATACTTGTAATGATAATAACGATAAAGTGACTTTCGTTAACGATACATATACTGGATTAGTCGAAGAAAAAAGAATTTTAATGCATACGTTTACTGATGTCAGTGTTATATATATTGTCGTTAACTATAACTTTGCTTCTATTGAAACTATATATTCTTTAAATATTGGGAACGATGTAATATTTAGTGCTGATGATGCTGATGAAGAAGGAAGATCATATATTAGCTATGATTGTGATTTTAACTTTTATATTTTAAAGGCGGATTAATACTTATGAAAAAAGAAAGTTTGAAAAAGATAGCTTTTGCTGCCTTAATGGTTATTCCTTTTGCAGCAGTTGTAAGTTCTTCTCTAGCTTGGATTATTGAATATAAAAGAGTTGATTTTGATGATGCAGATGGAAAGACAGCTGCGGCATATTTTGCTAGAGGAAATGGTACTAAAGAAGATCCATATGTTTTAAATGCACCTATTCACCTATATAACCTTGCTTGGCTTCAATATTTAGGCGTATTTAATAATAAAGTTAATGCTGATAACTCTAATCAGTATTATTTTAGTGTTGAAAGTGATTTGGATATGAATAACTATTCATTACCTCCAATTGGTACAACTAAATATCCATTCATAGGCAATTTTAATGGTAATAATAAAACTATAACTAATTTGACAGTTTCAAATATAATCTCAAGTGATACTAGTGCTAAAGAAATATCAAAAAAGCCGTTAGCTGTCGGTGATACTTTAAACGATGTGAACATTATTGGTTTATTTGGCGTAGTTGGAGATTTAAATAACGTTGTCGGTACTTATGATAGTAGTGTTAACGAGGTTAAAAATCTAGGTATAGAAAATATTGATGTTCACGCTAGAACAAGTAATACATTAATCGGTATGGCTGCTGGGTATGTAAACGGAACTATAGATAACATAAAAATAATAGGCAATAATAGATTAGATACAAGTACTGTTTCTACAAATCCTATTACAACTTTAAGTAATAATTTATCTGACTATAGTTTAGTTGGATATTGTACTGATAAATATAAGTCATTTATCAATGTTTCAAACACTTCATTTAACGCTAAGAGAGTTGATGTTTCTACTAGCGACTTTAAAGGTGAAGGTAATGTTAGTGGTTGGGGCGGAAGTATTGCTATGGAGAATATTTTCTATAGACTTTCTGCTACTTTAAATAAATCTTCTAACTATAGCGCTACTGATACAACTACAACTGTTAGAAGAATAGATGGCGTTGAAAGTGGTTCAACGACTGCTACTAGCTTTACTTATGATATGAAAGAATATGAAACCTCTTCGACTCTTGACGATGATACTAAAGGATTTGATGGAAGCTATACATTCTCGAAATATAGTTCTTCTTCTACAAGTACATCATTTATGTACCTTTATGGTCAAAAAGAAGCTGTTAATAAAACTGTTTATGATGATATATCAAGAGTCTCTGTTCAAACAACAGGTTATTATATTTCAAATACTGCTGGTACTGCTTATTTATCAGTTATAAAAAATCAAAGTGGAACAGTATCTTTTAGAATAGTTAATAACACTAGTTCAGCAACTTTATGGACATTAAGTTCAACAAATGGTACCGGTTATGTTTCAACAATTATAGACGGAACAACATATTATTTAGGCTATTCAGGTACTACTGCTACTTTAACAACGACAAGGACTTCTTTAACAGTTAATAATAACAGCATTTATTATAGTGTATGGAGATCATATTATTATTTAAATATAACTAGTAACGGTATTTCATTTACTAGTAACTCAAGATCTAAACCTTCAAATACTTCAAGTTTTACAAACGGAAGTACTTCTTCTTATTATGTTTTCAATTCTTCTACAACAGAAATAACGAGTGTTAAATCCTCAACCAAAGGCACATATTTACCTTTAAATGTTGAAAAAGACTATGAAAGTACAACTGATACTTCATATAACATAGAAGCAACGGAAAATAATACTGGGTATATTATTGGTGGATCGCGCTACATGCATCCAGATGAAAGCTCAACTTCAGGTCCATATAGAGCTGGTGATGTGCGTGTTTCTCAATATGCAATGAGTTATTTAAGTAGTTCACTTAACGCTAATAGTTATAGCAGTTCAAGACTTGAAGTAGTAACAATAAATAGTAATAAAGAGTTCGTAAGAATATCTGATGATTACAACAAGTCAAATACTAGTGTTAGTAGAACATTATCAAATAAATATCCAAATAAGTATCCTTCATCTGGAACTGATACTAATAGTTTGAATTTAAAGAAGTACGATGATTCAAGAAAGTCTTTGGATGCAATTTTAAGCGGCTCATCATATGTTTATGGTTTGCACTTTATGAACTATGGAGTTTCTAAAGATTATTTGATGACAGCTAAAAAAGTAAGAATTAATGGTAATCAATATTACAATTATGAATTTCCAGAATCTAGTATTGACTTTAATCTTAAAGAGAAAGGTTATATTAACTTCTTTGCAGGTACATATTTTACTAGCAATGACTCTTTCTTCACTCTTTATGATATTACACGTGATGACAATGAAAAGATTGAACAAATTAGAGAAATTTCAAGAGTCTATAGTGATGGAGAAGAAAACCATTCTTATGTGTATGAATATGCTGATGGACTAAGTCCAAAGTATTCAGAGGCTTATATAACATTAGAAGATGGAGTCCATGGCTCTACTATTAGTCCAGCAAGCGATACTTTACCAAATAATTATGTTGAAGTGTTTGATATGAGTTATATTTCGAAAACTCCTTCGAATTACTTTTTAACAAACACTATGTATTACTTTGAAGTTCCAGTAAACGATGGTGAATATGCTATGGGTTCAAAGGATGGAAGTACTGGTTCATATTTAATTTATCTTGATATTTCAGCTAACGCTCAAAGAATTACTTCGACAACAATTGTTGATAGATATACTAACTTTGTTGAAAAATATGACTTTCCATTTGGCATAGCTATTGTTAATAGTGTTTCAGATACTATAGGAAAAGATTCAGTTGTTGCCATTGCTATAAGAAGTGGCTTTAAAGATATTCTTACTATTAGTCGTGAGACTGATGTTATAAAAGCAACGACAATTAATGAACTAGATAACGTCGAAGCTACTTATATAAATAACGATGTAAAATTAGTTGATAAAAATGATGCATCTTTAGAAGCTGTTGCTTCTTCATCAGATACATATGTCACTCGTAGGGTAACTTATATCGACTACAACACTAAAACTGAGCAGACTGCTACAAGAGTAATTAAAGAAGACTATTTAAACGGATCACTTGTTGCAGGTAGCAGAGTAGAATCGTTTACTCATACAGCTACAAACGATGATGAAAAATACGATTATGTTGAAAGAGATAGTTATATGAATCCGATAACCGATATTGGTGATAGTGACTCATTTATTTGCTTTAAATATTACTATTCAGCAAGCGGACAATATAGTGTCGAATTTGATTTTGTTAAAGTTGTTGATAATGAAAACTTAGGTAATATTATAACTATGACATCAGATCAATTCTATTCAGTAAATGGTTATGAATTCGTTTTGACTATCGATGAAGATACTAAGGTTACAATTGTTAAATTAGACACAGGATATAGTTTAAAGATTAATAATACTGAAGCTACTATTGATCAAGTAATTGAGATTTTGGCCAACAATTAGTTTATAAGTGCTTTTATATTTAGGTATGAAAGCACTTTTTATAATTTTATATTTTATTTAAGTGCTACACTTTTATTAATAAGGACGGTAAATAATATGAACTTTGTTTTTATTTCACCAAACTTTCCAGATACATATTATCTTTTCTGTAAAGCTTTAAAAGAAAATGGCGCTAATGTTTTAGGAATTACTGAAACGCCTACAGATTATCTTCCATATGAATTGAAGGTTAATTTGACAGATCACTATAAAGTCGATAGCTTGCACAACTTTGATCAAAAGTGTGATGCTATTAGATATTTTATTAACAAGTATGGTCCTATTGATTATATTGAATCTAATAACGAATATTGGTTAGACGACGATGCTAGACTAAGAGAAATATTTAATGTTACAACAGGCCCTAATCCAGAATTGATTAAAACTTTCAATAGAAAAAGTTTAATGAAAGAAGGGTACAAGAGAGCAAACGTTAAAACCGCAAGATATTTATTAGTATCTACAATTGATAAAGCTAAAGATTTTATAAATGTTGTGGGGTATCCTGTAGTTGTTAAGCCAGATCACGGCGTTGGTGCTTCTAAAACTTATAAGATTTCTGATGCTGCAGGGCTTGTTACTTTCTTTGAACACTATGATGGCTCTCCATATATTATGGAAGAATATTTAGAAGGAGAGCTCTTAAGTTTTGATGGGGTATGTGATAGCAATGGCAATGTGGTTTATCCAACTCATCACGCTTTTCCAACTCCAATTATGGATATAGTTACTGGTTTAAAAGAAGTTGAATATTATACTGTTAGAGATATTCCAGATGACTTAATGAAGCAAGGACAAGCAGTTTTAAAAGCTTTTGGCGCTAAATCAAGATTTTACCATTTAGAGTTCTTTAGACTTACTAAAGATAAACCAGGACTAGCTAATAAAGGTGAATTAGTTGGACTTGAAGTTAATATGAGAGTTCCAGGAGGTTATACTCCTGATATGATTGATTATGCATATAGTATTGATATATATAAAATTTGGGCTGATGTCATGTGCTTTGATGAAAACAGAGAAGATATCTCTCAAGTTAAAAGATATTGTCTATATTTAGGAAGAAGAGATGGAATTAATTATTTACATGATGATTGGGAAATATTTAATAGATATTGCAATCTAATCATGAAAGAAGGAAGAATGCCAGATATCTTTAGTGAAGCTATGGGTAATCGTTATTATATGTTTAGAGTTGATGATAAGGCTACGATAGCTGAAATAAGAAGATTTGTTTTAGCTAGAAAATAAAAATATGCTGTTGCAATGGCAACAGCATTTTTAGTTATTTTGCTTCGTAACCTGCTTCTTTGATGCTTTGTTTTAAAGCTTCATCAGTTACTTTTTCTTCACATGTAACAGTAACGTTTTTATCTTGTAAAGATACTACTGCATCACTGACACCTGGAACTTTTTTACAGGCTTCTTCAACGTGTGCTTTACAGTGGTTACACATCATTCCATCTACATAAATAACTTTTGTTTGCATTTTATTTTTCTCCTTTATTGAAACGCTTGAATTGTTGCTATTTTTAGCTTTCTTGACTTTAAAGAAATTAATTGTTAATGAAGTTAATACGACAGAGACACTAGATATGCTCATAGCAACGGAGGCAATCATTGGTGTCATCATAAACTTTTTATCTGTTAAGTAATATAAGAATCCAGTGGAAAGAATTACACAGACAAAGTTATAGAAGAAAGCCCAGAAAAGACTTAATTTAATGGTGTTAATGACTCTTTTACTTAAGCTTATAACATTTAAAACGTCTAACAAATCATTTCTTAATAAAACTATATCAGCAGATTCGATAGCAATATCACTACCTCCACCAATAGCAATTCCTAAATCAGCACTTGTTAATGCTGGTGCATCATTAACTCCATCACCAACCATTGCTATTAAGTTTTTGTCATTGGTTTTTAATGAATTGATTACTTTTTGTTTATCTTCAGGGTGAACATCAGAAATGACTTCATCAACGTTGACTTCTTTTGCTATAGCTTCAGCCGTTTTTCTATTATCACCTGTTAGCATTATAACTTTAATGCCTTTATTTCTAAGTTCTGATATTGCTTGTTTAGAACTTTCTTTAACTTCATCTTTAACAGCAATTAAACCGACTACTTTATTATCTTTGATAATTAATAGAGGTGTTTTACCTTGATAAGATAAATTATTTACTTTATCTTCTAATTCTTTAGTGTTTAGTTTTAATTCTTCTACGGATTTGTAGTTACCTATGAAGTATTTTGAGTTATTTACTATTCCTTCAATTCCGCGACCATCAGTAGTTTTAAATTCTTTAACTTCTAATAAGTTAGCATTGTTCTCTTTGGCATATTCAATCATTGAAAGTGCTAGTGGATGTTCTGACATATTCTCTAAAGAGTATATTACTGACAATAAATCTGAATCTGATTCAAAGCTTTCAAAGTCTGTTACTCTTGGCTTACCTTCAGTTATTGTACCAGTTTTATCCAAAACTACTGTTTTAATGTGGTGAGCTTTTTCTAATATCTCTGCATTTTTTATTAATAATCCATTTTCAGCACCTTTGCCAGTACCAACCATGATTGCAACTGGTGTGGCTAATCCTAAGGCACATGGGCAAGCAATAACTATAACAGTAATAGCAAAGTTTAGAGCAATTTGGAAATCTTTGCTGACGATTAAATTGATGATAAAAGTAACTAAAGCTATTGCTAGAATAACTGGAACAAATACACCAGAAATCTTATCAGCTAGTTTTGATATAGGAGCTTTAGAGTTACTAGCTTCATCGACCAACTTAATAATATTTGCGATTGATGTATCTTCACCAACTTTAGTAGCTTTAACTTTGATGTATCCAGCTGTTACTATTGTTGAGGAATAAACATCGTCGTTTGCTGTTTTATAAACAGGAATAGATTCACCAGTAATGTTTGATTGATCGATTGAAGCGTTGCCTTCAATTATTTTCCCATCAACCGGAACGCTATCACCTTTTTTAACGACGACTATATCACCTAATTTTACTTCTTCAATTTTTACTTTAGTTTCTATATTGTCTTTTAATACAACAGCTTCTTTTGGTGATAAATCCATAAGTTTTTCTATAGCGGTTGTAGTTTTTCTTTTAGAAAGTTTTTCTAAGTATTTTCCTAAACTGACAAGGGTAAGAATCATACCAGCTGCTTCAAAGTATAAATACATATGGTATTCAGTATATCCCATGGATATCATGAATAAGCAATATATTCCATAAGCAATAGAGAAAGTTGCACCGATGGCTATTAAAGTGTCCATATTTGGACTTAGTTTTATAAGTTTTTTAAACCCGTTTATAAAATATTTTCTATATAAAAATATAATAGGCAGTACGAGTATAAATTGAACAAGTGAGAATCCCATAGGATTAGTGTGCATATTGAACACTTTAGGAACTGGCCAACCCCACATCATGTGTCCCATAGAAAAGTACATTATAACTAATAAATCAACAAGGGAAAAGATAAGATAGGCTAAATCATGATTCTTTTCAATTAGTTTATCAGTTTTTTTATTAGCGTTTGGAATATAAGCTTTGTAACCTGCTTTTTGAACTGCATCTTCAATTTTTGAAGCGTCACATTTAGCTTCATCAACTTCAACATCTAAAGTATTTTTTAAAAGGTTTACATTAACTTTACTTGTTCCTTCGAGCTGCTCAACAGCTTTTGATACATGTGCTTGGCATGAAGCACAAGTCATACCTTCAACATTAAATTTTAATTTCATATTATTGGAACCTCTTAAATAAGTCGACTATTTCATCGACAGCTTCATAGTTGCCGTTTTTTATGTTTTCAATTAAACAAGAGTGCATATGGTCGTCGAGAATTATATTTGCTAAAGATTTAATGGATTTATCTATAGCTGATAATTGAATTAATACATCGTCGCAATATCTGTCTTCTTCGATCATTTTTTTGACTCCATTCATTTGGCCAACTATTTTATTAATTCTTGAGACGATAGCTTTTTTGCTTTTCTCATCTCTTGGTGTCGATTTCTTTTTTTGACAACAACATTCTTCCATATTTATCTCCTCGTGCATTAATATATACCCCACTAGGGTATAGTGTCAAGAAAAATGAATTTTAAATTTCGTACATTTATTATGCTTTTGTCTCTTAATTTTTGTACTAAGTTTTGGTATATTATACGCAGGAGGTTATTTATTCGCTATGAAAAAGAATAAATCATTATTTTTAGTCGTTTCATTCGTCTTATTTTTAGTCGGTGTAGTTAGCTTCTTAGTTCCATTTTGGAATATGACAGCTAAAACAATTTTGAGCAGTGAGTCATCCAGTACCGCTTTCAACTTCTTGGACGATATTGATGGAGTTAAATCTCTCTATCAAGCTTCGAACTTAGAGTTTAAGGCAGAAGGTGCTGTCTTAACAACAAAGATTTGTGTCTTAGTAGCTTTTGCTGCCTTAGCTTTATTCTTTGTCTTCCAATATGGACAAGCTTCTAAACTTAACAGATTAATTTCTATTGTTCTTGCTTGCTTAGGCTTACTTGCTGCAGTTGTTGCTATTGTTTGCATCATTATTGCAGGTGCTCAAGGAAAAGCATCTAACTCACTTGTTGCTTACACATTCAACGCTAACATTGGTGCTTATCTTGCTGTTATTGGCTTTGGCTTATCAGCAGTCACTGGTGCACTTGCTCGCACTGCAAAATAAGATTTGTTATATGTAAAAAAAATGGCTCGCAGTTTTGCGAGCCTTTTAGTTTGGTAATATTTGATTTACGAGATCTTCAAATTTAGAAGTAAATTCTTTTGGTGTATATTCTACATTATCATAAATTATTTTATTAGGACAAACATAGCCGTTTTTGACATTTATAATTAAGTTTCCATAAAAGACACTTTGTATTCCACCATAAGGAATATATTGTAAAGTTATTGGTCCTTCGTACATATGAACTCCTTTTAAAATGAGTGGCTTGCCATAAAGAGTTGTTTCAATATCTTTTGAAAAATCTATTAATTCGTTAAAATCAGTCATTTTTTATAACCTCAATTATATATCCATCACCATTAAGTATATTATTTTCATAATTAATTGTATCAATAATTACACCATGAGAATTATATTCTTGTGGATTATCTGAATTAATTATAAGTCTATAAGTTGTCTTGCCTAATGTTCTTTCCATAATTAGAAGTTTGTTTAGTGAATATGTTTTAAATAGGCCATTATCAAATCTCTTATACTTTTTAAGTTTTAATATTTTTTTGAAGTGTTTGACATATTCTTTGTTTTCATTAATTCTATCCCAAGGGAAACAACGTCTTGAATCTGGATCATAGCCTCCCTCAAGAGGTATTTCGGTACCATAATAAATACAAGGCATACCTGGAAAATAAATTAACATTGCTAAAGCTTGCAAGAGTTTATTTTTATTTCCGTGTACTAAATTTATAAATCTATGAGTATCATGAGAATCTAAAAGGTTTAACATCATATTTGATATTGGATCAATATTTCTTAAATATAATCCCTGAAGTCTTAAAGAAACTTCATTAGCATCGTGATTATTACTTATTAAAAGATCGACAACACATTTAGTGAAATAATAATTCATAATGCTATCGAATTGATCACCTCTA
>FR898173.1:0-24387 GCA_000437395.1 Clostridium sp. CAG:288 | reverse complement strand
AAAGAGTGAGCATCATGCCAGTTCTCACCAATAAGGATAACGTTTGGATTTACTTCTTTTATAGCTTTTCTAAAAGAACGCCAAAAATCGTGTGAAACTTCATCAGAAACGTCAAGTCTCCAACCATCTATATGGTATTTTTTGATCCACATTGTTCCTATCTTGATAAGATATTCCTGAACTTCTTTACAAGAAGTGTTCCATTTTGCCATTCCTTTAACATGCGCAAATTTTTCATATTCTTTATATTCACTATCTTTAAATATGAACCAATCTTTATATTTTGATTTGTCTTTATTAAGTTGGGCATCTTTAAAAAACAAAATATCGTTGCTAGCGTGATTAAAAACGGCATCTAAAACTATCTTCATATTTCTAGAATGTATCTCATTGACTAATTCTTCGAAATCTTGATTTGTTCCAAACTGACTATCGACAATTTCATAATCAGATATATTGTACTTATGATTTGAGTCAGATTTAAATATAGGCGTTAAATATATAACGTTTATTCCAAGTGATTTAATATAGTCTAATTTATCTTTAATTCCATTTAAATCGCCACCAGCAAAGGAATGTGGAGAAGGTAAATCGCCCCATTTTAGATTGATGTAAGTTTTATTTTCTTTTTGAGAGCTATAAAAACGATCGACAAAGATTTGATAAAATACAGCGTTTTTTGTCCAAGGAATTTGTTTAGTTATATCGTTTTTATTAATATATGGAAATTGAAACAAGTGATAAAAAGCGTATTCCATATCAAAATTATCTAATATTCCTTCTTCTGTAAATATGTATTTTTGGCCATTTTCATATATTTCAAAGTAATAAGATAATCTAACGTCTTTTAGCTTTAAAGTAACTTCATAATAACTATATAAAGTATCGCTAAAGGTGATTTTCATTAGTTTTTTATGTTTACCAACATCACCATCATATTTGCAACCATATTTTATATAAACATAATCAAAGTTATCATTTTTATCAGCTTTAAGTCTAATTTTTATAGTTGACTCATCGATAGGAAAAGCTAAAGTTGAGTCAGATTGATGAAATAGTGCTTGTTTATTCATATGCTTTCTCCTTTACTTCTTTTTACATTTTAAGACAAATAATATTATAAATGAAGCAATTGTAATTATTGAAGTGCTACTAATAATAATTATAGGTACAATTAATTCGTTTTTATTGTCGTTATCGAGATTATTTTCATCTTTATTATCGGCGATTAATTTGTCTATAGTTTCTTCTTTTATAATTTTATGGCAAATAGTGCATTCAATGTGCCTATGTCCTTCATCATCTATCGTAGCTTCTTTATCAATTATCCATTCGCTTAGTGTATGTCCTTTTTTAGGAATGATAACTTGTGGAACAATAATTTTGTTACATACTGAACATTTTTGGCCTATGGTTAATCCATCTTCTTCGCATGTAGCTTCTTTACCATCAATAGTAATTATTGTATGAGATTTTTTAAAGATCACAGTTGATTCTTTAATAATTTTGCCACAAATTGAACATTCAATTTGTTCAGTATAGCCTTCTTTAGTACAAGTTGAGTCTAATCCAGGAGTGACTATTTCGATGTGATTATTAGTTTTATCTAATATTAAATCATTGTAATTTACTTCTGTAGTATGATTTGAATCTAAAAAATATTTATTACATTCATCACAATACCAATATTCTAAATTTCCTTCATCCTTGCATGTTGGTTCTTTTCTATCGTAATGGGTAAGGGAATGGATAATGTTTAAAGTAACTGTATAAGTAGCAACAATATCTTCTGTCGCTTTAGCGCTTACTAGTATTGAAGAACTATTTTCATCATCTCCAATAGTCAATATTCCATCAGAATTTATAAAAGTTTTGTCACTAGTATTGTTTTTAATAGACCATTCGACTACTTCTGAACCATCCAAATTATCTCCATTAATTTGAGCTTCAAATTTAAAAGATTCGTTTCTTGTCATTGTTTCTTTATATTTTGTTATATTTATGTCATTTATAACTGGATTTTTATCTTCTGTTTCCACAATTCCACTTATGTCAAAAGTAATTTTGTCTTCACTTATATCAGTTACATATACATCTACGTCATAAGATAAAGATATTTCATCATTAAGTCCTAATGCTGCGTCAACTTTGGTACTATATGTTCCACCTAATACTTGATAGTTCCACTTATTGCCAGATGTGTTTAAGTTGTTTGGAAATTTTTTATCAGAATCGATTAAATAACAAACTAAACCACTTTTCATAGCAGTGATACCAACAGAGTTAGTTCCATCAAGTTTAGTTAGAATTTTACGTTGGTTATCAAATCTATTTAACTTGCTATTGAAGTTTCGATACTCTAAATAAGCGGTTTTGCCATTATTTAAATCAACTTTATAAGATATGACATTATCAATGTTTTGATCAGTGACAACATTTAAAGTATAACTGCCATTTTTTGTTATTCTTTGTATTTGATTTTGACTAAGCCAATTTAAAGCTTCTCTTTCTTTAGAAGAAATATATTGAGGTATAGGAGACATGTGTTTAGCCATTGCTGACATGTAGTAGACTGCTGAGCTCATATCGCTTCTATATAAATCCTTTAATCCAAATATATGTCCAAATTCATGAATAAGAGTTGACGGTGAGCTGATTAAATATCCATCAGGATCAGTATAGATGGCGCTATCAAAAAAGTTTGCTGTTATTTGAAAATATGAATTGCTTTGTATTTTATTATTATCATAAGTAAGTTCAACTAGGCTAGATATATCTTGATAATTCCATAAAGGTGAGCCCCAGTTTGAAGAAAGTGTATCTGGTGATTTTTTGTAAATAATAGTTATTGCATCGATTTTTCCATCGTTGTTTTTATCTAAAATAGAGTAATCACTTATAGGGTTTCCATCGACATCAAATAGGCTTTCTTGATTTGCTAACACTTTGTTTATAGCGTTAGCCCAATCTTCTTTTAAATCATAGAGTCTAGCGCTTGCTTCACCAGAATCTTTATATCCTATTATATTTGTTTCACTATATTCAGCATAGTAACCACGTTGTCTATCTAAGGTTATGGATTTCCCGTTATCAAAGAGAAAAATGCTATTTATGTTAACTAGGTTATTTGACACACATTGATAATATTTATTAAGAGAATAATAGGAATTATTAAACATGTTATCGATAATATATCTGACGTTTTCGTTTCCATACTTATCGTCTATAAACTCATCTTCATCGCTGAATTTAGTTAAAACAATTAGATTAGTAAAGTTTGAATTATTAACATTTGAATTGATTTTTTTAGGTTCAGCTTTATGAGAGTGACTATAAAAACTATTAGGAACTATTAGACCTAAAATGAAGAAAATAATACTTAGTAATTTCATAAAATATAATTAAATTTATAGTAAATATATACCTTTCGAATCGAATTAATTTATTAGTTAAAATAAATCGCTATGATTATAGCAAATATATATTTTTTTACAAATGAAAGTTAATCTTTTGTAATATCGTTGTAATTTACTTTTTCATATGCAATTCTAGGGGTACCATCACTAATATAAATAGTACCTCTTTCACTAAATCCATTTTTTTGGAGAATATGTCGCATAATATGGTTATCGATATATGTATCTATTCTTAAATGATTAATTTTAGTTTCAGAAAAAGAAATTATCTCCTTAGTAATACCTTTAATAGTTCTGTCACTAGCTACTCTATGAATAGTTGTATAAGGTTTAAAAGAAATCCAACTACCATTTTCTATTACACTATATGTAGGGTCATCTCCGAAAATTAGAGCAAAGACGGCGTGTATACCAGTTTCATTTTCATAAACATATAATTGGTTATTTTCTATGTCATTTAACAATAATTCTTTTGGTGGAAAGTTACCTTGCCACTGGACAAAGTTTCCACATTGACGTAAAAATTTCTTAGCTTCAAAATATATAGTTAATATTTGTTCTATCTCGTTTTTATTTGCGTGTCTTATCATATTTATTAATATTTAAATGAGTTTATTATATTATTTATTTCAGATATATTATCGACAAAGAAAATATCTTTTTGACGTTCGTCAGTAGATAATCCTTTTTCAATCATAATATTTAATAGATCTTTTAAGCTGTCATAAAATCCGTTTAGATTATAAACTATGCAAGGTGCCTTTAAGTGATTAAGAGAAACTTTTGACATTATTTCTGATATTTCTTCAAGCGTTCCAGTACCACCAGGGAAGGCGATAAAAGCATCGGCTAATTCAATCATTTTATTTTTTCTTTCGGACATATCTTTTGTAACAATTAATTTCGTTAGGCCATTAAACTGAATTTCATCGTCCATAAAGCATTGTGGTTCAACACCGATAGCTTTTCCGCCTGCGTCTAGTGTACTTTGAGCTATTAATCCCATTAAGCCACACTTTGAACCGCCATATATTAATGTGTGATTATTAGAACCAATCCATGTGCCTAATTCAATGATAGCTTTTTCGAATGAAGAATCATTACCTTTATTGGCGCCTAAATAAACTGCAATATTCATAACACTAAACTCTCTTTCATTTATACTTGTGCTATTTTAACATACTTTATAATTACATTTAATCAAAATGTTAGATTAATTATTTTCATTCAAACTATATTTGATTAAATCATAATTCTAAACTATTAGGATTCAACAAGAAATCTAAAATATTAATTGTTAAATAGCTTTTTTCATTATGCCAAGAAGCAATATTATCTTGTACTACAATAACTTTTTTAAAAGAATCATTTATTCTATCTAAAGATTCTTGCTCTTGTTTCATTTTTTCTGTATCAGGAATTGAATATGCTGATTGAACATAATAGCGTTGGCTACCTTTATTGCACACAAAATCTACTTCTAAAAGTTTAATTGTATTTTGATTATTGCTATAGTAGAGATTGTATTTGCATTAGTTTTTATGGAATGTGATATAAAACTATTAGAGAGTTTAGTTGGATTTGTAAGAGTTGCTGTATCTGAAGCTAATATATCGACTAATGTATCGATAACAATATCACCTTTTAAATTATTTCTCTCTATAATATCTTTTAAATAAGTATTATTCAAAATGTTATTCAAATATTTTATTTTGTCTTCAGCTTTTTTTAATGATGCTACATATGGTAGACCACCATATAATGAATAATCACGATATCCAGAATAAGAATCACTTGGGTATATGGACATAAATTCGGCAAATGATAAAGGATGAACTCTAATCTCGTCACCACGACCTCTAAATTCTGTTATTATATCTGACGATAAGAATTTTGAATTGCTACCAGTTATATAAATATCAACATTTTTATGTTTTAAAAGGCTATTAATAATGTTGTATAACTTTATTATACCTTTGTTTTTTGTTTTTATATTCTTCTTTGGTTATTGCAAGTTGGGTTTCATCTAAAAAAATATAAAACATATCTTCATCATTTATTATTTTTGATTTCAAATATGTAGAAAGATTTGTTGGATTCCAATATTTTTCGTTTTCATCATTATCAAGAGAAAGAGCTATAATTTGTTCTTCCTTAACTCCATTTTGAAGCAAGTATTTTCGATATAATTCAAAAAGCAAATAACTTTTTCCAAATCTTCTTATTCCGGTAATAATTTTAACTAATCCATTGCCTTGTTTTTCCTTCAATTGTTTCAAGTAAAAATCTCTTTTAATTTCAATCATAAATTGCCTCATTTAGTTTTTTACGGTTAACCGACTTTTTGTGAAATGAACATTTTAATTTGTTTAAAGGATCGAACACGTTCGAACTACATATGGATAGCTTTGACGCTTACGTTCGAACATGATCGAACAAATCACTTTTATATAATAAAAAAAGTTCGATACGTTAAGTACCGAACGAATTTACAAATAATGGAGCAAGCGACGGGAATCGAACCCGCGTGACCAGCTTGGAAGGCTGGAGTTCTGCCATTGAACTACGCTTGCAAATGATGGCGGATCTGACGAGGATCGAACTCGCGATCTTCTCCGTGACAGGGAGACATGTTAGCCACTACACCACAGATCCACTAGCGATTGCTTATCTATTGTCTCATAATATCTTAGTAAAATCAAGAAAATTTTATGCTTTTTTTAAAATAGATAAGCCGCTATATTTATTTTTTGTTTTTCCTCTTTTTTAAAGTTGTGACATTAATTAATTTGTCAAAATCAATTAAGAGAGAAGGTAATAAAAATATAACCATCAATAATGAAATAATTGTTCCAGAACCTAAGACCATACCAATAGTGAATATATATGGCTCAGTTGAAACAAAGGCTATTACAAAGCCAGCAACGATCATAATTGTCGATGAAGTTAAAATAGCAGAGAAGGAATTGGATATGGCTGATATTCCTGCTTCAAGAGGAGCGACATTTTGACTTCTAAGTTCTCTATATCTATTTGTAACAACGATAGCGTAATCAATTGTTGCTCCCATACTAATTGCCGAAACAATTAAGTAAGACATGAATAACATAGGAGTAAGAGTTATAGCGTAAATACTAAAGTTAATCCAAATAGCTCCTTGAATAACGGTTAATAAAATAATAGGTAAAACTAATGATCTAAATGATAATAGTAATATAGTTAGAATAAAAACAATCGTTAGTAAATTGACAAGAAGTCTATCGTTACTGAAGCTTTGAGCAATATCGTAGTAAGAAACCATATCGCCAAATACTAATGTTTTGTCGTAGAAGTTATTTTCTTTTAACCCATTTCTCAAGTCTTTAACTAAGCTAAAGGATTCAGTAGATTCTGATTTAATTCCTGGTACACAATAAATAATGATTCTTGAATGTGAAGTTCCTACTAGTTGTGATGAGATTGTAGGCAATGAATTTCTAAGAGTATTAATTAAGAAAACGGTTGTTTCATCAATTGGATAAGTTTTGCTTAAGTCATCAACTATAAATGATAAAACTCCAACTTTATTGTCGCTATCAAATAAAGGTAAATAAAGATTGTTTAAGTCAAAAGCAGGAGAATTATTATATTTGACATTGTAGGCAAAATAAGCTTGCTTAAGAGATGCGGTAAAATCTGTATTATCCACTGATGATGATATTAATCCGTTTTTTGAAGCAAAACTAATAATATTATTAATTAACGTATTTGCTTGCGATGGCGTGTAATCTATATATGGATCTAATCCACCGGTAATTGCACCAAAGGACATAACACTTTGAACTATACCACCATTTTCCTGACCAAAATTTAAATTTATGTAGTCAGTTACTTCTTTTTCTTTTTCATAGTTGTTTTTATCAACTAATATACCAAGCATCTGTGCTTCTTCGCCAAAAACGTTGTCGATTTCTTTAACGTTTCTAGTAAACTGTGTTGTTTTGCTAGTTTGGTACACTTCGCTATTATATGTGTATTTAACAAATGATTGTCCAATAGCTCCACCTATAATGAATACTAAGCCAATTATAGGTATTATTTTTCGAGCTTTTAAAACTTTGTCAGCAATTTTATGAGGTGAAGGAATAAAGTTTTTATGTCTTGTTTTATTTATTAATCCGCTAAAGCAATATAATAATCCAGGCATTAAGAAAAAAACAGTTATGAAGCTACATAAAATTCCTTTAGTCAAAACAATACCTATATCAAAGCCTATTCTAAATTGCATAAACATCAAGGCGATTAATCCGGATATTGTCGTTAAAGAACTAGCCAATATAGAAGGTATTGAATTGGCTAAGGTTGATATAACTGCATCCTTTGGATTTTTATCGAAAGATTCTTCAGCATATCTATGAGCTATGATAATAGCGTAGTCTATAGCTAAAGCAAGTTGAAGAATTACGGCTACTGAATTTGTAATAAAGGAAATACTTCCAAGCAAGAAGTTGGTGCCCATATTTAAAATGGCTGCAACAACAAATGTCACTAAGAAAATAGGTATTTCGAAAAAAGACTTAGATGTTAGTGTTAAAACTGTAAGAATTACTACGACAGCTATTGCTAGTATTATTATCATTTCAGATGTCATAGTTTGACTGAACATTACACTTTTTGCTAAGGATCCACGTAAGGCTATTTTTTGATCTTTCAATAATGTTCGTATATCGTTAACAGCTTTTTTAGCTTCGTTAGACTCGCTATTGCAATCGAGGTTAATAGTCAAAAGAGAACAGCCATCGATATAGTTTTTAGTTTCATCAAACTTGATAGTTGAGACGTGATCTATTGTATATATTTGTTCAATTAATTCATTTGTCTTTTCAACAGTTGTCTCTTTTATCATTACTTCCGTTGAACCATTACTTTCGAATTCTTTAGCCATTATATCTAACGCTTGTCTAGTTTCAGATTCAGGTGGTAAATAGCTAGCTGTGTTGTTGTTAACTTTAACTAATCGTATTCCAAATATACTCGCTGTAGTTAATATCAAAAATAAAGTGAAAAATGCATATCTAAATTTAATGACGAATTTACTAAGTTTTACTAATACACTATTTGGCTTTCCTTGTCCTGACATAGTATATCCTCCGTTTTTTCTTTTTTAGTATAAAACCTAAAAAGCATATAGACAATATAAAAAGTCATTTATGATAGTTAAATCATAAATGACAATTTTATTACTTTAATAAATTTTCGATATCCTTGACAAATATTTCTTTTTCTCTGGCACCGACGATATTTCCAACAGATTTTCCATCGACAATAACTTCAAAGTGAGGAATGCTGCTGACACCAAATCTAAAAGCAAGTTCTTGTAATGTATCGCAGTCAACTTTAACAGCAGTCCATTCTGGATACTCAGCTGAAACTTCATCTAAAACTGGTCCCATCATTCTACATGGAGAACACCAGTTAGCAAAGAAATCGACAATAACAATATGATTTTCGCGGATAATTGAATCAAATTCGTTTGTAGTTTTAATATGTTTAACCATAATTATTACCTCCAATTTAAGTATACCATTATAGTTTATTTTTATAAATAAATATGCTTATATTGCTAAATGAATTGAATATAAAATTAATAAGTGAAGCGGATAATAAAGATATGATCCGTATTTAAACCATGGTTTATTGTATCCTCTTTTGCCGTTATAAAACAAAATGAAGACAGCACTGAAAAAACACCAACTTTGAATTGCAATCGTACCTGGTAAAATTGGCAATGTGTAATCAATTCTATATATAACATAGAATAATGCTGTTGCTATAAAAATAGCAATTGAAGCAGCAACATTATACGTTCCTTGAAGTTTTTCTTCTAAAAAATAGTCTTGATCTATTTGCATTATATTAGCTTGGTTCTTGCATACGTAGAAAGAAATTTCTTTTGCTAAGAAGATAAATAAGGCGAATATCAATCC
Source organism: Clostridium sp. CAG:288 (assembly GCA_000437395.1). Lineage (GTDB taxonomy): Bacteria > Bacillota_I > Bacilli_A > RFN20 > CAG-288 > CAG-288. The sequence goes on along the minus strand of FR898173.1, from coordinate 15,005 downwards.
ATAAGTTCCATAGTCACTATTAAAAAATTGAATTCCAAATACAGAAATTTGTAAATCGCTAAGGACTAAAAATGCAATAGGGAAAATACTTATAAGCGATTTAATATTTTTTTGCTTTAAAAAATAAAATATTATTGTGTACATTGAAAAGTCTATCAATATATTTCCAGGACCGTATTTTGATATTATTCCAACAATATCTATGATAGTGCCTAACACAAATAATCTTAAAAAATACTTCCAAATATTTCTTGTGTGATATATTCCTTCTATATTCATAAATATAAAAATAGGCATGGATAATCTTCCAATAGCTCTTAATGCTATTTGTAAATCGCTATTACTAGGCAATAAAAATAAAGCTATGTGGTCGATTGTCATTAAAATTATAGCGATTATTTTTAAAGTACTTTCAGATAAAAATAAATACTTTTTGTTCATGTTACATTGCAATTGTTATAAAGAAACTTATAAGGTTATTTGTTAAGTGAGCTAAAAATGGTGAAGCGATAGAATTTGATTTGTGATATATGTAGGCTAATACGAAACCAGCGCTGCAATATAAAGGTAAATTACATAGTTCATTAATTGCATATTTTCTACTTTCTTCAGTGCCAGTATTAAATCCTTGTATAACTCCAGATAAGTCAAAGTGAATTAATCCAAATACTAATGCAGTAACAATAAAAGCTAATATTAAGTTTACTCTTTTCAAAGCAGAGAATAATCCGATACGATAAGTCATTTCTTCAGCAAATGGAGCTAATATAACAGTCATTAAAAATCCTTGAATAGGGAATATTTTTAATATTGAATCAAGACTTGCTTCGTTATTATTATCAGACATAGATGGATTAATAATAAAGAGTAACAAGGAAATAATATAGTTAGCAGCGTATATCATAGCTATACCTATAAGTGCGTTTATCCATATTTTAGGATTCTTAAATTCTTTTAAAAATCTTTTAATTAATACGCCTTTTTTATAGAAGATTAAAAAAGCTAAAAATACAGCAGCAAGTATTACGTAAGTTATAAAGTTTACCCACATATTAGCGGCATTTGCTTGTGTTTCACTAGTGATTGGTCCACCAATTGCTAGAACTAATTCAACAACTACTTCTGCAATAATTTTAATTCCAAACCAGCCAGTAAAAAATAAAACAAGTGACATCCACCAAGGTATTATTTGCAAATAATAATCTTTTTCATTAGCATCCATTATTTTTTGTTCGTAAATTTTCATAAATAACCTCATTCAAATATATTTGTTTGAAAACAAATATGTTTTTCGATAAATATAATTATATATAATTATTTATATTTTTACTATACACATGATATATTATATATATGCAAAAATAAATTTTGCGGGAGGTGCTTTATGGAAGCGCTAAGTTCTATAGATTTTCAAATAATTTTCAATATCATATTTTTTGTAATAATTGGTTTTTCACTTATTGGCGGATTAATTGGAATATGGAAAGGTATATGGAAAACATCATTTAAACTTTTGTTTACTGGTGGACTATGTCTTTTAGTCATATTTTTAACGCCGACAATTAGTAGAGCTATTTGTCAGATTAATCTTGGAAAGTTTATTCCCGATAAAGGAATTCTAATAAATGAAACTGTTGTTCCAATTACAACCATCGATGAAACTTTATGTAATGTTTTAATTGCTAGTGGTTATGTTTCGCCAACAGCTTCTGCTTCTTTATATGAAAATGCATTAGCAATAGCACATTCTTTGATTGCTTTTGCAACATACTTTGTAGCTGTTATACTTGTTTTCTTGTTAGGCTCTTTATTGTCAACAATCTTTTATCACTGCCTTTTTAAATTCTTTATTCCAAGAAAAATAAGAAAGAGACACAAAGTTAGAATAGCAGCATTCTTTGTTGGAGCTGTTCAATCTGCTGTTGTCATGTCTTTATTAATTTCTCCTTTATCTTCAATTGCTGGCTTGATTGCTCAACAAAATGATAACATTCAACAATTAAAAGATAAAAAACAACTTTCTGATGATCAATATCAAGCGTTAATGAATATATCAGATTCATACACCAACTCTTTGTTATATAAAACTATGACTTTAAACGGAACAAAGAAGAATGGAATTGATGTAGTCATTGTAAACAAAGCAATTACTGAATCTATAAATAAGAATTCTGTTTCAATAATTGATGAATTGTCTAATATTCTAACTTTGGTTGGACCTTATTCAGAAGCGTTAGATAAAAGTTCCAAAGAAGGAATTGAAGGCTTAACAGATATCAATGTCCTTCTTTCAAAAGAATTTGTTGATGCAGTGTCCACTGTCGTTCAACAATCTTCATTTTTAATGGGAGTTTTACCAGCTTTAAGTTCTATTGCTGTCGACTACGCACAAGGTTATATAACAGATGCTGATTTATCTAGTATAGACATAGCTAATATTGATTGGACTTCACAAATATCCGCTTTAAGTAGTTGTTATGAGTCGCTTTATGATGCTGGTTTGATTGATTATATTTTAGATAGTCAAAACTCAACTTTAGACTTTAAAAATCAAGCGACAATTGATAAATATAAGAGCGCTTTGAAAGATCTTGGTAATACGGAATTAATTAAAAGCGTATTGCCACTAGCTATTCAAATGGCTGATAAAACATTAAAGAATAATGGATTTGATATTTTTAATTCTGATTTAAGTTTGTTAGATTCATACGATTGTGGAGATGAACTTGGGGATTTAGTCCAAATCATCATTGATTTTGCTAATTTGATTGATTTAGACATAAATGAAATGATCAAAAATACTGATAGCAAACCAGATATTATTAATTTGTTAACAACTGCTTTAAAGGATGAAGAAAAATCTAGTGAATTAAAGAAATTAATTAAAGGTAGTGAAGATAATGTCGGTTTATTCCAATTACAGTTGTTTGAAAAAAAGATAGTGCTTATTCCAAACCTTATAGAATGTTCTTTAAATCAAGTTAAGGAAATTAATAATTATATTGATCCATCAGAAGTCTATAATGTCTCAAAAGATTATACAAACGAAAAGTGGTCTGAAGAAGTATGTATTTTAATGGATTTAGTTCCACTCTTAATTGATAATGAAAATATCGATACATCAAATGGTGGAACGATAGATCTAGGAAATGAAGCTACAGTTGAAGATTTGAAAAAGATTATTACTGTCGCTTCAAAATCTGATTTAGTCTGTTCACTATTACCTTCCGTAATTGAAAAAGTATTAAAAAATTCTGACTTTGCTAACCAAAACATTGTCGGACTTAATATAAGTGATTTTAATTTTGACTTAAAAACATCTAGTGAAATTAGAACTGAACTTATTAATTTACTTGATTTATTGCCAGTCGCTTTAGAATTATCTAATTCGATTAAAAATCTTGATTCTAGTTCTTCTGTTACTGATAAGTTAAATGCTATAGATTTAGAAAAGCTTCAAACATTATTATTGGGTGTTACAGAAAGCAAGATACTAAATCCTGAATACAGAATTGACGGAAGTTCGAAAACTAAAAAGAACTTAAATATTCAAAAATTACTTTCAAGCGTTATTGATGAGGATGGTGTTAAAGAATACGGATTTGTTTTACCAAACGATTTAAATTCAATTCAATGGAAAGACAGCGAAAATAGTAAAGGCGAAGTGAGTAAATTTATTGATTGTATAGAAACAATAAAAAAATATTCAGATACTTTACTAAGTGGAGAAGAAATAGATATAACTAGTATTTCTGGAGATATGATATATGAAGTTATCGATAAAATAAGTGCTTCAGAATTGCTTAATAGTTCTTTAGTCAATGTTTTTAATAAAAATATTTCTCCTACTCTTTCTTCATTAGGAGTTGAAATTGACTTTAGTGTCGTATCTAATTGGCAAGATGAAGGTAAAGCTTTAGCTGATTTAGTTGAGTCGTTAAAGACTTTAACAAAATCGGATGGAACTTTAGATTTAGCCAATATCGATTGGTTAAATGTTGATAGTAATAAACTTAATTCATTATTAACAGCCTATAAAGGAACCAGTCTTGGTGGAAAAACTATTGATAATAACGGCTATTATATCGATAATTTTGCTTCGTTATTAAGTGAATTGTTGAATAAAACCGATTTAGATGGTGTTATAAGTGGGTTAGACTATTATACTCTTGCTTCATGCGATTATGTTACAGGTGTTGATACTTCTTGGAAATGGACTATGGAAACAACGAAAGTAAACGTTGATGTCAATGGTGTTGAAAAAGAAGTGACTATTACGTCAAATGGTGAAATATATAACTTTGTAAATGTTATTAAAACAGTTTCTAGCGTCGGTGTTGACAATATTTCTAACGCTAACTTTACTGCATCACAACTTGAAGATGTACTTACTTCAATCGATCAAAGTAACGTGTTATCTAAAGTGTTGACAAACGTTATTAATACTGCTTTAAAAAATGCTGATGATATTGTTATTGGCTCTAAGACAATTAAATTACAAGATTTGAATCTTGAAAAGTTTAATTCTAATATTGATGATAAAGCTTATAGAGCTACGGAAATAGAAAAGTTAGCAAATATTTATTCTTATATCAGTGCAGACGAAAGTGGTAAATCACCTTTAGATAATATGCTTGATTTGTCAAATATTACTTCTGAAAAAGCTGATGAATTAGGTCAATTGTTAGATGATTTATATAGTGTTGATATGTTCTCAATCGCTAAAGCTTCTCAAAAATATTCACTATATGAACAAATCTTAGGAGCTGTATTAAATTTATCTACAATTGATAAGATGGCATCTGGATTAGATGATTCTGAGTCAGCTTATAATTATACGATGCGCGTTATAAAAAATATTTATAATGTTGATTCAAATGGAGATAGAACTTTAGGCCTTGAAGAAAATGCTAAGATTATAAATATAGTAAAAAGCATTAACGGATTAGATTTGTCAGATATTAGTAATATGTCTAATATGGGTACAGATCAGTTAAGTTCTGTACTAAAGGCGTTAAATGTTTCAAAAATACTTCACCCAGCAATTCCTGGATTTATTGAAAAGATAATTGAAGAATCAAATGTTGAAAGTATGCTTAGTGCCCCTGTTACTAAAGGTGGTGCTAGTGTAGCAATTCACACTATTAACTGTAAAGTTCATATGACAACTTCAACTGAAGATATCAATTATTGGAATAATGAAATTGATAATTTAGTAAGATTATTTAGCGTCATTAAAAATTCAGATGGAACTATTAAAGATTTCTCAAGTTTAACTATTGGTGAAAGTGATTCAATTGCTTTATTTGATTTGCTTGATCCAATTGATTCTATGGCTTTATTTGATGATGTAAAAGAATATCTTGTTTACAATTTGATAGGCTCAACAGTTTTAGAAAATATTCGATGGATTGATGTTAAAGGTGAAAATGGTCAAGCCGCTAACATCAAAAAATTATTGTTCTGGAATTCTCATTCAAAAGCTGATTTAGAAATTCAATGTTCAATAATTGAAGATATAATAAATAAAGCTAAAACTTGGTCTAATAGCAATATTGATTTAATGAATTCTAGTTCTAAAGATATTCCAGTAGAGTTAATTATGTCTACAATAAAATACATTGAATCAACTGGAAGCGATTCTGAAAGATTTGTTCGTAGTGGCTTAATCAGTGAAATTATCAATAACATTTTCTTTAATTCACTTGTTGATACCTTATCACTTGAAGAAAGCTCAACAACTTATTCGGAATTGAAAGATATATTCTATCCAACAGGTCACGATTATCAAGCTTTAAATATGGTAGAAGCTCGTGGTATGCGTGGTTTGTTAGGATTGCTTGAAATAAGTGAATCGAGTAATTTAAGCAAAGCTGAGATTGCAATCATATTACAAAAATACTTGCCGACAATGGGACCAATCTCAACTGATAACGTTACTTCAAGAAGTGATTTTAACTATGATGAGTCGACATATCCAGGATATAACAAACTATTACAAAAGACATATGATTCAAGTTATTCTGGTGAGACTTTACACACTCATAACTCTAAACTTGCAATTTTATTATTTGACACATATGCTGATAAATGTGTTCTTACAACGTTACCAATTATAGGCGATGTAACTTTATTAGATGCTGCAAATAATTGCGGAGTTAATACAAGCGATGGTGACTTTACATTTGAAAATCTTTGCACGAAGATAATTGAATACGTAAATTCATTAAGTAGTATGTAAAAAATTAATAAACTGCCCTCTTCTAGCCATAATAAGGTTAGGGAGGGCATTTGTATGTCTTTAGTAACTCTGTCTATATTATCTTTATTAACTATGTCTAGTGCGATTAATAATGCTCCCTTACCAACTGTTCATTACACAGTACCAACATCAAAAATGGAGTTAGCTTTAACTTTCGACGATGGTCCTTTAGCTAAAAATACTCCACAAGTATTGAGTATTTTAAAGAAAAATAATATTAAGGCTACTTTTTTCTTGTTGGGAGAGAATATGTATGGTAACGAGAAAATAATAAAACAGATAATAGCTGATGGTCATGAGATTGGCCTACATACATATTCCCACCCTAATTTCTATAAATGTTCTGAAGAAGAAATAAGAAAAGAAATAGATATGAACTTAGATCTTCTCCAAAAAATAGCAAACTATAAGCCGAAGATTATAAGACCACCATACGGAATTGTAACAAAATCGTTTTTAAAGATTGCACAGCAAAAGAAACTGACCATAATTAGTTGGAGCAATGATTCGCTTGATTGGAAAAAGGGGCACAATGCAAATCAAATATATGAAGATGCCTTAACAAAAATACACCCTGGAGCGATTATATTGATGCACGATAAGAGCTCTAATTATCAAGAATCTATAAAAGCATTGCCAAAAATCATTAAAACGTTAAAAGAAGAGGGCTATTCATTTAAACGTATATCTGATTTCAATCTTTAAAAAATAAGTTTTGTTTGATATAGTTATGACATGAGTATAACTATCGAAAAAGAAACAGCAGGCAAATACGAAGAAAAAAAGTCTATTTTCTTAGCTTACATTTTAAAAGTTAATAACGTTGAAGAATTCAATAAACGACTTGAAGAACTAAAGATTCAGCATAGTAAGGCGAGACACATTTTAACAACTTATCGTATCGATTCTGCTAAGGAAGCTGCTTCAGAAGATAAAGAACCAATAAAAAGTTCTCATATTATTCTAGAAATTTTAAAAAAGAATAATTTAACTAAAATAGGAGTGATTTTAGTTAGATATTATGGTGGAATTTTATTAGGTGCTTCAAATTTAGAAAAAGCTTATATAAAAGTTTTTACTGAAGCCATGAATCAAGCTAAAAAAATTGATGAAAAAGAACTACCAATATATAAATTAGAAATATCAAATAAAGATTATTCAAGATTATTAAAAGCTTTATCTAGCGATGACATTGTAGTATCGAAAGAATTCTATGGTCCAAACGTTGTTTTAAAGGTTGCTGGTCCAAATATCGAACAACTTTTTAATGAATTGGGATGTGAGTACGAAGATACTTATGAAAGAAAACTATTTGCTGTGAGCATATAATGCATATTATGTGCTCGTTTTTTTTATAAATTTTATTAATGCTTCAATAAAAAATTATAAGCGTAAAAAAGTAAAAAAAATCACTTAATTTCTTTTGAGAATAAACACTTATTTGTTATACTTTTGATGGAGGTATTACCATGCCAAGCTATGAAGTATTTAACAAAAATAAAATTAACGTTTTAAGACGTTTAGCCGAAAAGGCATATGAAGGTAGTGTTGATTCAAATACACCTAACGATATTGCTAAGGAGCTTTTCCCTGGACATAAACCAGAATATCGTTGCTGCGTTTATAAGGAAAGAGAAATTATTAGACAAAGAACAAATTTAGCAATGGGTCATAAACCTGATGGACATGAAATAACTCCAGGACAAATGGTCTATGTTATTGAAGCCGCATGTGATGACTGTGATATCCATAAAGTAAGAATTACAGATAACTGCCGTAAATGTTTATTTAAGCCATGTCAAAGTGCTTGTCACTTTGGAGCTATTTTCCAAGGTAACTCCAAAATGCACATCGACTATTCAAAATGTAAAACATGTGGTATGTGTGCTAAGGTATGTGCTTATGGAGCAATATTGATTTCAGAAAGACCATGTAAGAGAAGTTGTCCAACAGGCGCTTTAAAACACTTTACAGATGAAATTGCTTTTATCAACGAACCAGAATGTATTTCTTGTGGACGTTGTGCTGCTAGTTGTCCTTTCGGAGCAATTTCTGAAGTTTCATACCTTGTTCCTGTTATTGATGCTATTAAACAAGAAGGCAAAAAAGTAGTTGCTATGGTTGCTCCTGCAGTTATGGGACAATTTGGTAAATGTACTCTTAACCAAGTTTATTCAGCAATAAAAGCTTTAGGATTTGATGAGGTTGTTGAAGTTGCAAAAGGTGCAGACTTAACGACTGTTTCTGAAGCTGAAGAAGCTTTAAAGGCTAAAGCAGAAGGAAGAAAGCTTACTACATCATGTTGTCCTGCATTTGTTGAATTAATAAAGATGAAGTTCCCTAAAGTCTATGCTGAAAATACATCAGACACTCTTTCTCCAATGGCTATAACAGCTAGAATGGTCAAAAAAGAAAATCCTGATTGTGTGACAGTATTCGTGGGACCATGTGTTGCTAAGAAAAAAGAAATAACACTCGAAAAGAATAAAGGCTTTGTCGACTATGTTATGACATTTGAAGAGTTAAACGCTATGTTCCAAGCTAAAGAAATTGTCGTTTCTGAACAACCAGATGAAAATATTGGTGTTGCTAACGGATCTAAATCAGGTCGTAACTTCTGTCAATCTGGTGGTGTTGCTAAGAGCTTAAACGATTACTTAGCTGAAAAAGGTGTTGAAACAAGACTTACACTTAAAGCTGCTGATGGTAGTGAAATGTGCATTGAATACTTAAAACAACTCAATGCTGGAAAACAAGAAGAAGATGTTTTAGAAGGTATGATGTGTCAAGGTGGATGTATCTCAGGTGTATGTTCACTAGTTACTAATCCGCTTCTTATTAAACGTGATGCAGAAAAAGAAAATGCCAAGACACTTGGTACAAATATATCTGACGTTATCAAGACAACCGAAGGCGTTGAAACAACATACGAAAAAACTGATATAAAATAAAAAATGACCAATATTACAAAAAAGAGAAATCTTTAAAGTAATATTGGTTTTTTTATAAATTTATATTTAATTAGTCTTGATGATATTCATTGCCATCTTTATCTTTAATAATAATTTCAGCGTTAAATATTCTATTCATCATTACAGCGTTTTCTTTAGCTTCAGAATTTAAGAAGAAAGTTTCAACTATGTTATCAATTAAAATCCAGACAACTATGCCTAAGACAGTATAGAGAAATGTTTCGTTTTGAGTCCTTTCGATAATTAGTGAAAAAGAAAATAAAACAGAAGCCATAATTAGCCATATAATAAATTTTCTTGCATAAAGAGTAATAAAATTCTTTGTTTTAGATTTGTATTTTTCAAACATATCTTTAATTGCTAAACGTGTACATTCAATTTCTTCTAATGAAACGTAATCTAAATAATTTAAAGTTATTCTTGTTTTAGTTTTTTTATACTTAAACTTATAAGCTTGATCTTTATAAATATTTGTCATAGCTTCGATTATTTCTGGATTTATATTTCTTACATTTTCATTTCTATTATCGTATGGATCAAAAATTTCTTGATAATTGTTAAGCTTTAAAGATATATCAATAATATTCTCATTCTTCATATAATTATTCTCATTTATTTTTATTATTTTTATATTTCATAGGGCAATTATCTTTACCACAATTGCAACAACTTTTTTTATTTTTGAATGTAAAGTATAAAGCGACACCTATTATTAAAACTAATATTACCAATATTATCCATGATGCTAAGTTCATATTACATAACTCCTATTATATGGAAAATGAGGCTAAATAAACCAGAGGTTATATATGCTATTCCTAATTGGAAAAAAGCTATGCCAATACTATATTTAAATCCTAATTCGCGATGAATGGAAGACAATGCAGCGACACAAGGTGTATATAGTAAACAGAATATTAAAAGGCAAAAAGCTGAGTAGGAATTTAAAACTTCTGCTATAGCTTGAGTGCTTCCAAATAAGACAGCTAAAACTGAAACTACACTTTCTTTAGCTAAGGTTCCAGAAATCAAAGCTGTGACAAAGCGATAATCTCCAAATCCTAGAGGTTTAAAGACTGGACTAATAAAGCCAGCAATGCTTGCTAACATACTATCTTTTGAATCGCTAACCATATCTAATCTAAAATTGAAGGTTTGTAAAAACCAAATAATAAGAGTAGCAACTAAAATTACTGTAAAAGCTCTCTTTAAAAAATCTGCAACTTTTTCCCAAAGTAATTGTGCGACGTTTTTAACTCCAGGTAATCTATAATTTGGAAGTTCCATAACAAAAGGAACTGGTTCTCCTTTGAAAATGAACTTCTTTGATATTAATGCTACTATGATTCCAAGCATAATACCTATAACATATAATCCAACCATTACTAGCCAAGCAAATTGTTTGAAGAATATTAAGCTAATAAAACTATAAATTGGAAGCTTTGCTGAACAACTCATAAAAGGTGTGAGCATAATAGTTAGTTTTCTATCTCTTTCTGATGAAAGAGTTCTAGTTGACATTACTCCAGGAACAGTACAACCAAAACCCATAAGCATTGGAACTATTGATTTGCCAGATAAACCGATTTTTCTTAGTAGTTTATCCATTACAAAAGCAATTCTTGCCATATAACCAGAATCTTCTAGAAAAGATAAGAAAAAGAATAATACAACAATTATCGGCATAAATGAAATAACGCTTCCGATACCTTCAAATATTCCATTTATGACAAGAGAGTGTAGCACTGGATGAACTTTCATAGATACAAATGCTTGATCTAATAAACCTGTTAGGGAAGTTATTCCAAGATCCAGTAGTTTTTGTAATCCAGCACCAATAACGTTAAACGTTAAGAAAAAAACTAATCCTAAAATTAAAATAAAAATAGGAATAGAAGTGTATTTTCCTGTTAACACTTTATCTATTTTGCGGCTTCTAATATGTTCCTTAGATTCATGAGGTTTATTGACACATTGCTTACATACTTTTTGAATGAATGAATAACGCATATCAGCAATTGCTGCACTTCTATCTAAGCCACTTTCATTTTCCATCTGGACTACGATGTGTTCAATCATTTCTTGTTCGTTTGTTGTAAGTCCCAAACTATCTATGACTAATTTGTCACCTTCTATGATTTTAGTAGCAGCGAATCTAAGTGGAATTTGAGCTTTTTTAGCGTGATCTTCAATTAAGTACATAATGCCGTGAATAGCTCTATGAACAGCACCATTGGTATTTTCATCACAAAAATCAAATACTATTGGCTTTTCTTGATAATAGGCTATATGGACGCTATGTTTAATTAGTTCATCAACACCTTCGTTCTTTTTGGCTGAGATTGGAATTACAGGTATACCTAATAGTTCTTCCATTTTATTAATATCAATAAAGCCACCATTATTTGTTACTTCATCCATCATATTTAACGCTAATGTCATAGGAACGTTTAGTTCCATCAATTGAAGTGTTAAATATAGGTTTCGTTCTATATTAGTAGCATCGATAATATTAATTATTCCTTCTGGCTTTTCTTTTAGTATAAAATCTCTAGAAACTAATTCTTCATCGCTGTATGGTGATAAAGAATAGATTCCAGGTAAGTCAGTAACAATAGTATTATTGTGTCCACGAATTTTTCCGTCTTTTCGGTCTACAGTTACGCCTGGAAAGTTTCCTACGTGTTGATTTGAACCTGTAAGTTGATTAAAAAGAGTGGTTTTTCCACAGTTTTGATTACCGACAAGCGCAAATTTCAAAGTGTGATTTTTATCAAATGGACTAGTTGTATTATGATCGTGATATTTTCCGCCTTCACCAATACCAGGGTGATTTAACTTGTTACTTTTAGCGTTTATATTAGTATTTATATTTTCTGCTTTTTCTAAAATATAAGGTTCACTTATTTCAATTTTGTCAGCATCTGATAATCGAAGTGTCAGTTCATAATCGTGTATTTTTAATTCCATGGGGTCACCCATAGGTGCAAGCTGTTGAAGAGTTACTTCTACTCCTGGAATTAATCCCATATCTAAAAAGTGTTGTCTTAAAGAGCCAGTTGATCCTACTTTTGTAATCTTTGCAGTCTGACCAACTTTTAATTTAGAAAGGCATAATGTGTTGTTAGTAGCGTTTTCCATATGTTTTAAGTTTCCAATAAATTATACGTTAAAATTATAAATCATAATATGAAATAATAATAGATTATTATTTATTAAACGCTTATTTAATGAAAAAAAACATAATGCAATATATAATATATCTATATTATAAAGAAAGTAGGTAAATATGTCAGAAAATTGTAGTCACAATTGTGATGGATGTTCACAATCAGGATCTTGCTCTGATGAAATTGTTAAATCAAATTTAGCTAGAGGGGCAAAAGTAAAACATGTTATCGGTGTAGTTTCTGGAAAAGGTGGTGTAGGAAAATCTTTTGTTACATCTTATTTAGCAACTCTTCTTCAAAGAGAAGGATATAACGTTGGTATTTTGGATGCAGATATTACAGGCCCATCTATCCCGACAGCTTTTGGAATAACTCAAAAGGCTTTTGGACAAGATAGTTTAATTTATCCAGTTACGACTGATACAGGTATTCAAGTTATCAGTTCAAATATGCTTTTAGAAAATGATTCAGATCCAATCATTTGGCGTGGACCAATGATTGCAGGCTTAGTTGAACAATTTTATTCAGAAGTTTTTTGGAAAGATGTAGACTTTTTAATGGTTGATATGCCACCAGGCACAGGTGACGTACCATTAACAATATTCCAAAAATTGCCGATTGAAGGAATTATTACTGTCACTACTGCACAATCACTTGTTTCATTAATAGTTGAAAAAGCAGCTAGAATGGCTGAAATGATGAACGTTCCTATTTTAGGATTAGTAACAAATATGGCTTATGTCACATGCCCAGATTGTGGTAAAAAGATAGAGATTTATGGTGGTCCAAAAACAAGCGAAATAGCTCGTATGCACAATATTCCTGTTTCAGCTGAAATACCATTAGATCCAAAAATTTCTCAATATGTTGATAGTGGTAAAATTGAAGATTTAATTGTCGATTATCTCAATCCAGTTAGAGACGCACTTATAGAATTAGCAAATACAACTAAAGGCGAGGATTAAAAATGTCTCTCGAACAAGAATTTCTTAATACATTTAAAAATCTTGAAGTAGAATTAATCTCTTTAGCTAGACTAAATGACGATTATGTATCTTTTTCTCGTGCCTTAAATAAAGTTTATACAAATAGATTAAATCCAATTGTAAGTGATGCTGATGTGTATGAATTCTTAAAAACAGCAAGTGATTTAAGAAATATTTTATCGCATAGGAATAACGTATGTGTTCCAAGCGAAGAATTTTTAAAAAAATTTAAGAAAATAACTGATGAAATTATTCATCCAGCAAAATGCGAAGATATTGCAACTAAAGGAAACGATCTAGTTTTATGTCATCCTGGAAATAAGATTTTGGATGTTATTGATGCAATGTCAAAAAAGTCATTATCAAATATACCAGTTATTTATGATGATAAGATAATTGGTGTTTTTTCTAGAACTACATTTTTTGATTATTATGTTCAAAATAGAAAACTATGTGTCGATGAAGAGTTCACAGTAAGAGATTTTATGGATTACGCAGATATTGATTCTCACACTAATGAGCGCTATTTATTTGTTAAACCAAATACTAGTTTATATGATGTTTATAAAGAGTTAACATTGCGTAAAGAGCCTAAAAAGAAAAGGCTATCTTGCATTTTTGTAACATCTAACGGAAAGAATAATGGAAAATTAATCGGGGTAATTACTGAAGCAGATATGATTAAAATACCATATAAAATTTAATGGAGATTAAAATATGAATTTAAAAGATAAAGTTGTCTTATCTAATGGAGTTGAAATGCCAAATATCGGATTTGGCACATGGCAAATGGCTAATGATAAAAATACTGAAGATGTTTTAACATTCGCATTAACTCATGGGTATTCACACATTGATACAGCTATGGCTTATGGCAATGAAGAGCAAGTTGGAAAAGCAATAAAGAACTCTAACAGAAAACGTGAAGAATTATTTATAACAACTAAATTACCAGCCGAAGTGAAAGATGCTAAAGAAGTGACAAAATGTTTCGAAAGATCTTTAAAACTTATGGGATTGGATTATGTCGACTTATATTTAATACATGCTCCTTGGCCATGGGAAGAAGTTGGCAAAGACTATGAAAAAGAAAATCAAGAAATATGGCTTGAAATGGAAAAAATATATAAATCAGGAAAAGCTAGATCAATTGGTGTTTCTAATTTTTCAGTCGACAATATAAAAAATATTATGGAAATTGCCAGTATTGCTCCTCAAGTAAATCAAATAGGTTATTTTATTGGTTATACTGAAGATGAAATAACAAATTACTGCCAAGCAAATAATATTCTTGTTGAAGCATATTCACCATTAGCTACTGGTAGATTAAATAAAGTTGAAGAACTAAAGGAAATAGCTAAAAAATATAATAAAACATGGGCTCAAGTGGCTTTAAAATTCTGCTTGCAAAACAATACTGTTCCACTTCCAAAGACGAATAGCAAAGAAAGAGCATTAGAAAATATTGACTTAGACTTTGTCATAACTCCAGAAGATATGGAATACTTAAGAACATTTAAACAAGTTTAAAATTAAAAGATGTTGATTCTAATGAGGTCAATTATAGCAATTGAGAAGATATTTCTCAGTTGCTTTTTTAGTCTATATTAATAAA
>FR898172.1:54016-63185 GCA_000437395.1 Clostridium sp. CAG:288 | reverse complement strand
AAGTCCAGTTAGTACTAGTGTTGAAGACGTTCAAGTTAGATCGATATATGATAGTTATGGAAAAGTAGAAGTAAAGAAAGATACAGTAGGAATAAGTAAGAAAGATCATATAAGATATAAAGGATATATTTATGATGAAGAAACAAAGCTGTATTACTTAATAAGTAGGTATTATGATCCAGAAATAGGAAGATTTATAAGTCCAGATAGTGTAGAATATATAGAGCCAAGTGGTATAAGTGGATTAAACTTGTATGTTTATTGTTGTAATGATCCAATTAACAAATACGATCCTACAGGACATTTTGCTATCACTTTAACTACCTTATTAATTGGTGGTTTGATAGCTGGAGCAATTGGAGCTGGTATTGGGCTTGGTACTGCTGTTTACAAAGATGTAAAAGAAGATGGCGTCTGGTTCAATGGAGATTGGACTGATTATGTTGGAAGAACACTTGGAGGATTTGTCGCAGGATTTGGAGTTGGTATTTGTACTGTTTTAGGTGCCGGAGTAGGAGCCGCCGCTTTAGGCGGAACAACTGCGACTTTATTTACTTCTACTGGACTAACATTATCTTTGGGATCAGCATTAGGAATTGGTAGTGGAGTTGCTTTTGCGACAGGTATGGCTGGATATGCAGTTAGAACTGGAATTAGTAGAAGTGAAGATTTTAAAGTCCAAAATATGTTTATTGAAGGTGGGTTTAATGCGGTCTCTGGAGCGTTATCTGTTTTAGGTGGTTATTTAGGAGGTATGGCAGGAGTTCACAATACAGTATTTACTAAATTGTTATCGCAAAAAGGTGATTTTTGGTTGCGATTATTAGTGGAAAATGTATTTACTGCTGGATTTAAATTAACTAATGCATTAATAAAACCATATTTTATGATTTAGGAGGATAGAAAGTATGCGCAGATATTTATATTCTAATTTATTAAAAATAATATTTGGTTCATTATTGATAATTACTTTTATACCTTCATTGGTTTACTTTGTTTGTTCTTTATTAATTGATAAAAGTATAAATATAACAAGTTTGATAATAATTATTTCTTGTTTGTTATTGTGGCTTTTTCTTGAATTAATAATATTTATATTAAACAAGAAAGCAAATAATAGTATTCTTTTTGAAGAGGAAAAAATGCTATATAAAAATAGAACTTTATATTCTAATAATGTAAGCATTAAGTATTTTAAATTTCATATATCAGTTATTGAACCAAGTTTAGTAATTCCCAAAATACATATAAATGGAAATAATTTATCTGTAACATGTTATCTTTCAAAAAAAGATATAAAAAAGCTTAAAAAAATGAATTTTAAAATAAAAGAAATATAAATCAGCAAATCTTTTAAAAAGTTTATTTATGATAATGCTATAGCTAGCAATAATGAGAAAATAAATCTATTAACATTAGATAATAACTATATAGATTTATTAAAAAAATTATGATGGTGAAATAAAATGAAAAAATGTATTTTCAAACTAACATTTCCTTTCAAATTTTAATGCTTTTAATTCTATCAACCTTTTTTATAGCACAATATTTTGCTATAAAAATATTAATTTTAATTTTTTCATCTATTTTAGAGATAAATTTAAATATGTTGATTATATTAGAATAATAATTTTTTTAGTATTTGAAGTATCTGCGATTTTAATATTCAAAATATTTCTTAGGTTTGAACAAAACAATATATACATCGATAAAAACGTCATTTATATGAATGATGACAAGAAGAAAAATAATAATAAAATTCAATATGAAACAAAAGTTCAAGTTGAGGAAATTATCGATATTAAAATAATATGGTCAAACAAAGATTCAAGGTTAAAATCATCAATTAGTAGTTCAATTCCAATAGCATATATTTCTTTTTTATAAAAAAATGGATGCCAAAAAAACATGATGATTTTATTTATGAACAAAAGTACAGTGAAAAAATTAATTAATAATATAAAAAGACTAATGATTGAATATAATAATAAAAATCAAATTGCTGATACTGAATTATTGATTAGCAAGCTAAAAAATAAAATATTTAACAGAATATTAATTTTTAACTATTGTTTCACCTGTATTAATATCTACATATGTACGCGTATTATTACTAACGATTAATCCCATATTGCCTTTAACATTAAACTCGCTTCTATAGTCAAAGGTAAATGTGTAGTCATCAAAGCCATCGATTGATTCGAAGAAATAGAATTTACCATTTTTAATTATTTGCATAGATAATTCGTTTGAATCTTTATGTTCTTCAAAATTAAACTTCTCTGTAAAATTGTTACCTTTTCTATCTCTAAATGAATACTCATATTGTTTTTCGCCATTATCATTTTCCTGTGTAATATTCAAAGTAAAATTGTTTTTTTGGCTAATTTGCATTTCAATTTCAGATTCGTTTTCAGATTCATCATATTCTTCTGTAATAATAACTCTATAGTTATCTTGATTGTCAACTAAAATCTCACCACGATATTCAGTCTTAGTTTCGTCAAATTTGTGGTGACTTTCTTTAAATTTCATATTGTTATAGAAGGTAATATTTGTATCGCCATGAGTAATGCTCATATTATACTCATAGGTTTCATATTGACCAATAAATATTCCTTGTTCGATAATATTTGTTGTTTCAATGTTTCCAGTTAAAAAAGCGTTAAGTGTATCGTATGAGCCATCAAAAACATCAACAACGTCTTGGAATGAAGCTTTTCCAGGTATAAAATCATCGTGAGGTTTATTCATAATTTGGACATTTTGAGTGGTGTTTTCTAAACTTATGAGTTCAATTCCAGATATTAATTGGAAAGCAGTTTGGCTTCTAGTACCACCTGTAACACCTTGTTGCGGATTTATAACTACTGGTGTTGGTATGCTTATAGAACTATTATTACCATTTCCGTTTGAAACGATAGGGACAACAATAGCTATAGTTAAAGCACAAGCTAAAGAGGCTGTTAGTCCAGCTGTTATATATAGTCCTTTATTTTTAGTTTTTTTCTTTGCTGTTTCTTTTTTTTGATAATAGGCATTTAAAATGGAATTAGATGTTGTTTTAATATCATAGTCATCAAGTTCATTAAAGATATTATTTTCAATATTATTGTTCTTATTTTCCATAATAATCACCTAATCCTTTCTGTAGTTTTTTAATTGCGTTTGAATAAGCCCAAGTTATTGTTCCTAAGGGTCTATGGAGTAGAGAAGCGATCTCTTTATGAGACATACCGTTTAATACGTGTAGAATAACTATTCGATATTCTTTGTCTGATAGAATTTCTTTCATCTTTTTAAAAATGTAATTGTCATTTTTACTTGTTGATTCTTCAACAGACGCGAATTCAGTGTTTTCTAACGAATTGATAGATACACTTTTGCTTCGACTTTTTAAAGCTTTTAAAGCTTTGTTTTTCGAGATAACAAATAGATATCCTTTAGGGCTTTTTTTACTATCTATTTTGTCGATGTTTTCAAGGAAGGAAATGTATGTTTCTTGCATAACATCTTCAGCTAGATCGTAATCTTTTGTAATAGAGAGAATGTTATAGAAAACTTCTTTCTTCGTTAGCTCATAAAAAGTCTCAAATGCACTATTGTCGTGTGATTTGAGTTTTTCAAACATTTGTTGAAGTAAATTCGGATCGAAGGTTTCCATATAAGCTCTCACTATTAATATCTTTTAATTATTTGTTTTATTGGATTATTTGAAATTTATTTATCGTAACCATGGCCTTTTTTTAGTTTTCTGCCTAAAAGTTCACTAACTTCTGAGAACGTTACAAAGGCTTTATCGTCAATTGAAGTAATTATTTCTCTTACTTGGTTGACCTCAAAACGGTTAACTACTAAGTAGATCATTTTTGTATCTTCACTTTTATAGTAACCTTCTGCTTTGATATATGTCATACTTCGACCAAGTTTAGCCATGATTTCATTAGCAATTTCTTCATGCTTTTCTGAAATGATTAAGGCCATGAATGTCTTATCCAAACCAGAGTTAATTAAGTCGACAGCTTTTAAGCCGACATAGTAGCTAATAATTGAAAATAAAGCTGCATCCCAAGAACTATAAATTATGCCGTAAACTAAGTAGAGCATTAAGTTATAGCCCATAACAAATTGTCCAACGGTTACAGCTAGCTTTTTATGAAATACGATGGCTGATACTTCGATTCCATCTAGCGCGCCACCAAATCTAATAGTTAATCCTGAACCAATACCTGAGATTAAGCCCCCAAAAACAGCTCCTAAAAGTAATGAAGAAATAAAATATTCTCCTTTAACTGTTGGATTTATATCGGCTGGAATAAAAAATCTTTGTAATACATACAAAAATATAGAATAAATAGAGATAGCAAATAATGAATAAATAATAGTTTGCCAGCCCATTTTCTTAAAGGCTAAAATAAAGAATGGAAAGTTCAATATTACTAACCAAAGGGAAATTGGCAACCCAGTTAGTTTGCCTAAAATAAATGAAGTACCAGATAAACCACCATCGACGATTCCAAATGGTACTAGGAAAAGTCCTACTCCACAGGCGTTAATTATACCCGCAAAAAAAAGTCCAATAAAGTTTGTCCATTTAATTCCGTTTTTTTTCTTTGCTTTCATTTAGTTCTCCTTAAATATCCCATCTTTTCTTTTTTAAAGAACGCATATCTGAACTACGTCCTTGTTTTAGTAGTTTTTTATAGTTTTCTGATAACGCTATTTCATATTTTCCTTGTTTGTCAGGAATAAAGAATAGTTCATCTTTTATTTCATCTGGTAAATATTGTAAATGTGGCCATATATCAGGTCTATCGTATGGATATCTATCAATTTCAGCAACGTTTACAGGTGTAAGTTTTAAATAATCTTTAACCTCTAATGGTTTCTTTTCAACAAAGTCTACAGCTTTTTCTATTGCTAGCGTTGAAGATTTTGATTTTGGAGATAACGCTAAATCAGCTATAGTAAAACCTAGAGGTATTGACGCTTCAGGGAAGCCAACTTTTAATGCTGTTTCACAAGCGTGATAACATCTGTCGACAGCTTGTGGATTTGCAAGTCCGACATCTTCATAGGCGGTTACTAGCAATCTTCTAATAATTCCATCTAAATCGCCTGATTTAATTAATTTTGCAAGATAATACATTGCAGCGTTGACATCAGAACCTCTAATTGATTTTTGAAATGCTGATACAGTGTCGTAATGTTCGTTTTCATCTTTATCCGCAAAATAATTAGGGACTGAAGAAATCGCTTGAATATCTTCTTTTGTTATTTCTTTGTTTGAATATGTTAAAGCTGTTGTTTCTAAAAGATTATATGCATATCTTAAATCACCGCCACTTAATTTAGCTATAGTTTCAATAGCTTCATCGGTGTATTTTCTTTTATTATCTAATCCGTCAGGACTTATTATAGCTCGTTTAAGTCCGATTATCGTTTCGTCAGTAGTTAAGTGTTTAACTTCTAAAAGGTGAGTACGTGATCTAATAGCTGGATTTAATGCTAACATTGGATTAGCAGTAGTAGCTCCTATTAAGTAAAACGTTCCATCCTCTAGATTTGGCAAAAGTAAATCTTGCTTGTCCTTTGGAAGGCGATGAATTTCATCGATAATAATAATTGCACTTTCATGTTTTTTGCATTCTTCAATTGTATCGTTGATTTCCTGTTTAGTAATTGAAACAGCATTGAGCTTTTTATACCAGCAATTCATCGAATTTGCTAAAGCTTCAGCTATTGTTGTCTTTCCTGTGCCAGGAGGTCCAAAAAGAACGATAGAGACGAGTGAATCTTGAGATAAACAATTAGTTAAAAAGCCGGTAGGACCAACTAAATCTAGTTGACCAATAACGTCATTTAAGTATTTAGGTCGCATTCTATAGGCTAATGGCTTTTTCATTTAATTACCTCGCTATAAAATTATAACATGATAAAGCTTTTTCATTAAGTCAAAAAGATAACAATATGTTATAATTTATTTTGGTGATTTTGAAAATGAGATTAGTTATACAAGAATGTCGAAACGCAAAAGTCGAAGTTGAAAATAAAATAGTCGGACAAATTGACTTTGGTGAAATGGTATTAGTTGGATTTAAGCCAAATGATGATAAAAAAATAGTTGATAAAATGATCGACAAAATGCTTAAACTAAGAATATTTCCAGATGAAAATGGTAAAACTAACTTATCTTTAGAAAAATTCGGCGGAAACATTTTAGCTGTATCTCAATTTACTTTATATGGAAATTTAAAAGAGGGTAATAGACCTAGTTATTGCACTTCGATGCCTGCAGATGAGGCTAGAAATTTGTTTGAATACTTTAAAGGAAAATTACTAGAAAAATGGCCTCAGGCACAATTTGGTATTTTTCAAGCTGATATGCTTGTTTCATTTACAAATGTTGGACCAAGTACATTTATTTTAGATAGTGAGGAATTGTTTAATGAGTAAAGGAAAAGTATTATTGGGGCTTAGCGGTGGTGTCGATAGCGCTATAGCTGCCTATTTATTAAAAGAACAAGGTTATGAAGTTACTGGTTGTTTTATGCGTAACTGGGATTCTATTGCAAACAATGATATATTAGGAAATCCTACTTTAAGTGGTTCAAAATGTTCACAAGAAATTGATTTTGATGATGCAAGTCAAACCGCTAAAGAACTAGGAATACCATTAGTTAGAATAGACTTTGTTAAAGAATATTGGGATTACGTATTTACATATTTTTTAGATGAATACAAAAAAGGAAGAACTCCAAATCCAGATATTTTCTGTAATAAATACATCAAATTTGAAGCGTTTAGAAAATATGCACACGATAATGGCTTTCCATTAATTGCAATGGGACATTATGCTAAAAGAATTGATAAAGATGGTTTTACATATTTATACAAAGCTGATGATTTAACAAAAGATCAATCTTATTTTTTAGCTGAGGTTGAAGAAGAAAAGTTAAGAGAAACATTATTCCCATTAGCAAATATAACCAAAAAAGAAGTTAGAGCTATTGCTGAAAAACTCGGATTAACAATCGCTAAGAAAAAAGATTCAACTGGTGTTTGTTTTATTGGAGAGAGAAATTTCAAACAATTTTTAGCTAACTATCTACCTGCAACACCAGGAAATATTGTCGACTTGCCAAGTGGAAAAGTAATAGGGACACACACAGGTGTTTTATATTATACAGTCGGCCAACATAGAGGCTTAGATATAGGTGGAATTAAAGGTTTTAAAGATGAGCCTTTCTTTGTTGTAGGAAAGGATGTTAATAAAAACATTCTTTATGTTGCTCAGGAAGAAAATGAGTATATGTATTCATATAAGGCTAAATTATCAAAAGTGAATATTATTATGCCTGAGATTCCAACTGAACCTATTAATGTAAACTGTAAATTTAGATATCGTGGTAAAGATATGCCAGTTACTTTCCAATATGTTTCAAAAGATGAAGCCTATTTAACGTATAATCGTTACGCTTATGTTGCCAAAGGCCAAATGGCAGTTTTATATGATGGAGATAAGTGTTTAGGCGGTGGAATTATCGAGGAGATTCTTGACAAAGATGGCAACAAAATTGAATACTAATATATTTGCCCCACTTGATTTATCTTTTGAAGATGATGAATGGGGAGCAAGTGGACCTTATAAAGAAAGAAATATTGTAAGAGCAATTGTTTATGTTCCAGATAATAATAAATTTGCCTTTATTGAATTTGACAGAGATGATAAATTTGGACAAGGAACGTTTGTTGAAACTAGTGGTGGAGGAATGGAAGAAGGAGAAAACGAAGGAGTAGCTTTAGAAAGCGAGTTAGGTGAAGAATTAGGCTTTAAAGTTGCAATAATAACAAAGCTAGGAGTAGTCAAAGATTATTATAATTTGATTAATAGGGCTAATATTTCGAATTATTATTTAGTTAGGAAAACTGGAGAAACAGAAAAACATTTTACCCAATCAGAAACTCACTTTAAATTTAGAACTATATATTTAACTTTAGATGAAGCAATTTCTAGATATGAACAAAATTGCGATAAAAAACTTGGCCGTTTGATCTGTAAAAGAGAAAAGCCAATCGTTGAAAAAGTTAAATTGATTTTAGAAAATTTATAAAATAAAAAAGGATATATTTAATCAATAAGCAATAGTGCTAATTTTGATTTGTATATCCTTTTTATGTGTCTTAATTATTAAAGCCAGGCTTCAGGAGTAGTTCTATTTTCCTTAAACCAATCAGTATCTTTTAAAACAGTATTGTTGTTTGAACCGGCAACTGCTACTTTCTTTTTGTTACTACTAACTATAATATCTCCGTTCATACTTTGATATTCGCCTTTTTCATAGTCGATACATAGTGAAGTTACATAAACTTCTTTTGTATATTGCGAAATTCTATTAATATAAGCTTGAGTAGGGAAGGTATTGGCAGAATTTGTGGTGTATTCTGTTGAGCCAGCAACGCAAGTAACGACTGATATATCAGGGGTAATCATTGCTAATAAAGCATCGTTTGATGAAGTTTTCGATCCGTGGTGACCTGCTTTAAATACATCCACTTTTGGAAGAGGTTGATTGATATTTGTATAATATTCAACCATTTTATTTTCACCACTTTCTTCTAAGTCACCAGTTAATAAGAATTTATGAGAACCATAAGTGAACATTGTTATTACTGAATTATCATTTTCTGTTGAAGCTTTATTTTCATCAAAATAATAATAGTTATATAAAACTTCAAAGTACATGTCTTCACCTAAATCATATCTTCTTGTAGCTCCGTTTGTTTCATTCCAACAATCTAAAGCAGTGTAATGTTTAGTACCATTAGCAATTTTTGCATCCCTAGCAGATACGTATGATTTATAAACGCCTGAATTAGATGATGTTCCAGCAAAATCGATAATTGTATCAACATTGTATTTTGCTAATATACCATTAGCACCTCCAAATCCAGCAATGTGGTCTTGGTGAGCGTGAGTTGCAATGACATACTCTAATTTGCCATCTGTACAATATCTATCGACATACTCAGATATCGTCTTTGCTGAAGAAGATCTTGATCCAGCATCGATTAAAATATCGTTATCGCCAGCCTTAATATAAATAGAATCACCTGTATAAATGTTTCCAAGTTCTAAGAAGTGAATTTGGAAATCATCATACACGAC
>FR898172.1:0-53984 GCA_000437395.1 Clostridium sp. CAG:288 | reverse complement strand
ACACGACGCCTTTAATGCTTTGGTTATTTATTGAGTCTGATTTGATGTTTTGTTTTAAATATAAGTAATTGGAACCAGCGCCAATTACTGCTCCAACAACGAGTGAAACTAAACTGAAGACTATAGTCTTTCCTAATGAAAATTTTGCTTTCTTTGCCATAATATTAGTCTCCTGAAACATCATCGTCACCTGAACTTACTGTGTTGACGACAATAGTTCTAATACGTTTGATGTTTTTATATTTGAAATTAGAAGATTGATAGACAATATAATAAATACCTTCAGTTTGAGCTGAATCATTTGTATATGTTGTTTCTTCATCGTTGATTGATACAGAATCTATAGCATTTGAACTAAACGAAATGCATCTTATTGCTTCATTTAAACTTGGTTCGACATACTCGCCACCAACATTTAAAGTGACTTTGCTTTCACCTACTAATTCGAATGTGTCATCTTTTTGAATTATATTGCAAGTTATAAAAGCTCCAATAGCTCCAACGACAAAAAATATAACAATTAATAAAACTGTTACAGGGTGATTTTTTTTATATGTCTTTTCAGCTTTGTTGACTACTTTTTTGGCATTTTTGTTGCTTATACCAGTTGTATGACTGATTTTATTTGCAGCTTCGTTTTTAACTTGTTTAGCAATTGCACTTTCAATTGTTGTTGATGTTTTTTTACTATTAGAAGAAGTTTTTCTCTTAGTAGTTGCTGTTGATTTTTTTGAAGTACTACTAGTGGTTTTTTTAGCTCCTTTAGTTGAGCTTGTTGTACTTTTTTTAGTACTTGTTGATGTTTTTGAACTTGTTTTTTTATTCTCTTCCATCATATGTCTCCTTTTACGTCGTATATTTTAGCAAAGTAACGATACTTATTGGTATATAAATTGTTTAATTTTTTAACAAATATAAGTTATGTAAAACTTTTGTTTTTTCAAATATTGATATATACTAAAAAAGTAGGTGAATTTATGGAAAAGAATTTTATTTCAATTAAGTCGATAATTGCTGCAATAGTCGTTTTTGTCATTACTGCTGCGACATATGTTTTAGTCATAATAAACTTTTATACCAAACAATTAGAACAATTCTTATTTTTGTTTAGTATACCATTTTTTATTTCTATTTTTATTTTAGCTTCTTCCAGCACTATGAATATTAAATCTACTGGACTTGTTACTTTAAAAAACTCTGTTGGCTATGATGTGTTTAATGGCAAGATAATTAGATTTAACGCTACTGTCGATATAAACTTCTTTCCTTCACAAGTTGATTCTATTTCTTTAATTAAAATAAAAGAAAGAGAAAATATGCCAGATTATAAAATAGCTCGTAGATTTTTAAAGATATCATTTAATGATGGTACTACAAGATATTTCTGTGTCTCATTCTTTAGTAAAAAACAAGTAAATGAATTTATTAAGAAAATAAAAAATTAGTTAACATGTTGTAAAAAATAAAATATTGGCCTTTTTGTAAGGCCTTTTTTAATACTTATATTATAAATATGTACACTTTTGTAAAAAAATGTTGTATATTAATTAGCAAACTATAAAAGGAGTAAAAAAATGAAATTAAAACAAATATCTTGTTTGATGTGCATGAGTTTTTCTCTTATAGTTGTCGGTTGTGGCAATCAAAATTCATCAAGTACATCAGCATCTTCACCATCTTTTACCTCTCCTGTTAGTTCTACTAGTCCATTTGATAGTTCTTCAACATTATCAAGTTCAAGTAGTAGTTCTTCAAGCACTACGACAGGTAAAACAATAAGTCAACTTAGTGATTTAATTTTAAGTACTAGTATGAATTTAGAAAGTGATGAGACAGAATCTGCTACTAGATCTATTATTACAGTTGCTCAAGAATCGTTTGCTATCAAGACAACTGCTACAGAAGAAACTTTAGTAACATACGATGCACCAATCGCTTTAACACATGGTACAGAAGACATAACGTATAAGAGCACAGACGAATGGCTTGGCGACGATTATGAAGGCTTTAAACCAAGACATCGTGAGTATGACTACTTTAGAGGAGTTTACGAAGGTACATATTATGAAATTCTTGATGTTGAAGGCGGAAAAGAAGACGATTCAGCTGAAAGATATGAAATCGGTAAAGGCCCTGATCAAATTAGTCAACTTCAAGTAAATTCTAGAACAACTATGACTGCTAGTTATATTGCTAACTACTATTTGACCAACTACATGGCAACAGCAATTAGTGAATCAACTATTTTTGAACCAAAAGTCAATGGCGATGAATCAACATACTCTATTGATGGTATCGATGTTCAACAAGATGATACCGGTGTAACAACGACAACAGCAACTTTAGAAATTACATTTTCATCTGATGGCTTCTTAAAGAATTATAAGTACGATTCAATTGTCTATTCTAAATATTATGACGATAATGGCGTTTTATCTTCTACAGAGCATTTCACAAATTCAGTATCTGATGAAG
This sequence comes from Clostridium sp. CAG:288, assembly GCA_000437395.1. Classification (GTDB taxonomy): domain Bacteria; phylum Bacillota_I; class Bacilli_A; order RFN20; family CAG-288; genus CAG-288. The sequence continues at coordinate 51,509 of FR898172.1, read as the reverse complement.
TAAATGTCAAACGTGGTAGCCGTGCTAAGACACCAGATACACCACTTGTAATTGTTCCAACAAACTATTGGTTACAAACATACGATGTAGAAATTAAGGCTTCAAACGTTTCCTATTCAGACAAAGATATTATTTGTACAACAGACAATATCCCAGCTGGATATTACATCACTCCAATTGCTACAAACGTTTATCCAGAAAAAGCTTTGGATATCGAATTAACAGTTATATCTAACACAGATAACGATGTCATTAATTTAAGTGAACACGGCGTCTTTAAATCTATAAAAGGTGGAACTACAACAGTTGAAATTTCAAATGATGGTGGACTTTTAAAAAAATTAGATTTAACAGTCGTTGAACAAACAATTGAATCTATCAATTTAAAAATTTATAGTTCACATCTTTATGTCGGTTCTGAATATACTATTTATTCTTACATCACTCCAGGCAATGCTATCGATGAACTCGAATTTAATGTTGATAATCCTGAAATTGCCGAAGTAGTAGTTGATGATAGAGGTTATGCTAACTTAGTTTGTAAGAGTGCTGGTGAAGTTAAAGTAACTGCAAATAGCAAGAAAAATCCAGATGTTAATGTTACTTATACATATAAAGTTACTGCTAAATTAGATGAAGACACATTAAAGAATGTTTTAGTTACTACAAAATGGTGTGTTCCAGAAACACCAAACCAAATTTTAAGATTTAATGCAGATGGTACAGGATTATTCACATATGGAAATACATCCTATAACATTTCATGGTCTTATGGATCATTAAGTGGTGATTCATTATCGATTATTGTCGAACCATTTGATTATTTCGATATATTGACATGTTTACTAAGTGCAGATGGTACTACTGTCGATTTCAGAATTAGCAATTCTGAATTGTGGTCATATGCCTATAATGGTACATTTGTCGACGAAACCACATTAACAACACAAAAATAATTTTAATTAAGAAGGGAAAGGTTTATGAAAAAATTATTATTAACGCTTCCATTTAGCATGCTAGTTTTAGCATCATGTGCAGGTCACGGAACTTCCAGCACATCATCATCAACAAGTTCCAATAGTACAACTTCAAGTAGCTCAAGTTCAGTTGTAAGTTCTACTACAAGCACAAGTTCTTCAGTAGCAAGTAGTACAACAACTTCTTCAAGCACTTCTACTTCATCTTCAACTGATGTAAGCAGTTCTACTGTCTCAAGCAGTTCTTCCACCACATCTAGCAGTAGTTCTTCTAGTATTAGCAGTTCATCTAGTTCAAGTAGTTCTTCTTCTAGTTCTAGTACAACAACTTCATCAAGTTCTACAAGTAGCAGCAGTGAACCTGATTTAGTATTACCAACAACAGTTGATGAACTTAAAGAATTTGTTTCAACCACAAGCGCTGCTTTAAGTAAAGCTCATGAAGCTTCATATACATTTAACCAAACTTTAGTATCAGGTTATAAACTTGCATATAACGCTCAAAAGAAAGTTGTTTCATCAAATGGTAGTGTATTAGCAAGCAATCATATTAGCGAATCTGGTACATTTACAAAATATGATGGTGGTGATTCAGGAGATAATTTCACACTATCACAAACATATGATTTTAAGACTTATAACGGCTTATATAATGGTGAAAACATCTCTTTAACAGTTTCTAATACTGAAGGTGTTACTGGATATATCAATGACTACGCTAGCAAATTAGAAAAAAGTACATATTCTATCGATAAAACAATGGTAACAAAGACCATTTCATTAACAAAATCTTATTTTTATTTCTTGACTGAAATGTCTGAACCAACAGTCGATAGTGATGGTTCGTTCTCCTACACATTAACTGGTGCTATTACTCCATCAGACGGATATTCTGATAAATATTCTTATGCTTTATCTCTTTCATTTACATCCGTTGGTTTCTTAAAGGAAGTTAGATTTAATTCTTTAGCTTATGGATTTAACTGGGAGACAAATGAATATAATGACTATGTTAAAAATAGCGAAGATACAGTTATCGTTGCTAACTATTCTGAAACTCTTACTTCAGAAATTGAAAATGATTTGAACCCTGGTGATTATTTAACTACATCAGCTGATCTCTATCTTTATGATAGCAGCAGTTATTATGAAGAAGAACTTGATATCTCTCACGTCAAGGTTGGCACAAGTATTGATGTTAAAGCTAGAAGTTTTGCTCCTTCAACATCATTAGATACAAAGTTTGAAATTGTTTCAAGCTCAAATACAGCTGTTGTAGATGAAAAATATGATTCTTGGAAAGCTGTCGGTGTTGGTACAACTGATTTAACAATTAGAACTGATTTAGGCTATGAACAAGTTATTACTGTCACAACTTATGTTCCAGCCGTTGAATCTATTTCTTTAGGAAGGATTGATGAATTATCTGTTGGCGAAACAGCAACTTTATATATAAATACAACTCCAAATGATGCAGTCGGAACCTTTACAGTCACAACTAATGTCGAAGGAATTGTTAGTATTTCAGAAGGATATACAAGTACTTCATTTAGAATTACTGCTTTAAAGGCTGGTATCGTTACTATTACTGTTACCTGTAATGAAAATACAAGTCTTACAGCTGAAACTTCAATTGAAGTTAAAAATAAGATGACTGATGAAGAAATTACAGCTGCTTTAGTAAATAAAACATGGACATGCTATGATTATAATAATTATTGCAAAATTGCAGTTGTGTTTAATTCCGATGGTACTGGTACAGTTACTGAAGCTGATTTGGATCCAATTACTTTTAATTGGGAATTAGTTAATGGTAATGTTATAGTTGATACTTTTGAAATTTATGAAGCTACATATGAGAATATTAGATTTACTATAAATTCTAATGTAACAACACTTAAAGCTAGTCAATCAGATACAAGTGGATGGTTTCAAATTGACTGGACTCTTCGAGTTGAATAAATAATCCGGCTTCTGCCGGATTTTTGCTATAATAATATATAATTGATTGATATAAATTTGTTTAAAGAGTATACTATCAAAGTATTTTAGAAAAGAAAGGTATTTTAATATGGAAATAGTTACATTGATTTTAAGTATCTTAGTAGCAGCAGGCTTTATAACTTGTATTTGTTTAAGAATTTCAAAAAAACATAGAGATGTTGCTTATGTTGTGGAGTTAATTAGTTTAGTCCTCTTAGTTGTTATCGGTATTATTCCAGTCGCAAATGGTATTGTTATTAATAATGCCTCAAGTTGGGCTAACTTATTCTTACTTGTCTCTTATTGTGCATTACTCATTTATAGAGTATTCTTTAGAGCAAAATAAGTTAAAGAACAATTAATAAGGTCTCCACTTATATGGAGACTTTTTATTCTATTTAGGGGGAAAATAAAAAATGAACGTTGGTTTTATTTCACTTGGCTGTGCCAAAAACAAAGTAGATAGTGAAGAGATACTTAGCTATCTTGTTAGAAATGGTTTTGAAGTTGTTTCTGATCCTGAACTAAGCGATATAATTATCGTCAATACTTGTGGCTTTATTGAAGCATCTAAAAAGGAAGCTATCGATACAATATTAGAGATGCTTACATATAAAAAAGTAACAGTTGCTATCGGTTGTCTAGTTGAAAGATATTACGATGATTTAGTTAAAGAAATTCCAGAAGTTGATTTATTTGTCCCTATTAGAGACTATTATCGTTTTGGTGAACTGTTCCAAAAAGTTGTTAAAGACAGAACTTTAGAAGGAAAGATTGATCCTACAAAAAGAGTTTACTCAACTCCAGATTATCAAGCTTATTTAAGAATATCTGAAGGATGCAATAATTGCTGTACTTACTGTGCTATTCCATTGATTCGTGGACACTTTAGATCGATACCATTAGAAACTTTGAAAGTTGAAATGGACGAATTAGATAGAAAAGGTATTAAAGAATTGGTAGTTATTTCTCAAGATACAACAAGATATGGATCAGATTTAGTTGGACAAAATATAAATACATGCACTCTTTTAAGAGAAGCCTTAAAGCATGAATCTTTTGATTACATAAGATTATTATATTTATATCCAGATGAAATTACAGATGAATTAATAGAACTTATCGGATCTGAAAAGAGACTTACCCCATATTTTGATATACCTATTCAACATTCAGTCGATCATGTTTTAGCTGATATGCATCGTAGAGGAAATCACGATTTCTTAGTAAATTTATTTAAAAAAATAAGAGAGAAAGTTCCTCATGCAATTTTAAGAACTACACTTATTGTTGGCTTCCCAGGAGAAACTGAAGAAGATTTTAATGAATTGTTAGCTTTTGTAAAAGAAACTAAGTTTGACCACTTAGGTGTATTTACGTATTCACCTGAAGAAGGAACAATTGGTGCAACTTTACCAAATCAAGTTCCAGAAAGAACAAAGAAAAAGAGATTAAATCAAATTATGAAAGCTCAAGCAGCTATCTCTTTTAAAGCTAACCAACAAAGAATAGGTGAAGTTATCGATGTAACAATTACTGGTTATGATAGTGAAAACTATTGTTATGAAGGAATGTGTTACATTTTCGCCCCAGATGATATTGATGGTAAATTATATATCTTCTCAGATGATGAACTTGAAATAGGTAAATCATATAAAGCTGAAATAATTAATGCTTCAGCATATGACTTAGATTGTAAAGTAATTCACGAATAAATGTTAAATTAGACAAAATTCGAATTTATGCTCATTAAAATTCACATATATAAATATGTGGAGAAATTTATGAGATATAATTTGAAAAGAGAGACAGATTTATTAAAATATCATTTAGATGATAAGTTAAAAAATGTTAAGTATGAAGTGGCTAAAGAATACATTGATTGGATTGATAGGCAAACGACATACTTTAAAGAATCTATCGATAAAGCTGGATATAAGACTCAACCAGATAACCTTGCCCGTGGCGATGTTATTTGGGCTGAATTTGGTATTAATATTGGAACTGAACTAAGCGATTATCACACAAGAGGACATTACGCTTTAGTGTGGTGTGTCGATTTAGGAAATATTATCGTCATACCTTTATCTAGTCGTGATTCACCAGGGTCAGCGATGACTTTTGATTTGGGAATTATTCCTGAACTAAGCGACGATGGATCTCATTCATATTTAAAATTAGATGCTATACGTTCTATATCCAAAAGAAGAATAGCCAGAATGCCTGGTAAAACAGGTGGAAAAGTTACTCTTAATGATGAGGTTATAGAGAAAGTTAAAGAAGCAATAAAAATGAACTTTTTGAACTAGCATCTTATAGTGCCAAAAGCGCTATATGGAGGTTTTTATGATATTCGGAAAATATATAAATTGTTATTATAGGCGCTATTGGTACTATTTTTTTATAGGAATATTAGCGTTAGTTTTAGTTGATATTGTTCAACTTTTTATTCCAGAAATTATTGGTAACGCTATATCAAGTTTGGACAAAGGTACTTTCGTTGATAAAGATTATATTACAGTTTTGTTATCTTTAGTTGGAATTGGTGCTTTGATGTTTATAGGTCGTTCAGCTTGGAGATTATGCATTAATGGCGTTGGCCAAAAAATTGAATATGATTTACGTGAGAGAATGTTTATTCATGCTGAAAAACTTTCTGTCGAGTATTATAAAAAGCAAAAAACTGGTGGATTAATGTCTTTATATACTAACGATTTAGATGCAGTTAAAACATCATTTATGGATGGAACTATATTCTTAATTGATGCAGTAGTTTTAGGTGGCTTAGCCATGTATAAGATGTTTAAAATGAACTGGTTATTGACTGTTATTTGTATTGTTCCACTAGCGCTTGTTGCTCTTTGTGGTGGGGTAATTGGTAAAGCAGAATCCGTTAGATTTAAGGAAAGACAAGAAGCTTTTGAAGGTCTATCTGATTTTGTTCAGGAAAATATAACTGGAATATCTGTCATTAAAGCCTTTGTTAAAGAAGGTCAACAAATGAAAAAGTTTGCAAAATTGAATTCGAAAAATGAAATTGCCAACATAAAGTATTTGCGTTATTCGATAATGCTTAATTCACTTATTTCATTTTTGATTTTTTCTGTCTTTGGAGTAATCATGATTTTAGGTGGATACTATGTTTTAACTGGAAACGTTATTGGTGGCGGTGTTGATTTTGATGGTGGTAAGTTAAGTACATATTTCGGCTATTTTGATACTTTGATTTGGCCAATGCTTGCTATATCAATGCTTATTGATAACATTTCAAGAAGTAGAGCTAGTTATAATAGAATTGCTGAACTATTAAAAACTGAGCCTAGTGTTAAAGATAATTTAGCTGAACTTAGAAAAGACTTACCTGTATTTAAAGGAGCACTTGAATTTAAAAATTTAGACTTTAGTTACGAAGATGATGAAAATCAAAAAGTTTTACAAGGAATATCTTTAAAAATAAATGCAGGAGAAAATATCGGTATCGTTGGTAGAACCGGCTCAGGAAAAACAACTTTTGTTAATTCGATTTTAAAGATTCATAATATTCCAAAAGATAAGATATTTATCGATGGTGTAGATATTAACTCTTGGCCAACTAAAGTCGTTAGAGACAATATCGGTTATGTCGCTCAAGATTCCTTCTTGTTTTCTGATTTAATTTCTAATAACATTGCGTTTTCTAACCCTAAATTAAGCATGGACGAAGTCAGAAAAGCTGCTAAGTTTGCTTGTGTAGATTCAAATATTATTGAGTTTAAAGATGGGTATAACACTATGGTTGGTGAACGTGGTGTTACCTTATCAGGTGGACAAAAACAAAGAATTGCAATGGCTAGAGCTATTGTTAAGAATCCACAAATTTTAATTTTGGATGACTCAGTTTCTGCTGTTGATTCTGAAACTGAAAAAACAATTTTAAATAATATTAAAGAGTTAAGAAAAGGAAAGACAACTTTAATTATTGCTCATCGTATTTCAGCAGTTGAAAAACTTGACCATATCATTGTTATGGATAACGGTAAAATTGTTGGATATGGCACTCACGATGAATTGCTAAAATCATGTGAAATATATGCTAAATTAGTTGAGCTTCAAAAATTAGAAAAGGAGGTGAACTAATATGGGCGAAGAAGAATTAGAACAAAAACAACATTCGATGAAAGATATGGCTATGATTGGAAATCTAGCTAGATATCTTAAACCATATTTACCAAAGTTTATCTTCGCTATTGTTTTAGATACACTCTCAGTTTTGTTATACACGACAGAGCCGCTATTCTATAAAGAAATATTGCGACTTCTTAAAATTGAAACAACTCAATTTACATCTATATTAGCTATTGGTTTGTTCTTTATAGTAGCTATGTTTGCATCAATTATTTTGATGTATATCAGTGGAATGATGGTCCAAAAGGTTGGACAAAGAGTTATTTACGATATTAGAAGAGATATATTTAATCACATTGAAGAGTTAGCAATAGGTCAATTAAATACCATTCCTGTTGGTAAGCTTGTTACAAGAATAACTAACGATACAGGAACGTTGATGGATTTCTTTACAAATATATTGGTTAACATGTTAAAGAATATTATAACTTTAGTTGCAATTGCAATTATATCGTTCTTTGTTAACTGGCAGTTAGCTTTGATATTGATCGCGTTCTTACCAATTATATTAGCTATAACGATTTTCTTTAGATCAAAATCTAAAAAAGTATATAGAGAAATTAGAAAAAATGTTTCATCAATAAACGGATTCTTAAGTGAAAATCTTTCTGGAATGAAAACAATTCAAATATTTAACCAAGAAGAAAGAAAAGCTGAAGAATTTACTAAGCTAAATAAACAATTACGCGATTCAAATTTAAAGAGTGTTAGAATATTTGCTTTATTTAGACCAGGTGTATTCTTTATTTATGTTATGGCTATAGTTGCTGTTATGTCTGTTGGATTAAGGCTTGTTATGAATGGACAACTTGATACTGATGGACTATATGCTTTCTATATTTATATTTCTCAGTTCTTTAATCCAGTTCAAAATTTAGCTGAACAATTTAATGGCTTACAAAGCTCAATGACAGCTGCAGAAAGAATATTAGCGGTTCTTGATTTAAAAGCTGATGTATTAGATTCAGATGACTCGATTGATGTTGACGGCTTTAAAGGAAAAATTGAATTCAAAAATGTTTGGTTTAGTTATGTTCCTGGCGAATGGGTTTTAAAAGATATTTCGTTTGTTATTGAGCCTGGTGAAACTGCTGCTTTTGTCGGTGCAACAGGTGCTGGTAAATCAACTATAATTGGATTAATAGTTAGAAATTATGAGATTCAAAAAGGACAAATACTCATCGATGGTATTGATATTAAGAAAATAAAAATAAATTCTTTGCGAAAACACATTGGTGAAATGCTACAAGATGTTTTCTTATTTTCTGGAACTATTGCTTCAAATATCGCTTTGGATGATGATAGTATTACTAGAAAAGAAATTGAAGATGCTAGTAGGTATGTCGGTGCTGATACGTTTATTGAAAAATTACCAAAAAAGTATGATGAAGAAGTATTAGAGCGTGGAAATAATTTCTCAATGGGTCAAAGACAGCTTATATCTTTTGCACGAACAGTTGTTTATAAACCTAATATTGTTGTTTTAGATGAAGCAACAGCAAATATTGATACAGAAACAGAAGTTTTAATACAAAACTCTTTATTAAAAATGAAAAATATTGGTACAATGGTTATAGTTGCCCACAGATTATCAACTATCAAACACGCTGATAAAATTTTTGTTATATCAAAAGGCAAAATAATTGAAGAAGGTACTCATCAAGAGTTGCTTAAATTACGTGGAACGTATTACGATTTATATCGTCTACAGAACATGCAAAATTCTATAGAGGGAAAGTGAGAAAGTTATATGGAAGAATTAAGAAAAATTCGTTTATACGATACATATCGTGCTAAGAAAGTTGAACTTGAACCAATTTGTCCAGGTCAAGTAGATATGTATTGCTGTGGACCAACAGTTTACAACTATGCTCATATAGGTAATATTAGACCAGTTTTAACATTTGATTTGCTTCAAAGAGTTTTAATTGAATGTGGATACAAAGTTAGACTTGTTTCAAACTACACAGATATTGACGATAAAATCATCAATGGTGCAATAGCTGAAGGAAAAACTGAAAGGGAACTTTCAGAAGGTTATATCGCAAGTTATGAAGATACTTTAAATCAACTTAACGTTGGAAAGTATTACGATCATCCAAAAGTCAGTAACTACATACCAGAAATAATTACTTTTATCGATAAGCTTTTGGCAACAGGACACGCTTATAAAGCCAATGGAAATGTTTTCTTTAGAGTAAGCAGTGTTTCAGATTACGGCGCATTATCAAAAATTAAAGTTGATGATTTACTTGCAGGTGCGAGAATTGAAACTGATGAAGATAAAGAATCACCACTAGATTTTGCTTTGTGGAAAAACACTGATAAAGGAATTAAATTTGATGCTGATTTCGGTGCTGGTAGACCTGGGTGGCATACTGAATGTTTGGTCATGATTGAAAAAGTCTTTGGCAAAACTTTAATTGATATTCACGGTGGGGGCTTCGATTTAAAATTTCCACACCATGAAAATGAAATTGCACAATCTAGGGCTGCAAACGGAACACAACTAGCTAATATTTGGATGCACGTTGGATTCTTAAATATGAACGATGAAAAGATGAGCAAGTCTTTAGGAAATATTATTCTTGCTAAGGATGCTGTTGCAAAATATGGTGCTAACGCTTTAAGACTTTTCTTTTTATCGACAAAGTATGAAGCACCAATTAACTTTACAGAATTAGCAATTGAACAAGCACAAAAATCTTTCGATAAATATCAAGATGCTGTCGACAAGTTATCAGCAAAACTTTTCTTATCCAATTATAGTGGAGAAGAAAAACTTATCGACGACTTATATAATGAATTTATGGATGCACTAACTGATGATTTAAACGTTGCTAACTCTTTAGTTGCAGTAGAAAAAATTGTTAAATTAAGTAATACTGAAATTAGAAAAAGAGAACCTGATTTATCCTTGCTTAGTTCCTATTTATTTACTTTAAAAAGAATGTTTGGTATACTTGGCTTAAGAATAGAAAATAGAAAATATTCTGAAGATGATAGAAAAGTTTATATAGATTATATTGAATCAAGAAATAATAAAGATTTTGAAAAATCTGATATTTTAAGAAAAGAACTTATCTCACGTCACCTTATGTAAACAAACGGAGGTATTATGGATCAATTTATAATTAATATAGCTAAACAAGGGGATTTAGGTATAGCGTTATATACTTTAATTACTATTGTTATAGCATCTATATTATCAGGAATAATTGGTTTTGAACGTGAATTTCACGGGCATGCTGCTGGTTTAAGAACTCATATTCTTGTTGCAATTGGTGCTTCAATAATTATGACTGTTTCTATTTATGGATTTAGATATACTGATTATAGCAACCGTGATCCAGCACGTTTAGCTGCTCAAGTAGTTAGTGGCATCGGTTTCTTAGGTGCAGGCACCATCATGCAAACTGGTACTAACATTAAAGGTTTAACTACCGCTGCAACTGTTTGGTTTTGTGGAGGTATTGGTTTAGCTTGCGGATGTGGATTTGTTGTAGAAGCTATAATTGCTACTCTATCCGCTTTTGTCATTCTAGTTATTTTAAGATTTATTGAAAAAAAGACAAGCAAAAGATTTCCAAAGATAATCTTAGTTGTTGATGGTGAAACACCTATTTTAAAAGAAGCATTAGCTGCAGCTGATAAATACGGCTTAACCATTAGAGATATCTCTAGCCAAATATTAAAATATAGACAAAAAGATTGTTTGAAAATTACTGTAACCATGGATATGTCTAGTCAAGCAGCTTTGACAGCTTATTCTGATGAGTTACGTAGCCAAGTTAGCCCATTTGAGATTAAATTATCGACAAATCACTAATTATAAAAATAAGGAGTTGTCTAATCGATGGCTCCTTTTTATAATTATTAAGTACGATTGAATGACTTATTAATCATATTTTATTAAAATAGTCCCGTACTTTTCCCGAATAGATAAAAATGCTTTTTTTTAGCAAAATTATATGGTAGTATCGGAACTAGAAAGGAAAACATTATGGAAAACTTTATTTATGGATTAAACCCAGTTATTAGCGCCTTACAAGGGAAAAGACGCCCTAAGAAAGTTCTTATTTCTGAGACTTTAAAGAATAAAGATGTCGAAAAACTTTGCAAAGAAAATGGTATACCTTTTCAATTTTCTAATAGAAAAGAGCTTGATAGAATAACAAATGGTGCCAACAATCAAGGTGTAGTTTGCTATATTGATCCTTTCGAATACACTTCTTTAAGAGAGCTTCTTTCTAAAGTTTCTGACGATTCATTACTTTTGGTTTTAGATGGAATTGAAGATCCTGTTAACTTTGGCTCATTGCTTCGTACTTCATGCTGCTTTGGAGTCGATGGTGTAATTATTGGAAAAGATAGACAAGTCGGTATGACACCTACTGTAATTAAACTTTCTACAGGTGCTAGTGAGCATATCGATGTTGTTCAAGTATCTAACGTTGCTCAAACAATTAATGAATTAAAGAAAAACGGATATTGGATTGTTGCTGCTGATGGAAGTGGAGATAGACTTTATGACCAAATAGATTATAATGGCAAAATGGCTATTGTTGTCGGTTCAGAAGGACGTGGAGTATCTAGACTTGTATTAGAAAGATCTGACTTTGTCGCAAGAATTCCTATTTCTGGTCCAGTTACATCCCTGAATGCGGCAATTGCTGGTGCAATATTTTTAAGTGCGGCAGCTTCTTTTAGAAATAAAAAATAAAAAAACTTCCATTATAATTAGTTTGCTGTTTTAGCTTGGGGGATTATGTTAGAAAAAGAAAAAATTGATGAAATTGATGTTCAGGTTTATAAATGCAAAGAAGATAAAAATGAGATAGATAATCTTTATAAAACTATTTATCCTGAAATGTGTGATTATGCAAAAATATGTGCTAATAAATACAAAAATTTAAATTTAGATCAAGAAGATTTTTTGTATTGCTTTTATTCCGCTACAGATAGAGCGATTAAGTCTTTTGCCTATGAAAAAGGATCTTTCATGAATTATTGGAGACGAGTTTTAAAGTCTGAAGCTGTGAGATATGTTATGAGCGTTTATAATTCTTTAACTTTTAAAAATGAGTCTAAAATAGTAAGATACGATTTGCTTAAACCATGGAAACAGGATGTAGTTTTTAATTCTTCGATTCAACCAGAGAGTGATATTTCACTTGTTAAAGATGCCGATATTATTATTAATTATGTAAAAAGCAAATATAGTATGGAAGATTGCGAAATGTTTATTCGTTGGCTAAGTGGTGAAACTTTTAAAGAAATTGCTACTAAATATAATCGACAATGTAAACAAGTTTCTTCAAAAATATATGCGATGTTAGCAACTGTCAAAAGAAGGTTTATAAATTCGATTTAAAAAATGATTATTAGATACGTTAATATTTATTATATTTCAACGTATCTTTTTATTTAGCAATATTAGTCATAAATAATTATTTGTACAAAATAACAAATATCAAGTGCGCTTTTTTTATTTAAGTATCATTTAAACTGTGGTATATTATATTTTTGGAGATGAAATTATGTTTAATTATTTTTTAACTAGTTCAACTGATGCTCCTTCATCAGGCGATGAACCAGAAAGTGTTCAAAACTTTTTTGCCAATTTAATTGAAACAATTGTTAATTTTTTCAAAAATCACGGTGTTGATTTAGCTATTAGATTAGTATCAGCAATAATTATTATTGTCATAGGACATTATTTAGTAAAGTTTGTCAATAAAATTGTCATTTCTTCAATTAGATCAAAGAAAAAACGCTCAAATGGAATTGATGAAGTTTCAGTTGTAGCCTTTATAAGTTCTTGCTTAAAGTTTGGCTTGAATTTACTTTTATTCTTCTTAGTATTAGGAGTGTTAAATATTCCACTTGATAATGTCTTTACAATATTATCATCTGCTATTTTAGCTATTGGCTTAGCTTTGCAAGACTTATTAGCTAACTTTGCTAATGGAGTAGTTTTATTAGCCAATAAATTCTTTAAATCTGGAGATTATATTGAAACTGATGGTACAGAAGGCACAGTTCAAGAAATTAATATGCTTACCACAGTATTACAATCGGCAGATGGAAAGAAAATTGTTGTTCCAAACAGTAGTATTACTAAGTCTGTAATCGTTAATAATTCTTCTAATGAAACACGAAGAGTAACAATTAATATCGGTGTTGCTTATGGAACTAATGTCGAAGCAGCTAGAAAAGCATTATTATTAGCAGCATATTCATGCAATAAATCTTTGACAGATCCAGAACCAGCTGTTCGTTTTTCATCTTATGGCGATTCAGCTATTAACTTGTCTTTAAGAGTTTGGGTAAAAACTGATGATTATTGGGATGCTTTATTTGAAATAAATGAAGCTGTTTACAATTATCTAAATAAATACAATATTGAAATTGCTTTCCCACAAGTTGATGTTCATGTTAATAATGTTAGTGGCGAAAAAACTATCACATCAGAAACTAATAGCGATTTAAATAACGAATTAGATAAAACTAAAGAAGCATTGATTTTAGCTAAGACTAATGAAAAACAAAAGCAAGAAGAACAAGATAAAGATATGTTCTCTAGTGCCTTTAAAAAATCAAAAGAAAAAGCTAGAAAATCAAGAAAAAACAAATCAGAAAAGAAAAATGCTAAAGAAGATAAGTGATTTTTATTCTAAGCAAGACGATATTAATAAATCATTAATTATTGTTATTGCTGTTCAGTTTGTTGTATTTATAATTTTATCCGCCTGCTTTTTCTTTGGATATATGTCGATTCCATTAGGCTTTTTATTAGGATCGATCATTGCTGATTTAAATTTTAAAATGTTAGAAAAGCAAATGGATTATATTTTAAATGCTGGTAGACCAACATCAAAACGTAAAGGAATAGCTAATATGATGATAAGATCGCTATTATATTTGATAGGTCTAATTATTGCTGGATTACTTGCGTACTTTAAAATAGATATATTTAACGTCATTGCTGTATTTGTTGCTTATTTGATTCCTAAGTTATGTATTTATGTATTAGGAGCTAGAAAAGTTAAATAATTTTTACTTAGGTGTTAACAATAGTGTTGCACCTAAGTTTTTTTTGACGTCAAATAAAGACATAAATTTAACAAATGGTCTAGATTAAATAATGTGAATTATGTTAAACTAGACATAGTTGTTTAATATAAAATTAGACTTTACGTTTTATGGAAGGAAATTTAAATGTCATTTGGTAATATTAATATCCCAAATAACGGATTAACAGGCGAAATGATTATGAGCTTGGTAGTTATGGCTATCATGTTAATTCTATGTATAGTCATTGCTATCGCTAGCCGTAAAACTGATCCATTTAAGAAACCAAAGGGCATAATGTTTCTTGCTGAATTTTATGTTGATTTTATAGATAATATGGTTGTAAATAATATGGGACCGCAATTTAAAAAGATTGCGCCATATTTCGGCTTTTTATGCATGTATATTTTCTTGTGCTTTATTATTGGAATGCTCGGCTTTCCAGCTCCTTTGACATATTATTTAATTCCATTTATCTTAGCATTAATATCATTCCTAGCTATTCATATTACATCTATGATTTATACAAAGTTCAAATATTTCAAAAGATTTATTGAACCTTTACCATTTTTCTTACCAATTAACATGTTATCTATGTGGTCACCACTTTTAAGCTTATCTTTCCGTTTATTTGGTAACGCTTTATCTGGATGGATTTTAATGGGACTACTATATGATGCGTTGATGGGGCTATCAAATATGATATTTAAATTACCATTCTTTATAGCTCCTGTAGTTGCTCCTATATTACACGCTTATTTCGACGTGTTTTCAGGATTTATTCAAACGACAGTCTTTGTCTTCTTGACAATGTTATTTGTATCTAACGAAGTACCGGAAGGATACATTTATAAACAACAGACTGTTAAAAATTTAGCTTAATTACCCATAAAGGAGGATATATTATGGATGCACAAGCAGCACAATTTATTATGAAAGGCATTGCCGCTATTGGCGCAGGCTTAGCTGTTTTAACTGGTATTGGTCCTGGTATTTCAGAAGGCTTAGCCGCAGCTGCAGCTTTAGGTGGTATCTCACGTAACCCAGAAGCATATGGCCAAATTAGATCTACATTGATTCTTGGCTGTGCTTTGACAGAAACAACAGGTATTTACGGCTTATTAATTGCTATTCTTATCGTTTTCTTAGTTTGTTTATAGAAAGAGGCTTGTAATGCTCAACAGTAGATTTTTACTAGTTTTTTCAAATGTTCAAAAGGCAATTGATAAAGATAGTATTTTAGAGAAAATCTTTCCAAGCGGTTGGGAACCGTTCGTTGTCCAAATTTTGGCAATGGTTGTTTTGGTTTTAGCATTTTTTATTTTCTTCTTTAAACCTGTACGCAAGATTCTTGATGCAAGAAAAGAAAAGATGATGTCTGATGTGACTGAAGCACATAAGAAAAACGCTAGTGCTCAAACACTTTTAACAGAAGCTGAAGGTAGAATTAGAGATTCTAAGACTGAAGCAGTTGCTATAGTTGAAAATGCACGTAAAGAAGCTGAAGCAATTAAAGAGCAAACGATTGCAAAAGCAAAAGCTGAAGCTATTCGCATAAAAAAAGATGCTGAAAAAGATATTGAAATGAGCAAAAAACAAGCTCAAGACGATATTAATAAGTCGATTATTGAAGTTGCACTTAAAGCTTCTGAAAAAGTCTTGGAAAGAGAAGTCGATTCTAAAGATAACGAAAAGTTAATTGGCGATTTCTTAGAAGAAATGAATAAGTAATATTATGGAACAAAGTGTCTTTGAAAAATATGCTATGGCGTATGTCGAATGCGTTGATAGTTATGAAAAATCAATCGAAGAATTGGAGACTCTTATTTCAGCACTTAAAGCTGAGAAAGAATTTGAGTCTGTTTTAGCTTCGCCTAAAATTTCAAAGTCTAACAAGAAAAAGATGCTTTGGAACATTTTAAATCAATTCAACGATGATTCATTAATTAAATTCTCAAATGTTATTATCGATAATTCACGCGAAAGATATATTTGTGAAATATACGAAAAAACTCTTGATTATTTATATGATAAAGTTGGAGTTAAACGTGGCTATTTATTTTCTGCTTCAAAACTTTCAGACAGAGAAGTTGCAGATATTGAATTAGCTTTATCAAAAAAATTAATAGCTAGAGTTAAATTAAAGCAAAAAGTAGATCCATCATTAATTGGTGGAATAAAAATCGCTTTAGATGATAAAGTGTATGATGCATCGTTAAAAACAAAACTTAACGATTTAAAGAAACATTTACTAGGAGGTACACTAAATGAAAATTAAGACCAATGAAATTACAGAGTTAATTAAGTCCCAAATTGAAAATTATGGTAGCGATGTTCATGAAGATGATGTTGGAACTGTTATATCTGTTGGTGATGGCGTTGTAGTTATCTATGGACTTAATAACGCCTTAAATGGCGAACTTTTAGTCTTCCCTGGTAACGTCTATGGCTTAGTCATGAACCTTAATGAAGATAGTGTCGGTGCAGTTTTATTATCCAACGTTGACACTATTAAAGAAGGCGACGAAGTTAGAAGAACTAAAAAAGTTTTCGAGGTTCCTGTTGGGGATAATCTTATAGGACGTGTTGTAAGCGCATTAGGTCAACCAATTGATGGACGTGGGGAAATAATTTATTCTAAAACTAGACCAGTTGAAAGAATTGCTCCAGGTGTTATGACAAGAAAGAGCGTCGATACTCCTTTACAAACTGGTATCAAGGCTATTGATGCAATGATTCCTATTGGACGTGGTCAAAGAGAATTAATTATTGGCGATAGACAAACTGGTAAAACAGCTGTTGCTATCGACACTATTATTAATCAAAAGGGACAAAATGTCTTATGTATTTATGTCGCTATCGGTCAAAAAAATTCAACAGTTGCTCGTTTAGTTGAAAAACTTAAAAACCATGGCGCTATGGACTATACAATGGTTGTATCTGCTTCAGCAAGTGAAATGGCTGCTTTGCAATATATCGCTCCATTTACCGGTGTTACAATGGCTGAAGAATGGATGGAACAAGGCAAAGATGTTTTGATAGTCTATGATGATTTATCTAAACAAGCAGTTGCATATCGTACTTTAGCTTTGCTTTTGAAGAGATCTCCAGGTCGTGAAGCCTACCCAGGTGATATTTTCTATCTCCATAGTAGACTTCTTGAAAGAGCTTGTAAGCTAGATAAAAAATATGGTGGTGGTTCAATCACTGCTTTACCAATTATCGAAACTCAAGCAGGTGATATCTCAGCCTATATTCCTACAAATGTTATATCTATTACTGATGGTCAAATTTTCTTACAAACTGAATTGTTTAATGCTGGACAAAGACCGGCTATTGATTCTGGCTTATCAGTTTCACGTGTTGGTTCAGCCGCACAAATAAAAGCTATGAAACAAGTTGCTGGATCTTTAAAAATTGATTTAGCAAACTATCATGAACTCGAAGGATTCTCTCAATTTGGATCCGACCTTGATGCTGAAACTAGAAAAGCTTTAGCTCATGGTAAAAAATGTATGGAAATTCTCAAGCAAGATCAATATTCTCCATATCCAGTTGAAAGAGAGATTATTGAACTATTTGCTGTAAAGTATGGATTCCTTAATAGAATTGAAATCGAAAATGTTAGAGACTTCTTAGATAAAGTTTATAACACATTTACTTCTTCACATCAAAATTTAATAGATGAATTGTTAACGGCTAAATCATTTAGCCCTGAATTAACAGAACAATTCAAAAAAGTAATGGAGGATTATCTCCAAACTTATTTATCAATTAGGTAATTAATTTATATGTCAAATTCATTAGCTGCAACAAAAAAGCGTATTAATTCTATCAATACTACCAAGAAAATAACTAATGCTATGAAATTGGTAGCTACTGCTAAACTGAAGACTGCTAAAAACAAACTAGGTGATAACCGACGTTATGTTGAAGAACTTCAGGCGCTTTTAGGTAATGCTATGAAATCCCTAGAATCAGGCTCTGAACTTGATTTAAATAAATTTGCTAAAGGTGATAAAACTTTATTTGTAGTTATTACCTCAAGCATGGGTTTATGTGGGGGATATAACTTAAACATCTATAAAAAATTTATTCCTTTATACCAAGATGGGGATGAAATAGAAATTATAGGTGATAAAGGATATTCATATTTGACATTTAATGGATATAAAGTTAACGACAGCTATATTAACGCTTTAACAGGATTTGATTATGCTGTCGCTAGAAAGATAGGAAAAGATTTACTTAGTAGGTTTAAAACTGGAAAATATAAAAAGATTGTTCTTGTTGGAACTATGTTTATTAATCAATTAGTATTTGAACCGACTGTTTTAACTCTTTTCCCATTTGAAGCTACTCCTGGAAAAGGCAACACTTCTAATGTTGAAATGGAACCAAGTCCAGAAAAAATTATTAGTACACTTATTCCTCAATATATTAACTCAGTCGTTTATTTTTTAATGCTTAATTCATATGTTTCAGAACAAGCAAGTAGAAGAAACGCTATGGAAAATGCAACAGATAACGCTGATGAATTAGTTGAAGATTTAAAACTAGAATATAACAAAGCACGTCAAACTTCGATTACTCAAGAAATTACTGAAGTTGTGTCAGGTGCAAACGCTGTTAAATAAAGGAGATTAACAATGAGTGAAAAAAAGACTTTAAACAAAGGTTACATTGTTCAAGTACAAGGACCAATTGTTGATGTAAAATTTAGCGATGGAACTTTACCACAATTACTCAACGCTATCGAAATTAAGCTTAGTAACGGCGAAACACTTGTTACTGAAGTTATGCAACACATTGGTGATGATGTTGCTCGTAGCGTAGCTATGGGGCCAACAGAGGGATTAGCTCGTGGAATTGAAGCAATCGATACTGGAGCACCTATTCAAGTTCCAGTTGGTGAAAAAACATTAGGAAGAATGTTTAATATTTTAGGCAATCCTATAGACGATATGCCTTTTGAAAGAGAAAGTGGCATGGTTATGCCAATTCATAGATTACCACCTTCTTTCCAAGAACAAACAACATCTTCTGAAATATTGGAAACTGGTATTAAAGTTATCGACCTTTTATGTCCTTATGTTAAAGGTGGTAAAATCGGTTTATTCGGTGGCGCAGGTGTTGGTAAAACTGTTTTAATTCAAGAGTTGATTCACAACATTGCTAGCAATAAAGGTGGTATATCTGTCTTTGCTGGTGTAGGTGAAAGAACAAGAGAAGGTAACGATTTATATCACGAAATGAAAGAGTCTGGTGTTTTGTCTAAGACAGCACTTGTCTTCGGTCAAATGAATGAACCGCCAGGCGCACGTATGAGAGTTGCTTTAAGCGGCTTAACCATGGCTGAATATTTTAGAGATAAAGAACATCAAGATGTTTTATTATTTATCGATAACATTTTCCGTTTTACTCAAGCAGGTAGTGAGGTTAGTGCTCTTTTAGGACGTATGCCATCAGCTGTTGGTTATCAACCAACATTAGCTACTGAAATGGGACAATTACAAGAAAGAATTACTTCAACTAAGAATGGTTCAGTTACTTCTGTTCAAGCAATTTACGTCCCAGCAGATGACTTAACTGACCCAGCACCAGCTACAACGTTCTCTCACTTGGATGCTAAGACAGTTTTGGATCGTAAAACTTCAGCTTTAGGTATTTATCCAGCAGTTGATCCACTTGAATCTTCATCGACTATCTTAGATCCACAAATTATTGGTAAAGAACATTATGAAGTAGCTAGACAAGTTCAACAAATATTACAAAGATTTAAAGAACTTCAAGATATCATTGCTATTTTAGGTATGGATGAATTATCTGAAGAAGACAAGGTTATTGTTGCTAGAGCAAGAAGAATTCGTAACTTTTTATCTCAGCCGTTCTTCGTCGCTGAGGTGTTTAACAACATCAAAGGTGTCTTTGTTCCAGTTAGTGAAACTGTTAGATCATTTAAAGAAATTTTGGAAGGTAAATATGATGATTTACCAGAACAAGCTTTCTTATATGTCGGCACTATCGAAGATGCAGTTAAGAAAGCACAAATGTTAAAAGAAGAAAAATAAAAGGAAAAAATCATGGCTAAGACAATGAAGTTGACGATAATTACACCAAATGGAACTATCTTAGATAGAGAAGGCGTAACTTATCTTGAAGTTAAAGGAACAGAAGGAATGTTAGGTATTATGCCAGGACATTCTCCTTTTGTGACTACTTTAGCACCTTCACCAATAATGTTTAAAACTGAAATGCACAAATACGATATGGCAATGTCAGAAGGCATTATTTATGTTGATTTTAGCAAAGTGACAATATTAGCAGATGCTGCTTTCTTTAAAAATCAAATTGATTTTAAATTGGTTAAAGAATTATTAGCTAATGCTAAAGAAAGATTAGCAGTTGCAAAAGAAAAAGAAGAAGCTAAAAAGATCGAAGACGAAATTAATATTCAAGAAATTAAATTGAGCCTAGAAAATTTAGCTGGACGTGAAAGATTAAAGAAATAACAGGCTAGGATAACTAGCCTTTTTTAAGGGGAAAATATGAAAAAAGCAGGATTATTATTAGTTTTAATTATGTCCGTTGTTATGTTACCTTCATGTAATAATTCAAACAATAACGGAAAAGATAGAGAAGTTACATTATATGCTATGAATGATTTTCACGGCGCAGCAGTTTATAATAAATCGTCAAGTGAATTAGGTATTTTAAAACAAGGAACATTTTTTAAACAAAAGGGTAAAGAAAAGAATACTCTTATTTTAAATTCTGGAGATATGTGGCAAGGCTCTATTGAGTCAAATTTAAACTATGGTCAATTTTTAACTGAAGTTATGAATACAGTTGAATTTGATTGCTTTACTTTAGGCAATCATGAATTTGACTGGGGTGCTGAATATATTACTAAAAATATGAATTTAAAAGATAGTGATACAAACTATCAAACTCCATTCTTAGCGTCTAATATTTATCACTTTGATAGAGAAAATCTAATTGTTAAAGATCATGCAGATGAATTAGGACAAGAATATGTTGTTAAGAATCTTGAAAACGGATTAAAAGTCGGAATAATCGGGATAATTGGAACAAATCAAATCACTTCAATTACTTCAGGATTTGTCGATTCATATGTATTCTTGGATCCTGAAAGTATTATTACAAGATTATCAGATAAACTTAGAACGGAAGAAAATGTTGATGTAGTAGTTGTTGATGCTCATTCTTCAGCTGATGAAATGCTTGCTGGATGTGTTGGAATTACAAATATAAGTAACAAAAGTAATAAAAGATATGTTGATGCAGTTTTTTGTGCTCACTCTCATCAATATGAAGCTTCTGAATATAATGGAGTTCCATTTGTCCAATCTGGTTGTAATGGTAGAGGATATAGTGAAATATCATTATCTGTGGATAAAGATGGTGAGGTATCTCTAGTTACAAATGACAATCATCGTAGTAATACTTCTGAAATTAGAAATATAACTTCATATGATTCAAAAATAGAATCGTTATATGAAAAATACACATCTGAAACTAAAGATATAGGTTGCAAAGTTTTAGCTAACATTAATGGCTCCCTATCTCAATCCGATTATTCTGTAGATGGTACGAAAGCTATATTGCCAAATTTAGTTTCTAAAGCAATTGCTTTAGAAGCTATAAGTCAAGGATATGAAATTGACTTAGCTATGTGTAATAAATCCAGATCTAGTATAGGGCCTGGTACTATCACTTATTCTGATCTTTATAAAGCTTTACCATTTAATAACGAAATATATGTTATTAATGCAAAAGGCTCGGATATTATTAATGAAGCCCAATACAATAGTATTTGTTGTATTAACCCAGATTTAATCGAAAGCAATAAATATTATAAAGTCGCAGTTATCGACTATTTAGCTACACATCGAAATGTTTTTAGAATTTATGACTACTTCACAGATTTTGAAATTTTAGGAAAACTTACTAAAGAAGGTAGTGAATTTTATAACTATAGAGATATCACAGCTGATTATCTTTTAAAGCAAGAAGGCACTATTAACGCTAGTGATTATACTACAAAAGGTCAATTCGTTTTAAATTATGTACAAGAATAATAAATTTTTGGATTATTTGTTTATTCGTAAAGAAGACTCTAATAAAGGTACTTATGGAAAAACAATAATTATCGGTGGTAGTATAAATTATCCTGGATCTATCGTTATTGCTAGCTCAGCAGCTTTAAAATGCGGTGTAGGATATGTTTGCTTAGGTGTAACAAAAAGCGTATATAATAGAGTTGCATGTGTTAATCCAGAAGTAATATATGAAGTTTTTGAAGATGATAATTTTTACGATGAAAAAGTTTTAACAAAATGTTTAAAATACTCCTCAATATTATTTGGAAATGGAATTGTAGATTCAAAAAAAGAAGAAGCTTTAGATTTCTTGTTATCAAATTATAAGGGAAAATTAATAATAGATGCTGGTGGTCTAGATGCTCTAAAAAATATTGGCTTAAATAAGCTTAAAGAAAGCAGTGCAAAAATTGTTTTAACGCCACATCTAAAAGAATTTGAAAGATTATTTGAAGTTAATGTGACTAATAAACATGCAATTGATCTAAAAGATAAATGTTATAGCTTGGCTAAAGAATACAATATAGTTATTGATTTAAAAGACCATGAAAGTATAATAACTGATGGCGTTAATAGCTATTTAATAAATAATGGTAATGCTGGACTTGCTAAAGCTGGATCTGGTGATATGCTTGCTGGTATGATTGCAAGTTTTATAGTTTATATTGATTGTTCTTTGTTGGATGCTGTTTCTATGAGTCATTTTTTAATGAATGAAGCTTGCAAACTTGTTAGTAAATTAAAATCTTATTCTCTTCATTCTATAACTGCTAGTGATGTTATAGATACAATTGGAATTGTTATAAGAAGATATGAAAGAGGTATTTAGTTAATTAAAGCTAAATATCTTTTTTATTTATAATAAAAGCTCCTTTAAAAGGAGCTTTGTCATTTCTTAATTAATATTTGAAATCGTTAATCTTTGAAAGGTAATCTTTTAATCTTGGTGTTATAGAAGCGATTGTTCCTGTTACCATTGGATCTTTAATGTCTGCTTCTTTTAATAATTCTTTATAAGGGTAAGCACCACCTAATCTATCAAATTTTAAATACTTTTCAAATGTAGCTTTATAGTTATCTAAGGATTCAATAAAGAATTCAAAGGCGACAACTTGAGCAATAGTATAATCGATATAATAGAATGGTGAATCAAAGATATGAGTTTGTCTCAACCAATAACCACCAGATTCAAGGAAGGCATTGTCTTCATATTTTCTGTGTGGTAAATATTTCTTTTCGATTTTTCTCCACTCAGCTTTTCTTTGTTCATGCGTTGCCTCTGGGTTTGCATAGACAAAATGTTGGAATTCATCGACGCTTACACCGTATGGAATAAAATTAATAGCTGAAACTAAATGGTTATATCTATATTTTTCATCTTGTTCTTCACCTACTAGAAGAGAAATATATGGATAAGCAAAGAATTCCATAGACATAGAATGCATTTCACAGCATTCATAGCCTGGTGAACGGTAGCTTGGAACAACATATGATGAGCCTAAGAAAGCTTGTAGAGCGTGTCCAAATTCATGTGTTAGTACATCGATATCACCAGATGTTCCATTGAAGTTTGAAAAAATGAATGGGGCTTTAATTCCTGGTACATAAGCTTCATAACCACCTGGAGCTTTACCTTTTTTACTTTCTAAGTCAAATAGTCCATGTGATCTCATAAATTCAAATTTTTCAGAAGCAATGTGATTCATTTTTGAATACATATGGCTAGCTGCTTCAACTAATTCTTCACAGTTTCCTTTTGGTACAGGATTGCCTGATTTAAATGTAAGGCTATAATCGTAATAGTGTGGATCAGTTATACCAATTCTTTTAATTTTTCTTTCAAATAATTCATTAGAAAGTGGAACAATGTTTATGTAAACTTCGTCTCTATAATTTTTAACATCTTCGTAGTTGTAACCGATTCTTAATAAACGATCGTAACCTAATTGAATGAAATTATCATAGCCGAGCTTTTGTGCAATAGTTGTTCTTACTTTAACTAGTTTATCGTAAATATCGCCTATTTCTTTGTCGTGTTCAGCATAGAAGTTCCAATATAATTCATTTGTTTCTTTTCTAACTTCACGATCTTGTGACTGCATTAAAGAACCTAATTGGGCAAGGGTGTATGTCTTTCCTTTATATTCTATTTGAGCAGAACTTACTACTTTTCTATATTGTGATTGAAGTTTATTTTCATTTATTAAATAGTCAATGATTTCAGGCTTAAATGTTTTGTCAGAAACTTTTAATAAATCGATATAGTGTTTTCCGAATTTCTCACCGATTTCTTCAAGAAAACGTGAGTTTAAAATAGCTTTATCAACAGCGCTAGAATATTCTTGAATTACTGGCATGATTTCATCGCAATAATCGTTTAGTTTTGAATATTCTTCATCTAAAGTATTAATTGTTTGTCTAATATAAATAATATCGAAGTTGGTGGATATTTCATCTTGTAGTCTAAAACTATCTAAGATTGCATTTGTTGCTTCGTCTGGTGTTTGAGCGTTAGTGATTCTATTTGTAATTTCTTCATATTGCTTTTTAATCTTTTCTGGGTCTGGTTTATAGACTTTTAAATCTTTAAAATTTGTAAATTCCATTTTATTTTTGTATTCCTTTCTAATAGTATTGACATATAAATTTATAATTTATAAATTTTACTGTATTTTTCTTCTAAATAATCTAAGTAAGGTGTTGGATCAAGCTCTTTATCACATATACTTTTTATCCAATCGTTTGGATCTAAAACTGAGGCGTTTTTAAATACATGTTCTTTCATCCAAGAATTTATTTTATGCATTTCGCCGTTTTCAACAGCTTTAAAGATATCAAAGTATTTTTGCATTTCTAAAATATACATAGCGTTATAAGCATTGCCTAGAGCATAAGTAGGGAAATAGCCAAAGCCACTTGCCCAGTGAACATCTTGGAGAATACCTTCACTATCGTTATTTGGTTTAACTCCTAAGTATTCTTCATATAACTTATTCCACATTGCTGGGGCTTCATCGACTGTAATTCTTCCTTCAGATAAAGCTTTTTCCATTTCATATCTAACAATAATGTGTAATGAATATGTTAATTCATCTGCTTCAGTTCTAATTAAAGATGCTTTGACAACATTGACTCCATTATAAAGTTCTTCTTCACTAACATCACTGAACTCATCAGCAAATAATTCTTTAAATTTAGGATAAATGAGGTGAATAAACTCTCGGCTACGGCCGATTCTATTCTCGTAGAATCTTGAAACAGATTCGTGCATTGCCATGGTCATGCTTTGATCTATAAAATGATCATATTTGTCTTGAGTTTCGCATTGACCAAATATAGCATGTCCACCTTCGTGGATTACAGAATAAACGTTTGATAAAAAGAGATTTTCATAATAGTGAGTAGTAACTCTAACGTCGTTATAGCCAATATCGCTTGTAAATGGATGCTCTGTTGTAGAAAGCATTCCTTTGTTAAAATCAAATCCAATAACATTTAATAAGTATTCAGAAAATTTTGCTTGCTTTTCTATACTGACTGGACGTGTTAAAAAGTCTGTTCTTATCTTTGTCTTTGAATTTTGTATTTTTCTAAGTAATGGAACGATTCGTTCTTTTAAGCTATTAAAGAATTTATCAAGCTTTTCGGTGGTCATTCCTTCTTCGTATTCACCAATTAAATTGTCATATATAATTTCTTTTTTTGCAGGACGTAAGTCGATAAATTCTTTTGTTATTTCTATAATATCTTTTAAGTCACTAGAAAACAAAGAGTAATTGGATTCGCTTTTAGCTTTTAACCAATCGACATAAGCTTTGTTAAATAGCGTGTTTCGTCTTGCATCGAGTTCTGGTGTAACATTAATATTGTCTTCATAGTTTCTATATAAAAGGGTAATTAGTCTTTGATCTAATGGCTCGAGTTCATCGATGTGATCATGAAGATAGACTATACTTTCTTCATATTCTTTTGTTTTTTTGATTTCGAAAATTTTAGCATAAAGGAAATCTAGTGTTTCGTTTTCATTCTCGAGAGCATCTTTTGGTGCAATTGTTTCTCTATCGAAGCTCATTAATCTAGCACAATGAGAATATCTAGATATTTCTTTTAGCTTATTTTGAAGATTAGTTAAATGTATTCTTGTTTGTTCGTTCATTTTTTATTCTCCATTTTTCAATATTATAAACCTAATAAATTAATTAATCGACAAAAGTGATAAATATGTTAGCAAAAAGAAAGACAAAACTCATGGTTTATGATACAATTCATTTATTGTATGGGGGTATATTATGGTTAAATTAAATACAGCAGAAGAATATATTGCTTATTTTATAAAACACCCAGAACCGTGGAATCTTTCTTTACCAATGGAAGAAAGAACTAAAGTTTTTGAATACGCAGATGAACATAAAATAGATAGCAAGGAATTTAGTTTTTTATATAGTTGGTGTTTACAATTTGGATTTGGTACTGAAAAAGATTTAAAGAAATCAGTTGAATGGAACGAAAATAACAAATTTAAGGAAGTTGATCGTAAAAATAGTTTTATAGATTTTGATAATGCTTTTGATGCTTTTTATTTTTCTATTACAGAAAATGATGAGAATGAAGATGCTGAAACGCATTCTGAAATTATAAACTTTGAAGAAGATTTA
Source organism: Clostridium sp. CAG:288 (assembly GCA_000437395.1). Taxonomy (GTDB): domain Bacteria; phylum Bacillota_I; class Bacilli_A; order RFN20; family CAG-288; genus CAG-288. Next base: position 24,533 of record FR898172.1, on the reverse strand, counting down.
TATGAATATTTAGAAAAAGCAAAAGCAGGAGATCCTTATGCAATGTATCAATTAGGATCATATTATTTTTATAAAAATCTTGACCCAGAAAAAGGATTTGAATTGCTTAGCAAATCTGCAAAAGCTGGAAATCAGGCAGCATACAAAATTTTAGCTGAATGTTATGGAACAGGCTATGGAACTAAGGTTGACTATGATGAAAGACTTAAATGGATTTTAAAAAGTGCTTTAGTTGGCGATGTTGATAGCATGATTTCTTTAGGCGTTGATTTGATCTATGGCAATAATTGTGAAAAAAACATAACTGAAGGATTAAAGTGGATTGAAAAAGCTTACGATTATGATAATAAGATGGCACCACTTGCAGCTATAATTTGTTACATTGATGAAGACGTTAAAACAACTTTTACTACTAAAGTTTATAACAAATACAAAGAGCTTGCTGATAATGGCGATGAAGATGCTATTAAATTAATGCTTACAGCTATAATGGAAAAGCCTTCTAAGGAAAACCTTATAGAATCATATAAATATATAAAATTGGTAGATGTTAGCAAATACAAATTAACAATAGCTAGTTGGGCTTTAATTATCTTACAAACTGAAGATAATTTTGACTTTGAAGAAGATGCTAAAAATATGCTTATTCAATTAGCTGATGAAGATTGTTTATATGCTTGTAAGGAATTAGGATTTTCATATGCTAACGAAATAAATCGTTTTGAAAAAGATCACAAAAAAGCAGCTAAATATTTAAAGATAGCAGCACAATCAGGAGATAAAGCTTGTGATATTGAACTTGGATATTTATATTCACTTGGAGAGTTTGGAAACGATTATGTTCTTGAAGCAATAAAAATATTATATAACCATTTAGATAGCTCATTAGCTTTGGATGGATTGATAAATTGTTATGCCTTAAATGAATTTAATAAGAACTATGAAGTTTGTCTTAAATGCTTACAATTATTAGAAAAATTAGATGATGAAAAATATTATGACAATGTTTGTAAAGTAGGATATGCTTTTTCTAGAATAGATATAATTGTCGATAAACTTAATAATAAGGATTTAAAGAATTATCCTCATATAGGATTGGCTTATTGTTCTGCTCTTTTAGCAAAAGATGATAGTAATTCTAAACAAAAAGTTTATAAAATAGTTAATAAAATAATTAGAGATACAAAATATCCACCAGCATATAGATATAAAGCTGCTTTTTTAGATGGCGAATCTAGACACAATGGAGTATTTGATAAACAAGTTGTAACAAACTATAAAAAGGCTGCATCATGTTTAGAAGGATATAATTTATATATAGCAGATTATTATGCTTATTTTCTAAATGTTAATTTAGCTGTTAAATATTATATCGACGGAGCCTGTAATGGTGATAAGGGTTGGGCTAAAACTTTTATGAACTTTGTAATAGATAACACTGAAACTGATGATTTTTCAATATTTGAAAATGTCTTCAAAGTTTTAGAATCCAATGATGCTAAAAAACCAGATATGTTACTTCAATCATATAAGTTTAGAGAGGTAGCTGGATACAAGTGTGATCAAGCAGCAATTAACTATGTTTTTAATAACGCTCCCAAGAGCACATATTTATCAAATTTGTTAGGTGTTGCTTATTATGAAGGTGTTTATTTTAAAAAGAATGAAGGGTTAGCAAATTATAATTTTAGTATTGCAAAGAAAGACAATATTCAAGCAAAAATAAACTATTCAATTATCAACATTAATAATGGCAATTTAACTGAAGCCGGTGATGTATTAGCATCTATTAATGATACTTATGCTAATTCTAATTTGTTTTTAGCCAAATATTATTTTGCTACTAAATTAAAAGATGACTATATAAAGAATTCTTTGCTAAAAGGTTTTAATAGTCAATTTATCAGAAAAATAGGTGGATTTAAGGATGGTTATATTGAAAAAGAAACTTATGATAAACTAGCTTTGCTTGTTTTAGATGACTTAAAACCAATAACAGATAAAGATACATATACATATTATCTTGCATTAGCTTATAGATATGGATTTGGATACAAAAAAGATATTGATAAATTCTTTGAATTATTAGAAAAAGCTAGTGAGAACTTGTGGGAAGCTAAAGTCTTATTAGGACTTAATTTAATGTATTCAACGACTGATACATATAATCTTGATCCTATGGATTCAAGTGGAGCTTTCTTTGATTTTGGATATATTGAACTTTTAGATGAAAATAGAAACGAAGAAGAATTTTCTAAAGGAGTAGATTTGGTTTTACAAGCTTATCATATGAATCCTAAAGGATTAGATAAACTTTGTTTAAAGTTAAAGAAATTAAATGTTATTTATGAAGATAAAGAAGACTAAATAACAAATTAATCTTGAAAAAACGATTAATCTTATGTATATTATTACATGCGACTTACTCTCGGCTTCGAAGTAAAAAACTCCTGTTCGTTACTGGGAATAAGTTAAGATTTAATGGAGGAAAGAAAAATGGCTTTATCAAAAGAAAAAGTCGCTGCTATCGTTAAGGAATTCGGTAAGGACGAAAAGGACACAGGTTCAACTGAAGTTCAAATCGCTCTTCTCTCAGCTCAAATCCAAGCTTTAACAGCTCACCTCAAAGCAAACAACAAAGACCAATCTTCAAGACGTGGTTTATTCATTCTTGTTGGTCAAAGACGTGGTTTACTCGATTATCTCGATAGAAAAGATCACGAAGCTTATCTTGCTTTGATTGCAAAACTTAACTTACGTAAGTAAGAAATTAGGCAGGCATATAATGTGCCTGCTTTTTATTTGTGGTATACTAATAAAAAAGATTTATATGATATTATATTTATAAGGTGAAAAAATGAACGAAAACAAAAGTCAATCTGTCTTTGGTGGAACTGGTAGCGTAACAGAAAGTATCGAAGAAAAAGTTCAATCTAAATATACAAAAAGATTTTATTCTTTGTGTCTAGTTGTAGTTTTATTAATTGCAACTGTTGTTTCTGTTGCTTATACAATTGGTAGAAAAGACAAAGACAATAGAGATTATAAAGATGCAAAGTATCAATTAAGAGAAATAAGTGATATTTCAAAAATCTTAAGTGTTGAAACAGGAATGTATTATTTAGTCTTTTATTCTGATACTTGTAGTATGTGTGAAACAATTAAACCAACAGTATTAAACTACATTGATAGCGATAGTGGCTATAATCACAATCTTTATATAAGTTCTATAGAAGCACCAATAGTTAACGATTATGATATTAATTCTTTAGTTGGCGTCAATTCATATTTAGAATTTAAAATGAATGGATATCCAACCATGATTGAAGTTAATAATGGAACAATTACTGGAGCTTGGGAAGGTACTACAATAGTTAGTCAACTTATGAGTTAAAAGGAGTAATTATATGGAAAAGAAAGATTTTATTGATTTGTTAAAAAACAGAGTAAGTGTTAGAAGTTTCTTAGATAAAGAAGTTTCTGATGAAGATATTAATTTTATTATGGATGCTGGTAAAATGGCTCCTACAGGAATGAATAGACAACCATTACTTTTCATCGCATTAAAAAATAAAGATATTAGAAAAAAATATGCTGATTTGATTAAAGAGTTTACGGAAAGACCAACAGATGCATATTATGATTCTCCAGTTGTAATTTTGTTTTTCTCCAAAGATTCACCTACAAAAGTATTAGATGGTGCTGCTGCATTAGAAAATATGCTTTTAGCTACAGCTGCTATTGATCTTGGGGCTTGTTGGATTCATAGATCAAGCTTTTTCTTCGCTTCAGAAAAAGGAAAACAATTCCAAAAAGAGATAGGTATTGGAGAAGAGTATGAATGCTTAGAAAGCATTGCGCTAGGCTATATTAAAGGTGATAAACCTCAATTTAAAGAGAGAGTTGAAGGCTCAAAGATTATTTAATGAAACACGTTGTTATTGGTGGCGGACCAAGCGGTGTTATTTATGCTTTAAGAGTGAAAAAAGATTATCCTAATGATAAGGTAGTAATAATTGAATCTAGCGATAAGTTATTAAAAAGAGTACTTGTATCTGGAAATGGAAGAGCTAATTTTTTCAATCAAGAACTTTTAGACAATAGTATCGATAAAGCTTATGACAATAAAGATGCTGCTTTGAAAATAATAGAAAAAGATTATGCTAGCAAAACTCTAGCCTTTTTAAGAGAGCTTGGGCTTATATATATTATCGATAATGCAGGAAGATTTTATCCTTATTCAAATTCATCACTGACTGTTTGGAAAGTGTTAATAGAAGCAATAAAAAAATTCAACATCGATGTTATTCTTAATGAGAAAGTGGTTAGTGTTGATGAAAGTAAAAAAACTGTTTTATTGGCATCGTTAAAAAAAGTAAAATATGACAAATTATTTGTTGCCGTAGGTGGTTATTCATATGATCGAATTAAAGGAATTAATAAGAGTTTGTTAGATTCTTTAATGGTAAAATATAATCTTTTTGAACCAGTTTTATGCCCGTTAAAGACTAAAGAAAAAATACCTGAATATTTAGTTGGTGCTAGAGCATTTGCAACTGTTAAACTACTTGAAAACGATAAAGAAATCTATTGTGAGAATGGTGAAATTTTATTTAAAAAAGATGGTATATCAGGTATTTCTATTTTTGATTCATCGTTATACATTGATTCAAATTCTAATAAAAAATATAAAGTTTTAGTTGATCTGACTAAAAGAGATAATTTCTGTATAGATAAAAATGATAAATCGATACCTTTAGATTTGATGATAAATGAAAGAATAGCAAAATATCTCATAGATAGATATAAAAATAGCGCTTATGAACACTTAGATTCTATAGAATTTAATATTAGTGGTAAATATGAACTTAAAGAATCACAAGTTTCTAAAGGTGGTATTTTACTTGATGAAATTGATTTACACAACATGTCATTAAAAAAATATTCAGATATATATGTTGGTGGTGAAATAATAGATTTAAGCGCTATTTGTGGTGGTTATAATATGGGTTTAGCATTTATAACTGGATATAAGGCTGCTTCAAAAAAATAAGCACCAAATTGATTAACATTTTATAAAATGTGTTAGTCAAAGGTGCTTTTTATTTATAAATTTTTAATTCCTTGATAAAGTTCTTCTAAAGTATATACTTCAAAATTTTCTGTAGGTAGATTATTTGGATTTAATAGACAATCTGAGATTAATATAACTTTAATACCTAATTTGCTAGCTATACCATCTTCCAAAACATCGTTGCCAATCATAACTGTCTCCTCAGCTTTAATATTTAATGCGTTTAAAACATCTTTATAATATTCTAAATTTGGTTTACAGTTTTTTGAGTTTTCAAAAGTAGTAACGAGAGGAAATGATTTTGGATCTAAGCCAATCCAGTTTATTCTTGAATAGGTAGCAATTTGTGGAAAAATAGGATTAGTGGCAATCGCAACTAAATAACCTTTATCTCTTAAAGTATTGACTATGTTTTTACTTGTGTCTGTTATAGGACAAACTTCTTTGCATTTTTGAAAATCAGTTTCGTAATATTTGATAAAGCGATCTTCATTTTTGTAATAATCCATACCACTTAATTTTGTAAAAGTATCAGCAAATCTTTCGCGGTTAGTTTCTAATCCGCCTTTTACCATACTTGCCGTACCTTTCCAAATATATTCAACTAATTTCTTTGGCTCAAATTCTGGAAGTGATTTGCATAAACCTCTAAAATATATATTTTGAAAGGCTTCCATATCCATAGGAAGTAATGTGCCATCTAAATCAAATAAAACATTTTTTCGTAATTCTAATTTTTTCATATATAACCTCATACTAGTATGTAATTTATCAAATTAAGTGAATAAAAAGCAAATAAAAGCTTCATATTTTGTAAATAATAAAAAAGCTATTGATAATAATTAAAATTTATCTTAATTATCAACAGCTTCTTTTTCATTATCTTCTTTTTGATTGATATCTATTTTTTGATATTTAATATATTCGTAACTTCCATACTTATTTATTGTATCAACCATGAAATCGTGAATAGCGTTGCGTAATTTTGTTCTATCGTTATCATAATCTTTTGGGAAGAATGGATCGCTAATAATTACTGTAATTTTTGGCTTTTTATATTTCTTAATTTTTCTTTGTCTATACAATACTACAAAGGCATATGCTGGAGTATTAAATCTTATCGGATAGGCAAATGAATGATCAGGGAAATTTCTAATTTTATTGTAGTAAGGCCATATGTGTGCTTCTGGATAAAGAAAGATAGCTCTTTTTTTACTAACTAAATATTTCAGGTATTTTAAGTAATTTTTAGTTGATTGAAGTGTAGAAGGAATAGGAATGCCACCTAAAATTGGAATAAACATATTTAATCCTGGAACGGATACAGCATCTGGAGAAACAATTATTGAAGCTCTATGTGGTCTAGCTAACATAGCTGGATTAAACGCATCTACTACTGATTGTGTGTGGTTTCCATATATAAAATAGTCAGATCTACATCTTTTTAATGCTTTTCTATTAACATATTTTACTCTTCTTATAAAAGTTAAATAAAACCAAATTATGGGAGTTGCAAATATACGATAAACAAAAAATGCTGCAAAGTGCCAAAAAATATTATGATGGCGATATTTGTAATTTCCATCAATAATCTTAGGCTTGATATGGGTTCCGGCGAAATCATCATTCATTTCGTCTGTATAATAAATAATTTTTTGCTTCATAATTACTACTTTAAAAGTATACCATATTTATTAGATACTTAAAATAGACTTGAAGTATTTGTTTTTAAGCAATAATTTATTTGTAAATTTTAAATTCTTTTGCCAATTGTCACCTTAATTCTTCCACTTTTTGTTTGACTACCAACTTCTATTATTTTATATTTGCCCTTATGTCTTACGCTAATTTCATCATTTTCTTTGATTATTTGGCTGCTATTTTCAGTTTCTAGCCCATTAACAAATACCAACTTTGATGATATAAGCTCTAAAGTGTTACTTCTAGATAATCCTATAATTGCAGCTACAACAACATCAAGTCTCATTGAAGACAAGAAGTGCATAGTCTCTTCGTATTTTATTTCGTGTTCTATTTTATCGCTATAAAGATCAATTTTAACTGGAGCATTTCCAACATAATTTAGCTCTGATTCAATATATTTGCTAATCTCTTCTGTGCAAGCAAAAAAGGCGTCTTTTTCTGGTGTTAAAATTATATCTCCAATACACTCACGTTTTATGCCTAAGCCCATTAATGCACCTAAAATGCTTCTGTGATTTAATTCATAATATTTTTTGTTATAAATTATTTTGTAAATGTTTATTTTGAATAATTTATTATTGTTGCTTTCATAAGGTGTTAATAAGCATCTTACACGTTCACTATTTGTAAAACCACCATAAAAATAGCAATTTATATAGTTGTTATGACCGAATAAACATTTATTAACAATTGCTTTTTGAGTTTCATCTAAAAAAGAAAGTAAAATAACTTTACCTTCATAGCATTGATCGATATCTGATTTAATTTTTTTAGTAAATCTTTCAATTTCTTCCATAATACAAATACACTTGTATTATAGCATTTTTATATATTTCTATAAACTAACTTTGTTCGTTTTTGATTGCCATAAATATCTATAGTTGTACCTTCAGAAACAGGGACAAATCCAAAAGAATGTAAAAGGTTAGAGCTTATTAAATTATCTGTATAATATTTGGCCATTAAGTATTTATATTTGATAAAGTAATCATGTGAAGTTATCATTTCGTGAATTTTTATAATTGAGCTTTTAGCATAACCTTTATTTCTATATTGTGGCAAGATAGCGTAACCTATTTCTAAAGTTGGCTTTCTAAATAGTTCAGTTTTAAATAGAGAAAAAACTCCGATGCTAATTTGAGTTACACTATCCTTTATAACGTAATTAATAACTTTTGAATCACTATTTGACTCATATATGAATCTTTCAGCGGCTTGTTTAGATTGTATTTTCTTTATTCCTGACCAATATGCAGTTTCTTTGTTCGAATATAAATCTAATATTAATTTATAATCTTCTTCTTTTAATATTTTTAGGTAAACTTGTGGTAATTTATAGGTATTCATCAATATAACATATGCACTTAGATAAACTATGTGCTAGTATAGAAAAGAGGTTTAATTTTATGGTACATTTTGGCAATTCTTGGGATGAAGTTTTAAAGGGTGAGTTTGATAAAGAATATTATTTAAAATTGCGAGAATTTTTAAAATTTGAATATTCACATTATGTAATCTATCCTAAAATGGAGAACATTTTTAATGCTTTAAAGACTACTTCATATGAAGATGTTAAAGTGTGTATTTTAGGACAAGATCCTTATCATGAACCTAATCAAGCTCACGGCTTAGCTTTTTCTGTTGAACAAGGCGTAGCTTTACCAAGATCTCTTATAAATATTTATAAGGAAATTAGTTCTGAACTTAATGTTACTATGTCTAGCACTAATGGTAATTTGACTAAATGGGCTAAACAAGGAATTTTATTATTAAACACTGTATTGACTGTTCGAAAAGGTCAAGCAAATTCGCATAAGGGAAAAGGTTGGGAAACTTTTACTGACGATGTTATTAAAAAATTAAATGAACGTGAAGATCCAGTAATATTTGTTTTGTGGGGAAATAATGCTAAAACAAAAGAAGCTTTAATTACTAATAAAAGACATTATATATTAAAATCGCCACACCCAAGTCCACTAAGTGCTTCTTATGGCTTTTTTGGCAACGGTCACTTTAAGAAAATTAATGAGATATTAATAGAAGAAAAAAAGGATCCAATTGATTGGACCCTTTAGATACTAATTAATTGATATAGTTACTTTTAATGTGTTTGGATTTATTACAATTGTAATAACAGAATTTGTAGTAACATTATTTAATTGATATGACTTTCCATTTCCATCGAGGTTTAAAGTTAAATCATCGTTGATTGACCAGTCTAATGCAGAGTAATCAACTCCATCGAAAAATTTTAATTTTATCTTTCCATTATCGACATTTTGTGGAGTAAATTTTATTGAGTAATCACCAGTTGTACTATTATAAGTTAAAGGCATGTCTTTGTTCTGAGACCAGTTATTAAAGCTTCCTATTAAGTAAACTTCTCTTTCTGGTAAAAGCTCACCAGCAACTGATTTAATAACATAATTTAAATCGATTTTGGTAGTTTTATTACTTACGTAAGTCATAAATGTTTCGTTAACATCATCGTTTTCTTTGATGTTAGAAAAACTTACTGGTTTAGTTTCGACAGAATTTATATTAGTTATTGTGCTTTCATTTCCATAAGTTTCATATGCTATTTGATATAAACTATCGAATTTATTTGGGTTCATCCAATCAGAATTTTTTAAAGCTTTTATATAATTTAAATAAATGGCTTTATATTTATTAGGAGTACTAGCAAGTATTGTTTTTGTGTAAAGTAAATTCGAAGTTTTACCATTAGCTGCTTTCGTGGTGAATATGTCTCTATTCATCATAGCGTTTCCATCAGGATTATAATCTTTAGTTATTCCAAAACAACGATCGTTATCTATAGGTATAATAATTGCTTTGCCATCTGTTCTTCGAATATAAATCATGTAATTATTGTTGTTATTTCTTAAATTATCAGGATTTCCTATGATGTAATTACAAGCTTCAGTTATAGCAAAATACTCTAAATCAACTTTGTTTTCTATGTCGTTTAGTTCAGCTGAATTGATTGTTTGAATAAGATCTTTTAATCTTGTGTGACCAGTATTTTTTGTTTTATTTGTTTTAAGTTTATAAACTGGTATATATGAACCACTATTATTTTCAACTCCAATTCTTTTATTGGATATTGAATCTAACGATAAATCTGCTCCGTTACCATAGCTACCCTCACCAACTCCATAAGAGCAGTCGTACAAGTCACCATAGTTTTCTCCTTCAACTCCATATATACCTTTCTTTTCATTTTTCCAATTTGTCATGTTGACAAAAGAACCATTTTGAAGAGAACGTTTTATAAGTGATTTAGAATCTGGTTCATATAGTATATATAAGCCCATTTGATTATTAGTTCCATTAGTTTCATTAATACTAAAAGTAGATAATCCAACATGTTGGCTTATAATTCCAGCTGCCCTATATACTCTACTAGCGTAAATTTCTTTAATATAAGTTCTGTCTTGGCTTTTATTCCATTTAAGATCTAATCCTGATAGTCCTAAAAACTCGCGATCTTCTCTTTCTTTTTTAGCTGTTACATCAGTCCAAACTTTGGCTTCATCACCATAAAGGTCATGGTCATCAAAAGTTTCGTCAAAAGACAATTTAAAATGGTTTAAATTGCTGACTTTACCATCTTTATAGACATCAGTTCTTGATGTGTTACCTTTTTGTCTTATTCCAACTTCATCAAATTCCCATGTAAATGTATTTGAGTAATTAGTTAGGCTAATAGTAACTTTCTTAGCAATTCGATAGGCCTGATTTTTATAGCCTGTTTCATAATCTTTTTGAAGCTTAGTAAGTTCACTTGGTTCTATTTCAACGTTGATATTAATTTTATTTTTTAAATTGAATAAGTCATCATATGTGACATCATCTTTACTATCAATGACTCTAGCTTCAGTATCTAGAGTATCTATACTTATGTTTTTATAAGCGTCTTTTTTGTAAATATCTTCTACTTCTTCGTTAGTTGATGAGCTAATTGATGAAGAGGAAATATTTGATATAGAGCTTGAACTTGATGTAGCTTGTGATGAGCTTGTTAAAGTTGAAGAACTGACAACGACACTACAACCTGATAAAGAAATAAGTAGAGGTAATGTTAAAACTAATTTTTTATTCATAATATTTTCCTAAATCTTAGGCTATAAACCTATAATATAATGATAATATCAATTTATTTTAGTAAAATCAAAACAAATATTATTTAACAAAAATATATTGTTTTTGTTGGGTGTTTAACGCTATTTAAAGTATAATATGACCGAGGGATATAAAATGGATCAATTTCAAATTTATGAGAATTTTATCAATTTATTTTCTAATGATGAAGAAATCCGTTTTAACGCGCTTTTAGGCAAAAGAGATTGGATTTTAAATCGTTACTATATAGCTTTTAATTTTGCTAGTAGAGGTAGTGAAGAAAGCTATAGTGATTTAGAGTGCTTAACTCGTCAAGGTCTCCCATTTAAACATCTTAATCAGCCACGTCTTGTTAATACTTCTTTAGCAAACAGAATTGCCAAGTTTAATAAAAAATTTAAAATTATAAAACTTTACGACAGTTTGCCAGAAAGACCTAATAAAGACACTTTCTTTGTTGAGGTTAATTTTAAAAAATTAGATAAAAGTGACTATAAGACATTAGTTCCAAATTTCTTTTACTGTTTAAATAAATCTTATTTAAATATAAAACAGTTTTTAAGTAATGATATTCGTTCTTTATTATTACCTGCATTGATTGGCAATGATAATGAATCTGTCATTGTTTTGGATAATAAATATTTAGAAAAAAACATTTTTAAAATAGATGGAATGACTAAAATTTATCTATACGATGATATAAGTGAACAAATGGAAGATGTTATTGAGAAAATTGTTAAGTATACTAACTTAAAGGTGGTGATTGTTCATGCCTAATAATATTTTAGAATCATTACTAGTTTCTATAGGTTGTAGTCTTAAAGATGAAAAACCTGTTAAGGAAATAGCTACAAAAGCTTTAAGCAGAATTGCAAACACGTTAAAAACTGATCCTAATCAACTAACAAGTTGGAGTAAAGAAACGATTATATCTTATTCTATTTACGAGTGGGCTTATGTTTCTTATGGAAAAAACGATGAAGAAAGAAATGATCTTTTAGATAATAAAGCATTGTTAAATTCTATTTCAACATTAGTAAGTGAAAAATTTTTATTGATTAATTTAAGACCACAAGCTTTTCAAAGTCACGTGTCATCTTTTTCGCCAGTTTCTAGTACGGCAGAGGCAATATTGTCAAAGATGGATTTAATAAATTCGAAAGTTTGTAAACATGATCCAACTAAAACTTTAATACCAGATTTATTCGATAGAATTATAAAAGAAGCTATTGGAATAGTTAAAATGCTTAATTTAGGATTGGCTAACGACGCTTATGGCTCTTGGAGAACTTTACACGAAGCGGAGTGTATAATTAAACTTCTTATTGAAGGAGGGGATGATCTTCAAAGAGTATATTTAAAGCATATTGTTTATAACAACGCTTTTAGAGAAGCGATAGAAGACAAAGATGCTACGGATCAAATATTTATTCAAATGAAAGCTGAAATGAAAAACAAAGGCTTAAAGAGTAAAGATATGAAGAAATATATAGAATATGGTTGGTTATATTCTTCTAATTCTTTTGATTCGACCAATCCAGCTTTTAAATTGAATTTCAGAGATGGTGTTCAAAAAGCGGCAAAATTATCAAAATATTCAGTTTGGTATGAAGCTGCTAGTGAACTTTCTCACTCTTCACCAGTATTTTTCTATTCACGTGAAGAATATTTTATTGAATTAGCCACTATTGGACTTTACGATGTCCTTGAACGAATTGAAGATATGTTTTATAAATATATGGAAAGATATGGCGTAATTACCCAAATAGATCAAATTTCACGCTCTATTTTACATGATCAAATGGTAATTATTGCTCACGATAGGAGAATATTGTTCCAAGATAAATATAAGGATGCAGAATTATATGACGAAGAAGAAATTTGAGGCAGTTGCTTTTGCCGTTGACGATGAAGGAAAGGGAATGGTTGCTGATAATGGCGTTACATTTTTTGTTCCAAATTTACTAAAAGGTGAAAAAGCAGAAATAGAAACAACTTTTAGCTATGGAAAACCTTCGGACGCAAGAGTAGTTAAAAGACTAACTAATTCTCCCGATAGAGTGACTCCAAAATGTAAATATTACGATAAATGTGGTGGTTGTTCTATTATGCATATGTCATATGAATCTCAGCTTAAGTACAAACAAGAAAAAGTTTATAACTTATTAAAGAAATTTGGAAAAATAGATGTTAAAGTCAACCCTACTGTCGGTGTAGAAAATCCATGGAATTTTAGAAACAAAATTCAAAAACCAGTTAGACCTGGAAAGAAAAAAGGTGAAATTTCTGTCGGCTTTTTTGCTGAAAACACCCATAATCTTATTTCGGTTGATAATTGTTTAATTGAAGATAAAAGATCAATTGCTATTACTGATAAAATACTTGAACTATGCAAAAAATATAAAGTTCAACCATATGATGAAGATAAAAGAACAGGTTTATTAAGACATATTTTAATTAAGACATCTTTTACTTATGACGAAGCTATGGTGTGTTTTGTTACGGCCCAAGATGTTTTTCCAGGTATAAAGAATTTAGCTAAAGATTTAGTTAATGAAATGCCTATTATTAAAACAGTTGTTCAAAATATAAATACTAGAAAAACAAATGTTATTTTAGGTGAAAAAGAAAGAATAGTTTATGGCCCTGGAAGAATTAAAGATAATATTTTTGGCTTAGATTTTTTGATTTCAGCTAAATCTTTCTATCAAACAAATCCTAGACAAATAGAAAAACTTTATGGATTATCAATTGAAGGAGCTAAATTGACAGGTACAGAAAAAGTACTTGATGCTTATTGTGGCACAGGTACAATTGGTTTATGTGCTTCAAAATACGCTAAAGAAGTTATAGGTGTTGAGATAGTTAAAGAAGCAATAAGAGACGCTACTAATAACGCTAAAATCAACGGTGTTACAAATGCTACATTTATTGCTGATGATTGTACAGATTATATTTTAAATAATTTAGATGAGCACTTTGATGTTATCTTTATGGATCCTCCAAGAAAAGGTTCTACTCCAGAATTTTTAAATGCTGTTAAAAAGATGAGCCCTAGAAAAATAGCATACATCTCTTGCAATCCTGTTACTTTAGCACGAGACTTGGTATTTTTAAAGGATGAATATAGCATTGACTTTGTAACTCCTGTGGATTTATTTCCACATAGCGCTCATGTTGAGACGGTGGTGTTGTTAAATAAGAAAAATGACTGAAAAAGCTCAGTAAAACTGTGGTTTTCGGGCAATCGGACAAATTTTGGCATCGGGCAGGACGAACGCTTCTTGGTAACTTATCTAAAGACAGATTGGGTAAAAAATGTGAGAGTTGAGTTGCTGAGTTAGATGTTGTGGTAGTTGTGACTGTGAGATGGATGCCATGATAAAACAAGGATTCCTCGCTTCCATCAGTGGCAGGAGCGAAAATATAATAAAAGAGGTGATAATTTATGGACAAGATTCACATAGAAAAAGGGAGCGTGCAAGAAACGCTGATCATCCCATTATACGGACGGAAGCTTTGCGCGGAGCAATTTCCAACGTTGTATCAGGATAAATACGCCGCAAAAATCTGTGAGAGTATCGACTATGATTTTTCAAAGTTGAAAAGCAAGGAAAACAGCGCCATGTACCAGTTTGGTGCATTAGAAGGCGCTATGCGTGAAAAGGATATGCTTTGGGAAATTGCGGATTATCTGAAGACGCATCCGAAAGCCGCAGTAGTCAACTTGGGCTGTGGACTGAATATGACCGGCAGAACAGCGGATAACGGAACCTGCTGTATCTATAATCTTGATTTTCCGGACGTGATAAAGTCACGTAATGAGATCATTTCTGCCGGAGAAAGAGAAGAAAATATAGCCTGTGATCTGAACGATTTTTCATGGATGGATAAAATCAATGCAAAGGACGGTGCTATTCTGTACGCTGCCGGAGTGTTTCATTATTTCACTACACAGCAGATAAAGAACATGGTCATTGCAATGGCAGAAAAATTTCCGGGAGGCAGACTTGTTTTTGACGCGGTTGGAAAATTTGGAAGAGACAAACTCTTGAAGAGCACTTTGAAAAGCATGGGCATGAATGATGTATCTGGGCTTTTCTATGTAAATGATACTTCCGAACTTGAAGGATGGTCTAAGAAGGCAAAGCTCATGTCAAAAAAGAGTTATATGCAGGGCTATTATAAACTCGATGATCCGAATATCAAGGGTATTCACCGCTTCCTCGCAAAGCTCTGTGACAGCCTTGCTAAGATGTATATCTACCGTATGGATTTTTCCGATTAAATGAGAGGATGGAAAGACAGATGGCGAAAATATATGTGTGAAGGCTCCCACACTGCCATCACCGGCGGTGTGAAGCGGAAACCCAAAATCGAATTATGAAAGGAATACATACTATGAACGTTTCCATTGGGAAAAGACTTATTGCCTGGGATATCTTCGAAGGGTATGTGAAGAAGTAGAAAGATCATTTGATGGAGAATGCGAAATAGTCGAGCTTGAAAGCTCAAAGAGCGCAACCCATACATGCAGGGTTTACCATTTTTGCCAGTTGCACAGTCATGTTTGGAATGCGGTTGATATGTTCCTTCCGTACTGTGCCTCGTATTGGTAGACCTGTTCCTTGCGTCCAATCTATGCATGTGGAAACAGTGGTGTTGCTGAGTCGCAAAAACGGCTAAATGCTTAAAATCGTAAAAAATGAAGGATTTCCTAATTACAGAAAATTATGGAAATCCTTTTTTGTGAATAAAAAAGTTTATATACTGTAAAAATAAAGTATTTACTAGTATGAGATAATAGATCAATAGCAAAAATGAACACAAATCTTGTGTTGTATTGATACTAGAATAGATGGTAAGTTACTATATAACGTGATGATAATAATTTAAAATATGTAATTGTCAATAGAATTATGTAGCTTATTATCGGTTAAAAATGTAGTGTTCAAAATATAAAATAGAATTAAAATTGATTAAGATGTGGCTTGATTTTAAACATATATTTGTTTTAGTTCTTCATCAAATTAATAAAACAGTGATTTTATAAACACTGGTTCAACCTGAATCTTCGACTTTTATTATTATCAATTAAAAAATATGCATTTATATAGATAATATTTTAAGTTATAAATAATAAAAATAAGACAAAGACTTTATGGAAAAATAAAAATTGATAATGAATTAATGTTAATAAAAACATCAAAAGATTACTTGGATGAATTAAAGGCTTATAGAGAAGAATTTTTGAATAATGGTGACTCAATGGATGGATGTGGGCCTTTAAGAAAATATGATTATATGAATGAAGATCTTGAGATGACAAATAGATATCTTAAATTAGAAACTCTTCCTAAAGGGATGATTATTGCAACACAATTTTTATGTGTTAGAAAAAGTGATAATAAGCTAGTAGGTATGATACAAATAAGACATTATTTTAACGAATATTTGGAAAAGTATGCTGGACATATTGAATATTCAGTTAGACCATCTGAAAGAAGAAAAGGATATGCATCATGGATGCTTAATAGTATTAAACCGTTTTGCAAAAGTATTGGCTTAGATAAAATACTAGTTTGTTGTTTTAATACTAATGTTGATAGTAGAAAAACGATACTTAAAAATGGTGGAATTTATGATGGCATAGTCTATTATGAACTTAAAAATAAATATTTAGAAAGGTATTGGATTGATGTAACAAATAGCTAAAAGAGCAAAAATATACCTTATTGGGTATAATGCAACTCCATAATAGCTTTTTAATACCCGTTAAGGTATAAAAAACATTAAATTGTTGAACATTATACCTTGTAGGGTATATAATTTAACAAAAGGTGAATATTATGAATGCTATTGCTGAATTTATCAAAAATAAAAGAAAAGAATATGGATTAACACAAAAAGAATTTGCAATTCGCTCTGGATTAGGACTTCGCTTTGTCCGTGATTTAGAACAAGGAAAAGTTACTCTTCGATTAGATAAAGTAAATGTTGCTCTTTCTATGTTTGGCATGGAGGCTGGTCCTGTGAGAAAGGAAGAAGAGAACAAATGATTGAATTAAGAAAAGCATACGTTTATATTTGTGATACTTTTGCAGGTGTTCTTTCTGAGACTGATTTTGGTTATTCTTTTGTTTATGATGAAGAGTATTTAAAATTAAAAAATCCAAAAGCTATTTCTTTAACAATTCCATTAAGAAAAGAGCCATATATTTCTAAAACACTATTTTCTTTTTTTGATGGTTTAATTCCAGAAGGATGGCTTTTAAATGTTGTTAGCAGAAATTGGAAAATCGATATTAATGATCGTTTTGGACTTTTACTTGTTTCTTGTAAAGATACAATAGGCAATGTAAGCATTGAGGAGAATAAAATATGAACTGTTTATGCTGTGGTAAACAATTAAAAGAAGAAAATGAATTTATGTGGCATAAAAGTTGTATTAAGCATTTTTTTGATACGCCATATTTTCCTGATATAGAAATTAGTGAAGATGTACTTCAATATATTATAACTAATAATATTAATAAAGGTTTAACAATTCCAGGAGTTCAAAAAAAATTATCACTTCATCTAAGTTTTGAAAATCATAAGTCAAGGCTTACACTTGTTGATTATCCGACTGGTTATATTCTTAAACCACAAGTAAATGAATTTAAATGTTTGCCTGAAGCTGAACACTTAGTTATGTCAATGGCTGACAAAACTGGAATTTCAACTGTACCGCATGCTTTAATTAAAAAAGATGGAATTTTTGCTTACATAACAAAAAGAATAGACAGAGTTTATGATAAAAAACAAATAAAAAAAATTGCAATGGAAGACTTTTGTCAATTAGATATGCGATTAACAGCTGATAAATATAAAGGATCATATGAAAGATGTGCAAAGTTAATAAAAAAGTTTTCAGGACAACCAGGATTTGATTTGTCAGAAATATTTATTCGCCTTGTTTTTTCTTTTGTTGTAGGCAATTCTGATATGCATTTAAAAAACTTTTCTTTAATTGAAAATAATGGTAAATATGTTTTATCAAAAGCTTATGATTTATTGCCAGTTAATATTATTCTTCCTGAAGACAAAGAAGAATTTGCATTAACTTTAAATGGGAAAAAAACAAATATAAGAAAACAAGATTTTGTTATTTTTGCAAAAGAATGTGGAATATCTGAAATAGCAGCAAGAAAAATGATTCAAAAAATAGTTTCATTAAAACCAGTTTATATTGATATGGTTAATGAATCTTATATTCCACAAGATGAAAAACAAAGCTTTATTAATTTAATAAATGATAGATGTAAAGTACTAGCATAAAGCAATATTTTTATATATTAGAAATATTTTTGTGTTATATATATAAATATCAATTATTAAATAAAATATAGACAACTATATTTACTTGATTTATACTTTAAATGTAAAAGTTAGTTATAACAAACCTCAAATTTAAAGTAGGAGGATTATCTATGAAAATCTTAGTATTTGGCGCAGGTGTTTTGGGCTGTAATCTTGCAAGAGATTTATTTAAAGCAAAGAAAGACGTAACTATTCTTGCACGTGGAAAATGGGCTGAAGAAATAAAAAGCAATGGCTTAAGAATAAAAGATAAATTTAAACCACGTATATCTGTTAGTCATATTCCAGTTATAACTGAGCTAGTACCTGATGATCAATATGATGTTATATTTATTACTTTACGATATACGCAACTTGAATCTGTATTAGATATATTACGTTCAAATAAAACAAAGAATATTGTTTTTGTAGGTAATAATGTTCATGCTAAAGATTTATCAGAAAAATTGCCAGAAAAAAATGTTTTATTTGCTTTTGCAAGTTCAGCTGGTCATCGAGAACCAAACTATGTTGATTCAATTGATCTTAAGAAAATTACTATAGGACAATTAAAAGATTCTCAATCAAATGAACAGTTTATTAAACAAATATTTGAAGGCTCTAAGTGTAAGATTACATATGAACCAAATATGGAAGACTATCTTCTTTGTCATGCAGCCTTTGTTTTACCAATAGTCTTTGCATGTTATAAAACTGATGGAAATTTGAAAAAAATAAAGGGAAACAAAGCGTACTTTAATAAAATAATCGATGCAAATATTGAAGGATATAAAGCTATTCGTAATGCTGGACATGCAATTTTACCTAAAGAGGATGAAATCTTTGAGAGTCCGAAATATAGAAAAACATGTTTAAGATTCTTTAAGCTAATGTGTGCGACATCTTTAGGAAAAATTTGTGCTTCAGATCACGCTATGAATGCTGTTGAAGAAATGAGTTCACTCAATCGAGATTTAAAATTGCTCTTTGACAAAACTGATGCTAAATATCCTGTTTGGGAAGAATTAGAAAATGATGCAAAGAGGTATTTAAAATGAAATATACAGGTATGCCTTTTGGGATGTGGATGTTATTTAATAAATCATTTAGGAAGCAATTAAATAGTGTTTTTGAATATGACAAGAAAACTTCAAAAGCAATTATGCGTAAAGCAAAACCAAAATATAAGGAAATAATATCCGAATTACCAGAATTTGAAAAGAATGATCGATTTAAGATGAACATTGTGAATACAGCGTTACTTGGTTCAATAATTCTTTCAATGCCAGAACGACCAGATGTTGAAAAATTAACTGATTATTATGCTAAATCGATGATGACAAAACTTATGAAATGGTTTTGTGTTAAGAGTGGTAAGAAAAAGTTCACTAAAAAAGATATTGATGGCATGAAAGCAACAGAGAAATTAAAAGCCGCAGATAGAAATCCTTTCTCATGGAATATGGAGTATCTTGAATATCAAGATGGTAGCGGATATGAAGCAAGATTTACTAAATGTGGTATATGCGTTTTGATGAAACAGCTTGGACTTTACGATTTAACACCAGCCCTTTGTCATCTAGATTACACTATGAGTGAAGCTGGTGGAGCATCTAATTTTGTACGTGAATATACATTAGCTTCAGATGGCCCTTACTGTGACTGTGGCTATAAGAAAAGAAAATAAAAACTGAAAACAGAGAGATAATCTCTCTTTTTCTTTATGCAAAAATAGCGTTTTGTATAAGTTCTATATGATATTTTGTTATAATTAATATACAAAAATTAAAGAGGAAAAATATGCAACTAGGTAAAATGAAAAAAATTAAAGATTTAAGAAGTGTATGGAAAAATGAGCCGAAAAATTTCTCAAAATGGCTATCTGAAGAAGAAAATCTTAATCTTTTAGGAAATGAAATTGGTGTTGATATTACATTAGATCAACTTGAATCAAGAGTAGGTGATTTTAGTGTAGATATTCTAGCCACTGAAGTAGATACAAATAAAAAGATAATAATAGAGAATCAATTAGAAGATACAAATCATGATCATTTGGGAAAAATTATTACATATGCTTCAGGAAAAAATGCCGAAATAATTATTTGGATAGTAAAAAGAGCAAGAGAAGAACATCGCAAAGCAATAGAGTGGCTTAATGATAATATAGATGCAAAAATATCATTCTTTTTAGTCGAAATAGAATTATGGCAAATAGACAATTCTCCTCTTGCACCTCATTTCAATGTTATTGAAATGCCTAATGATTGGGCAAAAAACGTGAAAAATCTTGAAAGTTTATCTGAAACAAAACAATTACAATATAAATTTTGGCAAGCATTTTGTGATTATGCATTTAAAAGAGATGATATGGAAAGAGAATTTTCACAAAGAAAAACCCATCCACAACATTGGTATACATTAGGAGTTCCAGGCAAACAATATACAATTAATACTGCTGTTAATACGCAAAAGAAGCAAATTTCTGTTGATATATACATTCCAAATGATAAGAACTTTTTCCACGAAATACTTAATGAAAAGCAAAAAATTGAAAATATGTTTGGTAGCTCTTTGGAATGGATTGAAGCCGGAAAAGATTGCAGAATAGTAGCAAAGAAAAATGTCGATATAAAAAATAGTTTTGATAATAATAATTGGAATCAGTTATTTGATTGGTTAATAACGACTTCTTTAAAAATGAAAGAAATAATTACTAAATTAGATTTATAAAATAAAAATATATTTTAAGCTTTAAAATCAATAAACTCTATTTTATAAAGAGATATAAAATTAATTCAACAATCTTTTTAATTTTCCAAATAATGGTTATATTAATAGTGAAAGTCTTTTATAGGAGGTATCTATGCATAAAAAAGAGGCAAGTGAATTATTCAAGGTATTAGGAAATGAAGATAGAGTAAAAATTATGAAAATGCTTTATAATCGAGGAAACTTAACATTTTCAGAACTTCTACAAATTATAGGTTGTGATAATGCTGAACTTACAAATAGTTTAAATATTTTAATTGGAGTTGACTTAGTTTCGTATGATGGAAATGAATATTCGTGCAATAAAGATCATCTAAACGAACTATTATCGTTTATTGTTACTCCATGTGGATGTACTAGATAGTAATCTTTGGACTAGCTCCAAAGATTTTTATTTTTACAAACTTAGATAAAATAACAAAAAAATATATTTATTAGTTAATTCTAATTTTTAAACAACATATAAAAATACTAGTTCTTATCAACGTTTTTCTCACTTTTTGAAAAGCTTAAATGCTTTTTACTAGCTGCAAAGTAATAGTTTTTCATTTTTGTATATAAATCGTTTGGAGATATTATAATTGCATTACTTCCAAAACGTTTAAAGTAGTGAACAATTTGATTATGTGAGCAATAAAAATAATAGTCATTACCTTCGATTTTATCAGGAGTAGGACGATAAAGATAAATCTTTTTATAGAGCTTTAGACCTTTGTCATTTAATCTAACAATAACAGGTTCTTCATTAGCAGATAAAAGTGGATATTCAACTCCATATTTTATTTGCTTTTCAAATAAAGTAATTGTATCTAATGAAATATCGCGTTTAAGATTTGTTAATGTTATATATTTAATTTTTGCTAATCTTATTGTTTGAGTTGAATTAGATGTAGATATTAAAACGTAATTATATAATTCTTCGCGCGAATGTGAAATTTTATATATAGAAGCGTTATTTATAATATGATCGTTTGTTAAAACTATATTTACTTGTTTGTCTTTTTTTATTGATTCCAATATTAAATTATAATTTTCTTTAAAAATAATTAGCTCTCTATAATTTTGCTTAAGATTAGAATAAGAGGTAAATAGGTTTCTATAATATGAGGCTAAAGAAGCATAAATTGAAAGATTATTTTCAATATTAATAATTGTTTTTTCGGTAATTTTTGTAGGCTTTAAATTTATTATCTCTTTTTCTTTGTCGTCTTTATAATATTCGCTTTTTCTAATTACTTCTAGTAATTTATCAATAGTTTCATCTTTGTCTCCTTTAAGTTTTCCATCAAGAGTTTTAGAAATACTTTCCTTGAAGCTTTTTTCATTTGAACTAAAGTGATCATAGTAATTTAAAATTATTGTATTAAAAAACAAATTCTTATTTAACTCGGTTTCATTTTTATAAAAGCCAAAGTTTTCACAATCTTTAAGTAGTATGTTATAAGCGTTTTTATTAATAGTTATTTTTATCTTTTCTAGCATATTTATTACCTCTTTTTTATAATTATATCCCTAAAAGGGGTCACAAATAAAGAAAAAATATTAAAATTTAAACTAGTATAGTATAAGGGGTCAAAAAATATTTTGCTTTTGATAATTTTTTTAATTATTTACAAATACTAGAATATGTGTGTAAGGAAAAGAGGTCCTTACGATAGGTGCTTACAGCAATCATTTTATTAATATGAATAAGAATGTTATATGGCATCGAGCGAGAGGTACATACAGCAATTTCAATTTAAACATCGAGGATATGCTAAACTGAAAAAGAAAATTTGTATCTCGTAGATTTTTTTAGAAAGAGAGGTAAAGATTATGGATTTAATTAATGCTTTAAAAATCGAAAACAATAATACTACTACAGAGAATGGTGCATTTGCATATACATCAACATTAAACTATAATCTTGATTTTTTTAATAACATTTCAAGTTTTAGAGAGAATCAATCAGCTTGTCTTAAAGCATTTAAAAAAGCTTTTGAAGAGGATAAACTTTTGGCCTTAAAAAATCTTTTTTACATGAGAAATATTAGAGGATTAGGTCAAGGAGAACGTGAGGCTAGTAAAACCATTTACAAATGGTTAGCTAAAAATTATCCAACTTTAATGTCTTTAAATATCGAATTAATTGGTGAATATGGTCGAATTGACGACTATTACGCTTTATTAGATACACAACTTGAGGATAAAGCTTTTGAATTACTTAAAAATCAAATTGATAAGGATTTAGTAAGTGAACATCCTTCTTTAACTGCTAAGTGGTTAAAATCATGCAATACAAGTTCAAAAATATCTAGACGTATGGGTCAAATTACGGCTAAACATTTTGGCATGAAGGAAAAAGAGTATCGTAAAATGCTTACTGCACTTCGTAAAAAGATAGACGTTACTGAGGTTAAGATGTGTGATAATAAATTTGATAGCATTATCTATGAAAACGTTCCTTCTAAAGCTATGCTTAATTATACAAGTGCCTTTGAATCTCATGATTCAAAACGTTTTGATGAATATATAAATCAAGTTTTGAAAAATAAAGCTAAAATTAATTCATCAACACTTTATCCATATGAGATCATATCAAAGTATAATTTAAAATATGGAAATAGCTTTTATGAACCTTATACTTACAATCCAGCTTTAGAGAGCCAATGGAACGCTTTGCCTAACTACGTGACTGATTCTTCATCAACTCTTGTTGTTGCCGACACATCTGGTTCTATGAAAGGCAAGCCTTTAAATGTTGCTTTGTCTTTAGCAATTTATTTTGCAAGATTAAATAAAGGCGTCTGGAATGATAAAATGATTACATTTTCATCTAAACCACACTTTATCGATTTTGTTGGATGCAAATCTTTATATGATTGTTTAGGCAAAATCCCTTGCATTAACGAAAATACAAACATTGAAAAAGTGTTTGATTTGGTTTTGAATGCAGCTATAAACAATCACGTTCCAGTTGAAAACATGGTAAAAAATATTATCATAATTTCAGACATGCAATTTGATAAGTTTGATAAAAAAAGAAAGAACAAGATTTCTTTTACAGACTATATCAAAGAGAAATATGAAAAAGCTGGTTATAAAATGCCAAGCTTGATCTATTGGAACGTTTGTGAGCGTACAATACCAACAGTTCACGCTTTAAGTAACGATAATAGTGTCAAATTAGTCTCTGGCTTTAGCCAAAGCGCTTTTGATAGTATTATAAAATCACAAGCAATTGATCCTGAAACGACAATGCTTGATATCTTAAATTCTAAACTTTTTGACAAAGTTAGAGTTTAAGATAGTTATGGCTGATGAAGACTCCCTTTCTTCATCTGGCACTACGTAGCTATTAATTAGCTACGAATAAAGAATTGTAAAACCTACTTTTAGGTTTGCGTCACTAATTTAGTGGCGTTTTTATTTGTTAAAAATAAATTATTGTGAATAAAAAATTATTATTAATAGTTAAAGAAGAAGAGGAATAAATATAAACAAGTTCATAAGATGGAGGTTATATTTAGAAGATGGAACT
>FR898171.1 GCA_000437395.1 Clostridium sp. CAG:288 | reverse complement strand
GGGTAGCTTTTATCCGTTAAGCGACGGCCATTCCACAATGAAACCGCCTGGTCACTAATCCCTACTTTCGTACCTGCTCGACTTGTCGGTCTTGCAGTCAAGCACCCTTATGCATTTGCGCTCTACGTATGATTTCCGACCATACTGAGGGTACCTTAGGGCGCCTCCGTTACTATTTGGGAGGCGGCCGCCCCAGCCAAACTACCCGCCTAACACTGTCCTCCCGCCCATCCAGGGTAGGAGTTAGAATAAATGCAAATCCAGAGTGGTATCCCAACGGCGACTCCATCGAAGCTGACGCCCCGACTTCAAAGTCTCCCACCTATACTGTACAAGATTCGCATTTACTCAATATTAAGTTATAGTAAAGCTCCATGGGGTCTTTCCGTCTAGTCGCGGGTAACCGGCATCTTCACCGGTATTAAGATTTCACCGAGTCTGCTGTCGAGACAGCGCCCAAATTATTACACCATTCGTGCACGTCAGAACTTACCTGACAAGGAATTTCGCTACCTTAGGACCGTTATAGTTACGGCCGCCGTTCACCGGGGCTTCAATTCAAAGCTTCGGATTGCTCCTAACCTCTCCTTTTAACCTTCCGGCACCGGGCAGGCGTCACCCCATATACATCGTCTTGCGACTTAGCATAGAGCTGTGTTTTTGGTAAACAGTTACTTGGGCCGATTCGCTGCGGCTCCATCGCTGGAGCACTTCTTCTTGCTAACTTACGAAGTTATTTTGCAGAGTTCCTTAACAACAGTTATCTCGCTCACCTCAGGATATTCTCCTTGACCACGTGTGTCCGTTCTCGGTACGGGCCGAACACGTTTAACGTTAGCAACTTTTCTTGGAAATCGGCGTCTGCTGTTTCTTACTCGTCTCGCGACTTTCATACCGCACGTCTTTGTCTTAATGATTCCCGTACTTAACAAGGAATCGACTCCTACGCTCTGCCCTCCACTTCCGATCGGAGGTGAGCATAGCCGTTTTCGTCATTGCATCACTGCGTGCTCGGGTGCAGGAATATCAACCTGCTGTCCATCGACTACGCCTGTCGGCCTCGCCTTAGGTCCCGACTAACCCTGGGAGGACGAACCTTGCCCAGGAAACCTTAGTCAATTGGTGAAAGGGATTCTCACCCTTTATCGTTACTTACGCCGGCATTCTCGCTTCTGTACGCTCCACCACTCCTCACGATATGGCTTCACTGCAAACAGAACGCTCCCCTACCACGAATTTTTAGGATTCATCCGCGATTTCGGTATCACGCTTAGCCCCGGTAAATTTTCGGCGCGGAGACACTTGACTAGTGAGCTGTTACGCATTCTTTAAATGATGGCTGCCTCTGAGCCAACATCCTAGCTGTTTGAGTATCTCTACATCCTTTGACACTTAGCGTGAATTTAGGGACCTTAATCGGCGGTCTGGGCTGTTGCCCTCTTGACCACGGAACTTATCTCCCGTAGTCTGACTCCTGGGGTACATCTAATGGGATTCAGAGTTTGATTATGATTGATACCGCTTGGCGCGGCTCGCTCATATTCAGTGCTTTACCCCCACTAAACAATGTCCCAAGGCTAGCCCTAAAGCTATTTCGGGGAGAACCAGCTATTACCCGACTCGATTGGAATTTCACCACGAGCCACAATTCATCCGCGGGCGTTTCAACGAACGTCGGTTCGGACCTCCATAAGGTTTTACCCTTACTTCATCCTGATCATGGCTAGATCGTCGGGTTTCGGGTCTACAAACACATACTGTCGCCCTGTTAAGACTCGCTTTCGCTTCGGCTCCGGATCTTCTCCTTAACCTCGCATGTGTTCATAACTCGCCGGCTCATTCTTCAATAGGCACGTCATCAGGCTTTAACGCCCTCTGACTTTTTGTAGGCATACGGTTTCAGATTCTTTTCACTCCCCTCCCGGGGTTCTTTTCACCTTTCCCTCACGGTACTGGTTCACTATCGGTCACCGAAGAGTATTTAGCCTTACGGAGTGGTCTCCGCACATTCCGACAGGATTTCACGTGTCCCGCCGTACTCTGGAAATCACGACAAGTAGCTTTTTTACAGGTACGGGGCTTTCACCCTCTTTGGCTTACCATTCCAGGTAATTCTCCTTGTGTCTACTTATACTGATGTGATCCCGAACCCCACTCAAGGTGGTTTAGGCTCTTCCGCTTTCGCTCGCCGCTACTGACGGAATCGAATTCTCTTTCTTTTCCTCCTGGTACTTAGATGTTTCAATTCCCAGGGTTGTCTCCTGCCGGTTATGTATTGGCCGGTCAGGTGGTGCGCCATAACGCGCATCGGGTTTCCCCATTCGGAGACCCTCGGGTCAAAGCTTACTTCCAGCTCGCCGAGGATTATCGCAGGTAGTCGCGTCCTTCATCGTCTTTCGGTGCCAAGGCATCCACTGTACGCCCTTAGTAACTTAATTTCACTCGATAATTTCATGTTATTAAATTGTCTGGCTATTAACATCGTTATATTCGGTTGAATCTAACGACTTTCTAGAAAGAACTGTAGATATCCGGTTTTCAAAGAACTCTTTTAAGAGACCTGATCTCTCAAAACCGAGTAGTTTACCATTTATATGACCAAAATTGAATTATTACATACTGTTTTTTCTTTCTCCATAGAAAGGAGGTGATCCATCCCCACGTTCCCGTAGGGATACCTTGTTACGACTTAACCCCAATCATCAGCCCTACCTTAGGCGCCTCCCTCCCTTGCGGGTTAAGATAACGACTTCGAGTATTGCCGACTCTCATGGTGTGACGGGCAGTGTGTACAAGGCCCGGGAACGTATTCACCGCAGCAATGCTGATCTGCGATTACTAGCAATTCCAGCTTCATGGAGTCGAGTTGCAGACTCCAATCCGAACTGAGACCGGCTTTGTGAGATTTGCTCCTCCTCACGGGATTGCTTCTCTCTGTACCGGCCATTGTAGCACGTGTGTGGCCCAGGGCATAAGGGGCATGATGATTTGACGTCATCCCCATCTTCCTCCGGTTTGCACCGGCAGTCTCTCTATAGTTCCCAACTTAATGATGGCAAATAGAGACAAGGGTTGCGCTCGTTAGGGGACTTAACCCAACATCTCACGACACGAGCTGACGACAACCATGCACCACCTTTCACCGCTATAACTATGATCTTGTTTCCAAGACTTTTAGCGGGATGTCAAACCCTGGTAAGGTTTTTCGCGTAGCGACGAATTAAACCACATGCTCCACTGCTTGTGCGGGCCCCCGTCAATTCCTTTAAGTTTTATTCTTGCGAACGTAGTACCCAGGCGGAGGACTTAACGCGTTAGCTACGACACCGAAATACTCCGGCATCAGGTCCTCAACGTTTACGGCGTGGACTACTAGGGTATCTAAGCCTATTTGCTCCCCACGCTTTCGTGACTGAGCGTCAGTATCGGGCTGGTAAGCCGCCTTCGCCACCGGTGTTCCTCCATATATCTGTGCATTTCACCGCTACATATGGAATTCCGCTTACCTCTCCCGCACTCTAGTTCTTCAGTTTCCAAAGCGAACTGTGGTTGAGCCACAGGATTTGACTTCAGACTTAAAAAACCGCCTGCTCACTCTTTACGCCCAATAATTCCGGATAACGCTTGCCACCTACGTATTACCGCGGCTGCTGGCACGTAGTTAGCCGTGGCTTTCTAGCGAGGTACCGTCAAACAAAGAGCATTTCCTCTCCTTGCCATTCGTTCCTCGCCACAGAATTTTACAACCCGAAGGCCGTCATCATTCACGCGGCGTTGCTCGGTCAGGGTTTCCCCCATTGCCGAATACTCCCTACTGCTGCCTCCCGTAGGAGTCTGGACCGTGTCTCAGTTCCAGTGTGGCCGTTCACCCTCTCAGGTCGGCTACGCATCCTCGCCTAGGTGGGCTATTATCTCACCTACTAGCTAATGCGCCGCAGGTCCATCCCTCTGCGCGGCTTTAAGGCCGCCTTTTATGACTCCAGGTTATCCCAGAACCACGTATTCGGCATTAACCAAAGTTTCCCTTGGGTATTCCGATCAGGGGGGTAGGTTCCCAACGTGTTACTCACCCGTTCGCCGCTCGGTATCCATTGCTGAATACCTCGCTCGACTTGCATGTATTAGGCACGCCGCCAGCGTTTATCCTGAGCCAGGATCGAACTCTCTTGAGTTTCAATCTTGGTCAAAATTATTCTGACTATCAGTTTTCGTCTTATAAGACTTTGACTGGTTTATGTGTGTTTAAATGGTATTAAACTACTCGGTTTTCAAAGATCACGTCTTCGCATCTCTTAGAGGTGCTGACATCTTTACAATTCAAGTTAATTTTATCAATTTTTGAATTGTATTTTTTTGCACTTCATCAGTGCGTTTATATATTAAACCACTACGAGCAATAATATGCAAGAACTTTCGCACATTTTTGTTAATTTTTTTCAAAAAATGTTATTTTTTGTATAACTTTTATTTTTTGCAAAAAATAATACAAATTGTAAAGATTTTTATAAAGAAAAGTGCCCTATATTATAGAGCACTTATCATTAATATATGCGATCTGTAGAAATATAATACAAGAATTTATCAACCTCTTTTTGAATATCATAAGCTGTATTAAATCCAGGTATCAACTCTGTGTGCAAATTAGTTGTATCAATTCCTAACGATTTAGATATTTGACTCAAAGCATAAAATATAAATATTTCCATTTGCTCTGAGCTTCTAAATGGGAAAGCTTTTCCATAATTCAAATAATGGTAGACAGTTAAAAAATTCATCATTGAGCTTTTTACTATATCTTTCAAATCTTCTATTTTAGAGACAAAAGTATCAAAAGCAATTATTAAAGGATCATATTTAGCAATAACATCATCGTCAATAGTTATTGTTCGAACAGGTTCATCTCTATAAGCAAGCTCAAAGTCGCCATATATTGTTGTCTTTGAATTTAATTCATTCATAAACTCTAGTGTTTGATATTTGTAGTTTGCAGGCATTTGTGGTTCAGATAAAACAAATCTAAATATATTGTTATATGAGTTAACATCTGCACCATTCTTTATAGCAGCCTGGACAAATATAAGGCATGGCATTATTTGGTTATAATCTTTTTTAATTTTTTCAAGCAAGGTTTCTGGTTCAAATTGATCTTTATCTGGTGGAATTACGCTTCCATCAGCTATTTCTAAATATTTATCTACTGTAGCAAACATATTTGCTGGTAAATATGGAAGTGATTTTATTCTTCTTATATTACTAAAGGATTCATATGTTTTTCCTACTTGAGCCATAGCTGTAAAATAAACAAGAACAGCTAGATGTGGACAGTTTCTTAAATAGTGTTCCTCGTTTGCATAATATAATTCAATTGTCTTATCAAATTTTTGCTTTTGAAACATATTAAATAAATCCGTAGTCAATTTATCGCTTTGTAAAGTCATAAGTTCTCTAGTACCTATTTGATTTTCATTCATAAAGAACTTTGTATATTCATCCATAGAAATTGCCATAAAATCATCTCCTTTTATATATTATTAATTAATAAAGAACATTTTATATTATATATACCTTTATATTATACATAAAAAGCACCTTTGCGGTGCTTTTATTTCTTATTTTCTGTTTGAAGTAAAGAGTGCAACATAATAGAGGACTCTTATGAAGATGTAGATAAAGTCTACATAAAGATTAAATGCACAGAACAATGCAACATTTGTGCTTGATCCTTCTGTTGTCATTGCTATCTTCTTGATGTTATTCATATCGATTGCAGTGATTAACAACATAGCGCCAAACATGACAAACTCAGCAATCCAATAAATAGCTTCAGAACCAATTAATAAGTTAACTAAAGATATAATTGAAGCACCGATTACTGCTGTAAATACAATTGGGAGTAAACCATTTAAACTATTCTTTGTTATTGCTCCAAACAAAGCCATAACTCCAAATGTACCAGCAGAAATAATAAATGCAATTGCGACGAGAGTTAAATCAAAGACCATTAATATTGATGATAATAAGCAACCCATAGCTACTGAATAAACAAAGAAGCAAATAGGTACAGCTTTTGATGTTTTCTTAAACGCTTTTAATTGTATTACTATCATCATTGGTATCATGACAATTGCAGATACAATCATGATAGGAAGATAAGCAGCTTCTGCTCCTGTAGCAACAAGCAAATAAGGCAAGCCATATCCTACAAGTCCTGTGATTAATAAAGCTAATGCCATAAAAGCATATATTTTAATCATCGAGAACGTTTTTGAATTTTCATTTTCGTACTGACTAGATGATGTGTTATAAATTTCCATAAATATATAACCTCCTTTTATATATATGTTTATAAAGTAAAGTTTAAATAATGTCAATAAAACTATTAATTAATCACTTTACATTTTTTGCTAAATGTAAAACAAAAGGCACGATACATATACTATCATGCCTTATTTTGATTTTGTTATTAAATATTTTTGATGAGTTCAGCAAATGAATCTGGTGCCAAACTTGCTCCGCCAACTAAAGCACCATCAATATCTGGAGCTTTCATATATTCATTGACGTTGACTGGTTTGACTGAGCCACCATAAAGAACACGAATTGTATCAGCCTTTTCTTGACCAAACATATCAGCTAAGAGCTTACGAATATATCCACAGATATCTTCAGCAATTTCTACAGAAGCGTTCTTGCCTGTGCCGATTGACCAAACTGGTTCATAAGCAACGACAATTTTGTCTGTATCTTCTTTAGCTATATCCATTAAGCCAATCAATAATTGTTCTTTTACAATTGACTTTGTTCTTCCACTTTCAAAATCAGCTAATGATTCACCAACACAATAGACAACTGTCATCTTATTTTCAATAAGAGCTTTGATTTTTCTATTGCATGTTAATGATGTTTCAGCAGCATATAATCTTCTTTCAGAGTGGCCAACTAAGCACCAATCAATTCCAAGTTCTTTTATCATTGGAATTGAAACAAATCCTGTATATGCTCCATGGTCAGCAAAGTGGCAATCTTGAGCGGCAACGATCATATTGCCAGCATTTTCTTTTACAGTTTGTAATGAAAGATAGCTTGGTGCAACACCAATATCAATTCCTTTTTCAGCAGCTAGCTTAATCATATCAGCTGAATGAGAGCAAAATTCTTTGCTTTCAGCAATGGTATGATTCATTTTCCAGTTGCCTAATAACAACTTTCTTCTTGCCATTGTGTTTACTTATCCTGGATGACATCAATGCCTGGAAGATGTCCATCGTTTTCAATCATTTCAAGGGAAGCACCGCCACCTGTTGAAACGTGTGAGAATTTATCTTTATAACCGAATTGTTTACAAGCTGCAGCTGAGTCACCACCACCGATAACTGAGAAAGCAGCGGCGTTGTCTGCACATGCCTTACAAATAGCAATTGTACCTGCTTGGAATTCATCTTTTTCAAAGACGCCAGCTGGGCCATTCCAGAAGATTGTCTTAGCTTTAGAAATTTCATTAGCAAAGAGTTCTCTTGTCTTTGGGCCAATATCCATGCTCATATATCCTTCTGGAATATCGACGCTATCAAGTGTAACGATTGATGTTGGGTTATCAAAATCGTTAGCGACGACGACATCGACTGGTAATACAATCTTACCATTTGCTTCTTCGTAGCAACGTTTTGCAAAATCAAGTTGATCAAGTTCAACTGGAGATGTTCCTGTTGTGTGGCCTAAAGCTTTATTGAATGTGCAAGCCATAGCTCCGCCAATAATAATCTTATCGCACTTCTTAAGTAAGCTTTCGATAACCTTGATTTTATCAGAAACTTTCAAGCCACCTAAGATAGCGACATATGGACGTGCTTCTTCTGGACAATCAACTACTCTGCCAAGAGAGTTAACTTCTTTTTCGACTAAGTAACCAATAGCGGTTTCTTTGCCTTCAGCATTTAAAATTTCTGGGACACCAACTGTTGAGCAGTGTGCACGGTGAGCTGAACCAAATGCATCCATAACATAGGCATCACATAAAGAAGCCCATTCCTTTGAAAGTTCTGGATCGTTCTTTGTTTCGCCTTTTTCGTAACGTGTATTTTGAACGAGTAATACTTCGCCATTTTTTAATGCAGCAACAGCATTCTTTAATTCTTCGCCTCTTGTAACTGGGCAGAAAGCAACTGGCATACCAAGTAATTCACCAAGTCTTACAGCAACTGGAGCAAGGTTGTTCTTTGCTTTTGCTTTAGCAAGATCTTCAGCTGGTAACTTATGGTCAACTTTACCTAAGTGACTCATAAGAATAACTCTTGCACCCTTACCAATTAATTCTTTGATTGTTGGAAGAGCTGCAACGATTCTATTATCATCTCTAATTGTTCCTTCTTTGAGTGGAACGTTAAAGTCACAACGGACAAGAACTTTCTTTCCGGCAACTTCTAAGTCTTTGACGTGTTTTTTCATATTGAATTTCTCCTTATTAACACATATTTGCACGTATATTATAATATGAATAAAGCATAAAGCCAAACTATACTATAAATGAAAGCGTTATCATTACACAATTTTGATTAAACTCGCTCATTTCATGCTCACTTTATTTTTTTATAGCTATTTTATAATGCGTTTATATTAAAAGTATATTTTTGTATATGAAATGAATATTTAACATAAACTAATATGGTGAGGTTACCAAATGAGATATATACCAGCTGTCAATGTAAAAAGCTATGATGGAAATAGTTCCTATGATCTATATTCTTTATTGTTAAAAGAAAGAATTATTATGTTAACAGGAGAGATAGATGATACACTTTCTGAAATTGTTTGTTCAGAGTTAATATTCTTAAATGCTAAAGATCAAGAATTACCTATTAGCATATATATTGATTCACCTGGCGGAAGTGTAACTGCAGGTATGGCTATATACGACGTAATGAAAGCTATCGAAGCTCCAATAAAAACTATAGGTTTAGGACTATGTGCTTCAATGGCGGCCTTCTTATTATCTTCAGGTGACAAGGGCTATAGATATGCCTATCCAAATGCCGAAATAATGATTCACCAACCTATCGGTCAAACTCAAGGACAAGTAAGCGACCTTGAAATAATGACAAAAAGATTTATTAGTCTTAAAAATAAATTAAATAGTATTTTAGCTTCAAATACTAATAAAAGTTTAGAAGAAATAGAGAAAGACACTGATAGAGATAACTTTTTAACTGCAGATGAAGCTATTGAATATGGACTTATTGATTTTAAAATAAAAACTGAAAAGCTAATTTCTTAACTTTTCAGCAAATTCATGTAATTTTTTAAATATGTGGACAACACCACTTTTTGTAATTGGTATTCCACCTTCTTCAGTCATTATCTTAGATATTTCATTATAGCTTGCATCAGGATGATCTTTTCTAACTTGAATTGCAAGTTTATTTTTATCATCGAAAGAAAATAAACCTACTCTCTTTTCAATAATATCTATATCTGCTAAGTTAGATTCACCGTTTTTCAAAGCTTTTTTATAGTTAGCTGCATCGCAGATGATTAATCTGTTTTGTGAATTAAAGAAATCTTTAGTCAATCTTGTATCTTCAAACTCCATCATCATGTTTGTAGCACCAATATATGCTAAGAAAACTGATATCTCTTCACCTTTTTTTAGATAAAGAATATATCTATCTCTTCTTGTTGTCATTTTAAAGCTCATCTTTTTTCCACCTTTAAATGTCAACAATTTATGAAGAACAGATTTAGCATCTTCTTCATCTGAAAAAGATAGCTCAACATAATATTGTGATTTTTGAGGATCTGATATCATACCAGCACCTAAAAATATACCTGTTACAAAATATTTAAAATTTGATGATTTAATCATTTCTTTAGGTTTCATTCTCACTAAATCATCAAAACATTCTAAATCTCTTAAAATATCAAAGACATTTTCACGTATGACAACGCTATAAGTCGGAGCTTTATCAAAATGTGTTTTGTTGCCATACTGATATGAAGGGTGAACTTTATAAACAGTTTCAAAAGCTTTAAATATCAAATCAGCTAATTCGCTTATTTCAGTTGTCACTTTTAACTTTTTTTCATGTCCTAAAATTAAGACACCTGAAACTCTAACCACACCAGATAATAGTGGCCTTAAAGCTTTCTGATCGTTTATTAGAAGCGTTAATTCATCTTTAACTCTTCTCGAAAAAGTTTTTTCTTCCATAATTTATTTTTTTAAATATTCCTTTACACTATAGGCTGCTTTAGCTCCATCGGAGACAGCTGTAGCAACTTGTCTTAATCTTGTTTGACGATCATCTCCAGCTGCAAACAATCCTTGTGATTTTGTTTCCATATTTTCGTTTGTAATTATTTGGCCACGTTCATCAAGAATATCTTTTACATCGATAAAATCAGTTACTGGATTAGCACCAACATAAACAAACAAAGCTTCAGAATCAATTTTTTTAACTGAACTATCAATAACGTTTTGCAAAGTTAAGCTTTGTATTTTTTTATCACCTTCAGAATCAATAATAACATATGGTGTAACAATATCAATATTTTGATATTTTTTCAAATTATTAACTAGTTGCTCATCAGCCCTAAATTCATCTCTTCTATGAATTAATGTAACTTTTGAACATATTGTAGCTAAATAAGCACACTCTTCAACTGCACTATTACCACCACCTAGAACCGCAACTGGTTTATTGCGATATAAAGGTCCATCACAAACAGCACATCTAGATATTCCTCTAGCCTGATATTTGTCTTCGCCAGGGACTTTATATTCTTTCTCTTTTAGACCTGTAGCTATAATAACCGCTTTAAAATAATACTCTTCCTGTCCAGCTACAACTTTATAAACACTATCTACTTTTTCAACTTTTTTAACTGACTTTCTAACAATTTTTATTTCGTTAAACTTCACTTGTTCTTCAAGCTTCATAGCTAACTCAGGGCCCATACCCATAAAGCCAGGGTAATTTTGTATCTCATAAGTAACGTTTACTTTGCCACCTACCATCATAGGTTCAAAACAAATAGGCTCAAATCCAAATCTTTTCAAGTATATAGCCGCTGTAACACCAGCAGGACCCATACCTATAACACATACATCATTTATTTGCATAACATTTTCCTTATTTCATCATAGCTTTCTACAATGTAAGTTGGTTTGCATTCTAAATCAATTTTCTTAAGTCCCCAATTGACTAACATGCAATCTACATGTGCTCTATGACTAGCTATAATATCGCTATATGAATCTCCTATATAAAGTACTTCATCAGTTTCACAACCATATTTTTCAATACAATTTAAAATGCATTCAGGATCAGGCTTATGTTTTGTAACAGAATCAAATCCAATTATATAATCAAAATACTTATTCATATCAAAATGTTTAAAGTTATTTAAAACTGCATCAACACGTTTTGAAGTACAAACAGACATTTTATAGCCTAATCTTAAAAGTTCATCTAAGCACTCTCTTTCCCCATTATACATAGTCGATAATGAATTTGAATATTTTAAAGAGTACTCAACAAAATCTTCAAATAGCTTTTCTTTAGGAACATTTGGAAATTCTCTTTCAAAGATTTCATCGAGTGTTGGACCAGAATAATAAATCATATCAGCAAGTCTTTTCATCTCATGTGGTTTGTACTTTAAAAATAAATGAGCGTAATTTGATACTACATATAAATCAGTATCTAACAAAGTACCATCAAGATCAAAAATTAAATATTTATACTTATTTTGCATTTTCTTTATTCTTATACTTTGGATAAAAGTATCTCACTAAATGATTAGCTATAATAGCTACAACTCCAACAACAATAAATGCAACCGCCATTCTCCAAGAGGCGTTGTTAGAATTGCCCATTTGATAGATAGGATTTCTAAGAGGCTCCATAAATAATCTTGTTATTCCATAGAGAATGAAATAAGCAAACGTTGAATCGCCATCTTTATAATGTTTTCCTAAAACATCTGGAATAGCGTGAGCTAATATATAATAATTTCCTATATTTAATAAGCCTTCTACTAGATATAGCGGAACTGCCATAGTTGTACTTGTAGTACCACTTACTTGCATTTGTTTAATGATAAAGTCAGGTAAAAAATTCCAACTTGCAATTGGAACAATTTGACCATAAACTTCCTGATTCATAAAGTTACCCCAACGACCTATAGCTTGAGCAATAAAGATAGTTGGAACTGCATAATCTAATACTCTTAAAAGCGGAGCACCTCTTCTGTATCTAACAATTACAAAACAACCAACTAATATTCCAGCTATTACACCACCTTGTATAGCTAAACCGCCTTTCCAAATTTTAAAGACATCCAAAAAATCTCCACCAGCAAATTCCTTATTCCACTCAGCAATTACGTACCATATACGAGCTCCTATAATTCCTGATGGAAAAGCGGTGAAAAAAATAGTCTCGAAGAAGTCCCAACTATAACCGTCTTTATGAGCTCTATACGAAGCTAAAAAGAAAGCTAAAAGTGCTCCACATAAAATGAATATTGCATAAAACTGAATGTGAAGTCCAAATATATTAAGTCCCTGTGGATAAGCGTTTTTAATAATCATATTTTAATCCTTTTTAGATAATTCTCTTATTCTCTTTTCAAATTCATAAGCAGAATCATATCCATATCTTTTTAATTTAAAATTAGTAACAGCTGCTTCAATAATTTCAGCCATTGATCTAGCTGGTGAAACTGGTAGCGTGATACAAGGAATACTTTCACCAAGTATTTCCATATGCTCAGTACGCATGCCAATTCTTTCAACCTTCAAGTTTTCTGTAAATGGCACGAGGTTTATAGCAAATCTTATACGCACAGATTCCTTTAAAGAGTTAATGCCAAACATTCTAGTAATATCGATAACTCCAATACCTCTTACTTCCATCATTCCAGAAATTAAAGCTGGAGCTTTACCTATTAATTTATCTCTAACTAAAGAAATGTCAACTTTATCATCTGACACCAAGCAGTGTCCTTTTTTAATAAGTTCCAAAGAAACTTCTGATTTACCAATACCAGACTTACCCATCAACAATACGCCCTCGGAGAAAATCTCCATTAAACAAGCATGAATACTTGTTTTAGGTGCAAGTTGTTCGCTTAAATAAATAATTGAATCTGAGAAAGTCTCACAAGTACGTAATGAAGAGCTAAATATAGCAACGTTTTTTCTCTCAGCAACATTTTTTAACACTCTTGGACACTCGTTATTTTGACAAACGACAATTCCTGGCACACAGTCGTCACAAAGTTTGTCAAAAACGTTTTCTTGTTGCTCATCACTTAAAGTAGCAATATAAGCAAATTCTTTGTTTCCAAGGAGAACCAATCTATCTTTTTGGTGATAATCGAAAAAGCCTGTTAATTCTAGACCTGGTCTATCAATTTCAACAGTTTTTATCTCACGTTTTATAGCTTCTGATGTACCAACTATCATTTTAAAGCCAAAGTGGTTTGCATAATCTAAAATTGTAAGCATAGATTATCCTCCTTTCATTTATAATACATTACTTAAGATATCTTTTTAAATAGTAACCTGTATAAGATTTATCAACTTTGCTAATTTCTTCAGGTGTTCCAGTAGCGACGATAGTACCACCACCTTCTCCACCTTCTGGACCTAAATCAATGATATAATCTGCACATTTAATAACATCTAGGTTATGTTCAATAACTACAACTGTGTTACCACGTTCTACAATCTTATTTATAACGCCTAATAACTTATTGACATCATCAGTGTGTAAACCAGTAGTTGGTTCATCTAGAATGTAAAGTGTACCACCAGTATCGCATTTTTGTAACTCATAAGCAAGTTTAACTCTTTGAGCTTCACCGCCACTAAGAGTCGTAGAGTTTTGACCAATTTTAATATAGCCTAAGCCGACATCTACTAAAGTCTTTAGTTTTCTAGCTATGGTTGGAATATTTTTAAAGAATTCGTAAGCCTCTTCAGCGCGCATCTCTAAAACGTCGTATATATTCTTTCCTTTATAAGTAACTGATAATACTTCAGGACCAAATCTCTTTCCGTGGCAAACTTCACACTCAACATAAACGTCAGGTAAAAATGCCATAGATATTCTTTTTAATCCATCACCTTGACAAGCTTCACAACGTCCACCTTTAACATTAAAAGAGAACATGCTCTTGTTAAATCCTAAAGCTCTTGCTTCTGGAGCTGTAGCAAATAAAGCTCTTATATCGTCAAAAACTTTAATATATGTTGCTGGATTACTTCTTGGTGTTCTACCAATAGGCTCTTGAGAAACATTAATTATCTTATCAATATTCTCCATACCTAAAATATCATCACAATCACCTGGTAATTCTTTTCCAAGTCCAAGGTTTTGACGTATTTTCTTATAAAGAATTTCTGTTACTAAAGAGCTCTTTCCTGATCCTGAAACACCAGTTACACAGGTAAATACTCCTAAAGGTATATCGACGTTAATATTTTTTAGATTGTGACATCTAGCGCCTTTAATAGTTAGTTTTTTATATCCTGATCTTCTAATATCTGGAACAGAGATTTTTTTGGCACCACTTAAATATTGACCTGTAATCGAATCAGGGCAATTCATAACTTCTTGTGGTGTACCTGCACACATTACTTTTCCACCGTGTTCACCTGCTCCTGGACCGATATCAACTATAAAATCAGCTGCGCGCATAGTGTCTTCATCATGTTCTACAACTATTAATGAGTTTCCTAAATCACGCATTTCTTTTAATGTAGCAATGAGTTTATCGTTATCTCTTTGGTGTAAACCTATTGATGGCTCATCTAAGACATATAAGACACCTGTAAGCTTAGAGCCAATTTGAGTCGCTAGTCTAATTCTTTGACTTTCACCACCGCTTAATGTTGAAGCAGTTCTTCCTAAAGTCAAATATTCTAGTCCGACATCAATTAAAAAACCTACTCTATTTTTTATTTCGTTTAAAACCATAGAAGAAATAGCTTCTTCAGTTGGTGTTAATTTTAAATTATTTAAGAACTCTCTTAATTTTTTTAAAGATAAGTTACAAACTTCAGCTATGTTAAGTCCACCAACTCTAATTGATAAAACTTCCTTATTTAATCTATCACCATTACAAACTGTACAAGTGTGTTCACGCATAAAGCTAAAGTAATATTCCTTCATAAATGAAGAAGTGGTATTAGCGTATAATCTTTCAATCTTTGTTTTTATTCCTTCGTTAACAACTTTCTTTATCAAAGAGCCACTTTGAGATTTATAAACGTAGTTAACTGGTTCGAGCGGTCCATAAAAAATGATATCTTTTTGGGATTCTGTTAAATCTTTAAATGGAACGTTTGTCGGAATTTTATAAGCTTCTAAAACAGCATTTAAATCGTGCATATCAATTGTATTATCGTCTTTTTTCTCATAATACTTAATAGCACCTTCATCAATTGTTAAAGTATCATCTGGAACTAAAAGGTCTAAACTTGCTTCAATTGTTACGCCTAATCCTCTGCAGTTTGGACAACAGCCAAGTGGATTATTAAATGAGAAAAGTCTCGGCTCAAGTTGCGGAACAGAAAAGCCACATTCAGGACAAGATTGATGTTCGCTATATAATTTTTCTTCATCGTTATATAAAACTTTAACAAAACCGTTAGCCATGTTTAAAGCAACTCTTAAAGAATCGAGTAATCTCGATTCAGAGTCTTCGCGTAATGATAATCTATCTATAACAAATTCAATAGTATGTTTCTTATTTTTATCTAATAAAGGAGCGGCTACATATTTTTCAATTGCACCACCATCAATCCTCATTCTGCTAAATCCGCCTTGAAAAAACTTTTGAATAGTATCAAGGTGTGTTCCCTTTTCATTTCTGACAACTGGAGCGACAATAGTTATTTTAGTTTCAAGAGGCAAAGATAAAATATTGTGAGCTATTTGCTCGACAGAATAAGGCTTAATCGGAGTGTGGTGAGTCGGACAATATGGAACGCCAATACGAGCATACAAAAGTCTTAAATAATCGTATATCTCTGTTACTGTACCAACAGTAGATCTTGGATTATGGGAAGTTGTCTTTTGATCTATAGCAATAGCTGGAGATAGCCCATCTATAGAATCGACATCTGGTTTTTCAAAGCTACCCAAAAATTGTCTAGCATAAGAAGATAAAGATTCGACATATCTTCTTTGACCTTCGTTAAAAATAGTATCAAAAGCTAAAGTAGATTTTCCAGAGCCAGAAACGCCAGTAAAAACCACTAATTTGTCTTTAGGTATTTTTACATCAATATTTTTAAGGTTGTTTTCTCTAGCACCTTTAACAACAATATAATCCTTTTCCATGCTAAAAACCTCCAATCTTTATTTTACACTATTAAAAGATTTTTATCGATAATTAAGCGTTTATATATAAAATTAATATTAAAAGCAACTATATGATAACAACTCGTTAGTTTAACGATATATTAAAAGTGCCTGTTAGATATTTTTCTAACAGACACAAAAGTTAATTGAATTTGTTAAATCTTATGATGTTTAAACATAAGTAAGAAAATACATTAGTTTTTGTACACAATAACGAATTTTACAATAATACATTGAGATTAAATGAAAATAATGACATGTCAATCTAGTTTTGCTTGTGAAAGTAATTTGTTAACTAAATATTTTTTTATTTCTTCTTTTGTTATAGTTATGTTATCTTTGTTAATTATAATATATGTCATATTTTCACCCAAATCAATATCGACTAGTATTTTTTTATTCATAAGAATATCTAGTTCTTTATCTGTTAAACAAGATTCAACATTGCCATCAAATACTAATACAGAAGAATTAACATTTGAGATATGATTAATAAAATCATCAACCAAAATATAATTATCAAATATGTATTTATTAGATTCATCTAACAAAATCGAAACATGATCAATATTCACATATTTAAATAGCTGTTGTATTTTAATTAAATTGATTTTATAAAAATAAATACTAATAAAATTGTTATTAGAAGATACATGTATTCTCATATTTACCTCTCATTTTAAAACAATCCACTGAGTCCTACAATTTCAGGTATTAATGGAATATGAGTTGACCATTTCCAAATGTGTCCATGAATTCCATATTTACCAAAATCAATTGAAAGTTTTGCTCCATTTCTCGAACCAAACCTTAAAACCGTCATTCCTGGTTTGTCATAATACAATTTATCAGGAGACATAAGTCCAAAGTTCATAGAATCAATTCCTTTAAATCCTGTTTTTGCTCTTAGAAATCTAAAGCCACCACTTAGCATTTGAGAACCACCAGATAAAATACCTCCTAACATATATGATGATGCAATTGTATCACCTACATTATCAAAGAAGTCCTTACTTTGAATCAAATTTGATACACCATTTACTAAGACGCCTGTTCCAATACTAGCTCCAACCTGTATTATAGAGCTAAATAATGCAGATCCAAAGGCAGCCCAAGCTGTTGTTCCAGTCCCACATGTCAAAGCAGTTACAACTGCTCCTCCAATAATAAATGCTGTTCCAATAGCCAATTCAACCCAGTGTTCACTAAACCAACTCCCAATACTGTTCCAAAACGATTTCCAAGAATGGCCACTTGAATCAAATCGATTTATTGGATCATTTTCACAATAGATATATAGATTTAATCCATTAACACTTTCAGGATTTAAATATTCAATCGAATCTGGTGAAAGCCATCTACCCCATTGAGGAACATAATAACGGGTCTTGCAATAATACATACTACTCTCATTATCATAATAGTATCCTTTAAATCTAAACGGA
>FR898170.1 GCA_000437395.1 Clostridium sp. CAG:288 | reverse complement strand
TTGTTTTGATGGTCTGGCCAACCTTCTCATAATAACAATTATAGTAAGTTTTTTCTTCTAAATAGAAGAAGTTATAATGGAATTGTGATATAATATGTGTAACGTTTTTTATTTCTTTTTTTGTTAATTTTATAGAGAAATGATTAAAATAATTCCAAAGCAAAAGAAAGGAGTCATTTAGTGTGGAAAAAATATACAAGTATATATCATTAAAAAGTGCAATTAAGATATTAGAAAGTAATGCTGTTGCACTTAATAACCCACAAAACTATAATGATCCTTTTGATAGTGTTATAGATTTTGATGATACCGATATTGAAAAATCAATTTCTATAGTAGTTGAGTACTATTTAATTCAAGTATTTTTGAAGTTGTTAAATAATAAGAATATTAAAATTGGCTTTTTAACAAAGCTTATTATGAAGTGGGATAGATTTGGTATTAATCTTAATTTGAAATTATCAAAAAAGAATAAGTATTATGACTCTATTCCTGGTGCTCAAACATTAACTAGATGGATAGTTAGATATGCTGCTAAAAATGGTGAAAATTCTTTTGATGAATTGAAAGAGAAATTTACTAGTGAAATTATTCAAAAAGTAAAAGAAGTGCGAAATAACGCTTTAATTTCATGCTTTAGTAAACGATATGATTCCATTCTAATGTGGTTACATTATGGAGACAAACATAAAGGCATATGTATTGAATTTGATAGACCTGATAAGGAGCTTCTTGATGTTAAGTATTCTAAGAAAAGATGCAAATTCGATTTAGAAGATACTACAAGAAGAGTGCTTGGATATATGCTATCAAACGAAGAAGCTGATGTTAATGATAAAGGACTAATAAGATGTATATCTAAACCATTTATTGTTAAGTCATTAGATTGGCAATATGAAGTAGAGGTTAGATGTATCTTATCCCCAAGTAATGATGGAGTTTCTAAATTAGAAGAATTGAGTCTATATACAATGCCTACTAAAATTACAAAGATTTATGTATGATGTAAGGTTGATACAAAATCTAATGAATACGAAGAGCTGTTTAGAATAGCTAATGAAAAAAATATAGAAATTATTAAACTTACTGAAAGTGATAAAGAGTTTAGCCTTAAAGAAAGAGGTGATTCTTTCAATGACTAAATTAGATGATTTCATAAATTCATATAAAGAAAATATTGAAAAGCTGAATATTCCATCATTAAATATAAACCACATTTTTTATTTTGATGAGAGCAATAATATAAAAAAAGGGATTATAGGCTATGATAAAGACAATAATGCAGACTTAGAAAACTTATATTTTGTTCTTGGTGGGATTGCAATAAAAAATACACTAGATTTTAATGATTTATTAAAATATGTTGGAGCAAGACAAACCCCAGTTGATGCTAAGTTTAATTTCTTTGCTTTTAAGCATAATAATTTCTTAGAGGCAATTAATCAATCAAGATTGAGAAAGTTTTTTGAATATCTTCTTAATAACAATATTTTAATTCATTTTGATGTTTTACATTATATGCACTTTGCGTTAACTGATATTCTAGATTCTCTAATAGAAGAAAATGATGCAAATCAATTTGCTGCACTTATGTATTATAAACAACTTCAAAGTGATATGACGGAAGTTTTATATCAAGATTATGATGAATTACATGCGTTATTAGTAAAATATGAATTTCCAAATGTCCCTAAGAATAAAGTAAATAATTTTATTAGAGATGTATTAGATTTATATACTTATAATTATGAAAAGTATGATCCAGATGATATTGAGAATTTTACAAAAGAATTATTAAGACAAATTATTAAAGCCAAAAGAGATAAATCAAATTTGATTTTTTTAGAAGATAATGAACCATATGTTATATCAAGTGATGTGTTTTCTAATTATCTTTCAAGAATGATTGAAATTAAAGACAAAAAATATTTTGATAATGAAGCTTCAATTACTAAACAAATGGGTGAATTTGATGATGATTATGAAAATAAATTAGATGTTCATTTCTTGGATTCAAAAACTAGTAGAGAGATACAAATTTGTGATGTTATTTGTGGCTTTGTTGCAAGATTATATAATTTTTTGAGTCACAATGACGAAATGGCTATATTTGCCTTTATTACAGGATTAGATAAAAACAGCGAAGCTTTTAAAACATTAAAAACTTTTGCAGATTTAATGACTGTATCTGATAATGTGTCTCATATGATGTTTAAGAAGACTAATCCGCTTTTTATCGAAGCTAGATTCACTTTATTTATAAAAATGCTTGAAGAATAGGAGGTTTCTATGAATAAGTTTATAGTTGATGAAATTGAATACTATATTTCTATAAATCCATACACAGGCGGGCCTATGATTGCAAGAATTGATGGACTTCCTATTGATAATAGAAAAGAAATTTGTAGAAGATTTCTTC
Organism: Clostridium sp. CAG:288; assembly: GCA_000437395.1. GTDB lineage: Bacteria > Bacillota_I > Bacilli_A > RFN20 > CAG-288 > CAG-288. Next base: position 49,355 of record FR898170.1, on the reverse strand, counting down.
GAGATTATGGTTGGACTGATAATATGTTCAAAAATAGAATCACCAATGATTTAGAACGAAAAATAAATTCAATTTTAAACGGTAAAGAGGCTTCATTAAACATAGATAATGATGCTTTAAATAGAAAAACTTACAATCCTGAGACTATAGAAAAAATAATAACAGCATCAACTGATTTTTATAATGAATTAAGAGTTGATGAATACGGAAGGTTTCGCTCTTGGGAGCATAATTATAAAGTGTTTCATGATGCAAGAAAAAATGATAATCCAGACTATATTTATTTAAGTTTACATTTATCTTTCTATTTAGCAAGTTGGGGAATGTATAGAGGATCATCATTTTTATTGCAGAAGGATTATAGAATTCATATTCCTATCATAAAAGAAGTTCTAAATCACAAATATGACATTCTATTTGGAATTGAATGTTTTCAATATAAGAATAAAGATACTATGAATCTTTTATTCGAACTAGTTGATTTTATCTCTAATTATTATGACAAGATTAGAAAAGAAGTAAAGGAAGAAGAAATATTACAGGATGTTTCTGAAACACTAGTAACAAAGGTATTAATGGGTGTTCTAGGATGCTGTCCAGCATATGATAGATATTTCAAAGATGGATTATCGAGAGAAAATATAGGCATAAAAAGATTTAATACTAAATCAATATTAGCGTTAGTTGATTTTTATGAATCTAATTATAGTAAATTAGAGGAGACAAGAGCTAAAATGTGTGTTGAAGGATTGCCTTATCCTCAAATGAAAATGCTTGATATGGGTTTTTGGAAGATAGGTTTTGATGCGAATACTAAAAAAGGATTTAAAAAGTCTCATTAGGTGAATATATGAAAAAACTAATAACATTACTAGTAACTTTAATATTAGTCTTCTCGTTGTCAGCTTGTGGCAAAAATGATAATTCTTCAACACCACCAACCAATGATATCTCACCAACAATAATTCCTTCTGATAATACATCACCTAGTGACGAACCTAAAGAAGATGAATCATATTTATCTAAAACATTGGTTTTAACCCTAGATAGTAGCGATGTTGATGTTTATTGGATGGATAATGATTCAGTTAAAGAATTAAAGAAACTTGCTAAAGATGGATTAACAATAGAACTCCATCAATATGGTGGATTTGAACAGGTTGGTTCATTAGGGAGCACTATTAAATCCAATGATAGTAGTATTACAACTAATGCTGGAGATATATGTCTATATCAATCTAACCAAATAGTATTTTTTTATGGATCTAATACATTGTCTTATACTAAATTAGGTCATATTAATTTAACTAAAACTGAATTAGTTGAGTTATTAGGCGAAGAAGATACTGTTACAATTACATTAAATCTTAAATAGAAAATAAAAAGTAGGAGTGTGGCATAATGAATGAACCAAGCATAGAATTAATTAAAGCATTGAAAGCACTTAAAGAAGAAATAACATCGGAACAATTTAATAACATTTTAACTGGATTAGGTGTTGATTCTAATAATTTTGAGGGAAGAATAAAAGGCCTTGAGCGTGAATATGAATTTATTGGTAATTTATATATATGTAATACATGCAAAGAAATTATTCCAATAGATGAGGAATTTACTTCGAATGTTGGAGAAAAGTCATGTGATGCAATCATTATATTAAAAAATGATGAAAAAATAATGGTTGAGATTAAGTCAACAACTAAAGAAGAATATTGCATATCAAACGGGAATTTTGAAAGTAGAGTTGATTGGGCTAATAAAAATGGCTATAAATTATATTTTGCAATTAATTTATATAATTATTGGGCTTTATATTCTGTTGAACAATTAAAATTATGGAATCGTAAGGTTACAATTAATAATATTCCAGAATCATTATTATCTGAGGTATTTGGTATTGTTTATTATATGTCTATGAATAATATTAAATTTATTTCGACATATTCAAGTGATTCATCATGCGAAAATCTTGGAATAAAAGATATAGAAACTGGTTCAAATTTAATAAAAGAAGAAATTTATGTTAATGATGAATTGGTAAAAGAGGTAACACCAATAAATAATAATGGATTGCCTTGGGTATTATTATCATCTGAAATAAGACTTCGTTGTTCTAGAAAAGATATTAAGATTAATGATTTTGAGACAAAAACGATATATGAGCTTAATAATAATAATTCTTTTTGTTCGTTTGATATAATTAAAACTACAATTTCAGAAATGGATGGACCAACGCTAAAAAATAAATATAATACCTTTTTAAAAATGATTTCTAAGAAAGATAATAGAGATAAAATTAATATTTGGTTAAATGAATTAGTTAAGCTTCTAAAAATGAAACCATTTATTTTATTACCCGCATCTAAGAATATACAGTCGTAATAAGAAGTGTTAATAACTGAAGTTATTGTTGCCTTAAAATGGATGAATAATGCAATAGCTTACGGAAACTTGCTAAAAGTTGTCATTTGAGTGCAACTTGATACATTGGAGGAATAATATGGAATTTAAGGAGTTTATTGAAAAACTTAATAATGATAATAAACGAACATTTGAAAAGTACTCTAAAATTCGAGGTGTTCAACAATATAGAATTATTTTTGAAACTTTGAATGAGGTTGATTCTAATGTTAAGTTTAGCGATGTCAATTCATTTATTATCCTTGATAAAGCAATAAAAGATGTATTATTCAAATATTTAGGAACGTTAGAAGAATATATTAGAAATGATATTTTATTAAGATTTGATTTTGATCCAGATGTTGAATTAAAGAAAACTGAATATCATTATTTTAAGGGATTACCTAAATGTGTAATAAAGAATAATCCTGTTGATGAAATAACTAATTTTTACAAGATGTTTGCTTTAAATTTTGGTGATTTGGTGTCATTTGTTAAAGAATATGATTCTCATAATTATGATACCGATAAGTTAGACACAATCATAACTTTAAGAAATAGAGTTATGCATCATTCGCCACTATTATTTGATTTTAATTTTGAATCAACAGTGGAAGAAACATTAAAGGGAATAGATGCATTAGTTGATATGTTACCAACTGATTATAAAGATGGATGTCTAAATAATCTTAAAGTGCTAAACAAAAAGACGAAAGATAATATAGCTAGTGCTTATTATAAGTTCTTATTATATAAGGAGGATTGATATTTGTGTGTGATTACGTAAATAAAAAGGAATTAATTGGTCCCAGAGAAACATTTAATAACTGGATCGGCAGTGTTCAAAAATATATAAAAAAGAATTATAAAATTACATTCTCATATTCTCCTATAGGTAGCGAAAGTAGAAACATGGTTATTAGAAAATGTAATGAAGATTATTTTGATTTAGATTTTCAAATTGTAATGCAATCGATACCTAGTAATTATAATTGGAATAAAGATTGTAAAAAATTTAAAGATATATTTAGAAACGCATTTGATAAATTCAAACCAAAAGGATTTAGTTTTTGTGAAGATAGTACGCAAGCATTGACTACAAAAAACAATAATAAAGGATATGGATTTGATATCATTATCACAACTTATGATGACGATGACAATTTTTATATTCTTTATAATAAAAAAAACACTAATAACGCGAATAATGAAGATTATGAATGGGCTATAAGAAAAGATATGAAAAATTATCATGAAAGATTAAATTTAATTGAAGGCCCTGAAATGTGGGATTATCTTCGTAAAGTATATAAAAAGAAACGACATGATCATAAAGATGATGTTGAACCAAATAAAAAGAAATCTTATCAATTATTAAATGAAGCAGTAGTTGATACATTAAAACATTTTGGAATAAGGTTTCAATAACGCATAAAAAGTGATATAATAATTTTGTAACAATTTTCTGATTGTTGACCGTTCTGGTTTGACCAGAGGAGGTTGTTACAATGTTTGATTTAATATCAAAGGAATAAACACGTAAAATTGTAATTCAATTATTAGGAGATTTGGTAGCTAAGTATTCTTATTATGAAATGGCAATTATACTAGATGTTAATGAAAAAACAATCTACAAATGGCGTTCAGGATATATACCAAAAGCTGATAATTTCCTAAATTTACAAATTTTACATAGTACTCTAACTAACTAGAGTGATTGAAACATCAGTTATTAATTTAGCTGATGTTTTTATTTTCGCTTAAAGGCCCGATATTTATATTTATAAAAATATATAATGATGCCTGAGGTGATTGAAATGTATTCTTGTATTAATCTACATTTTACTGATTTTTGTAATTATCATTGTAAGCATTGCTTTGTTAAAAAAGAAAATTGTGGAAAATAATAACTTCCTTAAAAAAGGAATTGGAATTTACGTTGCTCCTTTACCTAGATATATAAAGAAAGAAATAGTTAACCTTTACAATAAAGACGAACTAAAAACTCTAATTGTTACTACTGCATTTACCGAGGGGGTAAACACAAATGCTAGTAATTTAATTTTTACAAGTTTAAACAACGGACCAACGACAAATAAGTTATCAGAAATAGATATTCTTAATGTTTCCGGAAGAGCTGGAAGATATGCAAAAAGTAGTATAGGAAACATTAATTGTATTGATGACAATGTTTATGAAAATGTAAGTTTGTGGAATTATTGAAACTCTTGGTGTTGAAATTGAAAAAATCATCGATAATGAAAAGTAGACGACATTATGGAAAATAAATATGGATTGCCTAATGACCATCTCTTCACATATGATGAGATTATTTCTTTACTCAATAAGTGCATGGGTACTTGTATGCATCTAACATACATAACAGTTGATGCTAAAGATTATGCAAAGTTTTATCTAAAAAGTTATGAACTACATGAATTTAATGATGAAGATACAAATAGGTTACAGTCTGACTGGGAAATTGTTAGAGATTTTATAAAAGAAATTCAGAAGAACTATAAAAATCCTGAATCTCAATATTCTAGAATCTCATCTGAACTTAGAGATAAACTGATGTATGTTGATACGGCACCTAAGTGGCCCAACTCACCAAGATTTAGATTAAAGAGGTCAGTTGTAACATCTATTGTTCAAAATCATTTTGAGAAAAAACTAGAAATTTTGCCTGATAAGATAGATAGTTTTACAGAATTTGACAAAAAGTTACATAAAATTACAAAACTATATAAAGGAAAAACTGTAGAAGAATTAGTTAAATATTTTGGAATAGAATATAACGATATAAATAAATTGAATAAAGCTATATCTGAACAAATTGTAATTAAAATGTTTGGTGGTAAATCTAAAAAGATAATAGTTATAGAACAATCTTTAAACTGAAATAAACATTAAGTAATTTTGAAATATTAATTATAGTGATAAATATGTTGGAGGTAGATATATGAATCATCAATATTATGCAAAGGGATGGGATAAAGATGCCAATTTTTTTACAAAAGTAGGTGTTTATGCTCGTTTTGCTAAAAACATTAAGAAGGAATCTAGAATTATATAAGTTGGTTGTGGAACGGGTAGAATCCACCCTGGTACTTTTAAAAGAAGGCCATTTTGTTATAGCGATTGATAACAACTAATTTTGGATTTCAATGACAAAAAAGAAACTTATTGAAAATGGATATAAAGATGAACTAAATTATGTTTTAATAAATAGCAATTTTTATAATGTTGATGTTCAGAAAAAGTTTTCAAAAAATGAGCATGGATATGATAATTTGTTGGAATCAGTCATCTTTTATTAATAAATATGAAATTAGAAGTATTATTAATATGTTGGAAAATAAAGTATATTCAGATGAACAACTTTTATCAAATTTTACGAGTTGCTATTGTGAAGACCTACAAATTTCGATATTAAGCTACGCAAAATACAACTCATTGTCTATTAGTCTATTCTATAGAGGTCTGAACGACAGTGAATTATTTTCATATTTTGATAAACTAAGAAATGCTTTTAATTTTAAACTTGTCGAAAAAGATTCGATATTTTTTGAAGAATTAACTGCTGGTGAAATTGAATTATCATTAAAAGATGAGATACCTTCAAAAGAAAAAACTAATGGATATTTATTTTTTGTATTATTAACGTAAAAAGTAATTAAAAGATTAGAATCAAAAATATAAAATTATTAAAAAATTATAAGGGGATAAAGTATATGGCAAGAACAACAGTATATATAACTGTCACAAACGAAAAAATAATTAGACTTCAAGCATGTGCGCAAGGATTTAGAAACTCATTTTTTATTATATACAATTCAATGATAAGCAAAGAGGGATGCGAGAGTTGGGCTCAAGATGGTTATGGTATGTCAGTCCTCGGAACTAATGGATGTTTTTCATTAGAGTTATATTTAAAGTTTTTATTAGTAATTAATTCATTCAACAATTCGACATTATTAGGAGAACACATGAAGGGACATAGTCTTGATGATTTGTACGATGAATTAAATAGATTAAATTCAACATATACAACAGATCTTGAAAATTTATATAGCAAATCAAAATATAAATATTCAAATAAAACATTAAGAGATTTTTTGGCTGGAATTAAAAATTATTTTATTGATTGGCGTTACTCATATGATAAAGGTCCGCTAAATGTAAATTTGAATACTTTGACAGATGTTCTTAATTATATGGAAGATTATTCATTAAAGAAATATCTTCCTGTTTCACAAATTTTAGCACAACATCAGTTTTCAACTTCTGATGACCAAACAATGTCTATTAATAATTTTGGTGATATAAAAAAACTTTAATTTAAAAGTATTAAATGATGAGACAAATTACTTTTTATCGAAAACATAGGGGGTATTCACTTTGTATCAAAATGACTCTTCTTTGCCAGTGTAGAATTTTATTAGTCCAGTATGAAAGTGCTGGGCTTTTTTGATGTAACATAATGTTTTGCACTTTTATGATAATTCAATTTCTACCGTAAGGTCGAAATAACAAACTCTAATACATTTTTTTGCTTCTTTTACTTATGATGAACATTTTAAACTTTTTTATATATTAATGAATGTTCATTCTAACAAATAAGTTATTATAAAAGTATCATTTAAGTTAACATTATGGCCTTTTTATCATTATATGGTAAAATATACATAAGTAAATGCATGTACTTCGTAGATTCTTTCTAATTATTAATGAAATCAAGTTGAACATAGTCTCATAGGTTGAAGAAATTATATATTAGGTTACGGAATTAGAATAATTGGTTCTATAGTTCTGATACTATAGATAACTCATTTCTTTAGTCAAACATAGAATATTATCAATGTATGGGGTAATATTATGAGAATGTTTAAATGAAACACTTGATAGTACAAAGATTTATGATGCTAGCACTTATAAAATAATTGCATGAATTAAAATCTTTAGTAGAAAAAATGCTAATATTGGTACGAACTAATAGAAATATATCTATTACATCGGAGGAATATTATAAATGTCATGTTATATCAAAAACCATAAAGATATTTTACCTGAGATTAATTATTTTAGTAGTAATGACTTTACTGCTAGTACATTTATTAATAACATAATAGCAAATTTAGATTCATTAGAGGAAAATATAACTTCATTGGACTGTGAAGTTAATGATTTTTATTCATTTTATCAATATATATGGATACAATCAGTAAAAAGATTTATTAAAGATATCAACAAATTTAACATTTCAACTGAAATAAAAAATAAAATTATTAAAATTTTCGAAAATATAATCCTCAATAATAAATCATTTATTTCTTACATCAATAATAATTATGGTAATATTTTTAATAAAGATAATCATACTGAAGTTAGATTTTATAGAATTCAAAATATTATATTGGATTTAATTTATAATAAATTTTCTAAGACAATTAACGAAAATGTGTTTTTATTTTTAGAAAAAAATATACCTACAACTTTGATTTCAAATTTTGAAATATGCAAAAACTATTATTCAAAGGCTGAAAAAGAAGAAAATTTTAAATCATTATTTAATGGCTTGGAATCATCTAAAACGTTTGATGACCAAATATATTTAAGTTTTTTATGTAAAACAAACGGAAATTATCATAAAGAGTTTTTAAGAGAAAAAGCTTCTTTTATTTGTAATAGAGCACTAAATGCAATTAAACAAAGAAAAATTGATAGCGACAAAGAAATACTAATTCAGTCAGCTACTTTATTAAACAAGTATTTAAAATTAGCAAGAATTTTTAAATTGCCATGTTATAATGATTTCATTTCATACAAGAATAAAATAGATACCGCTTTAAATGAATATCTTCGTAAACATAGTGAGCATATTGAATATGGGCCAATATCATTGCAGCCTTTTATAAATAGTTTAGAAAAAGAAACAGATTCAATTAAATTTTTAAAAATTACTCATAGTTTGAAAAATAACACTTTTGTAAATAATTGTGATAGTATTTTTGATGTAGAGCAGAAAAGTATTTTTTCTGAAATTGTTGAAGAATATGACAATCCAAGAAGTGAGAAATATCCGTATTTTAAACAAAATAATATGTTTTTATTTCTAGATGTATATTGTCATATTTTGAACTATATTTTAAGTGATAAAAAATTAGCATTGGATTTTTCTCTTTATTTGGTAAATATAAGTAATGCAGTAGAACAAAATTATTTTAATAATGATGTTAAAATTGTTTCTGAATATTTAGGAATTTATGAAATAATAAATAATATATTATCGATATATAAAAATCACAGTAGTGATACGCCTTTAATAAAGGCTTTAGAAAATGGAAGCTGTCTCATTCTTTGCGGATTGATTGAAAAAATTTTAAGAAATGTTTTAATAAAAGAAGTCGGAAACTCTCTATTTATTGATTCAGATTTAATTACTTTAGCTCAAATTCTAGATTCAAATCATGAATTAAAAGACATTTCAAAGGGATTACGCTATTATTTAGAGTATTATTTATCTTACGAATTAAATCCAAGTATTCCAAAAGAAAAAAAGCCAGGAAAAAATATTAGAAATATTCAAATGCATAATAGAAATGATAAGTATGAAAAAACAAATTACAATGATGTGATAATTTTATTTTATTTTTCTCTTTCAATTTTAGGAGATTTGCTAATTAGAACTTTAAAATAACTATGCTGATTTTCTTGAACTTAGACGAATAATTAAAATAAAAGCTTAGTGTAATTATCAGTAAATTATGTAGTTTTTATCGGCTGAAAATGTAGGTAATTATCGACTAAATATCATTATCATTGAAAACAAAACTTATTTTATTATTCCTTAATACACTCAGTTTATTATAAAATAGTGTTGTCGTTAAAAATTAGTGTCAAGGAGGTATAAAATATGTTTAATAAGAAATTATTTGAAAGCATTTGTAATTTAACATGTGAAAAGGAAGATTTTAATTTTAATCCAGCTAATCGAAGAAAAGTAAATACGATTTAGAAGATCCATTCATTAAATACTATAGTTATGATTCTATTGTTAAAGCTTTTAATAAATATATTAATAAAGAATGGGATGATCAAACTTTAGCACATTGGTTTTGTGTTTATGGTTGGATACTTAATGGTGGATTCTCATCAAAAACAAAAAAGTAGCTTGAATCTAGTTGAAGAACTAATAACTTTTATTATCTCAGATTACTTAGATGGTATGTCTTTTTTTAAAGAAGAATATTATCTTAATAATGAAGATAATACTCCAATCGAAAACTATATTAAAGGATTTAAATTCTGTGATGAGTTGTGGCAACAAAGAAAAGAATTTAAAGCTTATTACTTTATGGTAAGAGATGTATATCTTTATTCCAAATTCATTGTTTTAGTCAACGATAGTAAAAAACAATATATGATTATCAAAGAAGATTATTATAGTAGAAAATACAATGATGGAAATCTATATTGGATGAAAAAAGCTGAATTTGAAAAGTTAATAAAAAGATTAGAAAACGAAAAATATGAAATAATCAACTATGATGAAGACGATTATTATGAATATTTAAAAAATGGAGATATGGCTTTTGAGTAATTTTCCCCTTTACTATATATAACCGTAAAATTCTCACTAGTTTTGCTCACTTTTTTAACAAATTTTAATTTATTTGCATTTCATTTATAATTTTAATAAACTTGATATATTAAAAATAAATGCTATAATTTTGACCATAAAGGTAGTGCACCGAGAGATCGGGTGTATTAGATTATTATAATTTTTATTATAGTAAGCGAGGCAAGCGGGCTTGCACAAAAAAGGGAAGACTAAAAGGTCTTCCTTTTTTATTTGAATATAAATTTATAGTTCTAATATTTTATAGTAAAAGTTACTCAAATAAGATCTTAATCGAATAGGAAGCTAATAATTATTAATTGATAGATATTGAAAATATATTTGAATTAATTCATAATAAATTATATAAATTAATTTTGTTTAATAAACATGGCAGGAGGATTGCAAATGAAAAATCATTATGTTTCTCAACTAATTATAAAAAGGTTTTCTAACCCTATAAATATTTTTGATATCGAAAAAGAGCAAATAGCAGCGAACAAAAAATCCAAAAACGTTTTCTATAAAAATGATATTTATACTAAAGAAATTGAAAAATTAATGAATTTTAATATTGAAAGTAGAATTTCTAATTTACTTGACCAAAAAATATTAGAAAAAGATACAATAGAATTATCTAGAGTGGAAATAGAATTGCTTAAAAGATATATGCTTATTTGCAGCATAAGGACTTTAGATGAAGATTGTTTTTCTAAACTACTAAAAACAAGTTTCAAAAAACGTTCCGAAAAATACATTAATTTTTATGATGATTATAAAAATCTACCTTCATCAGATTCATTAAATCTTAATAATAAAGAATTATTTCATCGTGCATTAACAGTTTTTGCTCAAGCTACAAATATTTCAGAAATGGCTAATAATCCTTTAGCTACAAAAGAAATGATTGCTTGGGCGTTACCTTTTTTAAAATCATATATCGCATTTTGGGATACTCCAGATAATAAAGAATTTATTTTATCTGATTGTGGAATGTGTAGCGAATATGAAGGATTTCATATGATTACAAATGGTCTAGATCTATCTAAATATTCATATTTGTACCATAAAATATTTAAAGAAAATCAAAGTCAATATGTTGAACATTTTGCCAATTGCATCGTAATGTACGAAAATTACAATATATTCGTTTTGAATTCGAAAAGAAGCATTGTAATGATTAATCCTTTTTTTTAAATGTATAATCATCAAAATGTATTTGATATGCGATCGAACAAAATACTCGAATTAGATTGTCCTGATATTTGGCCAGCAATTATTCAAGATAGAAATTTATTTGGATTTCCAGAAGTTAAATATGCCGATTCTAATTTTAATGTAAATGAAAATGATATGTTTACTTATAATCCTAAAGTCCTTTCAGATGGAGATTTAATTTATATAAATAATTTATTATTATCGTTTTCAAAAGAAATAATTGGATTCAAAGATATAACTAAAATAATTGATTCAATATATTATCATATCTGGTATAAAAGTAAACTTGAATCTGTACACTCAATTGGAGAAGATAAAAAAGAAATAATGAATCGCTTTATCACAAATTTATATTCATCAAAGTTTATAAAACTATGTGAATATGGGAAATCAAATGGAGCTGTATATAACAATAATTCATTTTTACTATTTGAAAAACAATTAAGCTTTATTTACAAAGATTTCTATGAAAATCCATATATATACATGTATCTTTTAGAAAATAAAGAAGAAACTATAAAATGTAGTGCTTTAGATTTTTTCGGAAAAGGTGATAAAAAAATAGAGACTTTCAAAAAAATGCTAGAAAAAATTAATACTCATAGAAAAATCAAAGTATAATATTCTAATTATTTATGAACAAATTACGAAACTAAATTTGTAAAAAGATTAATCTTTCCCCCTTCACTATATATAACCATAAGATTTCATGTGTTTTTGCTCACTTTTTTGATAAATTTTAAATTTTTTACAATTGAACATATTTTATAGGTTGTTGAATAAAACAATAAAACCCATAAGTGGCACCATGTTAATTGGAAAACTTATGGGTCTTATTATCAAAAGGAGGTTTGAAGAGGAATAAATATTAACAAGTTCATAAGATGGAGGTTATATTTAGAAGATGGAACTTAATAATTAATATGAATAATCATATTTTTCTATATTTATCCCCTTTCACTATATATAACCGTAAGATTTCATATGTTTTTGCTCACTTTTTTGATAAATTTTAATTTCTTTACAAGTTATTTACAATTCAGCTCCAATTAGCGTATCAAATTATTCATTTCAACAAAAGTAAAATCATAACTATATTTAACTTAAATGTGTCTTTATTTTATATATAATTGTCGAAAATCCTCGAACGATAACATCCATTTTTTGTCGTTAATTATTTTATAATATAGTTAATTGGAGGTTATTAAGTTGGTATAGATACAATTGAGCTAAAAGTTAAAGAAATGAATGAACAAATGACGAATGCAATTAAAGGAGGATAAAGCATGGACTTATTTGAAGAATGGATAATGAAAGATAACGAATTAATTGAGTATGCTCTTACTGATAAATCATATAAGAGTGTATACAGTAAAGAACATCATGAAAATTTGCCTAAAAATAAAACTAATTTTGAATTAGCAACATATGGTGATGCTATTTTAAAAATGTGCATAATGGAAATTCTATATGATAATAAAATTGAAAAACCTACAGAAGAAAAGAAAAAATATGAATCTAACAAAGCTCTAGTGTTAATTGCTGAAAAATATGATCTTATAAAAAAGATTAAAACTGATGGTAATAGAGTTAATAATTATGACTATGAAAAAAATAAATCTAAAAAAGGAAATAAGTGCAAATATATAGCTACATGTGTTGAAGCTATAATTGCTGCTATTTATATAAACACAGGTAATCTTTATAAATTAAAAGAATTGATATGTAGCTGGATGAATTATATTGATAAAAAAGAGAGAAAACAATGAAAACTTTAAATTTAAGAGGTTATATATTTTATATTAGTGATAATTGGACTAATCATAACACTAATAAAATTGGAAAATGGATGTATTTCTTTAATAATAAAGACTTTATATCTAAAATTTGTAAAAAAGCTATAGAAGAAAATATTGTTGATACGTGTAAACATACAAATGATAATGATGGCGTGGCCTGTTTTTATATAGAATATGACAATTTAAATGCACATAGAAAAGTAATTAATTTCTTCTTAGAAAATAATTTAATTCCAAAAACAAAAAATGGAAGGTATTATGATATTTCTTTTAAAACAGATGAACAAACTTTGAACGGTGAATATGGTAATGATTTTAAGGCAAAAATGAAATTACATCAATTTATTGACTTAAAAAATGGTAAATGGATTAAATAGAACAAATATATAGGCAAAATTAAATATCAATTTTGCCTTTTTAATTAATTACATATTAGCATAATATTAAATGGCAACTTTGAAATTAGTCTTTATTTCTTCTTTTTTTCTTATTGTCAGTCTTTCTTCTAATTCATTTGCAGGTAATCTAATATCACTGACAAAATTTAGATCTTTTAATTTTCTTATGCATTCATCGAATTCAGCTTCAGTTATATAGTTATATCCAAATAGTCTATCTAGTATTCCTAGTGTTCCTATTATTTCTACTGATTCTTTCTGTGCAGCTTTTCTTAAGTTTAAATCGCCTGTTAATAATAAAATATGGCGATTTTTTGCTATAGCTAAAGCGATTCTATCATATATAGATAGCTTTTTATATTTGCATCCATATTCTTCAGCCAGGAATAATTCATCAATATCTAATTCAACTTCTTTAAGTCCTAATTGTATTAATTGATCTTTTAAATCTTTTGGATTTAATAATTCATCCTCAATTGCATCATTATTCATGATATATGTATATGGTAACTTAAAAGGTAAATAGAGTTTATCTATTGTGCAAAAATCAATCCAAACATTTGTATCACTACTAATAAATTCCATATATATTATTTATTATCAAAAAGGCAATCATTAGCTACTTCATCATAAGGCTTTTTAAGTAACTCTGCTCCACGTTGAATACTAATCTCATTTTCGTTAATTGCTCTATAGACAAGTTGCTCAAATAATATAGGTCTTTCTAATTTTTCAATACGACTTGGCTCATTTTTTCTCCAGCCTTTTTCTGATGCCAAAATATAAAATTTTCTTGAAGAAGATTCAGATATTATTTTTAAAATTTCAGCTCTTTTAGCTAATAAAAACATTGAGATACCATATTCAGTAGCAACTAATATCATATCTTTACTGACAGATTTACGATGAACTCCTAGTTCTCTTATGGCATCTTCTTTTGGAAACAAGAAAGCTCCACCAATAGCAGTTGCATAGTTTTCAATTTCTTTTTCGTTCATATCAACATTATCCCAATTAAACATAAGATGAGTTAATTCATGTGCGATAGTTGATCTGTTACGTTCAATAGTCATTTTTTTATTTAACATAATATATGGATGATTATTTACAAATCCATTAATACCAGAAAATTTATCATCATCAATTTCTTTTAATAAAACTAAAAAGCCTTTATTTTCTAGGCTACCAATTAAATCATCTATAGGTCCATTATCAGCAAATCCTAAATATCTTCTAAGGTTTAAAGCATCTTTTTCAACATCTTTAGTTATCTCTAAATAATGGCATTTTGGAAAATTAGGTAAAACATCTCCTCCTAATATTTCAACCGCATCCATAAAGCGACTAAAGTATTCTTCTATACTTTCAAAAATATATTCTTGGGTATTTTTAGGTAAGGAGGAACTCTTTCTAAATTCATTATGACTAAACTGAATGTTTTCATTTCTTACAGTAAGGAAATCAACTACACGAACCCCTAAAACATTAGCTATTTTTTTCAAAATATCGATTTCAGGTTTTCTTTTGCCACTTTCATAATTTGATATAGCCATTGGAGTAACATTGACAGCTTCTGCTAAATCCTTTTTACTCATTGATTTTATTAAACGATAATACTTAATATTTTTACTAATCATAACGTACCTCCTTCTGTTTATATTATATTATATTTTTGTAAAAAATAAACACTTATTAGAGATAAATTGTTCTATTTTTATTATCTTTAATTACAAATAAAACAAAGATATAACTTACTTGATTTAATTATAACCCCCTATTATTTGCCCCTTCACTATATATAACCGTAAGATTTCATATGTTTTTGCTCACTTTTTTGATAAATTTTAATTTCTTTACAAGTTGTTTACAATTCATTGATTAAAAACTGAATTTTATAACGATAGTAATCATAAAAAATATTAAAAATAGAATTTTATCTCTAATAATATAAGCAACAAAAATATGTATTAAAAAATAATTATGCTATAATTTAAATAAATCAAAAGTAATTTTAAAGCAGGTCAGGCTTAAATATTTTTGAAAACATATTATTTAGAGTTAAATTCTATTAATGGGGTATTATGGAAGAAGAAAATTATATTAATTTATTCAAACGCTATACTCAGTGGGATATTGATCTAAGAGACTCTATAATAGCACATGAAAATCTCTCAAAAAAACTCGAAGAAGAGACAGCTAGTTTTGCAAATTATATATCTTATAGATTAGGAATATCTATTAATGAAGCTTACAATTTTTTTAGTCTATCTGATGGAAACTTTTATTATAAGAAAAATAGTTATCCATATTTTTCAATTAATAAAGATGACGATTTAAGAAAACACTATAGCTCTTTTTATAATGTGTTCAAATCACAAGAAGATAACTATAACAAAGAATACGATGTTTTATATTTAATCATTAACAATTTCTGGACTTCATCTCGCATGGGAATTGGTTTAATAATGAAAAATGTTAATTATGTCGATGCTAAAATTGAAAAAGTAATTAATGGCAAAGTTGTTTATAATTACGACATGGTTACAGAAGACGGAACAATTACAATGCGTGGGTACTATGCAAATATTATTCGTTCAAAGTATGCACATTTATATGAAAAAGAACAAAAACAATGTGAACAAGCATATAAGTGGAAACAACAAATGGAATCATTAAAAGAAAGTGAATTCATACCACTTGGAAAAACTGTACTTAACTATTTGCGTAACGATGAAATAGAGCTCTATAATACACTTAAAAATGATTCTAGTATTTCTAATAAAGATGACATACTTAAGAGAGTATTTAAAGAATTGGATCTCAATCCAGATATTGGATTTAAGATATTAAAAGGAGAATAAGGAAATGAAAGTCTTAAAAGAAGGTAAAGGTATTAAATGTAAGTGCCCAAGCTGTAATGCAAAATTGGAAATTGATGTCACTGATATCAATCCATATGCATATTCAGGAAATTCAATCGAATTTGAAGGATATGTTTTATGTCCAAGTTGTGGCCAACAAATTCCACTTGAAAAAGGATTATTTACAGGCGCTTGGAAAGTTAAGAAGTAAATAGCTTACATATTAAACTTTTGGAAACTATAAACAAAAATTATAGGCAGAAACTCAGTATTTATCACTGTTTTCTGCCTTTTTAATTTGTTATCAACATGTTAAAGATAAATAATAATGATTTGAGAAAAATTAAAGATATTATTTATGAAACATATATTTAAACAAATTATAAAGATAGTATTTAGCTATAAATGTATTCATACATGCACACTTTTGATAATTATTACAAATAATAACAAGCAACATTTAAAATATAAGTATAAGCAAAAGAGGTAAAAAATATGATCGAAAAGAAAGTCATTACTACAACTACTTACAAAATTTTAGAAGAAAAAGATGTTGAAGAAATTATGTCTAAGTATGTTGGAAGAGAAGTTAAAATTGACGATGTTGATTTTGAGCTAATGGATATTACTTATTTTGATAATGTTTATGAATATGAAGATATTGAAGATGGTGATTGCACCATGGGATGTAAAACTTATGTTGACTGTGAAGAAATAGTAGATCCAAAAACTGAATGTTCTCCTTTGGATATATTTATGCCTAATACTCCATATGTAAAGTTTAAATACATTTTTGCTTTCGATGTAAGCAAGTTTAAAAGTTTTAAAAGATATACACTTAACGACTGGTAATTTATATTTAGAAAATTAATTTATAGCTTTAAAAACTTAATAAGTTTTTAAGTTACAAAAATTTTACTTTAAACGAATTATGAAACACATATTCAACCATTTAAGAAGGTAATTACTGATGAGAACAAGAGAAGAAATTGAAAAAGATATGGCAGCTTTATTCGTTGGTGGATGTCAAGATAGAATAATGACTTTTACAGAGCTTAAACATAGAATTATTATGCTAGGAAAATATAGAAAAGAGCTTGATGAATTAGACGCATTGGAAAAAACTAATAATAAAATTAAAGACCAAAAATAAAATTTTAAGTAAATATAAAATTAAATTTATGGCTGATAAAGTTATTAATATGGATAATGATTAGTCTTGTATCATTATCTTTTTTATTTAATATTTTGAAGTTTCTAATTTAATTAGACATTTTTTTCAAAATATATTGACATTGTTGAATTTTGTTTATATATTAGTAGAAGCATATAACATTCGATAAGGTGGATTTTTCAAACATAAATCACAGTACACAAGGTATACCAAAGTGCATACTGAATTTTATGTGCTTAGAAGAGTAACTATCTTTACTCTTTGTGCAATTGTTAATCTAAAAGCTCATTAGTTGGTTCGATTCCAACATAATAATCAAAAATAAAGATTATTATCCAACGGTTATGGAAACAAAAACACATTAATCTTAAAGAATTTTGTCACAATTCTATGATCATTTCAGGCTGTTAAAATTAACTGGCACTTCGATCACTATTAAATAATCCTAGCTTAATAATTATTTAACATTAGTTAATTAATTATACTAAGCAATAAAAACTAGGCTTTGCTTTGCGAGGATATCGTAGCAATTAATCAAAGCCAATATCTAGCATATCCGCTTTAAAGCGTTACTACTAAATCAATAACCGCTTAGTTTTTATAAAGGATTATTTTTTTTTTGATATTTTTCCATTAAGGGAGTGGATTAATATATATTTTATTTAATTAGGAGGATTTTATGAAAGTATTAGTTAAAGAAGGTTTTAAAGGTTTCTTATTTAAGAAAGGAAAGTTTATTAAAATGGTCGATGCAGGTAAGTATTCCACTATTGGTGGTAAATCTTTTGAGCTTGCTAAAATTTCAGATGATGAAATCAAAGTTGAAAACGAAGATACTGATATAAGTATCTTTACTTCAGACGAAAATTTTAATAAATTAGTCACAAAAGTAATTGCAAAATCAGGTGAGTTAACACTTCATTTTGTCAACGGTAATTTTGCAAATATCGTTTATCCAGGTAAACATTTCTTTTGGAATATCGATCGTGAAAATACATTCTTAACACTCGATTTATCCAATCCAGAATTGCCTGAAGACTTTCCAGAATATCTTTATGATTGCTTTGAATTAGACGATTGCTTTGATTACTATTCTATTTCTAAAAAGGAAATTGGATTGTTATTCATTAAAGAAAAGTTTATAAAAACTCTCAATCCAGGCGAATATTATTACTTAAAGAGTAAAGAAAGTCCTGTTGAAGTTATAAAAATGAAGACTTGTTTAGTACAACAAGATGTTGTCGGACAAGAGATTTTAACTAGCGACAAAGTAACCTTACGAATCAATTGTGTTTGTAATTATAAAATTACTGACTATATTAAAGCAGCTACAGAAATAGACGACTATAAGAATCAATTATACGTCGCTATTCAATTAGCTTTAAGGGAATACGTTGGCGATAAAACGTTTGATACCATTTTAGCTACTAAAAACGAAGTATCTAAATTCTTATCAGACACTATTAAAGAAAAAGGCAAAGAACTATATCTTGATATCGAGAGTGTATCCGTCAAAGATATTATTCTTCCAGGTGAGATAAGAGATATCATGAACACTGTTTTAGTAGCAGAAAAGAAAGCTCAAGCCAATGTTATCTCTCGTAGAGAAGAAGTTGCTTCAACAAGATCTCTTTTAAATACAGCTAGATTAATGGATGAAAACGAAACATTATACAAGCTCAAAGAACTTGAATATGTTGAGAGAATATGTGAAAAAGTTGGAAATATCAACCTTTCAACTGGTGGAGATATTTTAACTCAATTAACTTCATCTTTAACTTCTAAAAGGAATAATAAAGAGTAGTTTTTATAAAAAGTGAGTTAGCACTACGCTAACTCATTTTTTTAAATATTTTCTTATATTTTCCATATTTAAGTAATTTTCAACTTTACCATCAATAATTAGTTCAGCATCTACTCTATTTCTAGTTTGTCCTAAATTAATGACAACAAGGTGTTTACCTCTAAAGAAATCAATAAACGAAGCTGCAGGATAAACACTTAAAGAAGTACCTATAACAATAAGAGTATCGCAAGAGCTTATAGCTCTAATTGTATTAGTAATATCTTCTTCATTTAAACTTTCTTCATATAAAACTACATCAGGTTTAATAATACCGCCACAAGAACAATATGGAATAGGGGTAAACTTCATATCTTTTATATCGTAAAACTTATGACATTTCATACAGTGATTTCTATGAATACTTCCATGTAATTCTATAACCTTTTTAGATCCAGCTTTTTGATGTAACCCATCAATATTCTGGGTAACAACTGCTTCAACTTTACCAACTTTTTCTAAATAAGCTATAGCTTTATGACATTCATTTTCATTAGCATCTAAAAATACCAAGTGTTTGAGGTAAAAATCAAAAAATTCTTTAGTATGTTCTAAAAAGAAATGATGTGAAATCATTTCTTCTGGAGCATATTTATATATACCATGTTCACCTCTAAAATCAGGAATGCCTGAACTAACTGAAACGCCAGCACCAGAAAAGAAAACAATTCTTTTACTATCGTTTATAATCTCATATAGTTTTTTTATTTCTTCTTCCATATTTATTCTCCAAAAGATATAGTTTAAATAACTAATATCTATTGTTTACAATAATAAATATATCATATAAAAATAAAAAATAATTTATATAAGTTGTAAGAAAATATTAAATTTTAAAGTAAAATAGTCTCTTATATTAATAGAAATAGTAAAGAAAACATATACTATTTATAATCATTAAAACAAAAAATATGTTTTAGTGATTGATTATTCTAAATTTATTTGATATAATTATGCGCGCAAGGAGAGCAATTTTATGTTAGAGTTATTAAAGGTAAAAGCAAGTGGTTTTAAATTGTTAGAAGATAACTTTGAATTGGATTTTACAACAAGAACAAGAGTATACCAAAAAGATAAACTAAGTGAAATTGAAGAAATAGATAAAGGATTAAATACTTTTAGAAGTATTGCTTTTGTTGGTGGAAACTCATCAGGAAAATCAACTGCACTTTCTTTAGTTCTTAAAACTTTATTATTCTTACAAACAGGTAGATGGGAATTTATTCCACGTGAATTTAAAAAGGATAGCATAGATTTAAATATAGTTTTTTATTTAGAAGGATTCTTATATAACTATAGTTGCACATTTAATAAAATTGAAATAGATAAACTTTCAATAGCAAATATCTATTCTCCAATTACTAATGAGAAATTAATAAAGCTAGAATACAATAAAGCACGAGGAATAGTAAATTTAGACTTATTAAATACTAATGGTGTTGATGAAAGTGAAATACTAAAATCATCATTATTAGATACTTCAGCAATTGCCAAAATTACTGGAGATAAAATAAGCGTTGATGAATTTAGCAATAACAACATTGTTAACTTTGACGGAAATATTGTTAGAAATACTTTTTTTGCTAGCTTAAATAGTTGCGATAAAGAATTAGTTTCATCCATCATAAAACTACTTGATGAAAGTATTGAATATATAATTTGTGATAATTCTGATTTAGTTAAATTTAAAAGAATAAATGAAAAAGAAATAATTATTTCTAAACTTGAATTGTTATCTATTTTATCCTCAGGAACATTCAGAGGCGTAGAATTATATGTAAGAAGTATAAACGCTTTAAAATACGGAAAAGTATTTATTGTTGATGAAATAGAAAATTGTTTTCACAAAAATTTAGTTAAGAATTTATTATTTATATTTAACAGTAAAAATATAAATTCAAAAGGTGCCAAACTTATTTTTAGTACACACTATACAGAAATATTAGATTCTCTAAGCAGAAGAGATAATATATTTATTACTCATAAAGAAAATGGATATGTTAATGTTAAAAATTTATATTCTGATTACGATGTAAGAACTGAATTATCAAAGAGCAATCAGTTTGATAACAATGTATTTAACACATCATTTAACTATGAGCAATTACTAAATGTTAAGGAATTGATTATTAATGACTTACATATTAATAATGACTGAAGGAAATAGCGAGTTAGCATTTCTTAATGTCGTCTTAGAAAAAGGTCTATTAAAATTTGATAAAAAAGAATTACTAACTGGCGAAATTAAACAATGCCGTAAAATTGAAGGAGAAGTTTTGGCTAATATTTTGATGCTAAGTCCAAACGATAATGTCACTATTTATAGAGTAGGGGATAAGCTTTCTGACACTTTAAAAACTCCTAAAATTGTATTGCCACAAAAAATAAAAGCCAAATATGATATATGTACTTTACCAGAATTTGAAATATTATTTATTTTAAAAGAAAATTATTATGCAGAATTTTCCAAAGCTAATACTGGAATAAAAGCTAATGAATTTTATCGGAAGAAAAACAAAAAATATAAAAAACAATCTGAGTTTATAACTGATTATTTTTCAAAAATGTCAAATGATGAGATAATAGAATTAATTAATATATATATTTCTAAACGTGGAAAAGTACATCAAAAGAATCAACTAACTTTAAAAGAAATAATAAAATGTTAACAAGATAACCTATAGCATATTAGGTTATCTTTTTTCTTTATATATTTTTAAATATTTAAAGAACGTTCCTCTAGACATATTTAATAATTGTTGAGCTTCTTTGTTATTAATTTCACGTTTAATATATTTATTTATAACATGTTCATAATTATTAGGTAAAACATAATTAGGTCTTCCCATATGAACTCCTTTAGCTTTAGCTATTCTAATACCTTCCGCTTGCCTTTGTTTTATATTTTCACGTTCATTCTGAGCAACAAAAGATAATACTTGTAAAACAATATCACTTATAAACTTACCAACTAAATTCTTACCTTCAACACGTGTATCTAATAAAGGCATATCAATAACCATAATATCTGCTTCAATTATTTTAGTTATCTTTTTCCACTCATCTAAAATCATATTATAATCTCTACCAAGGCGATCTATTGATTTAATAACTAATAGATCATCTTTTTTTAATCTCTTTATTAACTTTTGATAATTTTTTCTTTCAAAATCTTTACCAGATTGATAATCGATAAAGATATTTTTGAATTCAATATCTTGTCTAAACATTTCTTCCATCTGTCTATCTATGTTTTGCGATGCTGTTGATACTCTAACATATGCATACTTCATGTGCTTTACCTCCGTATGCGTATATATGCTTAAAAACAAGTTATAAAGTCAAATTTCAATTATTATTGGTAGTTTATAAAGGTACACCTTATAGTACCTAGTTCATATTTAAAATTATAGCATAAATTCTCATTAAATCTTCATTTTTTAGTCAAAATTTGTCCATTTTTAGAAGTTTTTAAAGGTGTACAAAAATGGAGCAATAATATAAATGGATAAGAAAAAAAGCTACGAAGATTTAGAAAAAAGAATAATTGAATTAGAATCTAAATTGAAATTTCTAAACAAATATGGATTAGTATGGGATAAAGAAGATACAAAAGAAGATGTTGTTTTACATTGTGAAAATAATATTCCTTTATTAGTTCAAGAAGAAGATAAAAAAATAATATGTAATGAAGGAGAAAATAATATTCTTATTGAAGGCGACAATTATCATGCTTTGACTGCTCTAAATTTTGTGGCTAAAGAAACTATTGATATTATTTACATTGATCCTCCGTATAACACAGGGCATAATGATTTTTCTTATAACGATAAATTTGTCGATAAAGAAGATTGTTATAGACATTCAAAGTGGCTAAATATGATATCAAAAAGACTTGTGCTTGCAAAAGAACTATTGAAAAAAGATGGTATAATTTTTATTTCTATTGATGATAAAGAACAAGCAAATTTAAAGCTCTTGTGTGATTCTATTTTTGGTGAAAATAATTTCATAACAAACTTTTGTTGGGAAAAAACACAACATTTTGGAAGACAAAAGATAAATTACTATTCTAATTGCGAATATATTTTATGTTACGCTAAGAAGTTATTTAATAGCGATAATGGATCTTTAAAAGAATTATTAGTTGAGAAAGTTAAAACTGATTTAATAGATGCGCCATTATTTAACGCAAGCAATAAAGAAAACATATTAACATTCAAAAAAGGAACAGTTAAATTTAATTTAAAAGATGGAACATATAAAACTTCTAAGAATGAATCATATCTTCTTATAAAACCTGTCATAATTAAGAATAGTCTAAATGCAAATGATCTAATTTTAAAATTCAAATCTAGATGGTCGCAAAAAACAATTGATGAAGAAATAAACAAAGGAACAACATTTTGGATTAAATCTGATGGTTTTGCAATTAGAACAGTTTACCATTTAGGAAAAACAACAAATGAATCTCCAAAACAATTAATTTTTACAAATACTAATAACCCTTTATGTTCAATCAACAGATTTAAAACAAAAGTAGGTGTAAATGAAGAGGGTAGTAACGAATTAAGTAATATAATTACACAAAATATATTTTCTTATCCTAAACCAGTTTCATTGATAAAATATTTATTAAGTTTATATTATAATTACGATTTAAAACAACATAATAACAATTTTACAGTCCTTGATTTTTTTGCTGGTTCTGGAACAACTGGACAAGCAGTAATGGAGCTAAATAAAGAAGATGGCGGTCATCGTAAATTTATTCTATGCACTAATAATGAAAATAATATTTGCACTGGCGTAACTTATCCTCGATTAAAAACAGTCATAAGTGGAATTAGGCCTGATGCAACAAAATATAGTGAAGGTTTACCAAATAATTTATTTTATTTTAAAACAGATTTTGTTAAGGATGAAAACAACACTGAGCAAGCACGATATAGTTTAGTAGAAAAAGTTGATGGACTTTTGTGTATAGCGGAAAATATTTTTGAAGAAGTTGAAAGAAATGATTATTCATCACATTACAAATCAAAAAATAAACATTTATTTATATTTAATGATTACTATTCAAAAGAAAAGTTTGATGAATTCAAACAAAGAATTTTAAAAACAATTGGATCAAAAATTGTTTATATTTATTCTTCAAACAATGATGTCGATCCAACATTAATTAATGATAAAGATGTAATCATTAAACCAATACCATCTAAAATATATGAAATTTATAAAGAAATTGTTGAAGAAATAAAAAGAGGTGAATGAACATGATTTTCTCATTAAAACCATATCAACGAGATGCTGTCGATGAATTAAAAGAATATATAAACAATTATTTAAATGCAAAGAATAAAAAATCAATAATTTTTAAAGCCCCTACTGGATCAGGAAAAACATTTATGGCTTCCTCTGTTTTTGAAGAAATTGCAGAGGAAAATAACGAAATAAATTTTTGCGTAATTTGGGCTTGCCCTGGAAAAGGAGAACTTCATAAGCAATCATTAGAAGCTGTAAAAAAATATTTAGGAGGAAATCCTGTATGCTCATTACTCGAAGACGACTTCTTTGGTTCAAGAAGATTTATAAAAAATAAAGAAATTGTTTTCATTAACTGGGAAAAACTTATTCAAAAAGACAGAGAAACTGATAAATGGGCTAATAATTTGATGAAAGACCAAGAAGGAATGAACTTTATTGATGTAATTGAACAAACAAAGAAAAATGGCACAAAAGTAATTCTTGTTGTTGATGAATCCCATATTGGCTCATCACAAAAAGCACGAATTCATGAATTTAGAGAAACTATAATTATTCCTAATATAACTATAGAAATGTCAGCCACACCACTCAGTGATCATATCGATGTTGAGATAGAACCACAAAAAGTTATAGATGAAGGAATGATAAAAGAAGACGTATTTGTTAATGAAGGTATATCTAAAATAGATTTATCATTAGCAGAAAAAGATAGTGAAATATTAATTTTAGAAAAAGGATTTGAAAAAAGAAATCAAATTATTTCTAGATATAAAGAATTAGGCATACCTGTTAATCCATTAGTATTAATTCAAATTCCAAATGTTGATGAAGGAGAAGCAAAAAAACTTGTTATTACTGATTTCTTAAGAGATAGAGATATTACAGAAGATAATGGCAAACTAAAATTTTGGTGTGACAATAAAGCAAATTTTGATAAACAAGCAATAAAAAAGAATAATGATATTACTGAATATTTAGTTTTTAAAACTTCAGTAGCTACTGGATGGGATTGCCCAAGAGCTCATATTTTAATAAAGTTTAGAGATGGAAAATCTGAAACATTTGAGATACAAACCATAGGAAGGATTCTTCGAACTGCTGAAGCGCATTCTTATAATGATTATTTATTAGATAATGCATATATTTTTACCAATTTAGCAACTTTTGAAAGAAAATCAGATACATATAATCCAAATAAAATTAAAACAGAATTTTCAAAAATGATAGAACCTTATAATAGAAATATTGTATGGGAGCAAACTCAATTAACTTCTTTTTATAGATCTAGACAAGGAGATTATAACTCTGCAGATTCACGATTTAATGATTTCTTTTTAAAATCATTTATGAGGTTTTTTGAATTAAAAGATAGTGATAAATATCCACCATTAGTTGATAGTCTTAGTTGTAAATTAATAGAAAAAGGTATGAATCTAACATTAATTGCTTCTGATGAAATTATTGAAGAAACAAGAATTAATTCGACTGATGTAGATAAAGATGAAAGTATATTTAATGATTCTGCAATAGTTAAAATGTCTGAAAACGATATACAAGCATCTTATAATTCCTTAATTAAAGAAAATTTGAATGGATTAGCTTATGTAAGATCCAAATCACCTATCAATTCAGCAATAATTAATGCTTTTAGTATTTTTTACAACGTTTTTCCTCGTTCTGATAAGGTTAAATGCATTATGAAATTAGTTGTTAATAATAAGAACATTTTCTCTGAAATTTTATCTGAAGCAACTCGTAATTTTAGAGAATTACTTTCTACAGAAGCTGGAAGAAAAGGTGAAAAATATCATTTTAAAATCGATGAAACAAGACCATACTCATTAGAAACACATACAGAATTAATTCCAGCTATAAAATCTTTATATCACCCACTATTCGTTTTAAAAGATGAAAATAATAATCCTGATAATAATCTTGAAAGAGACTTTTTAGCATATTTGGATATTCAAGAAGAAGTTGAATGGTATTGGGAAAATGGAGCCGAACTTATGAAAATTAATTTTGGCATATCATACAATAACGGAATGAATACTTTTCAGCCAGATTTTATTGTTAAATTTAAAGATGGAACTGTAGGCATTTTTGACACAAAACCAATAAATTTAAGAATTGAAGATACAATAACTAAATCAAACGCATTAGCTGATTTTATTTCAAATACTAATTCAAATCGCGGGAAAGCACCTAAGGTCATTGGTGGAATTGTTGTTAAACAAGGCTCACAGTTCTATATATTTATAGGTAAAAATTATCACGATTATAATTTATCTACTGGTGGATGGGAAAATTTTAATTCAATTATTAGAAAAGTTAAATTAAATATGAAATAAAATATTTGCTGAAACCACTTAATAATTTTACTTATTAATTTATTTTTATAGTAGAATTACTAATAGTAAATTTAAGTAAAAGAGGATTTTGCCATGGATTCATTAGTTGATTTAAAAAATAAAATTGACGAGTTTGTAACAGAAAGAGATTGGGATCAATTCCATTCACTAGGTAATTTAGCTAAATCTATTTCAATAGAAGCTAATGAACTTTTAGAATGCTTCCAATGGTCTGATGATAATTATGACATTAATGCAGTTAAAGAAGAGTTAGCAGATGTTATTAACTATTGCATCCAAATGGCTTCAAAGTTAGATTTAGACATACATGAAATTGTCTTAGATAAATTAGAAAAAACAAAGAAGAAATATCCAGTGTCAAAAGCCAAAGGTGTTTCTACTAAATATAATAAATTATAGATTTAGTACAGCTTATAATTTTATTCATTTGCCATTATAAAATCATATATTTTGTTCTTATATTAGTACAAAAGTAACCATTTTCACAATTATATATAATTTTTCTCTATAATAGTAATTGTTCCTAGGAAAAACAAAATTATGGAGGATAAAATAATATGATTTTTGCAGAAAACGCAATTGTAGAGCAAACTAGTGATACTGATGTTAAATGGTATGCAAGATGTCCATATTGTGGTCATGTCAACGAATATATCAAATATAGAACTGTAGTTAATAGAAATACTAGAAAATCTATGGGTAAACACAGATGCAAAAGATGCAATAAAGATTTCGAAGTTTATATTATCAACAAATAAAATATAATTAAAATCTTAAATAATAAAATGTATAATATTAAATATAAAGAGGAGTTTTAAGATGGCTTTAACAGATAAACAAATACATAGAATAGAACTATTAATAACTTTAGACTATTTATTAAATTTTACTGATGAAGAACATCCAGCAACTCAACAAAAAATATGTCGGTATGCCACAGAATTTGGACTAAAATACGATTCTACTAAAACATCAGGTAATGAAGTAAAAAGACAAAGAATAAAAGAGTCTTTAGACTTTTTAAAAGAAATATCAGATAAATTTTCCGATAAGGTTCCATTTATTATTGAAACAACTGATAGCGGAAAATATTATGTAGAACAAAAATTTTATTTATCAGAAGAGCAAGTGATTAAAATCATCGCTGCTATTAAAAATGACAAATATACTGCTGATGAAGACACTGATTTCTTAATTGAAAGAATATTAGATAACTTTGCAAATAGATTTAATCGAGATAGATATTTAAAAGAAGCTAGCAATTTAACAAATAACGTAAAAAAATTTAATAAAGAAAGTGATAGAAAAATTAATCTTATTAATCAAGCTTTAAAAGAAAACAAATTAATATGCATTAATAGCACTAGAACAGTTTTTAATTTTAGAAACGCTAAAAATAGCAAAAATACAAATCATAAATATGTAGAAACAGTAGTTACAAAACAATGGTACAAAGTTTATAAGATTAAGGAATATCAAAATAAACCTTGGGCTATTCTCCTTCAAATAACTACATTAGGAAATGAAAAACCAAAAATAATATGTGAACCTATTGAATTATTAGATATTCCTTTCGAATCTAACGACAAAATATTAATTGAAGATATGGCTGATGACAGAGATATAAATCAATGGTTTAATAATATTTCGCCATTCAACAAAAAACATTTTGGAACAATAGATGAATATATTGACCAAAA
Source organism: Clostridium sp. CAG:288 (assembly GCA_000437395.1). Lineage (GTDB taxonomy): Bacteria > Bacillota_I > Bacilli_A > RFN20 > CAG-288 > CAG-288. The sequence continues at coordinate 20,701 of FR898170.1, read as the reverse complement.
TATCTTGCCTACTAATGGGGCTGCTGTTGATTGTTCTTTCTATTTTTTAAAGAAAAATTTAGAATACATAAAAAACTCATTTGAAAGTTATTTTGGAACACCTTTAAACTATAAACTATGTGCTGATTTTAGAATAAATAAGGATGTGCATGTATCAAAAGTTTTTATTATGCCCACAAAATTAAAACAGTCTTATCTTATACCTATCGAAGGAAAGAATAAATCAGATAATAATCTAGTAATAGTAAACATGCGTATAAATTTCTATTCACTTAAATCTTGGATTATTTCCGATGACATGATTAATCAAAATATTGAAATAGTTGGACCTGATTCTTTAAATAATGAATTAGCTTCATACTATTTAGAACAAGCCATAAAATACCGCTATTATTTAAGTGATAGAGAAAAAATTGAAATTATAAAAACTTGTTCATATAAAGGTGAAGAAAGAAAAAAGACATATTCTAACACTGATTTTAATGGTAAAAAACTTTTTATTAAAAGATATGCTAGACATTTAAAATAAAGTATAAAACTAAAAAAATAAATATGCTTTTAGATTGGAGAAAAATATGTTAGGAGCAATAATAGGTGATATGGTTGGATCACAATATGATTTCAATCCAATTAAAACCAAAAAATTCAACGCATTTAATCCAAACAATAAAATGACAGATGACTCATATTTAACAATCGCTGTTGCCAAAGTCTTATTAAAACACTATCCAATTAAATACACACAAAAAGAATTAGAAAAAATTCAAAAAGACTTAACTAACGAATTTGTATTAACTTTTAAAAACCATCCGTTTGTCGGCTATGGCGACTTGTTTGTTAGATGGTGTCTTAATCCAGATAGAAAGCCATATAACTCTTTTGGAAATGGCTCTGCAATGAGAATCTCATCTGTTGGTTGGATTGCAAATAGTGAAGAAGAAGTAAAAATATTATCAAAAACAGTATCAGAAATAACGCATAATCATAAAGAAGGACTTAAAGGCGCAGAAGCTGTTGCATTATGTGTTTATTTAGCTAGAAAAGGGTACTCAAAGAAAGAAATAAGAGACAGAATGATAAATGACTATTATCCTGAAATAAAAGGATTAGATTTTGAAACTCTAGTTAAAACATATAGATTTGAAGCTACATGTCCAGGGAGTGTTCCACAAGCAATATATTGTTTTTTAATCTCCCATGGATTAGAAGATGCTATTAAAAACTGTATTGCTATAGGTGGTGATTGTGACACAACAGGAGCTATGGCTGGTGCTATTGCCGAAGCTTATTATCAAAAAAATAAAGTTTCAAAATTCGAAGATATGTTCATGTATTATTTCATAGATAAAGAGTACGTTAATTTAATATTAAAATTACATAAAACAATTAATAGCAAAAAATTTGAAAATAAGAATTACTAAAAAGGAGTATATATGCCAGGAAATTCATTATTTATAGAATCCCTCAACTTCCAAAATTTAGAATATAAAGAACCTGTATTATTAGCAGCATTAGCTTTAGAAAAGCCTGTATTACTAATCGGCGAATATGGTTGCTCAAATAACAAATTATTAGAAAGATTATCAAAAGAATTAGATATTAGTTTTCATAACTGCTTAGCCCCTCAATTAAATAATACGTTAATGACAAACGAAGAAAAGATGCACAAAACAGAAGCTTTAAATTTGGACTTAATAGATAAGACTTCTGAAGACACTCAATACGATATAATTTCATTAATAACTAAAAGCAAAATAAAAAATATATCAATTAAAAACTTAAAGTATTGTTGGGCAACAACTGGCTCATTTATAGAAAAAAGCAATAATCCAATTTGCTTTCAATTAATGGAAACATTTTATTTTATAATTAAAACACCATCGTTTGTCGACCTTGATGAAGATGATAGATATTTGGTTATTAAGAATACTGATTTAGAAGAAAAGTCTTTAAAAATTAATTTAAAAAAATTAGTAGATAAAACCAAACAACAAATTGAAATCTTAAAAAAATCCTCTAAAGAAGAAATTAATAAATATATTTATACACTAACAAAATTAATAGAGGGGAAAATTGGTAATATTTCTATTGAAAGAGTAGCAATACTTAAAGAATCTTTATATGCCATATATGCAGCTAAAACTGTAATTAACGAATGTAAAAATTCTAAAAATAAAACTACTTTAAAAGACGTAATAAACTCGCATATTCAAAACACTCTTCCATTTATTTTTAATGTCGACGATAAAAAAACATTAAATAAAATATGCAATGAAGCTTTTGAAATCTCCATACAAAGTGATACACCTGATAAAGAAATTCTATTAACAGAAAATTCAAGCGATAAAATTGAATATGTTTTAAAAAATATCAATAAATTAAGAATTGAAACCGTTTATAATACAGTTTATTCAAATATCGATTTAGTAGGAATTAGCAAAAAAAGAATACTATCTGTAATATGTTATTTAATATTTAGAAAATATGATAACGTTCCAGAAAAATTAATGTATAAATTAGCAACTGAATTTAAACCAGTAATTCAATATGAAAGAACAATTTTTGAAAATGCTTATATTAGAGAAATAACTAAAGGCGAAGACATGATATATGAAGTTAGAAAAAAATATAAAGATTCTTCATTAAATGATAGATTCTTAAAAGCATTATTCTATAACATACTTTATTCATTTATTCCAAATGATAGAAATTATATATTAATGGCAGCTGAATATTTTCAAAAATTAATGGAGGATAAAGACATATGTCAGCAGGTTGGTATAAAACTATAAAACAAGAACAATTAGATAGTTTATATGCATTTAATCCAAAAATATTAGCAGATAAATTAAGAAGACTTTACCATAAACCTTTTTTATTCAAACACTTAAATGAATATGCACAAATATATTATGAAAGTCATAGGTCTTCAATAGAAACTGAAAATGACTTAAATAAATTTATGGTAGGTAATAGTATCAAAATAGATATTTATTATAAAAAGGAATTAAATAAGTTAAATTACAAAGAATGCTGTGATATCAATTCATTAATTCGTGTTTTTACTTTAACAGAAAATGATATTTATAATCCAAATGCCAGGCCTAATTTTGATAAAGACAGTTTTAACAGAGTATTACTATTTTCTAGAAATAATCTTTACTAATAATATTTAATATCTTAAGCAATTGAATTAAATGTTCAATTGCTTTTTGTTTGGTAAAATATAATATATTGTTACATATTTATAGATAATTTTAAGCTATTATTACACAATACGTTAAAAATAATTACAATTTCATAATAGCTTTCAAATTTTAAAGAAATAGTAAAGAAATTTAAATATATACAGTTTTATTTTACTTTTTAAGCTGTTTTAACGTTTAATAATTGCAAAGAAATTATCTTTTTGATAGTATTAACACCATAAAGAATTCATTATTTTTGAAATAAGATAATTTAAATTAAATCAGGGGGAATATCATGAAAGCAACAAAAGTTTTATCTTTGCTAGCCTTAGGCTTATTAGTGACAAGTTGTGGCGGTAATTCAAACACTTCTTCTACTAGCTCATCAAGTAGTAGTAGCAGTAGTTCTATAAGCACAAGTAGTTCCACATCAAGTGTCATCTCATCAAGTTCAAGCAGCAGCAGTTTAACAACATCGACATCTAGTTCAGCTTCAAGTGTAACTGGACCATCACTCAAAGAATTTATTCTTTCATCAGTCGCTAAATTAAAAGAAGGAAACTTCTCTTTAACTTATGAAATAAATAACGTCAACTTTACAGATGTTATTACTAAAAACTATTTCTACACAGCATATTTAAATACTGGCTCTATGCTATTAGAGACTTACTCCACCACTAAATACGCTTATAATTTTGAAATAACAAGTGAGAATAAGGTTAACGTTAAAGGACAAACATTTAACGATGAACTTACAGGTCAAGAATTAACAAGCTTAGACTATGTCAATAAGTTCAAAGATTTCGATACAACAAGAGAAATAGAATTCTCAGGTGATAATAACGAAATCTACACAACAGATGAAGTATTAGTTGAAGCTTTTGCTAGCCAATTAGACTTTACAGGCATCAAGAGATTACGTTTCTACACTGCCGCAGATGAATTAGTAGTAGAATTACAAGGATTTGATAGTTCTAAAAACGATTACTATACACCAGAAACAGGTGCTATTGTCTTTATTGAAAATATCGGAACATCAAAATTAGATGCTGTTGAAGATTATTTAAATAGCTATGTAGTTCCAACAGAAACACTCGATAATAAAGCAGACAACTTATTTGGTAACGTCTCTTTCACATCAGCAATCTATGACAATATCTTCTTAGATGAATATACTTCGATCGAAAGACAAGGATTCTCAAACTTAGATATCTATGATGACTATTTTAGAATCACAGATATTAACGAAGATAACGTTTCAACTTCATATACATATGAAAAAATCGATGAAGATGGAACACTCATCATTACAGGTGTAAATGGTAAAAACGAAGTTGAAGAAGAAAGAACAACAACAGTTGTTGATGACTTCAACTTTGTCAACAAAGACGGATTTGAACTTAGTAAATTTAGAAAATTCGAAGGTGATGAATACTATACATATTTAGGTAGTAATGCATCAGATTTAGCTTATTCTATAACTCAACACAAAAAGTTCTTAGAATGGCCAGTCGAATCAATCAAAGTTAAAGTTGAAGACGGAAAAGTAACACAACTCATATTCTCAACAGGAATTATGATGGATAGATTGACAGGTTACTACTTCTATCGTTATGCAGATAGTAGAGTTGCAGCAACACCAAATGTCATAACAGGTGCTGAAAAGAAAGTCGCTTCTGAAAACGATGCACAAATCAAGAGCTACTTATCCTACTTAAATCAAGAAGATTCAGTCTTTACAAGCATTGAAAAAGACTCAGCCTGGGAAAAAAGTAGATTTACAAAAATAGTTAAAGGTTCCGATTTCTACTTAAAGGGAACATATCTCGTCGATAGCGATGATGGAACCAGTAACAATATGGAATCCTTAGGTAAAGGCTACTATTCTAAGAATGGAAAAATATATAGCTTTACCTACGATGAAAAGAACAATATTACATTAGATAAAAATCCAGTAAGCAAAACATTTAAAGATATCGCTAACTACTCAATCGCAAGCGAAATCTTAAATCTCAAAGATGGTAAACTTACAACAACAGGTGATATTATCAATATTGGACGTTCAATCGGTGATATCTATAATCCATTAACAGTCGATCCTTCAAGTTTAGAAATGACTATCACTGATGATAAGATTTCTTCTATGAACTTTGCCTATGTCGGTGGTACAGAAGAAGTTACATTTGACTATAGCCCAGTTGAACTTAACGGAACAATGAGAGCAAACTTAGATAAAGCCATTGCAGCTTTAGATTCAGGTTCAGGCGATAGATTAACTTGGGAAGAAGATGCAAATACATATGATGAATTAGTTAAAGCATATGGTGAAGAAATTGCTAAAAAGATTCCATATTTAAACGATGAAGAGTTCAATAGAGATCACTACTTTGCTGATTTCTACTTATGTGACTGGGAAGACAAACCATATTTTATAATCGCCACAGACACATATTCAGAAGATTATTCTCAAAAATATAAAGCTTATTTATTAACATTAGGCTATACAACAGAAGACAATATTACATTTGTTAACGAAACAGACAAATTAAGAATTGACGTTGTCGATGATGATGGATCATACGAGTTTATTCACATTTACGTTTTAAACTAATTATTAAATAAATTTAGTACTCTGTACCATTTATGTGGTATAGAGTACTTTTTATATGTAAAGTTTAAGTAAAGAAAGAATATTAGTTAAAACAAATATAAAAATAAAATACATTTATTTTCTATTAAAAAGAAATCATAATTTTAAAATAATCAAATTTAATAGCAATTAATGAATATTTTAATAGAGTTAAAATTGTAAGAATATTTTGTTGCAAACATTGAAATAAAATTGAAACTAGCATATAATGTAATAATAATTTTTATATCTTTTACGAGGGGAAAGTAAATTATGAAAAAGAAAATTTTAGTTTTAAGCGTTATGCTTTTCTCACTAGTTAGTTGCCAAGGAAAAGGTGATATAACATCATCCACTCCTTCTTCAACAACAAGTAGTGATAGCAGTGTTATTAGCAGTAGTACAAGTAGTGTAAGTAGCACTACGATTGTTTCGTCTTCAACAAGTAGTTCTTCTACTAGCTCATCAAGTAGTAGTAGTTCAACACAAGTCGATAGCGATATTCATGTCACATCAATATCAATCACGGATAAATCAATCACAACTTTAAAAGTTGGACAAGTTTTACAACTTAGCGTCGAAGTCTTACCTAAAAATGCCACTAACAAATTAGTAAACTACAGATCATCTAACGAAAGTGTTGCCTCTGTCTCATTTAACGGCTTAATAACAGCTAGAAGTACTGGCGATTGTACAATTTACGCTGTAAGTGATGATGGTGAGTTAAGCGATTCAATAACATTTAATGTTGTCGCTTCTACAGTTACTAGTTTTACAGCAGATTTCGATAGCAGTGTTGAAACCATAGTTTCAAATAAAAATACATTCTATAAATTAGAATTAGGCCAAAGCTATCCATTAACAGTTTCATTTAATTCAACAGATGAGGCTGATAACGTCTTAGAAGCTTCATTTAGCGTTGATGGCTGCTGTTCTTTTGATTCAAGTACAAATACTCTCACTCCACTTAAAAGGACTGGTAGTGTAGTTTTAACATTAAAAGTTAAAGGAACAAACCTTAAGAAAGAATACTATTTAAAAGTTGTCAATCCAGGTGAGAAAGATGTCAGTGAAGTTATCGCCAAACTTGATTCTTCAATAGAAAAAGAAAAGAAGTTAACAGTAAATACATACGATGTTAACCTTCACTTTAATACTTTAGATATTAACGATAATAGAACAGATGCAGTTCAATCAACAAAGTTCAAAATTTATAAAGATACTACCGATAGATATATGGTTGGTGATACAGATACATCAGTAACTTATACACCATACGGTTCAAGTGAAAGCTATGATTCAACAAGCACATCGCACTTATTTAAAGGTATGAGCGATGATGGAAACTACTATGAGTTCCAAGTCTATGATAATGGACAACACATAGTAGCTCCAAGTAAAAAAGCTATTGTTGAATCTGTCAGTGATAGCAAGACACAAATCACACGTGAAAAAGCTATCAAACAATCTACAACGCTTATTATGAATAGCCACGAAGGATTATCAGACATTGCTAAAATGCACTTTAACGGCTTATATGAAAACTCAATTGGTTATGGATCAGTACCTTTATACTTTGGTGGTGGTGCAGCTTCGAACCTCAAGATAGTCGAAAAAGATAATGTAATAATAGCTGATACATTCTTCATCGAAGCATATCCAACATCAGTTACTTTAGGTGAAGTGTACTATAACCATGGTGAATATACATTTAATACAGATGGAGTTTTAACTAGTATTAAAGTTGTTTCAAACGTTTACGATAACACTATGTTTGACTTCACAGAAAAGAAGTTATTACAAGAGAATCCTGTTGCTAAAGAAATGTATATGACCGAATATAAACAAACATTTGGTTCACTTAATACCCAAGAAGTAAACGAATATGATCCAGATAATTTATACTTTACTTCATACACACCAGTATTTGCTGACAAAAAAGGCTATGAAGCAAAGAAATACGAAATAGGTGAAACATACTATATCAGTTACTTAGATCAAGCTCCTAAATTTGCAGACAGTAGAATTGATTCGTTAATTATCGATGAAACAAGCAATCCAAACGTTGCCTCAATCACTGATGAATGTCGATCAATTAAAATTGAAGGTGCTGGCGTTGCAGTCTTAACAGTCTACTCTTTAAAAAATAGAGTAAAACGCGAAATAACCGTTAATGTCGATACAGTCTTACCTACAGCTATAACAGCTAAAGTTGGTGATAAAGTCGTCACTGAAGAATTAGAAACAACAGTTGGCACTTCTATTGATAATCTTACCTTTGCCGTTAGCCCAAGTACCGCTTCACAAGAAGTAAACGTCACCTTAGAAGGCGTGGGAAACTTAACAAAGAAAGCTGACGGTTCATATAGCTTTGTTAGTGATAAAGAAGGAAAAGCAACAATAACAGTTACAAGTACGCTTTATGATAAAGTCTCAACAACATTAACAATTAACGTCGCTAAAAAGCAAGAGACAAGCACCATAGTAGATACTATGCTTAAAACAACATATTCTTGCTACGAAGATAGTTTCTTAAATAGTGAAGATGTTGCTTCAGTCGAATTGACATTTACTTCAAGAACACAAGCTAAGTTTGTCGTTGAAGATTTAACTGAATTTAAATATATAGTTAATTGTGATGTTGTAATTGATGAAGCAAATAACACAATTACCTTTACATCATTTAATGTCACAAACGAAGATTATGACTACTATATTAGAAGCTATATGCCTGTCATCAAACAAAATGTCGTCTATGATATTAATAAAGATGGAAGCTTTACAGCTAATATCGTCACAGTTGAAGATAATGTTGAATATGACTTTGCTACTGGTAATGAATCACCACTAACAACATTTATCTTTGAAGCCAAGAAATAGGAGATTAGATTTAAATGAATAAAAAATTATTAGTATTATCTCAAGTTGCTGCTTTATTAGTACTTGCTGGTTGTGGAAGTGAAAACACAAGTTCAACAACACCAAGCTCTACTTCTAGTTCAACAGTAATTTCTTCACCTTCATCCTCTTCTATATCTAGCACCTCATCTTCTTCAGCAACTGTTGCTCCTACTAAAGAAAGAATAGTCTCACTTTTAACTGAATTAGATCAAGACAAAGTAACATCTTATGACTTTGTTGATCGCTCATATGCTTATAACTTTTATAACAACTCTAAATATATTGTCAGTGGCAATATTCAAACCGGTTTAATTAACTATCAAGCCAAGCATAAATTTCAACTATTTAACAATCAATTTATCAGCGATGAAATAACTATCGATTCACTTGATGGCGTTGAAACAACAAAAGTAGTTGAAACAAACTATGCCAATGGACAAATATATCAAGAAGGAAACTATATCTACGATTACTTTATTTGCACCTCACTTTATGAACAATCATTCGTTAATTGTAACGAAATTGATTACTACAACCAATTCGATACATATTTTAACTATCTATCAATAATTGACACGATAAAAGATGCCTTTAATAATCCAACTGAATATTTCCCTGTCGATGATGGATATGAAACTCCAGTCTTCGATGCAACAGTTCAAGATGGAGTTGAACACTATGCTTTATCATGTGTCTTCCCAGGTGCAGATGACTATAAACCTATCATAATCAACTTTTCAGTCGACTATGAAACAAGTACAAAAGAATTTGTCAGTATCGATTATAAAATTAGAAGCCTTTTAGATAGTTTAGATACAGATTATGAAATAGGTACATCATCAATAACTTCATACAACATTACAAATCTTAAATTCGGTGATAAAACAAACTTTGACGGTGTCGTATTTACTTTTGATGATATTCCATCCAAGAGTAGTATACATAACGCTCCAAAAGAAGTTATCGATGTCAGCGATAAAGAAGATGGAGCTCTCGATGAAGAAACAGCTTTAGAAATTATCAAAAACATCTACGCTTATTCTAACGACGTTAGACAAACAAACTACTCCATGATTTATCACGACGCATTCGACTTTGCAACGACTGATAGAACAACGTTCGGCGATGCAAAATTCGAAGGTAAGATCATAGCTTATAACAATGGTATAACTGATAACAATGGAACAATTCAATTAGTTGATTCAGAAAATCAACCAACAGGAACACCAGCTCCTTATCGTATATTTACTAAAGCAACAAGTATCGGTATATTTAGAGGTGGAAAATTCACTAAATATATTACATCAGCCTTTGGATACGCATCCAAAACATCATTCACAAGTGCACGTGAATACCTTGATGCTAACCCATTATATTGGAGTGAAATATCTTCTATACTTGAAGGCTTTTCAACATACGCATTAGGATCAACAACATTTGAAAGTGGAACAACAATCGATGTATCTGTCTCTGGCACAAAATCAGGAACATCACTTGAAATCAAAGGCCAACTCCACTCAAAGACAAGCAATGGTTTATCAGTTGAAAATATCGATAGCTTTACCTTTAGTATCGAAGATGGAAAACTCATGTATTGCAAATTTGTAACCATGGGTCAAACTTCATCTAGTGTAAAATACGAAGATACTTATGAAGCTCGATTCGTCCATGCCCCTAAAGTTGATTTCACTGGTACTGAAATGGATATCTTAAACGAAATTGAAACCCAAATTACAATGGATGATTTTAAGATTATCTAATTAATACCTGAAAAAATTAATCCTTTTAAAGAGTTAAAACTTTAAAAGGATTTTTATTTTGGATTAATATATAACATTAACAGACTTTATTAATACTAGTTTAATAAGCTGACGTATTACCAAACTTATTTATTTGTCTTTTTAATCTATAATATTTGTCTATGCTTATATTTAAAATTGCAGCAGCTTCTTTAGCTGTCATTTTCTTACTTTCAACTTCTCTTAGAAGTTCCATTAATTTTTCTCTATCAACTTCTTTAGGTTTCCTACCTCTATATACACCAGCTTTTTTAGCTTTTTCTATTCCTATTTTTTGATTTTCTTTTTTTAATTCATAGGATCTAGTATAAAGAATCATTAAAATAACGTGAATAATTTTCCTATTATCGTCACAAACTAATTCATTATTTATAACTATATCATCACCATTACAAATAGCTTCCAATATTTGTTTCATTATAAAAATATTTGTTTCATTACCATTTATATTGTTTATAAATACCTTCTTTTTAGATTCATATGGAATAACGAATAAATTATCACCAAAATACTGTTCATCTGTTCTAATTAAATATTCTATTGGATCCATAAATTTCATATTTAATTTTTCTAATAACTCATAAAAATCTTCTCTATTCTTTTGAGGTACTCTTTCACTAATAAAGGTTGGAATAATATTCTTTCTGATATATTCTTGTTTCTTTAAATCTAAATTAAGTCCTGGAATTCCTTGAAAATACTTAGAATCTAATAGATCAATTAGAAAATAATTAGGTTCAAAAACATATTCAAAAGATTCATCTTCAAAAAGTCTATATGTAATTTTACATATTTTATAAATAAAGTTATTTTGTCCTTTAAGACAAATTGTTCCTACAGATTCAAATGATTTCATTTTTTACCTCTAACCAAAAATATCATTCATAAATATTATTTGCAATAGAGTATGTTTTTTTATTTTGCAACACATTACAAAAACACCTAGCCTACACATATGTATAAACTAGGTGCTTATCTATAAAACTAATCGATTTATTATTTTTAAGTTAACCAAAGGAGGGAGTTATATGTAATTTATAATTCAATTCGATTAGTTGTATCTGGATCAAAGTAATGAATTTTATTCATACAGATTGCAACTTTAACATCTTGGTGCGCTTTAATATCATAATCTGCTAAAGTTTTAACAATAATCTTTTGACCATCAACATCGCTATAAATAACTAAGTCATGTCCTAATAATTCAACAACTTGAGAATCAATACTAATAGTATCGTGACTATATTTTTTAAGCATTGCTGGATCCAAAGATATATCTTCTGGACGAATACCAACTATTAATTGTTTTCCACTATAATCTTTAAGTTTTTCTTGATGTTCTTTTGGAATATCAATTGTTATCGAATTAGTTCCATCAAAAGTGAACTTTCCATTATCGTATGAGCCATTAAATAGATTCATTGATGGTGAGCCGATAAATTGAGCGACAAAAGTATTAGCTGGATAGGAATAAACTTCTTTTGGAGTACCTATTTGTTGAACGATACCAGTTTTCATAATGACAATTCTTGAAGCCATTGTCATAGCTTCAGTTTGGTCGTGAGTAACGTAGATAGTTGTAGCTCCGACTTTTTCGTGAATTCTAATAATCTCTTCACGCATTGTGACACGAAGTTTAGCATCCAAATTTGATAAAGGCTCATCCATTAAGAATACTTTTGGCCTTCTAACAATAGCGCGGCCTAAAGCGACTCTTTGACATTGACCACCAGATAAAGCTTTTGGCTTTCTATTTAAGTACTCAGTTAAGCCAAGAATAGAGGCAACTTCTTTTACTCTTTCATCAATTTCTGCCTTAGGTATTTTTCTAATTTTTAAAGCAAAAGCCATATTTTCATATACAGTCATATGTGGATATAAAGCGTAGCTTTGGAAAACCATAGCTATATCACGCTTTTTAGGTTGCACGTCGTTGATTAAAACATCATCAATGTATAGCTCGCCTGAAGAAATCTCTTCAAGGCCAGCTAACATTCTTAATGTCGTCGATTTACCACAACCAGATGGACCAACAAAGACTATAAACTCATGATCTTTTACTTCTAAATTAAAATCTTTTACTGCAACAGTATCTTTTCCATAAACCTTGCATATATTGTTAAATTTTAGTGTTGCCATAAATTCTCCTTTATTTAGAACTAATAAGATTAGTAATTAGTTATTGTGAATATCTTGTCCTTGTAATGAAATAAATTGTAAGACGCAGTGGTTTACTTCAGCTTGTTCTTGAACTAAAGTAACTGTAATAGTTTGACCAACATAAGCTGATAAGTCATATGTATAAACTCTACCATCGTCTCTAATTTGGATGTTAGCATAATTGTCGTTTGTACCAACAACTTTGACATAACTGTCACCAACTTTTAATGCGAGATGTGGATTATTTGTGTCTTGACCGTTAAACATACGAACTTGGATGTTTAAATACTTGCAATCTTCTGTAACTGTAATTTCTTTTTCAAGTGTACAGCCTGCTTGCATATCATAGCCTTCTCCAACACCTTCGTTGAAGTTGCCAGCTGTTCTATTCCAGTCAGAAATAATATCAGCCTTAGTCCAGAATTGTTTAACGCCTTCTGGTTGAGCAAAGATTGTGTGATCATCAGTGCTGCTTAATGAAATCTTTTGAACGACACAGTGATTGACACCAGACTTTCTTTGATTAATTGAAACAGTTACTGTTTGGCCGACATATGCAGATAAGTCATATGTATAGACATATCCCTTATCGCTTAAGATAACGCTTGTATAGTCGTTACCAATACCGACACCTTTGACGATTGTATCGTTAACTTTAACGACAAGTTCAGGTTGATCTGTATCTTGTGAAACGAACATACGTGCTGAGATGTTTAAATATTTTTGAGCACTTGTAACTGCAAGTTCTTTAGAGATAGTACAACCAGATTGCATATCGAATCCTTCACCGACACCAGAGTTATAACCACCACTTATTGTCCAGTCGCTGATAATAGAAGCTTTATTCCAATCAGTAGTTTCTGGAGCATCTGGAACGATAACTGGGTGAGAAGAAGAGTCGACATTCTTCATTTGGACAGCTGTGATAACACAGTGTTGTGTCTCAGCAACAGATGCGATAGTAATCTTAACTTCTTTGCCGACATATTCAGATAAGTCATAACAGAAGACATATCTTGTATCGTTAATTTCACCTTCAGCGTAATCTGTATCTGTTCCAGTAGCACGGATAACTTTATCGTTTACTGTAACTTGAACTCTAGCTTTAACTGAATCTTGATTTTCAAATTGTCTGAAAGTAACGTTTAAGAGTTTTGTTTCTTCTTTTGGTGTTACTTTAATAGAAGCTTTACCAGAGCCTGCTAAGTCTAAGCCTTCGCCGACACCAGTTTTGATTTCACCTTCCATGTACCATTCATCATATAAACCTGTACGATCCCATGAAGTGTTATCAGAGTGTTTAGCTCCCATGCTTTCAATAAATTTAACTTGTGTTAAAACGCAGTGTGTAGCTGCAGCTTCGGCAAATTCAATAAATACTGTTTCACCAACTTTAGATGATAAGTCATAGACAAATGTTTGGCTAGCATCTGTTTCAACTGTAACTGTATCTTTGTCTGCACCTTCAGCTCTAACAATTTCACCGTCAACCTTAACTGAGAAGCTTGGGTATGTTTCACCATCACGATGGAAAACACGAATTGAAACTGTTAAGAACTTTGTTGTTTCATCGATAGCGTGAGCAAATGTTGCTTTAGAACCGCTCTTCATATCGAAGCCTTCACCGACACCAGTATCAATTTCACCAGTTGTAGCAAAATCTTCATACATTGCAGCACGATCATATGTTGTTCTTGTAGAAATCTTTTCTGGTAAGTTCTTATATGTAAGAACGTTAGAATGTTCACTTGTTAAAGAACCATAGTTTGCTGTAACGTAAATAGAATAAGCACCTAAATCAGCGCTGTTAATTGTATATGATGTTTCAGTTGTACGAGTGATGTATTCTCCGTTAATATAAACGGAATATTCTCTAGCATTTTCAACTTCAGCCCAAGAAACGACGTTTCCAGTCATAGAAATAACCGGGGCTGAAAGTGATGTTGGAGCCTTATAAGCAAGTTCATTTGATGCATCAGATTTTAAGAATAATTCATTGCTTGAAATTGCATAGACAACAATACGAATATCACTTGCGGTAAGAGGTATTTCATATTTGTTCATTATTTGTGTGGAATCAAGTTCACCATTGATATAAACTTCATATTTTTCAGCATTTGGAACTTTATCCCATGAGACTATTAAATCGTTTCTGGAAATAACTGGAGCTGCTAATTTAGTAGCCTCAATTGTTGAAGAAGAACTTGATGGTGTAGGAGTACTACTAGGTGTACTAACACTACTGATAGGTGTAGTACTAGAAGAAATTGGAGTATTAGAAGACGACGAACTACTACTTGAAGATGACTCTTTGTTATTTTGACAACCAAATAACAAAGTACTAGCCATAATTACTAATGGAATGATTTTTTTGCTATTTTTCATAATTAGCTCCTTTCATTTATTTTTAATTATTTCCAATTATAATTGAGTCGATATAAATTTGTTCGCCAGAACCATCGCCGTTATCATCTTGTTCAACTAAGATTGCAACGTGCTTTCCAGCAAAAGCTTCTAATGAGAATGTGTACTCAGTAACATTGCTACCATCTTTACGTAAATAGTAACCATGTTCATTAATTTGTGCACCTTCTGGATAACCATCAGTTAAGTGATATGTTTTAGCACCGCTCTTTTCACTTTCATCTTCAACTAAGACTATAACTCTGAAGTTTGTATCAGCGTTAGAACCGCCTTTAACTTTAATCTTGAAGTATTTATCAGCTGATGTTAAATCGAATTTGTTATAGATATAGGAATTTGGAATAGCATCTTCTCTATCATCTAAATCAGAACCATCTAATAAGATAGAACCTGTACCTTCGGAAGACCAGTTGTTCCAGGCGCACTTATCATATTCAAGTCCGCCACAATTTAAGCTCCAACCGCCTAAATCATCTTTGTTCTTAAAGTGGAATTCTCTTAAGTCTGTTGTTGGATAATCTTTAATTTGTTTGTAATAGATAGGAGTTGAATCAATAGTACATAATTCTTTAATATCACTTGGCTTGATATCGTCTAAAGTATCGACATCTTCGTGAGCGACATTCTTAGCTACCATATCGACCATTTGATCTACAGTAACAAGTTCAACGTGATCATCCAATTGTTGAACAAATCTAGAAATATATTCCATTGTTCCAATTGACCAAGCGTGACATAAAACTACGCTATAACCTTCAATCTTTGTTGGATCAGTTGAATATTCATTAATTCTTTGAGCAACACGTTCTGTGTAACCATAATAATCGTTGCTTAAAGATCCTGGAATTCTCCATAAAGTATCACGGACTGAAATGAATGGCTTGTCGTTAGACCAATAAACACCGCCTTCACCTTCTAAGTACATATTACCTACTGACCAAATACCGCCATGTACTTGACTATATTGACTAAAGTAGGAAAGTCTATCTGAATCAATGAAGTTATCTAAGAAGTTAATACTTGTAATATCACTTCTTTCTAAATATCCAGCCGTTTTAGCTGCATAATCTTCTAATGAAGATTCGTTATATTCAGCAATGTTGACATAACCTAATCCACTTGGGCCAGCGATGAAATCATCTTTAGCTGTACCACGTTCATAGACAGATTCAAGAAGAGCTGGTGATAAATCGACTAAGCCTGGAGAGACTGTCCAAGTCATTGGGAATTGTCCTCTCTTAGAAGAACCATACCATCTTGAATCACTAGCAAAGCCTCTTTGCATCCATTGAACGTTATCGCCATCAGACATGACTATTGCAACGTAATGTTTACCTTTTTCAGCTTTAACTTCTGTATTTTCATAATTCTTTTTAGTAATTTTATCTGCTGGACGATAAGCAGATTCAAAACTCAAGTTACTTGACCAGTCAGCAGCTAATGTGACTAATGATTTTAATGAGTTCATTGAAACGAAGTTAATTTCGTTTTCTGTCCAACCAATGATTGGAGCATTTTCATTTGCCCAGTCAGCGATATCTGAGAAAATTGAAGTATCGTTCTTTTCATAGTCTGTGTATACACACAAAGCTGCACCAGCAATACCGTAGTCTCTTAATTCTACTTTGCTTGGATTTTGGTGAATAATAAATTGTGGATTTAAATAATCTTTATATTCTTCAAAGACGCTACGAGTAGTATAAGAAGTGGCATCTTTACCGAAAATCAATCCGTGTTCCAATGCTTTTGGAACGATTGTCGATTCAACCATCAACCACTTTTCAACACCTGAAATTGTGGCAGCGTGGTTAATAGATAAATCATAGGCAAAACCTGATGTATCAATAGAAGTAAACGAAACAAATCTCTTAGAGTTAATCTTGTTTTTAAATAAATCAACAAGTTTCCAAGCATCATCTTCATAAATTACTTCAAATGTGGAACTGTTTTGAATTTGTTCAAAGAACTCTTTATCTTCACCGACATTTTTAAAGTAAATTGTCGATTCTTCTTGAGCCAAAATTCCTTGTAAAGAAACTAACATTATTCTTTCAGCTTTTGTAAGCTTACGAGCATCAACGACATAAACCTTACTAGCAATTTTTGGTGATCTATAATAAACGCCTTCTTTAATCATTTGTTCTGTATCTCCTGTATTTGTTGAAGAAGTTGATGAATCTAAAGTCGAACCAGAACTGCTTGTCGAACTTGATGAGATAGGAGTTTCACCTCCTCCACTGTTACTTGTTGAACTTGATGTATTGGAATTGTTTCCGCCACAGCTTGCAAGTCCAGTAGTAATAGCTACGAATAAGAGTAAATTCTTGAATTTTAAGTGTTTCATTTTGTCCTCCATATTACTTAACACCTGAGAAATTTAAGCCACCAACGAATTGTTTTTGGCAGCAACAATAGACAATAACGACAGGAACTAAAGTAGTAATCAATGCAGCAGAACGAAGAACAGTTTCTTCAAAGCCACCATTACTTTGGAAATACATAAGCTTTAATTGAATAGTAAATAAAGCATCGTCTCCAGTAACAAGCATTGGCCATAAGTAGTCGTTCCATTGAGCTACAAAGGTAAGAATAAAATAAGTAGCCATAACTGGTAAAACCATTGGCAATACAAATTTTAGAATTATGGTTAATTCGTTTGCACCATCTAATTTAGCAGCTTCCAATACTGAGTTAGGCACGTTATCCATAAAGGATTTGACTAGGAATATACCAGTAACGTTAACAATACCTGGCAAAATTAACGATGCGTAAGAAGAAGTCCAGTTTAATTTAGAAACTAATTGGAAGTTAGTAACCATTAACATTTCTCCTGGAACCATCATTGTTAAGACTAGGATAAATGAGATAATCTTTTTACCTCTAAATTCTTTTTTAGCTAAGACATAACCAACAATAAGAATGATTAATCCTGATAAGAAAATAAATCCAAGTGCAACAATTAATGTATTTTTTAAACCAACTAACAAATCGCCTTCAATAAAGGCTGTCTTATAGTTTTCAAAGCAAATTTTAACTGGCCACAAATAAATTTTTCCATCTATCGGTGTAAAATCTGTTGGTTGTAACGAAGTTACTATTTGTAAATAGAATGGGAAGATTTGAGCTAATGAGAGAATTGATAAGAAAATAATAATTATAGTAGTAACAATTATTCCAATTCTCTTTTCCCTTTTTAACTCTTTTTCATGTAATGTAAGTACTCTTTTTTCTCTTTTCATAATTACATTACCTCTTTATCTGTAAACTTTGTTTGTATAAAAGTTAATATCAATATAACTATAGTTGTTATAACACCAATCGTACACGCATAACCCATTTCAGTAGTCATGTTGTTATACATGTAAAGAATAACTGAAGTTGATGAATAATTCGGTCCACCATTACTGACCAATTGCATTGGACCAATTACTCTAATTCCACCAATTATCGATAAAACAATGTTATAGTTTAACGCTTTAGTAATTAATGGTAAGTAAATAGATTTAAATATTTGGAAGTTGCTGGCTCCATCAACCTTAGCAGCTTCTAGATAATCTTTATTTATGCCTTTAATAGCGACATAATAAATCATCATTTGTGTTGAGAATCCCAATAAAGTTGGAATAATCATTAAAGTAATTAACGATAGTTTTGGATCGTTATACCAAGCTAATGGTTTTCCACCAAAGAACTGAATGATGGTATTCATAATACCAGTATCAGATGGTGAGAAAATTACTTTTGTAATATCAGAACTAATAACTGCAGAGACCAAAGTTGGCCAGAATAATAACGTTAAGAATAATTTTTGACCTCTTTTCATCTTAGTAATTAAATAAGCAATTAATAGTCCAAATAAATTGTTAAAGAACGTTGTTGCTAAGGTCCAAATTAATGTGTTTCTTAAAGCTATTCCAAATACTTCATCAGTAAATAGTCTAGCGTAGTTATCTAATGATATTTTATGTATCATTGAAATGTCGATACCTAAATCTGTAAAAGAGAAGAAAATTGCTTTTACAAAAGCATATAAGAAGAAAATGCACCACCAGAATATAGGAAATGCGAGTAATGCATAAGCTATCTTTTCATCTTTCTTAAAGAAATTCCTTTTCTTCTTTGTTTTTAAAGAATCGACAATAGGCTTATTCTCCATAAAATAAACTCCTAATTAAATTTACGATCAGTAGCTTCTTGTGATTTCTTTTGAGCTGAAGATATAGCTGAATCAATTCCATCAGTTGTTGGATTTGATACGCAGTTAAATAACATATTAACGATTTGTTGTTCTAAGGTTGGCCAAGCTGGTGTAGCTGGACGAGGAGTAACCTTCTTTAATTGTGATGAGAATACATTTAAGATTTCATCATTGGTATAGTAAGGATCATTTAATGATTCGTTAGTAACTGGTAATAAGTTCTTTTCTTGAGCAAAAGCCATTTGGAATTCTTTATTTGTTGATAAGTATTTAGCAAACTCATATGCTGCTTGAGTGTGAGAAGACTTTTTAGCAACGACGAAAGAATAAAGCCCTAAGCCAGAATAGTTTTCAAC
Source organism: Clostridium sp. CAG:288 (assembly GCA_000437395.1). Classification (GTDB taxonomy): domain Bacteria; phylum Bacillota_I; class Bacilli_A; order RFN20; family CAG-288; genus CAG-288. The sequence continues at coordinate 1,046 of FR898170.1, read as the reverse complement.
GTTTTCTTTCATAGAAACCATTTCAGTAAATCCACAATTAAATATTGAAGTTGAACCTGAAACTTTTGAAATATTCCATGATCCCATTTCAATGAAGGCAATTTTGCCTGTGTAGAACTTACCTTCTTCATATTCGTTTTGAGATGCATATTTAGATAAGCTAACCCAATCATCAACAGCTTCTCTAACTTCTTTACTATCTAATAAAACTTGTTTAGAATCGCTCGATACAATATTTCCACCGACACGACCAACATAGCTTGCAAATTCCATTGCTGCAAACGAGTTGTTAATTGGTTGAGCAAAAGGTGTGTAATCAGTATTAGTCTTTACCATTTCACAAGCTTCTAATAATTCTGTATATGTCTTTGGTGCTTTGGCTTCACCATTAGCATCAACGTATCCAGCTTGCTTTAAAATATCTTTGTTATACATCAAGATAACTGTGTTAGCTGATAAAGGTAAGCCATAGTTTTTGTTGTTATAAACGTTAGCTGAATAGACAGATGATGGGAAAATATCTTTTGTATCTACATCAGAACCAAGTTCAGATAAGTCTGCTAATTGATTGTCATGAGCTAATGCTTGAACATAGACATGGTCCAAAATAGCAATATCAGGTCTAGCCTTGTTATCGTTTAAAGCAAGCTTATAAGCGTCATAGACATCTAAGCCAGCCTTCTTAACGACCTTAACTTTAATATTTGGGTGTAAAGTTGTGTATTCGCTAATGGCATTATTCATTATTTTTTGAAGTGCTTTACCACTTGGCCACCAAATAGAGATTTCTTCATCTTTTAAAACGTTACCGCTTGAATCAGTAATTGGAGTACTGTTAGAGCCATTGTTTCCACCGTTGTTTCCGCCGCAAGATGTAGCAGTTGAAGTTAAAGCAAATGTCAAACAAGCACTCAATAAACATTTAGATAATAATTTCGTATTCATATTTACCTCCTAGAAAAACGGTTTTTGCACCCTGTAAAAATAAAGGAAGCATTAAAATTTGGGCTCTGTTGAATCTTATGGGGTTTTATGGGGTCGACTAA
>FR898169.1 GCA_000437395.1 Clostridium sp. CAG:288 | reverse complement strand
TGTAGAATATATAGAGCCAAGTAGTATAAGTGGATTAAACTTGTATGTTTATTGTGGTAATGATCCTATAAACATGTGTGATCCGAGTGGGAATTTTGCTTTAACAACTACAATTATTTTGGGATTAATAGGAAATGGTGCACTAGCTGGTTTCGGTGTAGTTGCTTATGCTGATTACAAAGATGATGGAAAAATCTTTAATGGTAGTGTTGGATATAAAACCTATATTTTTGGAATATTGTTAGGTGGTACTATAGGAGGAATAATAGGATATTTTTTAGCTCCGTTAATTGCTGTATTACTTACATCTACATGTACTATTGGTGGCGGATTTGCTTTGTCAGGTATTAGCGGTTCAGTTGGCGGAGGAATTGCAATTAGTTTATCTGGTGAATTGTCATTAATCGGAGCTATTTCTCTTACAGGAATATTATCTGGTGCAATTGTAATGGCTGCAAAATGGAAACCTGGTTCTTGGCCAGGTGACGATTTTGAATGAAGAGGACAGCTTCCTATTGGTGGAGATAAGGGTGCTTGGGTCAATCCTAATACTGGTGATTCTTTGCATCCGGATTTAAATCATCCAATGCCAATTGGCCCACATTGGGATTGAATTAATAAGGTCTTAGATATAATTAAAAGGATATTTAGGTAATGATATGGCATATAAAAAAATTGAATTAGTTTCTTTTTTAAAAAGGTTAGATATGATTTTTTAGAAAATCCTGATTTGTGGTATGAATTCATTTTGCCAAAGGAAAAGGCAGAAGAATTTAGAATAAATTACAAAAATAATTATTCAAAAATTTGGCATGAACATTGTTCTGAATGTTGGGCTACAATAAATTTGAAATCAAAAATTTGTTATTATGATGAAAAAAAAGGACTAGTTATGTAAAAAATGCTTTGAAAAAATGCAAAAAGATAAAAAACAAAGCGTAATCTCAGTATTTAAGTTATAACTATAATAATAGAAATCTGTAGTTTTTAATCTACTTAAAATGCAGGTAATAAAATAAGCAATTAAATTTATATAAACTAAAAAAAGCAGATACTTTTTTGAAGTACCTGCAGTATATAATTTTATTTTAATGTTATTATTATTTCGTTATCCGTTTTATCGCTAACTTCAAAGCCAAACGGAATATCTTTTAAAGAATTGGTTTGAAATTTGCTAGCATTAAAGGTGTCACCTTTTTGAAACAAGAAAGAGTTATCTGCATACGTTGTTCTATTTTCAGCAGCTCTAAACGATGTGTCATCAGCACCAATAAGACCTATAAGTTTTTGTGTTGTATCAACAGCATAAGAACTTGAAGGAGTATTAGAATTAACAGGAATATAGATATATAAATTAGATCTATATGATGTGATATTTGTGTAATACTTTTTGTTCCATGAAGTTCCTGATCCAGGTCTATAACTTAGCTTACCAAGTCTATTATCAACGTGATACATTATTAAGCCACTTTGAGTATACATTTGCTTCTTATTTGTTTTATAAGCTGTTAAGGCATCTTGTTTATTTAAACCTGTTGGTGTGTAGTATTCAAGTATTAAATACTCACCATATGGATTGTCGGAATAATCAATAGGTATTATTAAGGCATCACCACTTGATTCAAATGGTTTTAATGAATAAACGCTTTGTCCACTATTTGCTACAGTTGGCTTTATCCAACCTAACAAGTATTTAGAGAAAGAGTCGATATCTCCTATATTGCAATCCATCATAGTTAATCCACCAGTTGGATTTTTACCTGTACTATCGGCATCGTAATAATCATCAAGTCCAAGTAAATGACCTGTTTCATGTATAAATGTATGGGCATCAGGTTTTCTGGTGAATGAATCGTATCTTAAGAATTCATAGCTTGCCCAAGAATAACCACCAACTTTTAAGTTGTCGACTTTAGATTCTTCATCGTTATTCCATGTGGTAAAAGCCCACCATAGATCACTACTATTGTTATAGCTCTTTGAGTAAACTAACCAAACAGCATCTATATATCCATCTTTATCTGTATCAAATTGTGATAAGTCGACATCTGGGTTTTCTTCGTGATACCACTTTACAGCTTCATAAGCAAGGTTATCAGTGACAGCTTTTACGGATGAATTTGTGGCTAAAGCAGTGTAATAAGAAGTTGATTGAGGGGCTCTATACCAACTATTAGCAACTACTCCTTCAATATTTAATTTTCCATAACTACTTTTGCTATAATAAGAGGATACACTTTCCCAGTAATTATCGTTTTCGCTTCCAAAGAAGGCAGTTTCTATATTTGAAGTAATTTGATAGTTGTGAAGTGAAGTACTTGCTGGAGCATCATAAAAGTCCACAGGAATAACTAGCATTTTTGGATTACCTGTGTGTGGAACATCGATAAGTCCCATATTTGCATTAATTTCTCGCGAATCGATTTCACCTTCAACTTTTACTGTTCCCATATTACAAGAACTTAGTAAAAGTGTAGTAATTACTAATGGGAAAATTAACTTTATGTGCTTCATTTTGTAATAGTAATTGTTACTCCTTCATCAGTACATTTTCCAAAGCTAATGTTAAAGCCTAATGTTTCGTCGTTATACATGTTAAGCGAACTAGAAATTGAGTCGCCTTCTTGGAAAAGCGTAGAATTATCAGCTGTTTGTTGATTGCCTGGAACGACAAATCTGTTGTTTCCAGTAGCCTCTAATAATCTAATAAGAGGATGTGGATTCCAAGTTGTTACTTTTCTATCGTATGAACGTGATGGTGTATTGGAATATATTAAGTCGTATGTTATTGATATTGTAAAGGAACTTTCATCAAAATCATAATAGAAGTTGTTGTTCCATGTACCTGTACTAGACATACCATTTTGAATAATGGCACCGACTCTACTATCTACTAAATAAGCTTTAACTCCATTTTCTGTAAAGCCATGGAGATACTTATTATCTGTATTTTCAGTGTCAAATCTATTTAAACCAGTTGGTGTGTAATATTCTAATAAAAGATATTTATCGTAATACGTTTTATTCCAATTCATATTTAATAACAAGAATTGGCCATTTTCTTGGAATGGTTTTAATGTATATGTTCCTTCTTCTTTGACATATGTAGGTGTAGTCCAATCAAGTATATATTTTGAATAAGCATCGTGATCTAATACGTTATAGTCCATCATATCCAAACCACCAGTAGGATTTGCTGCTTGAGAATCATAATCGTAATAGTCATATAAGCCAAGCATGTGTCCTGTTTCGTGGATGAATGTATGAGAGTCGTGACTATATCCACCTTCAACTGTGAATTTGTAGCTACCCCAACCGAATGTCCCTAATTTAACATTAGAATTGAAGTTCCAATAAGTAAAAGCCCATAAAAGTTGTTGCTTAGCTTCATAATAGTCAACATAAGTACTATTTGATGATAAATAGTCTTCTAAGTAAACAAACCAGACACCGTCGATTAATCCATCACCATCATTATCATAATTGATATTGTTATATGATGTACTATCTCCAAAGACGCCATTAATTATAGTGGCTTCTATAACACCTAACTGTGTATAGAAAGCTCCTGAGTCATAAACTTTTGAAGTTCCATATCTAGAATACATTAAATTGCAATATTCGTTTACTGTTCTAGGAAGTTCATATACTTCAGAAATTTCTCCTTTTAAGTTTAACTTTCCATAGCTAGATTTTTTATAAAAAGAGCTTACTGATTCGTTTCCGTTTTCTTCATTAGATTCACCAAAGAAAGTTTGATGTAAATTTTCTTTGACTAAGTCGCAAGAAGATTCCATAGCGTTGCATGTATCTTTATCGCCTTTAAAAGCTACAGGAATAACTAACATATTTACATCACCAGTACTTGGCAAAGTTGGCATATCGTTTAATTCTTTAAGTTTACGATATGGTAAAACTGTAGGAGCAGGTTCTTCAATTGACGAAGAGCTCGATGAACTACTACTTGAAGAAATGCTTGAGCTTGAACTTGGTTCAATTGTTGATGATGGTAAATTTGTGGATGAAGAAATTGGCTTATTTCCACAAGAGACAAGCGATGTTAGTAAAATTGTTGTTAAAAATACTTTGTTTTTATAATTCATAAATATCACCTACTTTGTAACGTATATAGTTGCGTTATCTTTTAGTTCGCCGACATAAAATTTATAGTCAGGTTTCTTTCCACTATGGAAAGTAAAATTTTTATATTGATTAACTCCAAATGAAGAACCGTTTTTGAAAAGGCATCTGTTATCTGTTAAATAACCGCTCATAGCATAGTTGGTTTCTCCAGCTTCTAATAGAGAAATTAAGTATTTACTTTTATCGTTTGAAATTGTTTTGCTAGGAGTGTTTGAATGAAGAATTTGATAATTTGCTGATGAATCTGCAAATAAATCGCTAGAATTTTCAACGACTGAAAATAAACCGTTTTCGAAAATTTTACCAATTCTACTATCGACATGATAAGCCATTATTCCGGCTTTGCTATACATTGAAAATGTTGGATAGTTTACATCTCTTTTATTTAAACCGGTTGGTGTATAGTAAGTTAAGACAATATATTCATCATAAGTTGATCCATTCCAGTTGTTGCCTATAATTAGAGCATCTCCTGAATCTTCAAAAGGATTAAGGTTAATATATCCGTTGCTTTCAGGAGTTATAGGATTAATCCAACCAAGTTGTAATTTAGTATAAGCGTTATGATCACCGACATTTGCTACCATTGTTTCTAAGACACTAGTAGGATTATATTGGTTATTGTCGTAATTATAATAGTCATCAATTCCTAATAAATGAGCAACTTCATGTATATATGTGTGTGTATCTAAAACATATTTTTCAACATCAAATAAATCGTAGTAACTTGCCCATAAATAGTTGTCGTAAACATAATCGTTATCTGTTGTAAAGTTGACAGTGTATGACCAAAATAACTCTTTTTCTACATCTGTCATATTTTTATTGTTAACGAAATAAATAGCCATGACAGAATTGTATTTTTCTTTAACATTTAATGTTTCTAAAGCACTATTTATTATTTGTGTAGAAATTTCTGTGGCTGAATCAGGGTCTTTTCTAACCAAACTTTGGTAGTAAGTTACTGAATTTTCATTTAAAATCATGTTCTCGGATACTTCAAATTTTAAGTCTAGTTTTCCATAGCTTGATTGATAATAATAATCGTGAACACTAGTAAATAATTCGTTATTGCTACTTCCATTTAATGCTTGATCTATATTACTCAATTCAGTTGTATAGTCTGTAGCTATAGATGAACCTTGGAACATTATAGGTAAAACAAGTATTTTTTGACTTCCTATAGAAGGTAAAAAATTATAGCCTTGACTCTTTCCATAATTAGAAGCAAGATGAGTTGGACTATAAGAAGCAACTTTAGCCTCTGTTTCTTTCAACTCACTAGGAATACTTGAGTCTGTAATGCTACAAGAAGATAAAATGAGCAAACCAAAAAGACTTACGATGACAAGCTTTTTATTAGTCACCATAGTCTGAACCTCTACTTTTGTCTTCTAAGAAGATCTTAAGTTTGTTGGTTATATCTGTAATTTCTAAATATACTGCTTCAATATTTTCTGGTACAAAAGTCAAAGGATTTTCATCGTCAGCTGTAAATACAACAAACTTATTTGCTTTAACAGCTCTATCCATCTCAGCTAAAATATCGTTTATTCTATCAGGATAGTGAACTTTAAAAGTCTCTAATGTTGTATAAAAAGCAGGTTCGATATAAAACTTACTTCCATCTTCGTTTTCATATAGTGTGCAATATCTATTTCTTAAGTCGATTAGTCTTTTTTTAGATTTCCATTCTGGATAATTTTTCATACTAGTACACCTCAAAATTAATAACTATGTTATTATACTGAATTTCTATATAAAAATCCAAACATTTACATACTCAAAATAAGCATTTCTAAAGCTTCTTTTTGTTCTGTGTCTTTAATCTTTGAAACTTCATATTTAAAAATGCCTTTTAAATTTTCTTGAACAGTGGCTAAGTTGCTATTAATCATAATGAAATCGTTCTTCAAAGATCCTTTTATTTCAGTAATTAAAAAAGCGACAAACATTTTTATTGTATTGATATTATCGATCATCGCTGCGACTTTTCTAGCTTCAACAATAAGAAATGAATCTATGTTTTCTTTTCTATGAGAAGTCATATATGCAAAGACATCACCGTCTTTTTCTATATATTCATAAGCATCTTCTCTCACTGAATCAATTATGGTGTTTAATTTTAAAAATGTTGAAGCTCTCTCTGTATCTTTTTGAGCTTTTATTAACAATAATTTCTTTAGAAGGGATAAGCTTGAATCTAAAGTTAAATATGCTAATGATCCTCCAAAAAGTGGATCATTAGGAGAAGCTAATCCTTCTCTTATTTGTTCGTAAGTATTGTGTTTCATGTTATTTTTCTCCATATTTGATATCGTAAAGTATTTCGTCAAACGAAAGCATCTTTTGAGGGGTTAATTTTATTCCAATTGACTTAAGAGAAATATACTTAGGCAAATCTTGCCAATATTTTTCTCCTTTAAAAGCTTTCTTTTCGTTTAAGTATTTAAGTAAAGTACATCCAACGTAATAGCCTAAATTGATATAGTAATCCGATCTTAACGGATTGAATTCAATCATGTTTATCGTTGGTGCATCCATTAGCTCTTCTGCGATAAAATCTATGACTGGTATATGATAATTGTTATATTTTTCAGGTTTATGTGAAGCTGTTAAAGGAACTACGAACATCATATCTAAATCGTATTGTTCAAGAGGCTTTGTTGGTTCGTTATCGGTTTTAAGACAATCGACAAACATATCTCCATCAATTTCAACAGCATCAAAGATATATGGAATAGCTGATGATCCTAATAAGACTTTGCAAATATAATCTTGAGGTTTATAGTTCAAAAGAAAATATTTTGCAGTATAAGTTTTCTTTAGTCCTTTTTTATTAACCATTGAACAACAAGCATATACAGGTTTATCTATCTTTAATAGATTTTCTAAATCAAATTGTTGATATATATAAGACATGAGAGCATTTCTTGAAAATAATCCTTTTTCTTTAACCGGTATTTTGTCTTTTAGATCATTTTTATAATCTAAAACCATGTTTGCATCCATGTCTTTCCAAATTTTATAGCATTCTGTTAAGTTATCTAATAAATACATAACAGCTGAAAACGAACCGATAGAACCTCCAGCGATAGCTTGAATTCTATCGTATAACTTGTATTTTTTTAGCGCGGCCATGACTCCAAGTTGATAAGCTCCTCTTGCACCGCCGCCACTTAAAACTAATCCGATATCAGGCTTTCTCATACTGAATATATATTACTATATTCCACATAGAGTATAAAAGTGATAAACATAAAATTGTTGTAATTTTTGTTTGCAATTTATATGGTATAATATTTTGGACGGAGAATTAAAAGTGAAATTAAAATTTGAATTATTATCTCCAATAAACGGAGAATCTGTTCATGTTATTGATGAACAAATTGTTAATTATTTAAACGAGGCTAATAAGAACTTAGATTTAGCAAATATTGATTTATACGCTAATTCCGAAACAAATATCGGACCAGTACCGGTCTCTTTTAAATTTAATACAAATAAAAAGATTAAATCAGCAAGAATACATATTTCTAAATCAAAAGATTTTGAAAAAGAGCAAATTATAATAACAAAAGATAAGACTGCTGAAATTTATAACTTAGAAGTTGATACGATTTATTATTGGAGGGTGTCAAGTCGTGACAACTTTAGTGATGTACAACAATTTGTAACATACAATGAACCTAGAATGTTAAAGATAGGCAGCGTTAAAAATGTTAGAGATTTAGGTGGCACTTTAGCTTGTGGAACAAAGATAAAACAAGGCTTGCTTTTTAGAGGATATGAATTGACAGAAAAGAGTTACTATCACACAAATAGAGAAGGATATAACTTGTTCCATAAAAAAATATTATTTAAAAAAGATGCTGAAATATTTAACAATTTTTTACATGTAAAAACTGAATTAGATTTTAGAGGTAACGAAGAATCTGGTTTGAAAGTTACGAGTGGCTTAGGAAAAGAGATTAATTATTTTAGATTGCCTATCACAGCTTATAAAGGAGCACTTGGATTAAATAAAGATAATTCAATAATTCCTGGTATGACAAATTTATATAGACAAGTATTCGAAATACTTGCTGAAGAAAAAAACTATCCAGTCTATTTTCACTGTTGGGGTGGAGCTGACCGTACTGGTACTGTTGCATTTTTAATTCGTGGACTTTGTGGAGCTAGCTTAACTGAATTAGTTACTGATTATGAAATAACATCTTTTTCAGGCGCTGTAAGAAATCACAAATACAACGATTTAAACATGAATTATTCGAATTTCTGTGAACTTGTAAGCGAAATACAAAAAAGATATAGAAGAAGTGAAAATGAACCTTGGAGTGAAGTTATAACTAGATATATGAAAACTTGCTTAGGTTTAAGTGAAAGCACAATTGAAAAATTAAAGAGAATTATTGTTGAAAAAGCTTGATTTTAGTCAGGTTTTCAAAGATTAATTTTATTGAAAAACATCTTTATTATATATATACTTATTAGGATACTTATATATTTATAATTTAGAGTACGAAATTTTAGAAATGAGGTAAAAAATGAGTGTTTTAGACAAATTGTTCAGAATTGATCAAAGAGCATTTAAAAAAATTAAGAAAAAGGCAGTCAAGGTTTTAGACTATGAAGAAGAAATGAAAAAACTTTCTGATGAAGAATTAAAAGCCAAGACTCAATATTTTAAAGATCAAATTCAAAATAATGGTAAGACTGTCGATGATATCTTGCCAGAAGCTTTTGCTGTATGTCGTGAAGCTGCTAAAAGAGTTATCGGTCAGTTTCCATATCCTGTTCAAGTATTCGGTGCCACAGTATTAAACGAAGGCGACGTTGCTGAAATGAAAACTGGTGAAGGTAAAACTTTGACAGCTACAATGGCAGTTTATCTAAACGCTTTGGAAGGTAAAGGTGTTCACGTTGTTACAGTTAACGAATATCTTGCTTCTCGTGATGCTGAATGGATGGGACAAATCTATAGATTCTTAGGTTTAACAGTTGGTGTTAACTTAAGAGAAAAAGATACAGCTGGAAAACAAGAAGCTTACAAGTGCGATATTACATATACAACAAACTCAGAATTAGGCTTTGACTATTTAAGAGATAATATGGCTACAAGGCCACAAGATAGAGTTTTACGTGGCTTACATTTTGCTATTGTCGATGAAGCTGACTCTATTTTAATCGATGAATCTAGAACTCCATTAATCATCTCTGGTGGTTCTGGCATCACAGCAAACTCTTATGTTACAGCTGACCGTTTTGTTAAATCATTAAGAAAAGATAAAGACTTTACTTACGATATCAAAAAGAAGTCTTGTACTTTAACAGACAAAGGTGTCGATAAGGTTGAAGCAGCTTTTGGTATTGAAAATCTTTATGATCCACAATATTCAGATTTAGTCCATAGAATTCACCAAGCTTTAAAAGCAAACTTCACAATGCAAAAAGATGTTGAATACATGGTTAGCAACGATGAAATTTTATTGATCGACTCATTTACAGGCCGTGTTTTACAAGGCCGTGAATATTCAGATGGCTTACAACAAGCTATTCAAGCTAAAGAACACGTAACAATTAAACCAGAAACAATTACTTTAGCTACAATTACATATCAAAACTTCTTCCGTTTATACGATAAACTTTCAGGTATGACAGGTACAGCTAAAACTGAAGAAGAAGAATTCCGTAAGATTTATAACATGCGTGTTATTCAAATTCCTACAAACAGACCAGTTCAACGTATTGATGATGTCGATTTAGTCTTCGGAAATTCAAACGCAAGATTTAAGGCATTAGTTGAAGAAGTTAAGAAAAGACATGCAACTGGCCAACCAATTTTAATTGGTACAGCTTCTGTTGAAAAATCAGAAATTGTTGACAAGCTTTTAACAGAAGCTGGTTTACCACATGATGTATTAAATGCTAAGAATCACGCTCGTGAAGCTGCAATCATCGCTGAAGCAGGTAAAAAAGGTGCTATCACTATCGCTACAAATATGGCTGGTCGTGGTACCGATATTAAAATTGACGATGAAGTTAAAAAGTTAGGTGGTCTTGCTGTTTTAGGTACAGAAAGACACGAATCAAGACGTATTGATAACCAATTACGTGGACGTTCAGGTCGTCAAGGTGACCCAGGTTATTCAAGATTCTTTGTTTCATTAGATGATGAATTAATGCAAAGATTCGGCTCCGATAACCTTCAAAGATTATTTGGAAAAATGGGTGATGAACCACTTGAAAGCTCTATGGTTACTAAAGCTATTACAACTGCTCAAAAGAAAGTTGAAGGTCAAAACTTCGATACACGTAAGAACTTATTAGATTACGATGATGTTTTACGTCAACAACGTGAAATTATGTATAAACAAAGAGATACAATTTTATTCTCTGATTCAATTTTCGACTCTATTCAAAAATACTTTGAAAGAGCTGCAGAAGGCTTAGTAAGTGAATCAATTGTTGAAATTGATCAAGAAAAAGTTGTCGATGAAACAAAATTAATTAAATTAGTTGAACCTAAGTATTTAGCTCCAGGAACAATTAATCCAACTGATTTCCATCAAATCCCAGCTGATGAAGCAACAGACTTCTTAGCAACAATCATGTATAAGATTTATCTCAAGAAGAGAAAAGGTTGGTCAGAAGATGTTGCAAACTATGTTGAAAAGACAGTTACTTTACAACAAGTTGATAAAAACTGGACAAAACACATCGATACTATGAGTAAGTTAAGAGAAAGTATTTACCTTAGAAGTTATGCTAACTCTAACCCATTGCAAGCTTATACAAATGAAGGTTATGACTTGTTTAACAAGATGGCTTTGACTATTTCTGATGAAGTAGTTAATAACCTTTTACACGTTCAAGTAAGAGTCACACCTCAACCACAACAACCAGCTCCAGAAGCTCAACCAGCTACTGACGCTGAAGAAGTAAAAGAAGTTAGAGAGACTCCAACTGAAGAACCAAAACAAGAAGAAGTTAAAGAAGAAAACAAGGAGCAAAACTAATGAAAGAACTTTATGAACTTAACTCTGAATTTTCAACTTATAAACAAAAATTAATCGAAATAAGAGGTTGTCTTTGACTTAGATAAGTTAAAAGAAGAAATTAGTAACCTTGAAAAAGAAACATTAGACCCTAATTTTTGGAACAATAGAGAAAATGCAACAAAAGTCTCAGCTCATTTAAGTGAATTAGAAGATAGAATCAAAACATATGAAAAGCTTGAAAAGGCATCTAATGACATAGAAGAGACTTTAGTGTTTTTAAAAGAAGAACCTGATGCTGATTTTCAGCTTTCAGCTGAGAGTAGTATTCAAGAGTTTAAAAAAGATGTTAATGCTTTTGAAAACGAGCTTTATTTATCAGGTCCTTACGACCACAATAACGCTATTATTGACTTCCATCCAGGTGCTGGTGGGACAGAAGCTCATGACTGGGCTAGTATGCTTTTAAGAATGTATCAAAGATTTGCTGATAAACATAAGTTTAAAGTGGATGTATTAGATATATTAGAAGGCGAAGAAGCTGGGATTAAAAGCGCTACTATTCTTATAAAAGGAAAAGATGCTTTTGGAATGCTTAAAAGTGAAAGAGGAGTTCATAGACTAGTTAGAATTTCTCCTTTTGATGCCTCAGGTTCAAGGCATACATCTTTTGCCTCTGTTAACGTAATGCCTGAATTTAATAATGAAATTAAAATTGATATTAAGGATAGTGACCTTACCGTTGAAACTTATAGAAGCCAAGGTGCTGGTGGTCAAAACGTTAACAAAACTGAATCAGCAGTTAGAATTATACATAAACCAAGTGGAATCGTTGTTACTTGCCAAGTTGAACGAAGCCAAATTCAAAATCGTGAAATTGCTATGAATTTACTTAAATCACGCTTATTCCAAAAAATGGAACAAGAAAGATTAGAGAATTTAAGAAAAATTAATGGTGTAAAAAAAGATATAGAATGGGGATCACAGATTAGATCTTACGTTTTTTGCCCATATACTTTAGTAAAGGACCACAGAACAGACTATTCAGAAACTGAAGTAGCTGCTGTTATGGATGGAAACTTAGATGGCTTTATACAAGCCTATTTACAAAAGGAGTTTAAAGATGGCAATAAAGGACAAGATTAAAACTCGATGGCAAAACTATAAGAGTACATTAACTAAAAAAACTATAATGACTAATTTATGGCACTGTGTCTTAATGGTCTTAGGAAATGCATGTTTAGCTTTTGGAACTGCTATGTTTCTTTTGCCTTTTGAAATTGTTACAGGTGGTGTATCTGGTTTAGCCTTGATTCTTTCAATGTTTTTACCTTTAGATACTAAACTGCTTATTACTATTTTAACTTGGGCAATGTTTTTAATAGGACTCTTACTTTTAGGAGTAAAATTTTCCTTAAAAACATTAATTTCCACTATTGTTTATCCACCATTAGTCTACTTGTTTGGATTAATAAGGGATAATAACGCATGGATGCAACTTGTTAATGACACAACAGGAAAATTGCTAGCTGGTATTTTCGGTGGCTTCTTTGTCGGTGCTGGTTGTGGTATCACCTTTACAGGTGGTGGTTCAACTGGTGGTGTCGATTGCTTATCGTTAGCTTTAAATAAATACACTAAAATTAAAGCTTCAGTCGCTTCTTTTATAATCGACTCTTCAATTATTGTCGGTGGATTAATTTCTTATAAAGATTTTACTGCAGCGTTAATAGGTATTCTTAGTGCCTTTATATGTGCAACAGCTATCGATAGAATATTCTTAGGTAATTCACAAAGTTTTATTGCTTTCATAGTTTCTTCAAAATATAAAGAAATTAACGAGGCTATAAATAGCAAGCTAGAACGAGGAACGACACTTATTCATTCTGAAGGTGGATATACTGGAAATGAAACTAAAATGATTCAAGTTGCCTTTGAAAGAAAAGAACACTCTGATTTACAAGCAATAGTTGCTAAAATTGATCCAGAAGCGTTTATGTCTATCGTCCACGCCTACGAAGTTAACGGGTATGGTTTTAAACGTTTACCTATATCTAAAAAACAAAATAAATTTAAAAAAGTTAGCAAATCTAACGAAGAATAAAAGATTATAACTAAGAGAAATAAAAATCTCTTAGTTTTTTGTTTTAAAAAATTACATTATTAGTTAAAAATAATAAGAAAATATAATATTTTATGCTTTTTTTATTAAAATTATTCATATTTTTTACAATTTTCTACAATTCACTCGTATAAGAATTGTATGAAAAAATGGAGAGATATAGCGCTCGAGAGCTAAATTGAACCATTCTTGAGTACAGAGGGGAATATGTATAATGAAAACATTAATTTATTTATTGGCTATCTCAATGTTATGCTGTGTAGGTCAAAATCTATCTCAACAACCTAATTTTCGCTTGGCCGAAAGCAAAACAGCGAGTTTAGAAAAATTAGAAACAGAGACAAAAAAGGGCACATCTTTAGATGATTTGACGGTTGAAAGTCAACGCCCAGTCCTTGGTGCTAGTCTTGAAAACAGATATGTTTTAACAACATATGTGGAAGGGGGCTTTTCGATATACGATTTAGAAGACTGCAGTTATAGTGAATATTCACTCTCGGGAGAAAGTCCTTATAGCGAGTGGAAAGATGCGTGCGACTTGTTATACTTAGGACCTGGCGGATATCTCTTCCGTCGTTCTGCCGAGGAGCCTTTTCTAGATAAAAATGGGAAAAGTACAACCGTTGAAACAATACTAGAGTGGGATGCAAAGCAAAAGGCGGAAGAAGAATTCGTTAAAGCAAAGAGAGAAAAATTATCAATTAATGTTGATGAAGAGGATGAAGACTTAATTGAAACACAAGCTACTTGGAATAATTATTATCCGACTGCTGATTATAATGAGTTTAAAGTAATTAATAACTATACATTCTTTAAGAAGTATACAAACTATAGTATTAACGATGAAGGAAACTGTGGAATTGTTGCTATAGAATTATTGATGTCATACATGGATGCGATATATGATTCTGATATTATGGATGATAAATATACATCATACTTGGCACAAAATCTTACAAATGCATTTCCACCAGAATCGATTAATGCGTTTCCACAAACGCCTGGAACGTTACAAGATTTTTCTACAGATTTAACTGAATATTGTGTTGAAAAAGGCTATTGTGATCCAGATACATATGGAATGACATTAAAAGAAATTAGAAGTGCATTTAATGCGTATATGAAGGATATTAGAGGATTTACTTCAAGTGATTATTCTGTTACAAGTGTAGAGGGTAACTTGGCAGATATAATGACTAGTGCTTGTAAAAAGAGGATAAAACAACAAGTATTATTAGGTAATCCATTGATTGTTGGATTAGGGGATCCATACCGTCATGCAGTAATTTGCTATGGATATAGCGATGATATGTTCTTAATGAATATGGGAGATAGGGCATATACGGATTATGCTATTAATCAAAAGTATGCAGAAACATGTGTTGGTTTCGCTGAGTGGAAAAGAGCTAGGTTAAACATTCCAAACAGATATTTATATGAAGGTGTCGTGTGCGATCCAATCGTAAGATTGAGAGCAACTCCAAACATTGCTACACACGCTTCTTTCCAAAATCTGTTTAATTAATTTGGAAATTGTAGTATCATAGAAGAGATTTAGGAATCAAGATAAAATGAAAAGTAATTTTAAAGAATTTTTAAGTATATTAGATTCAGCGTTAGAACCACCTGATGATCCTATGTTTAGGCCAAAAAAAACTGTTGTGACATACAATTTAAATAAACCTAAATGGTTTTATCCTTCTTTAACAGCAGCATGTTGTATCGCTTGTATTGGCGTAACACTTGCAGTTTCGTTACCAGTGACAATCAACAAAGACTATAGTGTTCAAAGAGTAAATAATGAAGCTAAAAAACATTATGGTAGTAAAAAATTTGAAGAATTATTCTTGAGTGCACAAGGGAATCAAAAAATATATTTGTTTTATGGAATAAAGGAAAATAGGAAAAATATTTTATTACTTTCAACAACTCCAAATATTTATTATTACATATTATCTTATGATTCAGCCACTTATAAGTTTGAAAATGGTATGAATGACTTCTATATTGATACTAATGACGATTCAGTCGAATTAAAATTCAGTATTTATAAAAACGATAAAATAGTTTCGTCATCAACTTTCTATTTAACATTGAACAAATAAATATAATATAAAACGCTGTTGCCCTATGGCTTCAGCGTTTTTTTGACCGTAAATATAATAATTAGCTATAAAAAAAGCTGTTATTAACCAAATATTATTTTGGCTTTAACAGCTTTAAATTGTTATTTATTCTTCTTCGTATTCATCGTCATCTTCGTCATTATCTTCATCAGTTTTGTTTTCTTTTACTTTTGGTGAAGATTTGACTTCAGGTTCTTCATATTCTTCTTCTTCGTACTCTGGTTCAGCATCTAAGTCATCTAAATTCCAATCAGGATGAACTTTTTTGATATCTTCTAATGCTTTTTCAAAGAGCACTTTTTCTTTTTCAACTCTTTTGTTGTTTTCTGTTTCGGCAATTATCTTATTGAATAACTTTATTATCTTCTTGCAAGCTTCAAATTCAGTTTCAATAATACCTGAGACAACTAAAGCTATTCTACAATCGCCGAGTTCTTTTGGCTTTTCAAGATCAACTCTTTCATCGTGAGTATAGCTTCTAAATGTTTTATCTGCTTCTTCATTTTCTCCAGCTAAGACTAAGAGGAATATTTTTTCACCTTTAACTTTAACAAGATTATCGAAAGTCATAAGTGGACTAATGTACATTGCTTTATCCATTAATTCTACAGCTCTTTCTAATTCGTTATTATATAGAGCGTTTAAATATTCGAATCTAATGTAATTTGCTTTTGCATAGGATTGATATTCAGTAAAATTACCAGTAACAATTTCACCGACAACGACATCGTTTGTTTTGTTTTTAAGGCTTAAGTTATATGCAACTTTATCTTCAGCATTCTTACATTTAATTAATAAGAATCCATCGTTTAAATTGTCTGTTCTTAATGGTATTAATTGATATAAAACAATTAACATGATATAGACTGAACCGAATAGTGTTGATAAGTGGAATAAATTACCAAATGATCCATTGTTTTTAATAATGAATCCGATTAAAACCATTATTGCTTGGAAAACAACAACTGCAATTGTTCCACCAAATAACATTAATTTAGGACTTGATTTTTCATTTTTAGGATTCATGACTAACTTGAAGTCTGCAAGTGCCCAGAAACTTGATGGCTTTTTAACAGCTAATTTTCCATTCTTTTTATAAAATTTAGCACCGAATAATTCTACATATCCTAAGTTATAGCCTGATAATAAACCAAAGACTATTTTTCCTAATCCGTAGAATATGACACCAAATAGCAATGACAACAATACTTCAAGCAAAATATATAGGACTGAATTATTGATATCTTTTATTACTTTGCTAACGTTGGTATTACCAATTAATATTGCTATTAGTGCTAGTAAGATAACAAGTAGCCAGGAAAAGTTAATATCCCAGAATGTTTTCTTTATAGTATTTGCTTTTTGTTTTTCTTCATCGAGTTCTTGCTCGTTTTCATTTAATTCGTTTTCTTCCATATTTACCTACTTTCTTTAAAAATATTATACCCTAGTTTAGATAGAGTAAAAGCAATTAGTTTAATTTCAATCTTAAAAGGAGTTCATTTTCTTCACTTTCAGAGATTCCACATTCTCTCATAGAGTGTCTTAGAGGTAGTGTGCTGAAATATTTTTCTAATCTATTATATACCATTGAAGGATCATTCTCATCAAAAACAAATTTACCAAACTTGGCTATTTTATCTTTTAATAAGTCATAGTTTACTTTTATAAATTCAGCAAGTAAGAATCTCAAACCTTCTCCGTGAGCTATTTCTGGGTGGTGTCCTGACAAAGTGTGTTCAATTCCATGACAATGCATCTTTGTAGTTTTACCAAATCCAGTCCATCCGTTATGAGAGAAAGAACCACATAGCATCATAGCTCTTCTAGCTTCATAGTCGTTTGGATTATTCATAACAGTTTGGCTAAGTTCAATAATTTGTTTTATGACACTTAAGGCTAAATAATCTGATAGCTCAAATTTTTGACTAGTGCAAAAATAGCGTTCAAATGAATGGGATAGTATATCAACTAAGCCACAGGCTGTTTGGAAAGGTGATACAGAATAAGTTAAAGTTGGATCTAATAGAGCAAACGTTGGATAATTTGTGTAGTGATTAAATCCACATTTAAAATTATTTTCTCGATCAGATATAACACAAGAATTACTCATCTCACTTCCAGAGGCTGATAAAGTTAAGACGACTCCTAATGGTAAAGACTTAGTTGGAATAGCTATCTTTTTGTTGAAATCTAATGGATCTTTATCATAGTAATAAGCGTGTGCAATACTTTTAGCTGCATCTATGACAGAACCTCCTCCACAAGCTAAAATCAAATCAGGATTATATTCTTTTACTGTTTTAGAAACTTCTCTAACAAAAGAGATATCTGGATTAGCTCCAACTCCGCTTGCTTCTTTAAATTCAATTTTATTTTCTTTTAGTGAAGTTGTTACAGTATTGTAGTTGCCAGATTTTATAAACGAATCTTTTCCATAAATTAAAAATATTTTGGAATAATTATTATCCTTTATTATATTACCTATATCTTTTAGTCCATCATTTTTAAAATATATTTTTGTAGGGCAAATAAAAGTCCATTCTTCCATTACTTGTTTTCCTTTCTATATTTTATAAATTTATCTGCAGCGTTGATTAATGAGCCTTCAGAAATCAAAAGCATTTTTTCTGTTTCTTGTTCAGGGGTAGTTTTAAAACCACCTTCGACCCATCCTAAAAAGGAAAAGCACCAAGCAGCAGCGTAATAAGATAATATGTATTCTTTATCTTCTGGAAGCAAGTTTCTTGATTCTGGATTATTTTTATCCATCATTCTAGACATAGTATCTTTGATTATTTTGAATAAAAAGCTCAAAACTTGCATGGATTGATCTCCAGCTGAAAAAACGTTAGAAATGAAATTTCTATTTTCATATACATAATTGAAAAGGCCTGAAGCTGCTTCTTTATAATTTGTATATTGATTACTGAGATTACGTGCTTCTAAGAATAAGTTGACAAGACAGTCAGAAAGAGAAGTGAAGTAATAATAAAATGTTTGTCGAGAACAATGACTTTTATTACAAATATCTGTAACAGAAATTTGATCAAAAGGTCTGTTTTCTAATTCTTCACGTAATGCTTTAGTGATTGTCTCTTGTTTAGTTATTTGAGGAATATCCATAGTGTACTCCTTTCGTTTGAATAATTTTAACATAATTATGATATGTGTACAAAGATTATTATTACAATGTAAAAGAAAAATAAAGTTAATTTTATGATTATTTTAATTAATTTTTATTGTAAGCATTTACATAAATTTAAAATAGTTGATTTTATTGCCACTTTTTTTACTTTGCTATATATTACTAAAGAAAAAAGCAGGAGATAAAAAAATGAAAAAAGCAAAAATGATGAAGAAATATGCTGCTTTAATAGCCAATATTGGCATTAATGCAAATTCAAAACAAGACGTTGTAATTAAAGCTCCAGTAGAAACATATGCATTTGTTAGATATTTAGTTATGGAATTATATTCAGCTAAGGCAAGAAACGTTTACGTTGACTGGTATGATTCTTCAACGACAAGACAAACATTATTGCACGTTGCACCAAGTCGTCTTTCAGAAGTTCCACAATGGGAAATCGAACGTGAAAAAGAAAGATTTGAAAATAACGTTGCTAGAATCAGCTTGGTAGGTGAAGATCCAAAAGTATTTAAGTTAGTTAAACCAGAAAGATTATCCAAATACAACAAAGCAAGAGTTGAAGCTTTTTCACCATATAAAAAGAATTACAATAATAATGATACAGCTTGGTGTATTGCTGCTGTTCCAACAAAAAAGTGGGCACAAGCTATATTTCCTAACGAATCACCTACACAAGCCGTTAGTAAATTATGGGATGCAATATATAAGACATGTAGAATAGATGAGAGTACAAACACTGTTGAAAAGTGGAAAGACCACATTGCTGAATTAAAAGCTCACGCTGATAAATTGAATAGTTATGCTTTTAAAGAACTTCGTTATAAAAATTCGTTAGGAACTGATTTGACAATCGGATTAACAGAAGGACACATTTGGTGCTCAGCTGAAGCTTTACAAAAAAGTTTACAAAACATATTCGTTCCAAATCTTCCAACAGAAGAAGTATTTACAATGCCTGATAGAAACAATGTAAACGGTATTGTTTATGCAAGTAAACCACTATTCTATTCTGGAACATTAATCGATGGATTCTGGATTAAATTTGAAAATGGTAAAGTCGTTGATTACGATGCTAAAGAAGGTAAAGAAGCCTTAGCAGATATTATTAATTATGATGAAGGAAGTTCACGACTTGGAGAAGCAGCTTTAGTTCCATATGATTCACCAATATCAAAATTAGATATTATTTTCCAAGAAACTTTATTTGATGAAAACGCTGCTTGCCATATTGCCTTAGGCGCTTCATTCCCAGAAAATATTGCTGATGGTGAATTGTTAACCGAAAAAGAGTTAGAAGTTAGAGGCGCAAATCAATCCAAAATGCACGTAGACTTTATGATTGGTACAAGTGATTTATCAATTGATGGTGTAAAAGAAGACGGAACAATTGTTCCAGTATTCCGCAATGGTAACTTTGCTTTCTAAATAACTTAAAAATAGCTTTATGTTTAATTTGTTGAGTCAAATTAATATAAAGCTTTTCTTTTATTTATAAATAATATGAAAAAAGTGTAAAAAAAGACTAGTTTAATTATCGTCTTACTATTTCTTTTGTACTTTTGTGTGGTATAATTTTTATCGGGATTAATCAATCAGATTAGTTTCTTTAAGCTTTATTAAATTTAGGAGGAAAATATGGCTGAAAAGAAGTACGTTTATCACTTCAAAGATGCCCACGGCCTCGGTAAGGAATTACTCGGAGGTAAGGGTGCTGGTTTAGCAGAAATGACCTATATTGGCGTTCCTATTCCAGAAGGCTTCACAATTACAACTGAAGCATGTACTCTCTATTATGATAGTGGAAAGAACATTCCAGAGAGTGTTGTTAGCGAAATTAAAGCTGCTGTCAAAGAACTTGAAAAGATGACAGGCAAGAATTTTGGTGGAGATCACAATCCATTATTAGTCTCCGTTAGATCTGGTGCTAGAGTTTCTATGCCAGGTATGATGGATACAATCTTAAACCTTGGTCTCAACGATACAACAGTTGAAGTCCTTGCAAAAGAAACAAATAACGTTCGTTTCGCATACGATAGTTATCGTCGTTTCATCTTAATGTTCACAAACATTGCAAAAGGACATCCAAGAACCGATATGGATAAGATGCTTGAAGATCTCAAAGCATCTAGAGGCTATAAACTCGATACAGAAGTTACAGCTGATGAACTCAAAGGTCTTGTCAAGAAATATAAAGAATATTACAAAGCTACATTCGGTGAAGAATTCCCAACCGATCCATATGTTCAACTCATCGAAGCTGTTACCGCAGTTTTCCGTTCATGGGACAACCCACGTGCTAACGTCTATCGTATGATGAACAACATCCCATACTCATGGGGTACAGCTGTTAACGTTCAATCAATGGCCTTTGGTAACAAGGGTGAAACATCTGGTACAGGTGTTGCTTTCTCTCGTGACCCAGGTACAGGTGAAAAAGTTGTTTCAGCTGAATATTTACCAAATGCTCAAGGTGAAGACGTTGTTGCTGGTATTCGTACACCACTTCACATCGATGAACTTAAGAGACGTATGCCAGAAGTATACGAACAATTCATTAAGACAATCAAATTAATGGAAAATCATTATAGAGATATGCAAGATATGGAATTCACCGTTGAAGACGGAAAACTCTATTTCTTACAAACACGTAATGGTAAGAGAACACCAGCAGCTGCTTTAAAGATTGCTTGTGATCTCGTTGATGAAGGCCTCATCACAGAAGAAGAAGCTGTTTTAAGAATTGATGCTATGTCATTCGATAAGCTCCTTCTCCCAGCTTTCGATAAGGAAGAATTAAAGAAGGCTAAACCAATTGCTACAGGTCTTGCTGCTGGTCCAGGTGCTGGTACAGGTAAGATTGCATTCACAGCTGAAGAAGCTGAAGCTAGACACGCTAACGGCGAAAAGGTCGTTCTCGTTCGTGCTGAAACATCTCCAGAAGATATTGTCGGTATGGTCGCTTCAGAAGCTATCCTTACAATGCGCGGTGGTATGACATCTCATGCAGCTGTCGTCGCCCGTGGTATGGGTAAGTGCTGTGTTTGTGGTTGTGGCGCTGCTGCTATTGATGAAGAAGCTAGAACAGTCACAATCGATGGCGTTGTTTACACAGATAAAGATACACTTTCAATTGATGGTTCCACAGGTAACGTTTACCTTGGTGCAATCAAGACTGTCGCTCCAGACTTAACTGCTGGTTACTTCGGTAGATTAATGGGCTGGGTTGACAAATTCAGAAAGTTACACGTTCGTACAAATGCTGATACTCCACGTGATGCCAAACAAGCAAAAGAATTTGGTGCTGAAGGTATCGGTCTCTGCCGTACAGAACACATGTTCTTTGATAAGGACAGAATCTTCTCAATGAGAAAGATGATTCTTGCTGATAAAGTCGAAGACAGAAGAGCTGCTCTTGCTGAAATCGAACCAATGCAACAAAAGGACTTCGAAGCCCTCTATGAAATTATGGATGGCTTAAATGTTAACGTCCGTCTCCTTGATCCACCTCTCCACGAATTCTTACCACAAGAAGAAAGCTTAATTGAAGAACTTGCTACAGCTACAGGTAAGACAGTTGAACAAGTTAAGGCTCGTATTGCTGAACTTCATGAAGCTAACCCAATGATGGGTCACCGTGGTTGCCGTTTAGCTGTTACATATCCAGAAATCTGTGAAATGCAAACAACAGCTATTATCAAGGCTGCAATTGCTGTCTCCAAGAAGACAGGCAAGATGGTTACACCAGAAATCATGGTACCACTTGTCCTTGAAGTTAAGGAACTTAAGTTCGTCAAGAACATTATCACAACAACAGCTGATAAGTTAATTGCTGAATCTGGACTCGATATGAAGTATCACGTTGGTACAATGATTGAAATTCCAAGAGCTGCATTACTCTCTGATGAAATTGCTAAAGAAGCTGAATTCTTCTCATTTGGTACAAACGACTTAACACAAATGACATTCGGTTTCTCACGTGATGATGCTGGTAAATTCTTACCTTCATATTACGAAGCAAAGATCCTCGAAGAAGATCCATTTAAGACACTCGACCAAAGAGGTGTTGGTAAATTAGTTGAAATGTCAGTTAAACTCGGCCGTTCAACAAGACCAGAACTCCACGTTGGTGTTTGTGGTGAAACTGGTGGCGATCCAAAGTCAGTCGAATTCTATCACAATGTTGGTCTCGACTATGTCTCTTGCTCACCATTCAGAGTTCCAGTTGCTAGACTTGCTGCTGCACAAGCTGCTGTCAAAGCAAAGGGCGTTAAGTAATTAACTAACTTAATAAAACAATAAGGCTACAGAGAAATCTGTAGTCTTTTTTAGTAGTGTGATAGAAATGGCATATATTTAAATTTTGAAAATATCAAGTAAGAAAGTTGTTATAACTACATAGTAGAACTTAAATATGATATCGCCATGCTTTGAAAAAAAGAAAGGTGATTTATTTTTAAAAAAAACTTTAAAAGAATATTCTTTAAATAAAAAAAGTTAAAATTAGGATTAATGAAAACAAGCAAAGAAGAAATTATTAATTTGCTTTTATACATATGAGATTCAATATTATTTTTTATGTCTTAAGACTGATATATCCGATTTTATTCCTTTTTGATTGTATATATAGTAATTTACCTATCAATTGCAAACGAAAGCTTTTGCATAAGTTACTTTCAAAACAAAGAACTTTAAGTAATTAACTAACTTAATAAAACAATAAGGCTACAGAGAAATCTGTAGCCTTTTATAGTACAAAAATTTGCTATAATATAGTCATGAATGAAAATAAATATTTAAAGAACTACTGGATTAAAGTAATAGTTGGAAATATCGTCTTAATTGTAATTGGTGCTTTATCGATTATCTTATGTAAACTTACTGAAGGTAAAATATATCAATCAGGTATATTAGTTATTATGATGATCCTTTTAGTTTTAAATTGTTCATATCTATATTTTTTATCGTATATGAAAAAAGCCGCTTCAGGGAAGCGACTTAGTATGTTACCAATTGTACTTACAGCTTTAATAGCTTTAGCTACATTAATTGTTTTATATATATTATTAATCGGCTAATAGTTTTGTATGCTTTTCTAAATCTTTGACAGTAATGATATTCTTAGATTTAACTTCCCAATTAGGATAAATTTTATAAACTGGGATTAAAAGTAAGAATATGATTGTGCCTTTAACAGGAACATCAAATAGCAATAAAATTGAAGCAGAGAAAGTCATTGCTACATAGTCGAGTTTGAAATAAAACATTTTCCAAACGCTTGATATTAAAACGTTGATTATAGTTTCGTTAAATAAACAAAATATAAATGCATCATCATATCTAAGTGCAGCTTTTTCATTGCGATTTTTAAGTTTTTTAGATATAAAGTAATAGCTTATTAATACTGTTGAATAAAGTGCAATTAAGCCAAGCATAAATAAAAACTTAGTTGTCTCATTAAATGTTAGAGTAAACGAAGAAGTGAATTTATAACTATCGTGATCTATAAAGAACGATATATTTGTTAAAACTAATATTGATAAAAGTACTGAGCTTACTACCATTCTAAGTTTTGGTTTTCCAGTTAATAATTTGATAACGTAGTAAGGGAAAACACCTTGCAATAAACTAGAAATAGTAAATCCTAAATTGTAGGCTCCTGATGGAAAACAAAGTGCTCCAATTAAATCAGCTGAGCCACCAATTATAGCTCCATATACTGGTCCAAATATTACTGAACCAATCATGATAGGAACAGTACCTAAACCAATTCTCAAAGAGTTTGCACCACCAATAGCTAAATAAGGAGCTAAAAATCTGGTTAGGATAATACTTATAGCTATTAAAAATGCACTACCTGTCATAGCTTTAAGAGTTTTGTTTGTTCGGTTGTTTTTCTTACTCATACATTAACTCCTATTTATATGATCTTTAATTGCTTTTGCAATTTCACGTTGATCATCTCTTTTTTTGATGGTTTCACGCTTATCGTGAATATTTTTACCTTTAGCTAATGCGATTTCTAATTTGGCTTTACCTTTTTTTAAATATAATTTTGTAGCAATAAGGGTATAGCCTTTTTCTTGGATTGCTTGTTGAAATTTTCTAATTTCATGTTTATGTAATAAAAGTTTTCTAACTCTTAAAGGATCGTGGTTAAAAATATTACCTTTGTCATATTCTGAAATATTCATTCCAAGAATATAAGCTTCGTTATTTTTTATTACGACATAAGAATCAGAAAGAGAAGCGTGACCTAATCTAACACTTTTTATTTCAGTGCCAGCTAAAGCTAGTCCTGCTTCAGTGTAATCGGATAAAAAATATTCAAAATGAGCTTTCCTATTGGAGGCTACGAGCTTAACGTCCTCTTGATTTTGATTTGCCATATTTACCACCTGATTTTCTTACGCCACCTTTGGCAAATGAAGGCTTTCCAAAGCTACGGCCATTGCCTCTTGAGAATCTATCATCTTTTCTGAAAGACTTTCTTCCTTCAGATGAAGACTTTTTAAAGTATTTGCCATTACCATTACTGGATTTTGTATTGTCATAGGAGCGTTTTCTATCTCTTTGACCGTAACTACTTCTTCTCTCGTTATTATCACTATTGCGTGAATATCTAGAATTTCTATATTGAGAATCTGTTTTATAAGTAATACCTCTATCTTTTAAGTCTGACATTGTTTCAGTAGAGAGGTTTTCAACATTTTCTCTGTAGTATTGTTCGTTACAAACATCAATTCTACGTGTTTCGATATCGGCTGAAAGAGAAATAACTCTAATTTTATCTCCGAGTAAGAATCTTGTGCTACGAGTCTCTGTACCTCTTACTTCATAGCTCTTATCTTTGAAGACATAGTAGTCTCCTGCCATGTGATTAAATTGTAAGCAAGCATCGATACCGTTTTCTAATTCAACAAACATACCGAACTTAGCAAAGCCAGTGACTTTAGCGTCGAAGTATTCTTCTAAGTGTTTAGTCATGTATTTGGTTGATTCCAAATCATCGACAGCTCTTTCGATTTCGGTAGCTCTTCTTTCAGTATAACTTGTGTGTTCGCCTTCGAGTGTTAAATAATCATATAAGTCTGATGGAACTCTTTTCTTACCAATTAAATATTCTTTGCAGCATCTATGTACGATTAAATCTGGGTAACGTCTAATTGGAGAGGTAAAGTGAAGATAGTCGTCTTCTGCTAAACCGAAGTGACCAGCGTTATCTGGTGAGTATCTTGCCTTAGCAAGTGATCTAAGCATAAGTCTAGAAACTGTCTTTTTCTTTTCTTCATCATCGATCGACTCGAGCCATGATTGAAGTGCTTTTGGAGTGATAATTGATGGGAAGTCTTTTCCTACATATAATTTTCTAGCAAAAGCTCTAAATTCATCAATCTTTGCGGTTGGTGGATTTTCGTGAATACGGAACAATGTTGGAATACCAGCATCTTCTAGCATTTTAGCCACAGAGACGTTAGCGATAATCATTAAATCTTCAATGAGTTTTTCGCCTTCTTTTTGAACTCTCTTAGCAACTTCAAGTGGTCTACCCATGGAATCTAAGTAGAACTTTAATTCGGTTGAATCTAAATCTAAAGCACCGTTTTTGGTTCTTCTAGCTCTAATAATTTGAGCTGCTTTATCCAATGTTTTTAACATTGTTTGAATTTCTTCAGGTAAATCAGATTCTTCACCTTCGAGTAAATCGTTAACTTCTGTATAAGTTAAACGAGCTTTAGATCTAATTACACCTTTATGAATACTAGATTGGAAGACATTTCCTCTGCTATCAACGTTCATTTCAACAGAAAGAGTGAATCTATCGACATTTGGATTTAAAGAGCAAATGCCGTTTGATAGTTCTGTAGGTAACATTGGAACGACTCTGTCAGCTACATAAATTGATGTACCACGATTGTCAGCTTCAGTATCGATAGCTGTTCCTGGTGTAACATAATGGCTAACATCAGCAATGTGGACAACAATTTTATAACTGTTATTTGGAAGTAAGGAGACTTGAACGGCATCATCAAAATCGAGTGCATCAGCTCCATCGATTGTAACAACTAATTCATCTCTATAGTCAACTCTATTTTGAATGTCATCTTTATTAATTTCTTGTGGTATAGCTTTAGCTTCGGCTAAAACTTCATCTGGAAAAATAAATGGTGCATCTTTTTCTGCGATAATTTGGGTGATATCAGCACCGACATCAGTAGCTTTAGACAATAAAGTTTCAACTTCAACTCTGATTGAATTTGTTTTACTCATTGTAATTCTAGCTTCGACTAAGTCTCCATCACCTGCATTAATTTCATCAGGGTCGTTATCGACGAAAATCTTAATCTTTGTTCCTTTTGTTACGGATGATAATAATTCATAACCTTCTTTTGGTTTACGATATAAATTACCAACTATCTTTGTTTTTCTTTTATAGAAACCGATATATATTGCATCGCCACTATTACCTTCTGGTTTAACGTAAATTAAGTCTGAGACAATTAAACCTTTTGTTGAGGAACCTGAGATATAGTATTCTTGATTGTTTTTAACGCTTCTAACAAAAAAGCCGTTTGATCTAGCAGTAGTTATTGTACATAAAATAACTCCAGCCTTATCAGTTGTTGTGTATTTATCTTGCTCGATAGAAACAATATCTCCACGAGCAATATAAGTATCAACTAATGCTTGAGCTTCATCTTTAGTGATTTTCCGGGCCTTAGCAATACCGTTAACTGTTAAAGATTTTTCTTCTAATAAATCGTATAATTCTTGAAAAGTCATAAGTTCCTCCTATTTAAAGTAAAAGCAAAATAAAAGAGGGGAAGCACCCATCCTTGTTGTTTATAGATAACTGGCAAGGATGCCGAAGAGGAAAAATAAAATGCCAACGATCATTGTAATAATTGAAATAATCTTTTCAGCACCTCTTTCCTTGGTCTTAGCGAAAATGTTCATTTTGCTACCACCAGTAATAGCACCAGAAGCACCTTGGGATTTACCGCCTTGGACTAATGTGAGCAAAATAAGAATGCCTGAAATAACTAACAGGACTATTTGTAAAGCTTCCATATTTCCTCCTAATATAAATATATATATTAAATATATAAACTAAATAGACATACTATAGTATACTACATAATTCGTAATTAACAAGAAAAAAATATATAGAATTGACTATGTATGCAAATAAAAAGCCTAATCTTAACGATTATGATTAGGCTATAAATTAATCGATAGTTAGTTTATTTTTTTACAGGTTTACCAAGAAGAGTAAACATGTTCTTTTTATAAACTTCAACACCAGGTTGATTGAATGGGTTGACGTCTAATAAATAAGCTGAATATGCACAAGCTCTCATAAAGAAGTAGAAGAGGTTTCCTAAGTTATATTCATCCATTTTATCAAATGAAATAATGTTTACGCTCTTTCCGCCAGTTTTTTCATGAGCTTCTTTTGTACCTTCGAAAGCTTTATCGTTAATGTATGAAAGTTTTTTACCAGCAAGGTAGTTAAGTCCATCTAAGTCTTCTGAATCACTTTCAACTTCAACATCTTCTTGAGCGTGTTCAGGTTTTAAGATTGTTTCAAATAAAACGTTTGAACCTTCTTGAATGAATTGACCCATTGAGTGTAAGTCAGTTGTAAATGTAGCGCTTGTTGGAAGAAGAGCTACTCCTTCTTTACCTTCTGATTCACCAAATAATTGTTTTAACCATTCAGCAATCATAGCAAATTGAGGCTCATATGAGACATACATTTCTGATGGAATACCTTTTTTGTAAAGCAAGTAACGTGTTGCACCATACATGTAAGCTGGGTTATCTTTATAGTTCTTAACAGAGTATTCTTTTTCTCCATCAACAACGCCTTTAATAAATTCTTTTATATCGATACCTGCACAGGCAATTGGGAGTAAACCAACAGGAGTGATAACAGAGTATCTTCCACCGACGTCATCAGGTATTACAAATGTGTCGTAACCTTCAGCATCTGCTTCAGTTTTTAAAGCACCTTTGTGTGCATCTGTTGTTGCAATAACTGCATCTTTAACAGCTGCAAAACCTCTTTTTCTAATTATTAAATTCTTTAATAATCTAAATGCGACTGCTGGTTCAGTTGTTGTTCCTGATTTTGATATAACGTTAACAGCAAATTTCTTATTTTCAAGATAATCTAATACTTGTTTTGTGTATGTTGAAGAAAGAGTATTACCTAAGAAGATAATTTCAAAATTATCTTTGCTATATAAGCCGTTAATTGCTTCGATAGCAGCTCTAGCACCAAGGTAAGAACCACCGATTCCAACTACAACTAAGCAGTCGTAATTTTCTCTAATTCTTTGAGCGGTAGCAATAATTCTTTTTACTTCGCTTTCTGGTAATTTGCTTGTATAGTTTGTCCATCCTAGGAAATCATTTCCAGCACCTGTTCTATTGTCAATTTTATCGGCAACTTCTAATCCTCTTTGATCAATTTCTGAAAAATCAAGGCTTTCGAAGTCTTTGCCTGAACTTGTAACTTTAATCATATCTACTTATTATCCTCCAGCATTCTATGATATTCTTCCTGAATTTGAGAATCTAATGCATTTTTCAACGGTTCGAATGGAATTGAATCAAGTTTCTCTTTGTTGTTCTCTTTACGAGAAGGTGGCTTGATAGCTCCTTTTAAAGTTTGTCTAGCTCTCTTTCTTCTTTTTATAGAAAGCTTGTAATTGTTTTTATCACCATATCCGATAATCATTGCATCTATTGTGGAATTAACGTTTGCGTAGTTAGCACAATTTTTAACAAATCCATCGCTTATTTCTGATATGTGAATTAAGCCTTGCGAACCATCAGGCATTTGAACAAAAATGCCATAAGGTGCAATGCCAGTAACAACGACAGTGACAACTTCACCAATTGAATATTTGTCCATACATTACTCCTTCAGAAATCATTTCTATTATATATCATAACTACATTACAAAATTTTTGAAAGCGTTATCTAAGATTATCTTTCTTAAAATTTATAATGAAGGAAAAATATGATATAGTAATAATATGGATCAAATTTTAGTAGTTATCATAGCAATATTGGTTACGATTGCTATCCTTGTTATCGCAGGTTACATATGCAAAGCTATCGGTAAAAAATATAAAAGAGAAGCTTTGGTTATTTATGATGAAATAAAAAATATTGAAAAGTTAAGAACTAATGAATTAATTAGTATAGTAAGAAATTCAAAAATAGAAGATAAGCTTAAAGATGTGATAGAAACATTAAATAGCGATGAGTACATAAATTCCTATTCTAAGAGAAATACTTTGGAGTTTATGATTAGAATCGTTGCAAAATACGCTGATAGTTATAACGATATTGAAACTAGAGAAAAAGCATATAGTCTATCTTCTAAAGATGAAGAAATATATGCTAAATATAATAAAAAAGCTAGCGTTTATAACGCATTAAATCGCTTTTCATTCTTTTCTATGTTTATATCTAAAGATAATTTACAAATCTTATAATTAAATTAGTTAAAACTAACAAATTGTTATCGTTATAATATACCTCAAAAACTTTTTTGAGTATAATTACTCATGGAGGAATTTTTTATGAGAGATACACCTTTAAAAAGAAAACCAGTCATTCTTATTATTATGGATGGCTATGGATTAAGAAAAGCAAATATTGGAAATGCTGTTAATCAAGCAAAGAAGCCTCATTTAGATGCTTTTATGCATGATTATCCAATGACAACTTTAGCCGCTAGTGGCGAAGAAGTTGGATTACCAGAAGGTCAAATGGGTAACTCAGAAGTTGGCCACTTGAACATGGGCGCCGGTAGAACAGTTTATCAATCATTAACATTGATCAACAAAAATTTAAAAGATGGAACATTCTTTACAAATGAACACTATGTTCACGCTATAAAGAAAGCTGTAGAAACAGGACACAAACTTCACATATTTGGATTGTTATCAGATGGTGGAGTTCACTCACATATTAGACATATCTTAGCTATGGTTAAGATGGCTAAAATGTATGGAGTTGAAAAAGATCAACTTTTATTCCATTGCTTCCTTGATGGACGTGATGTTGGAATGCAAGAAGCTCCAAGATATTTAGCTGCACTTGAAGAAGAAATTGCTAAAGAAGGCATTGGCCATATTGCTTCTGTCCATGGACGTTACTATGTCATGGATAGAGATAAGAATATGGACAGAGTAGATAAGTCATATAGAGTTATGACAATGAGAGAAGGAAACAAATTTACAGATCCAATCGAATACGTCAAATCTCAATATGCTTCTTTACCAGAATCAGGAAAAGAACCAAGTGATGAATTTGTAATTCCTGCTTATAACGAAAATGTCGATGGAACTATCGTTGATGGAGATTCAGTAATCTTCATGAACTTTAGACCTGATAGAGCTATTCAAATCTCTACAGTTATTACTAACCCATACTTCTATGAACATCCAGCTTTAAAAGATGATGGAACTCCAGCATATAAAGCTTATGTTCCAGCTGTTGCTTTAAAAGATATTACATATGTTTGTACAATGAAGTATGCAGATTCAGTTAAAGGTGAAATAGCTTTTGCTTTACCAAAACTTACAAATACTTTAGGTGAAGTATTGGCAAATAGAGGCTTTAAGCAATTAAGAATTGCTGAAACAGAAAAATATGCTCACGTTACTTTCTTCTTTGATGGAACAGTTAACTACGATGGCGTAGAAAAACCAGAACTTACAGGTTGTAGAAGAGTATTGATTAATTCTCCAAAAGTTGCAACTTATGACTTACAACCAGAAATGTCAGCTTATTTAGTCCGTGATGCTTTAATTAAAGAATTAGACAAAGGCGATTTAGATGTTGTTATCTTAAATTTTGCGAACTGCGATATGGTTGGACATACAGCTGTTATGCCAGCAGTTATTAAAGCTGTTGAGACAGTTGATGAATGTGTCGGTTCTATACTTGATTGGTGCGATAAGAATGGTGGAACAATCCTTCTTACAGCTGACCACGGCAATGCTGAACAATGTATCGATGATAATGGTCAACCAATGACAAAACACACTACAGCTCCTGTACCTTTCGTTGTTAATGATAAGTCACTTAAACTTAGAGATGGTGGTGCATTACGTGATATTGCTCCAACTATCCTTGACTTACTTGGAACAGAAAAGCCAGAAGAAATGGAAGGCGTTTCCTTAATAACTAAATAAATCTTAATAAGAAGTGTTAAGAAATAATTGTTTCTTAACACTTTTTTTGTGTTTTTTTATATATTATTTTTACTTTTAATTAATTGTAATTAAGCCTATACGCATAGGTGTATACATAAACATTAAGAGTGTCTACTTTATTAATAGCACTTCAAACAAATCTAAAATCTTTTTGATTACCTAGTCAAACTTTTGGAGGTTGCATCAAAAAATATTAGGAAGTATTTGTTGTGACATTAAGTTTATATTTTAAAGATAAAATAATATGAATTTAGCATAACGAAATAAGATTGCGTTAAATAATAATGTTTATAATTCGTTTTCTTGTATATATATAGCAAAAGTGGTATATTCATGTCTGGGAGCTGATGCATATCGGCTGAGAGTGTTTCTATTGCGAAACAGACCATACTTGATCCGGGTAATGCTGGCGTAAGGATTAAATTGATTCTTTAACTAGTAGTATCCCCCTGTCTAATAGGAGGTACTTTTTTTATGGCAGAAAACAAGAAAACAGTTAGAGTAGACAATCAAAGAACTACTCTAAAAATAGTCATGACAGCAATGTTTGTGGCTTTGGCTTTTGTATTTGAAATTGTTACAAAGTTCATTCCATTTTTACAAATGCCACAAGGTGGAGCAATTTCTATAACAATGCTCCCACTTATTATTGGAGCTTTGCTTTTAGGCCCTGTTTATGGAACTATTGGTGGCGTTGCATTTGGCTTTTTAAACTTTTGCTTTGATGGATTTGTAATTCACTGGGGTAGCATTTTCTTAGATTATCTCGTTGCATTTGGCTTAATTGGTGTCGCTGGATTCTTTAGACCATTCTTCTACAAAAATAAAATTTGGTCTTTAGGTGTTGCTATTGTTGTTGCATGTGTTTTGAGATATATCTCAAGTTCATTATCAGGCGTCTTATTCTTTGGTGATTATGCACCAGAAGGTATGAATCCTTGGTTCTATTCCTTCATAGTCTATAACGCTGCATATATGGGACCATCATTAGTTGCTAATTTAGTTGTTGGATACGCTATATATGTTCCAATGCAAAAGCTTACTAAAACTCCACAAATGGCTAATATTTATAAAGTTAAATCTAAAGAAACAGCCGAATAATAATTTAATATAAGCCGTCAGTTAATAGACGGCTTTTATCATGCAGTTGAATTTAACAAACTATATTGTCTTTAGGTAGCTTAAAGCTTGTTTTTAAGCTCCTTTTTGTTTTATAATTTTCTTTAGGAGAAAGCATATGCCACTTAAACTTAAACTTGATGCAAACAAAATCTATCACAAAGAATTTGAGGGTACAAAACCAGGCTACAACGCTTTGCAAGTAGACTCATTTTTAGACATAGTCATCAAAGATTATGAAATGATGGATAATTATATTGCTTCAGCAGAAGAGACAATTGAAGATTTGACAAAGATGAATAAAATGCTCAAAGATAGATTGGCTCAAATCGAAGCAAACAATGCAGTTATGAATGAAAAACTAAAAAACATTTCAGATAACGAAAATGCATCGCTTTCTAACTTAGATTTGTTGAAAAGAATTTCTGCTTTAGAACAAGCTCTTTATAAAGCAGGAATAAATCCAAATACTATTGAATAAATAAAAACATCGGTCTGGATAGCTACTAGCATTTGCTAGAGGAAAGTCCATGCTCGTACTTTCTGAGATGGAAGTAGTGATTGCGCTAAAGGAAAAAATAACTTTAGGCAGGGAGGAGTCCCTGACGGCGGATGATGTTCTAAACCTTATGGCATGAACTAATCCATAAAGTTCCACAGTGACGATATTAATGGAAACGTTAAAGTGAAACGCGGAAAACCCCACAAACGAGAAACCTAAATTTTGGTAAGGGAAGTTCCAATGAGAAAATGAACTTAAAGGAACAAGCTTTATAGCTTAGATAAATTGCTGTCCACGACAAAACATGGCTTATAGGACCGATACTCACATATATTTGAAAGGATTAAGATGAACACTCCAAACAAAATAACTATAACAAGATTTATATTAACTATTATTTTGATAGCTATAATGGTATTCCCATATAACTCTTATAATATCAATATTCCTTATTTAGGAAACACTGGATTTAACGTGATTGATTTAGTTGGATGCATCATTTTTATTGTTGCTTCTATAACAGATTTTATTGATGGTCACTTAGCAAGAAAAAACAACTTAGTTACTGACTTTGGAAAGTTTATGGATCCACTTGCTGATAAATTCTTAGTCAATTCAAGCTTGATAATTCTAGCTGTTCAAAAGAGCAACTTGCTTCCAGTATTAATTGTTGTCTTAATGATTGGAAGAGATATTGCTGTAGATGGAATCAAATTAATTTCAGCTAAAAAAGGAAGAACTGTTGCAGCTAATATTTATGGTAAATTAAAAACAGTATTTCAAATGATAGCAATACCAGTTATTTTCTTAAATGGATTCCCATTTAATTATCTATTAAAAGAAAACACATATATTATTACAATTATTCTCGCTTCATTAGCTTGCCTTATGAGTCTCATTTCAGGTGTTATTTATATATATCAAAATAGAGATATGATTAAGGAGGCCAAGTAATCATATGATAAAAGAATTATTTGAAGAATTAAAAAAGAGAAACTTAAGACTATCTGCAGCAGAAAGTTTGACAGGTGGTTTATTCTCAGCTTCAATAACATCTGTTCCAGGGGCAAGTAGCGTCTTTGTTGGAGCAAATGTTACTTACGCTAACGATGCTAAAGAGGCTTTGGGAGTTAAGCAAGAAACTTTAGATAAATATGGTGCTGTCTCTCAAGAAACCGCAAAAGAAATGGCTATTTCTGTAGGCGATTATCATAAAACAGATGTCAGTGTTTCCT
Organism: Clostridium sp. CAG:288; assembly: GCA_000437395.1. Lineage (GTDB taxonomy): Bacteria > Bacillota_I > Bacilli_A > RFN20 > CAG-288 > CAG-288. The sequence goes on along the minus strand of FR898169.1, from coordinate 114,616 downwards.
TTACCGGTAATGCTGGACCAGATGCTATGGAAGGAAAACCAGTTGGTGAAGTCTATATTGGAATTAAGATTAAAGATAATATTAAAGTATATAAACTTCAACTTGATGGAGATAGACAAAAAATAAGAGAACAATGTGTTAACTTTGCAATAAAAAAACTATACGATGAAGTAAAAGTTTTATAAATTCAAAGAAAAATCACAATAAAACCCAATATATAAAATGAAAGGAGTTTTATAAATGGCAGATAAAAAGGCAAAAAGCAGTGCTGAAGCAATGGCAACTGACGGACTTGAAAAAGAACTAATTGAAACCTTAGATAAAATTGAGAAGGCTTATGGTAAAGGAGCAATCATGAAACTTGGAGACAAGTCTCATATTGATACCGAAGTAATTCCTACAGGCAGTATGCTCATCGATAACGCTTTAGGCGTTGGTGGATATCCAAAAGGAAGAATTATTGAAATTTATGGGCCTGAATCTTCAGGTAAAACAACATTAGCTTTACACGCTATTGCTCAAACACAAAAGCTCGGTGGTAGAGCAGCTTTTATCGATGCTGAAAATGCTATCGATCCAGAATATGCAGCTGCATTAGGAGTTGATATTGACAATTTGTTATTATCTCAACCTAGCTCAGGTGAAGAAGCTTTAGAAATTACAGAGTTGTTAGCTAATTCAAAAGCAATCGATTTAATTGTAGTCGACTCTGTTGCTGCTTTAGTTCCTAAGGCAGAAATTGAAGCCTCTCTTGACACTAGCTCTGTAGGTACTCAAGCTAGAATGATGAGTAAAGCACTTAGAAGATTAGCAGGTATTTTAAATAGAACAAATACTACTGTCATCTTTATTAACCAATTACGTGAAAAGATGAATACTATGGGCTATGGTGGACCAACAGAAACTACATCTGGTGGTAGAGCCTTAAAGTTCTATGCTTCGATAAGAATTGAAATCAAAAAGTTATCGCAAATTAAGGATAATGTCACTGATATTGTCAGTGGTAATATTGCTTCGGTTAAAGTCTCTAAAAATAAAGTTGCACCACCATTTAAGACAACACAAGTTACTATCGTTTATGGAAAAGGAATTTCCCATATTGATGAAGTCGTTGATTGTGCTGTCGCTTATAAGTTTATTAAACAATCAGGCGCTTGGTTCTCATATGGTGATGAAAAAATTGGCCAAGGAAAACAAAACGCCAAAAAGTTTGTTGAAGAACATCCAGAGATTATGTCTGAACTAGAAGAAAAGATTAAGACTAATTTAGCTCAAGGCATCGTTCCAAACTTTAAGAAATCGAACTAAAGTTCTTATTAGTTTGTAAGTTTAATATTTTATTCTTAGCAATCTTTTTTAAAGCTCTTGCACCATAACGGTTTATTTCTGCTTTATTAGAAGTGAGTAATATATCGTTAGATATTTCTAAAGCGAGAGAGTCATCTATATTTTTATAGTTTCTTAGGCATTCAGTTAGAATGCCTTTTTTTGCGTCTTCATTTAAATAATCAAATAAAATAATATCGTCTAAACGGGCTAAAAATTCATATCTAAATTTTTCTTCTAAAACTTTACGTATTTGATTCATATTTGATTTTGAACTATTAATTTTACTAGAAAATAGATGATCAGAATCAAAAGAATAATTGCTTGTCAAGACAAATATTACATTACTTGTACTTATTTTTTGACCCACGCCATCAATAAAATAGCCTTCGTCAAAAATATTTAGAAAGAAATCTAATATACTAGTAGAAGCTTTTTCAATTTCATCAAGCAAGATTAATGAGTGTGGAAAAGATTTCAATTGTCTAACTAAAGGTGAGACTTCTTTATAACCGACGTATCCAGGACTTGTTCCATTTAATCTACTAAGCGAACTTGAGTCTCTATAATCAGCCATATCAATTTTAAAGAATGACAGTTCTGAATTAAAATAATATTTAGCTAATAGTTTTGCAGTTTGTGTTTTTCCAACTCCAGATGGCCCAACAAATAGATAAACTCCTAAAGGTTTATTTGTATCATAAAGAGTATTATCTATTACTTTAAGATTCTTCTTTAATTCATAGAGAGCATTGTCTTGTCCTTTAATTTCTTTAGAAATTTTGTCAATTACTGATTCTGCTTTCGGTTTAAAATCGACTTTAACTTTATATAATTTTTCAATAGTTTCAATTATTATTTGTTCAGTAACTTCATTTTTTGAATTTAAACAAGCATTATCTAAAACATCTATAGCTTTGTCTGGATAAAATTCGTTTGAGGCATATCTATCTGTTAAAGTTAGTATTTGTTCTATAGAATTCTCAGGTATTGTTATGTTGTAAAAAGATTGATATAAAGGCAATAACGATTTAAGTATTTCAGCTGTTTCAGCATGTGTATTTGGCCTAATTCTTATTGGTTGAAATCTTCTTTTTAGAGCTTTATCTTCAGAAAAAACTTTTTCATATTCATCAAAAGTTGTAGCACCTATAATTGAAATTTCTCCACGTGTTAAATAAGGCTTAATTATATTAGCACAATCAATAGCACCTTCAGCACCACCAGCTTTTACTATATTATGTATTTCATCTATGAATAGAATTGTGTGTCCATCTTCAATAACTTTTTTTATTATCTTTTTTATCTTTTCTTCAAATTCACCACGATATTTAGTACCACTTACTGCAGATGCAATATCTAACTCATATATTTTTTTATCTTCTAGTTCTGGAATTTCACCATCTTCTATTTTCTTTGCTAAATGTTCGACAATATGAGTTTTACCAACTCCAGGTTCACCGATTAAAACTGCATTAGCTTTGTTTCTTTTTCGCAAAGCTTTTATTAGTTCTTCAATTTCTTCTTTTCTTCCAATTAAAGGATCTAATTTTCTTATACCTAATCTATGCAAGTCTATTATCGAATCTAATTCCGATGATTTTCTATAAGCCTTTTCCAAAGTTTTAACAATTGTATCTTTATCAACTTTTAAAATATGATAAATACTATCTAGATTTTCACTTTCAAACGACATTAATGCTAAAGATAATGAAAGTGAAGAAATTTTCTTTTCTTTTTTATCTTTACTTATCTTTTCTGACTTAGTCATAATATTTAAAAGATCTTTTGTATATTCAAGATAAAATGGATTATCTAAAGATTCGGCTTTTTTTGATGGCTTAAGGAGTGCTTCAAATGGCATTACTTTGGCACCATTAGATCTTAAAAAAGATGCTAATTCGGTTTCGTTTGATTTTAAAAAGGCAATAAAAAGGTGTAAGTCATTTACTTCAGCACTAGAATAAGAAAATGCTATCGATTCAGCTAAAGTTAATATTTTTTGGGCATCAAGGGTATATTTTTCGAACATTTGTTTTCCTCTTTCTTATTTTTATAATTCATTAGGATTATTGGCACTATTAACTTTTTATATTCAATAAAACGTAACTCTATTAATAAAAATATGTTATAGATAGAAAAACAATGTATAAAAAAACTAAGTTGCCTTGGAGGAAACTTAGTTGAAATATTTATTTAGATTTGTGTGGAACTTCGTGGTGTTTGCGGCAACGAGCTTCATAGCTTTCATTAGCACCTACTAAAATAATAGGGTCTTCATAATAAGCTGGTTTGCCATTAATTATTCGTTGTGTTCTAGTAGCACCTTGACCACAAACTTTGCAACAAGCTGATAATTTAGTAACAAATTCAGCTCTTGCTAATAGTTCAGGCATAATTCCAAATGGTTCACCCCTAAAGTCTTTATCAAGTCCAGCTACAATAACTCTAATGCCTTTATTTGCCATATCTTCAATGATTTCAATTATTGATTTATCAAAAAATTGAACTTCATCTATAGCGACTATATTTGTATCTTCTTTAATGTACTTTAAGATATCTTGGGCTTTGTTTATTGCATATGCTTTATATCTTTCTCCAGCGTGAGAAGCAATTTCATCGATAGAATATCTATCATCTATCGCTGGTTTAAAAGCGATGATATTTTTGTTAGAGAACGATAATGTTCTAACTCTTCTAATAAGCTCTTCGCTTTTACCTGCAAACATTGGTCCGCATATTACTTCTATCCAACCTGGTTGAAATTCTTGATACATAATTTATAACCTCACAACAGGAAATATTATACTATCTATTTTTTGAGTAGACTATACTTTCTATATTTTTCTTATCTTTTAGTTGTGTAGGTGTCAGTCCAAATTCTTTTTTAATGGCCTCATTCAATCTCGCTTGGGTTTTAAATCCAGATAATTTACTTATAATTCCAACGTTTAAGGTTGTGTTAGTAAGATAATGAACGGCTTTAGCAACTCTAACTTTTCTCACATATGCCATCGGTGAAAATGTCGTATAAGATTTAAAACTTCTTGCAAAGTAAAAGTTAGATAAGTTACATAGCTTAGCTAAAGTAGTAATATTAATTTCTTTGTTATAATTTTCATTTATATATTTTAAAGCGATTGACATATTGGTCGAAGTAAAGGCATTTTCAACTCTTTTAATACTTTTTGATAAAGTTAATTGATCAAATACTTCTATTGTAATCAAATCTACTATACGTCTTAATTTATAATGCTTATCAAAAGAATTTGAATTAAATATTTCTATAAAATATGTCACTAAATTATATAATGAATATGCGAGTGAGAATTTAGTTTTAAACTCAAAATCCGTATGTATATTAAATAACTTTAAATAATTTTCAAATACCAATTTATCCCATTTTATGTCTATAAAACTCATGCCTTTAAAAGGCTTTATGATTCCATGATTTGTTTCACTTGGAATGCAATAACAATATCCTGCTTCAGAAAGAAAAATATTATCGTTAATTTTTAACCAAACTGGACATAAAACTATCATCAATTCATATTCTTCGTGGAAATGCTCAAAGGGCGATATTATCGTATTAGTGGTAGTATTGTTAAATGCTACTGTAATTCCGTTTGATTGAAATTTGTTTTTTCCGTAATTTGTGTTTTTTCTAATTTTCATACCATAGCCTCGTCTTCTTTTTATAGTATAAAATATTTGAATATATTTGGCAATTAAATTTACTTTAATTAAAGTTTTGTTCTAGTTATAATAATAACTAGAAATCGGAGTTTTAATAAAGTGGATACAACAAAGAAGAAAAAGACTAAAGAACCAACATACACACCTATGATGCAACAATATCTTTCGATCAAAGCAAAACATCCTGATGTTTTAATATTGTTTAGATTGGGAGACTTTTACGAACTATTTTTTGATGATGCTAAATTAGCTAGTCGTGAATTACAACTATATTTGACAGGAAAAAGCGCTGGTGTAGAAGAAAAAGTTCCAATGTGTGGTATTCCACATCACGCATATTTAACATATGTTCAAAAATTGCTTGATAAAGGATATAAAGTTGGAATTGTTGAACAATTAGAAGATCCAAAATTAGCAAAAAAGTTAGTTGAAAGAGATGTTGTTCAAATTATAACTCCAGGGGCAAACTTAGAGCTAAAAACTACAGACAATAATTTTATAGCAAGTTTAAACGATGAAATAACTTGTTATGTCATTTCGTATGCTGATCTTTCAACAGGTGAACTTAACGTTTCAAATATAAATCATAATCTTGATGATTTAGTAAGTGAATTAGTTGATCTAGATTGTAAAGAATTAGTTGTTTCTACTTCTTTAGATGCTTCTTTAATAAATCATATCAAAGAGAGTACTAACATTTGTATTTCATATTCTAACGATGATTCCTTTGGCTTAGAAGTTGAGCCTTTATTTAAGTATTTAAAAGATGCAAGACAAATGAAGGCTGTTGCAAAATTGTTTAATTACTTAAAAGATACTCAAAAAAGAGATTTATCATACTTTAGACCTGCAATAAATAGACTCAAAACAAAAGTATTATTAATTGACCACAACTCTAGAGTTAACATGGAGTTAACTAAAAATTTAAGAGGCGAAGGAAGCTACGGAACGCTTTATTGGTTACTTGATCATTGTAAGACACCAATGGGAAAAAGATTGTTAAAACAATTTATAGATGAACCATCTGCTGATCAAGAAGAAATAGAAATGCGTCTAGATATGGTTACAACTTTGATAGATAACTTCTTAATCAGAGATGATATCGCTGAAGAGTTAGATAAAATTTATGATTTAGATAGATTAGTTGGTAGAGTTGGTTTCGACTCTTGTTCAGGTAGAGAAATGCTTCAACTTAAAAAATCGTTAGAAGCTGTTCCACAAATTAAACAAAAAGTTATAGAGTTAAATAGTGCAAGATTTGCTACTATTGTAGATGCTCTTGGTGATTTTAAAGATCTAACAGCACTATTAGAAAAGGCTATTTCACCAGATTGCCCACTAACCATTAAAGAAGGTGGAATATTTAAAAAGGGTTACGATAGTCATTTAGATGAACTTATCACTATGACTACTGATGGTAAAAGTTGGCTTGGTGCATTAGAAGCTAAAGAGCGTGAAAGAACAGGTATTAAAAATTTAAGAATAGGATATAACAGAGTATTTGGTTATTACATTGAAGTTTCAACTGGAAACTTAAGTATGATCAAAGATGAATTTGGTTATATACGTAAGCAAACATTAACAAATGGAGAAAGATTTGTTACTCAAGAATTAAAAGAGGCTGAAGATAGAATTTTACACGCTGAAGAAGAAAGATTAGATTACGAGTATAGATTGTTCCAAGACTTAAGAAAGAAAGTTGCAAATTATACTGAATCTATTCAACTTTTAGCACAAGGTTTAGCATACCTTGATGTTATAGTCTCACTTGCTGTTGTCAGTTCCGAGAACTCATATGTTAGACCAACTTTTAATCATGAGAGAAGAATAGAAGTTTTAGATGGAAGACATCCTGTTATTGAAAAGGTTATGCCTTTAAAAGAATTTGTAGCTAATGACTATATAATGGATAAAGATACAGATGTCTTAATAATTACTGGTCCTAATATGGGTGGTAAATCAACATATATGAGAGAGTTTGCTCTCATTGTTATCATGGCTCAATTAGGCTGCTATGTACCAGCAAGTAAGTGTGATATTTACGTTTTTGATGCTGTTTATACAAGAATTGGTGCAGCTGATGATTTAATTAAAGGACAATCTACTTTTATGGTTGAAATGGCTGAGACCAACAAAGCTTTAAGAAAAGCAACAGCTGATTCTTTGTTGTTGTTTGATGAAATTGGACGTGGCACTGCAACTTATGATGGTATGGCTTTAGCTCAAGCTATTCTTGAATATTTAGTTGCTAACGTACATGCAAAAACAATTTTCTCAACTCACTATCATGAAATCACAAGTTTAGTCTCTCATTTAAAGGAAGTTAAGAATATCCACGTAGATGTCTCAGAAAGAGATGACAAAGTTACATTCTTATACAAAGTTAAAGAAGGACCAATGGATAAGAGCTATGGTATTAACGTTGCTAGATTAGCGGGATTACCAGATGAATTATTAGAAAGAGCAAAAGAAATATTAGCTGCTTTGGAACAAAAGAAAATTGATTATGGCTCTGTTGCTAAAAAGATAGAAAAGAAAGAAGAGCCTGACGATTTGTTAACTAAAGAAATTAAAGCTATAGATCCACTTGCTATGAGTCCATTAGAAGCCTTGAATTTCTTGTTTGAATTAAAAAAGAAAGTGAAGTGATAATATGGGTAGAATAGCTGTAATGAATCCTGAACTAGCAAACTTAATAGCTGCTGGTGAAGTTATTGAAAGACCAAGTAGTGTTGTTAAAGAGCTAGTTGAAAATGCAATAGATGCTAACGCTAAACACATTGAAATAAGTATCTTTAAAGCAGGAAGAGAAAAGATTGTTGTTAAAGACGATGGAATTGGAATGGATGAAATTGATGCTGCTTTAGCATTTAAAAGACACGCTTCAAGTAAAATTAAAAGTCAATACGATTTGATGAGCATAAAGACTTTAGGCTTTAGAGGCGAAGCTTTGCCATCGATTGCTGCTGTCAGTAAAGTTGAGTTGATAACTTCTACTGGTGAAAAAGGAACTAGAGTTTTTTTAGAACCAGATAAAGAAATGGTTATAGAAGATGCCTCAGCTAGAAAAGGCTCGATATTTACTATAAGTGAGTTATTTTATAATACTCCTGCTCGTTTAAAATATTTAAAAGCAGATAAAACTGAAATATCTGATATTGTAGAAAAAGTTGAACATTTAGCTTTAGGCTTTCCAGCTGTTTCTTTCGTTTTATATATCGATGAGCGGCAAGTTATTAAAACTTCAGGCAGAGGTGATCTATTAGAATGCATTTCCGCACTTTATGGTCATGATGTTGCTAAAAAAATGGTTAAGATTGAAGCACAATCAAGTAAATTTTCTATTTTTGGTTATATAGCTCCTCCATCAATTTCTTATGCAACAAGATATGATATGCTTTCTTTTATCAATAATCGTAGTGTCTATATAGCTAAAGCTCAAAAGGCAATAATTGACAGCTATAAAGATTATCTAGCTCCAACTAGATATCCTTTAACAATAATATATATTAATGTAGATAGTTCTTTAGTTGATGTTAATGTTCACCCTTCCAAAAAAGAAGTAAGACTATCATCAGAAGAAGAATTAGCTTCTTTAATTACGGATACTATTAAAAGAGCTTTAATTCGATTGAGACCAACATATTCTGAAGTAACATCAAAAGATACTGTTAAAATTGAAGTTAAGGCTCCTGTTTTTAATAGACCTATTACTCCAGTAACACCTATAAATACAAGTGCTTCAGTAAAAAGTAATTATGAAGTTAAAAATGAAGAGTATGGAAATACGTATATAGATAACTCATATACTAATATAGATTCTTTTAAGGATGAAGAGTATGTTCAACCATTAGCACAAGAACAATTAACTAAGGAAGAACCATATCAAGAAACACTTTTTGAAAACGATGAGTCTTCACAGATACCAGATTTAAAACCAATAGGTCAAATATTAAAAACATATATTGTTTGTGATGGACCTGATGGACTATATTTAATTGATCAACACGCTGCAGCTGAAAGAATTAACTATGAAAAATATGAACGCGAGTTTAACCAAATCCAAGAAACAATTGAACCATTATTTCCAATAGTTATAGATTTACCATACAGCTCTTTAGTTAACTTTGATGTTGAGCATATAGCTCTTTTAAAATCATTAGGAATTGAAGCTAGTTCTTTTGGTGGAAATTCGATTAGAATTGATCGTATACCGATAACTTTAAAAGATGATGACGATGAATCTGTTTTAACTGATATTGTTTTAGAAGCGTTAAAAGATAGAAAAGCTGATATTTCTTCTTTGAAGCACTTAGCCATCGCATCTAAAGCTTGTAAAGCTAGTGTTAGAGCAAATGCTATTTTAAGTGTTGAAAGCCAAAATGCATTAATAAGGGAATTGTTTAAATGTCAAAACCCAGCTAATTGCCCACATGGTAGACCAACGATAATTAAAATTAGCAAAGCTGATATTGAAAAATTATTTAAGAGGACAGGATTTTGATATACGTTATATTAGGACAAACAGCATCTGGAAAAACTTCATTAGCATCTAAATTAGCAAAAGAATTTAATTTGCCTTTAATTGGTGCTGATGCTTTTCAGGTATATAAAGAATTGAATATAGGTGTTGCTAAACCAACAAAAGAAGAATTAGATGGATTAACTTATCATTTGATTGATGAAGTTCCATTGGACGAAGAAATGAACGTCAAAGTTTATCAAGAAAGAGCGAGAGCTATTTTAGATAAATATGTTTCAGAGGGCCAAGATTGTATCATGAGTGGTGGAACTTTCTTATATGTTAGAGCGGCATTATATCCTTATGAATTCTCAACAGTTAACGATGAAATAGACTTCTCTAATAAAAGCGATAGTGAACTTTTTGATGAACTTCAAAAAGTCGATCCAGACTCAGCTAAAGAACTTCATATGAACAATCGAAGAAGAGTTGAACAAGCTTTAAGAATATATTACTCGGGTCAAAAAAAGAGTGATTTAAAAATGAAAGATATCAGCCCTATTTATCCTGTAAGAATATTTGGTATTGAAATGCCTGTTGAACTTGGAAATTCTAGAATTAACGATAGAGTGGATGAAATGTTCAAAGATGGCTTAATCGATGAAGTTAAAAATTTTATTAAAGAAGGAAAAACAAATTCTAAAGCTTTTGCTGCAATAGGATATAAAGAAGTAATTGAGGGATTAGAAAATAACGAAACAGAAAAAGATATTTCCGATAAAATTAAATTAAATACTAGAAGATATGCAAAACGTCAAAGAACTTTTTTGAGGCATCAATTTCCGAATATTATATTTGGAGATAGTAAAAAAATCTACGAACTTATTAAAGCTAATTTAAGTTTAAAAATGAGGACTAAATTAGCTGTTGGAAACGAGTTATATAGTTTAATTGAAACCAAAAAAGTATTAATTGCAGGCTTAGGTGGAGTAGGTGGTAGTGCTTTTGAAGGTTTACTAAGAATAGGCATAAACGATATAATAGCTATTGATATGGATGTTGTTGAACTTAGCAATCTAAATAGACAAACTCTATATAATTTATCTGATATTAGCCTTAAAAAAGCTGAATGTGCAGAAAAATATGCGAAATTAATCAATCCTTTAGCTAAAATTGATGCTAAATCGGATAAAATTATTGCAGGATACTTTAACTCACCAGAGTTTGAAAACGTCGATTATATCCTAGATTGTATAGATGATGTTGATGCTAAAGTTGAGCTTTATAAATACTCTAAGAGAATAGGAGCCAAGATAATAGTTTCAACAGGTAGTGGCTTAAGACATGATTCTACTAAAGTAAGTATTGGTACTCTTAACGATACCGGTGAACCACTTGCTAAAGCTTATAAGAGAAGATTAAAAGAAGAAAATTTATTTGATGGAAATATACAAGCCATATATTCCAAAGAAATTCCTGTAAAAAGAAGATCAAAAACTTTAGGCTCAACTCACGTTGTCCCTAATGCGTTTGGAATAGCATTTATTAGTGCTTTAATAAAAAATATCAAAGAAGAAAAATAGAAAGGTGCTTTTATGGAACTAAAAAAGATAAATGAAATTGCTAAGAAATTGAATATTGATGGGGACTTTGTTGAACCATATGGATTTTATAAAGCTAAAATCGATTATTCGAAAGCTAAAGGCGATAAAAAAGGTCATTTGATATTAGTAACTGCAATTACACCAACAAAAGCTGGTGAAGGAAAAACAACTACTGCAATTGCTTTAGGTGATGGATTAAATAAACTTGGAAAATCAGTTTGTCTAGCCTTAAGAGAACCTTCTTTAGGACCTGTTTTTGGTATGAAAGGCGGTGCAACTGGTGGTGGAAAAGTAACAGTTGAACCACAAGAAGAAATTAATCTTCACTTTACAGGTGATATGCATGCACTAACTAGTGCTAACAATTTAATTTCAGCTGTAATTGACAATCATATATTCCAAGGAAATGAATTAAATATTGATCCAAAAAATATTGTCTTTAAAAGAGCTATGGATATGAATGACAGAGCCTTAAGACAAATTACAGTCGCTCAAGGAAAGAAAAACGGAATAGAGCGTGAAGATGGATTTGTTATAACGGTTGCTAGCGAGTTAATGGCAATTATGTGTATTTCTAAAGACGAAAACGATTTTAAACAAAGAGTTGGTGATATTATTGTAGCTTATACATATGATAATAAACCAATTACTGTTAGAGATTTAAAAATTGTAAATGCAGTTATGAAATTAATGAGAGAAGCTTTAAAGCCAAACTTAGTTCAAACAAGTTATGGAACCCCCACATTAATTCATGGCGGTCCATTTGCTAATATTGCTCATGGATGCAACTCTATAATTGCGACAAAATTGGCTCTATCTCTTAGCGATTATGTCGTTACTGAAGCGGGATTTGGCTCAGATTTAGGGGCAGAAAAGTTCTTGGATATTAAATGTCAAGAAGCAAACCTTAAGCCAGAGTTATGTGTTGTAGTTGCAACAATAAGAGCTTTAAAACTTCATGGCGGTGCTGATGAAAACAATTTAGAATGTGAAGATTTGGAAAGTTTAAAAAAAGGTTTACCAAATTTAGAAAGACATTTAAACAACATGAAAAAGTTTGGCTTGCCAACAATATGTAATATTAATATCTTTTCTAGTGATACTAAAAACGAACTTGAATTACTTGAAAATTGGCTTAACGAAAAAGGATTTAAGTTTGCTTTAAACGACGCTTATTCTAAAGGTGCTGAAGGTGCTATTGATATTGCAAAGTTAGCAGTTGAAACAATTGATGAAAATAATAGCAGTTTCCATCCTCTTTATACTAAAGATATGAAATTAGCTGATAAAATAAATTTAATATGTAAAGAAATATATGGTGCTAAAAATGTAATTTATTCAGAAAAAGCTTTAGCTCAGCTCAATGAATACGAGGAAAAATATTCTGATTTTTATGTTTGTATGGCAAAGACACCGTTATCATTCTCAGATGATCCTAAACTTAAAGGTGCACCAGATAACTTTGATATTCATATTAAAAGAATCAATTTATCGCACGGAGCTAAGTTTATTGTTCCATTAACTGGAGCTATTATGACAATGCCAGGGCTTCCAAAAATACCAGCTGCAGTAAAGATGGAGGAAGAATAATGATTGAATTAAGAGGAAACGCTTTACGTAAAAAAACAATAAACGAAATATTAGAATTTAAAAAAGAGTATCCATTAGTAAAGTTTAATTTTATCTTAAATGAAAAAAATGATGAATCTGTTAGCTATGTTAAAATGCTAGAAAAATTTGTTGTAGCATTAGGCATTGACTATAAAATAATTTCTATAAGTAGTGTTGAAGAAGGAATAAGATACGTTGAATCATGTAAAGATGATAGAAATAATATGGTTATTGTAGCTAGACCTTTAGGCTTTGATAATGAAGAAAAAATAATTGAACGTATAAGTCCACTTCAAGATCCCGATATGCTGACAAAAGAAAATATTGGTGATTTGGTGTTTGGAGATCTAAATAAACTTCCTGGAACGGCCAAAAGCGTTATTAGTTTATTAAATAATTACGAAATTGATGTCAAAGGAAAAAAAGCTTTGATTATTGGAAGATCAATTTCTGTTGGTATGCCAATATTTTTGGCTTTACAAAGAATGGGCGCATTTTGTTCATTAGCACATTCAAAAGTATCGGTCGCTGACATTAAAAATGCAAGTTTAGAAAGCGACATTATTGTTTTGGCTTCAGGTCAAAGAAATCTTATAGGTAGTGAAGATATATCAAAGAAAGCGATTGTAATTGATTGTGGATATCATAGTGATGGAAAAGGGGATATTGATTTTGTTCCAGACTGTGAGTATTTTACCCCAGTTCCAGGCGGTGTTGGGCCAATGACAATTGCATCTGTAATTAAGAGTGGCTACTATTTAAGGACTTTAAAAAATGATAACTAATTATAAAGTAGGCGATATTGTTATCTTAAGAAAAAGTCATCCATGCAATAAAAAATCAACCAAGTTTTTAATAATTGAAACTGGTGCTATATGCAAAATTAAGTGCATAAACTGTCAACACGATATGCTTATTGATAGGGATAAACTTAATAAATCTATAGTTAAAATAGAAAAATAAGAAAGAAAAAGCTATTTTGTTTCCATATATAATATGGAGGTTAAAATGGCTTTTTTTAGTATAAGGAATTTAAGTTGCTCATTTGGAAAAAACATCATTTTAAAAAATGTTTCTTTTGACTGTGAAAAAAATCAAGCTATAGCGTTACTAGGTAAATCTGGTTCTGGTAAATCAACGCTATTAAATTGCATTGCTAATTATGTTGATTATAGTGGGAATATATATATTAATTCTAAAAAAGGTATATCGTTTGTTTTCCAAGATTCATATATGATTGACTATCTTTCGATTGAAGAAAATATTAAATTACCTTCAATAATTAAAGATAACAAAGAAAAGAATATTAAAAGAATAAATGATGAACTAGGAATTAAGAACATTAACAAAAATATTAACGAAGTAAGTGGTGGAGAAAAGGAAAGAATAGGAATAGCTAGAGCATTATATGTTGATTCAGATTTATTATTAATGGATGAACCAACTGGATCGCTTGATAGTAAAAACACTAAAATAATATCTGAAATAATAAATAAATTAAAAAAGGATAAATTGATAATATTTGCTACTCATGATATAGAATTTGCCAAAAGCTGTGCTGATAAAATACTTTATATTGAAAACAAAAAAGTAAAAGAAAAAGATAGAGTAAGTAGAAATAATTTAATTTATAATGATCAAAATCAAAATAAAGTAGACAAAAAACTATCCATAAAAGAAACATTAAAATTGATAATTAAAATGTTTAAAAAAAGAATTGGAAAAACGTTATTAGGAATAATATCTTTAGCTGTTTCAATTTCATTTATTCTTTTAATATTACTAATTAATATAAATTCAAATAATGTATTAGATAAAATTGGCGATGAATATTTTAATACTAATATTACAAAAGTTAGTGAAATTCAAAAGATTAAAGTTGATGATCACTTGAATTTGATACGAAACTTAAGACCAAACTTAGATGATAATAACGATCTTAAAATAGAGCCGTCATTTGATGGAATTTTGCCTTCAACTATAAATTACAGTAAAGATAACAAAGTTAATAAGGTGGCGTTTAGTCCGTCAGTTTGTGATAGCTCCAAATTATTGTCAGGAAAATGTCCTTCGCGCTTTAATGAGGTTGTTATAAATAAAAATTTAGAAAAGAATATAAGTGAAAAAGATGAGATAAAATTAAAAAAAGACATCGATTTTAGTATAAATACCGGCAAAAATTATGCACATGACTATATTTCTTTCAATTTTGCACTTAAAATTGTCGGAATTGCTAAAGAAAGTTCTTTATTTAACACACAAACTATTTACTACGATTATTATGAAATGCAAAGGTATTTTGAACTTATAAAACTTGAAAATATATCTAAGCTTTTTTCAAAACAAGTCACTATAATTGATAGAATTACTACTATGGCATCAAATACCGATTATATAACTGGTTATAATATTTACGTTATTAGTGATGATTTAGATCGTGCTTTTGGATTAGATGCAAATAAATATGAAATTTATAATAAATCTGTTGAAATGAAAAAATCTATTTCATCGTTAATTTCTTCCCTTTCTAAGATTGCGAATATGTTTCTATTTTTGGCTTCCGTATTAGCTATTGTTTTAATGCTTATGTTTTTAATAAATATATTTGAAGAAGAGAAAAAGACATTTGGATTAATAAAAAGTTTTGGCATTGGAAAAATTGAGTTTTATAAAATTCCGTTTGCTACAAGCGTTTTTATATCAGGACTAATTTTATCTAATACTTTATTGATAACTACAATAGTAATTCTTTTAGCTAATAAATTTATTAATATTGAATACCTACTTTACTTTATAAAGATATCAAATCCTTTTTATTTAATTTTATTTCTTATAATTTGTTTATTTACATTTTCTATTTTAATAACAGTTTGTTTAGCTAAAAAAATTGATAGTGAAAATTTAATAGATTCTCTTAGAGGTGAAGAATGATAAAGATAAGAAATTTATGCAAAAAATATAAGAAAGAAGATAAATATATAATACAAAATTTAAATTTAGATTTGCCTGATACAGGGACTGTGACAATAATAGGCAAAAGCGGATCAGGAAAATCGACTTTATTAAGATTAATAGGCTTAATTGATTTAGACTATGAAGGTAGTATTAAGATTAATGGAATAGAATTGAAATCAATGACTAACAATGAAATGTCAAATTTTAGATTTCAAAATATAGGATTCTCATTTCAAAAAGAAGAATTTGATGAATCTATGACAGTTAAAGAAAATTTGTCTTGGCAATTAAAAATAACTAACTTGGATAAAAGTAGTGAAGAAAATGCTATTGATTCAATTTTAAATTTAGTAAATTTAAAAGAAAAGAAAAACGAACTTATTAAAAATCTTTCTGGCAGAGAAAGAAAAAGAGTTGGAATTGCTAGAGCTTTAATTAATAATCCAAACATATTAATTTTAGACGAGCCATTTGCTTCTATAGATGATCAAAATAGATCAATAATAATTAAAACTTTAAATGTTGTTGCTAGGACTTCACTCGTAATTGTTGTTACTCATTCAA
This sequence comes from Clostridium sp. CAG:288, assembly GCA_000437395.1. Classification (GTDB taxonomy): domain Bacteria; phylum Bacillota_I; class Bacilli_A; order RFN20; family CAG-288; genus CAG-288. The sequence continues at coordinate 98,398 of FR898169.1, read as the reverse complement.
ATGATAGACTTGAAAACGATACTTTAATTGAATGCGTTGATGGAAATTTTCAAATTAAAGAAGACAAAAGAGAATTTTATAAAATAATGAAAGTTAAAATAAAAGTTAGAAAAAGATATAGTTTTTTTAATATGATAAAAAAGTCGCTTAAAACATTTAGAGGAAACAAAATAAGATATTTATTAGTGCTTTTTGGACTAATTATAAGCAATACTTGTTTTGGCATGAGTTTTTATTTGTCAAGTTCTGTAAAAGAAACTATCTCAAATACTTTAAAAGGAACGATTGATAATAATTCTTTAGAAATTGTTAAAGATAATCCGAATATTATCGATGATTCTTTATATGGAACTAACATAGATATTTCTGAAAAAATATGTAGCGACTATAGCAATTATGTTACAGGATATGGAGTATATTACTATGGAAATTTCGAACAATTATTCGATAATAAAAATTGTTGTTATATCACTTTAAACAATAAGAATAAAATTAATCTTAATTCTATATCTATCAGAAACTTTATTAATCCTCTAAGAGATTACGAAGAAAATATTAAAGTGCTAAATCTGAAAAATGACGAAATAGTTTTAATGCTTAAGCAAAGCGATTATGATGCACTTGAGAAAATGTTAGGTATTTATAGTATCGATCAGTATATTGAAAAATATGGTATATATTTAAATTTAGAAGTAGGTGCTTCTATAATGCAATATTCTGCAGATATAATTTTTAAAATTGTCAAAATAATAGTTGGTGTTTCTGCTGAAATAATTGTTAATAATGCACAGTGGAACATACAATTCTTAAATAAAGAATTAAAGTTGGAACAATATAATAATTTGGAGATTGATAGTGATATTCCATGGAAAATAAAATGTTGTTCGTATTTATCTTTAAAACAAAATACCTTTTTAGAATTTTATGAATCGTTTGTCAAAGATAATAAATATTCATCGTATTTAATTGAAAAAATAAACTTCAATAAAGATAGATACGCTGTTATAGTTGACAACATAATGGATATAAAATTATCAGAGATAAATGAGATATGCAATAAATTTGAAGATAATATTAATTCAGTTATTGTTTCAAATTCAGCGTTTGGTTTTTTAGCTGATGGAAGATATTGTGGCTTTTCAAAGCCTTTGTTTTTATCATTGGAAAGACAAAAACTTAATAGGCTTGCTGATGTTAATTATCAATCAAAATTAGATTTAAATATGTTTCAAGGTGCAATGTTTGAAGTTGAAGAAGGGGTATATAAATGTGATCTAATATCTTCTGTTAAAACACAAGATGGAATTAAATATAAGGTTTTATCTAAAGATGATTATTTATTAGAAGGACAAAAACCTAAATCTATCGATGAAATTTTAATATCTAGTAATCTTGCAACTAAACTTTTTCTAACAAATAAAGATTATTTAAACGCGAAAATAAGTGGATTAATCCTATTGGAGACTGTTCAATCACAGGAAGAATATATAAATAAATTTAAAGATGTAGAATTTAGAATTACTGGAGTAATTGATAGCAAAGAAGATGCAATCTATCAATCGTCTATTTTTCCAACAGCATTTTTAATTGATAGAGGAAATTTAAAAGCTAGTGATTCAAGATGTACTGGTGCATTGATCAATTTTAATAGTTTGTTAGATCATGACTTGATTTTAAATTATATGAAAGTTTCCTTTCCAAACTTTGAATGTTCCTTTCCAGGTGAAATTATTGAAAATGGAATTAATGAAGCAATTTATTTTGTTAACATATTTTTAGTTAGTTTTTCTGCGTTTACTATGTTTATATCTTTAGGAATGTTATCTTTTGCTATGAATATTCTTATAAGCAAAGAAAAAAGAAAAATAGGTATTTATTTAACGTATGGATATCACAACATAGAAATTTTTGAAACTTATTTTACATCTATTTTGTTGCTTGTTTTTAATGCTTTTATTTCATCAGTTTTTAATGTGATATTTGTCTCTTTATATGAAACGTTGATGTATGAAAAAACAGTATATAGTTTTGGAAGTATAAATCCTATTGTTTATATAACGATGGCGTTATTTTCTATATTTTCATTAATGATTGGAGCACTACATATACACTCTAAAATACGCGATTATACACCTTTTGAATGCTTCAAAACAAAATAAATGTCAAAAAAATGTAAGCAATTACATCTTTAAGATATAAAGTGTTTTACAATTCGTCAAAATGTGATAGAATTTAATGGTAGTTTTGAAACAGACTGCATTTGAAAGGTCCTATATGAAGGGTAAAGTTAAAATGTTTAACAAGGAGAAGGGATACGGATTCATTCGTGCCGAAGACGGAACCGATGTCTTCTTCCACTACTCAGCTCTTGTCATGGATTCATACAAGACAGCCGAAGAAGGCGAACTTGTCGAATTCGACGTTGAAAATTCAGAACGTGGCTTAAGAGCTTCAAACGTTCGCAAAACAGGCGAAAAAGCTGAATAATCCAAGTTAAACTAAAATATCGTGCGTATTCGTTAGATATTTCTCCCGCATTTATTGCGGGTTTTTAATTGCTTTATACATATGTATAAAGTTTACTATATATAAAACTTGTGTTAAAATTTATTGCTTGAAAATTATTTCAGAGGTAAAAATATGTCACTTAAAGCAGGTATTGTGGGATTACCAAATGTTGGTAAATCAACTTTATTTAACGCTATTACAAATTCTCACGCATTAGCAGAAAATTATCCATTTGCAACAATCGAACCAAACCAAGGAATTGTTGAAGTAAAAGATCCAAGATTTGATAAATTAGTAGAACTTTTCAATCCTAAAAAACAAGTAAGAGCTACTTTTGAATTTACAGATATTGCTGGACTTGTTAAAGGAGCAAGTAAAGGTGAAGGATTAGGAAATCAATTTTTAGGAAATATTAGAAATTGTGATGCAATTGTTCATGTTGTCAGATGTTTTGATGACAGTGAAATTATTCACGTTGATGGAAATGTTGATCCAAAAAGAGATATCGAAACTATTGAATTAGAGTTAATTATGTCTGATTTAGATGTCTTAGCAAAAAGACTAGATAAAATTGGTAAAAAAGCACAAATGACAAAAGATAAAGATGCTTTAGCTGAAAGAGAATTAATCAAACTTTTAACTGAAGAATTAAAGAATTTTAAGAGTGCTAGACTTGTTCCTTTAACAGAAGAACAAAAAAAGATAGTTAAAGAATTCAACTTGTTATCTATGAAGCCTGTAATTTATGTTGGAAATGTTTCAGAAGAAAGCTATCAAAATCCTTCTGAAGATAAATATTTTTCACAAGTTATGGAAATAGCAAAAGCAGAAAACGCTATAGCAATTCCTGTTTCAGCTAAGATGGAATCTGACTTAGCTCCACTTTCAAGTCAAGAAAGAGCAGAATACTTAAATATGTTAGGAACTAATATGTCAGGTTTAGACAAAGTTGCAAAAGCTTCTTATGATTTGCTAGGCTTAAAAACATTCTTTACTGTTGGAAGTGATGAAGTAAGAGCTTGGACATTTAAAGATGGTATGAAAGCCCCAGAATGTGCTGGCATTATTCATACAGATTTTGAAAAAGGTTTTATTAAAGCAGAAGTTTATAGTTATGAAGATATTTGTGAATACAAGTCTGAAGTAGCTCTTAGACAAGCTGGAAAGATAATGACATGTGGTAAGGAATATGTCGTTAGAGATGGCGACTGCTTATTTATTAAATTTAACGTTACAAAATAATGGAAAAATTTAGAATCGGATTTTCTGTTGATATTCATCAATTAAGTGAAGGCAATGGAATTTATGTTGGTGGTATCTATATCCCATGCAACAAAAAAAGTGTAGCTCATTCAGATGGTGATTGTCTTTTACACGCTATAGCTGAATCTATTTTAGGTGCATTAGCTTTAGGTGATTTGGGAAAGTTTTTTCCACCATCAGATGAGTCTATAAAAGGCATTGCAAGTTCAAAAATTGCAGAATTTGCTGTCTCTAAAATGTTTGAACAAAACTATAAAATTAATAATATAGATTGTTCGATAGTTCTTGAATCTCCAAAATTAGCAAAATATATGGATGAAATTAAAACTAATATTGCTAAACTCTTATTTACAGATATTACAAACGTTTCAATAAAAGCTGGTACTAACGAAAAAATTGGAGAGCTTGGACAAGGAAAAGCTATTCAATGCTTTTCTACGGTTATGCTTGTTAGCGATAATAAGTAAAAGATTTTTCACCAGTTTCTATATTTGTTAAAGTAAAAGCTTTTAAATTAGGTGTCTCATAGAAGACATCTTTTTTATTTTCCATCAACATATTTGCAATTTTAACAAATAGTTTTTTAGCTAACGTTTTGTCATATTCTTGACTATTGTCATCTGTACCAACATATATACCAATGGTAAAATTCGGATTAAATCCCATAACTAATGACGAACTATCTGTGCTACCAGTTTTTACGGCAAATCTATAATTTGGAACATAATTTATCATTGTAGGTGTTGTATATGTTGTTAAAGCTTTATCGTATGGCGATAAAAGCATATATGACATAATAATTGATTTTTGTTTTTCAAATAGTCTTACTCCACTATCGTTTTTATGTGTATAAATTTTCTTATTATTTTCTTCAATCGATTTAACAAAATACGGCTTATGATATATTCCTCTATTGGCTATTGCATTATAAATTGATGTTATTGTTAATGGACTTAAAGAAAAACTACCAAGCCCATTTGTGACATTGTCATTTACATCGTTGATTCCAATTATTTTTAATTTATCGCTGATCGTATTTGAACCGAGTAACAAATTTGTTTTTGTCGCATAAATATTGTCAGAAACTGAAATTGCTTCAATCATATTAATGTTTTTATTTGCGTATTTTCCAGTGGCATTTTGTGGTGCGTATTCACCAACATTTTCAATATAAAATACTGTAGGGGCGCTCTTTAATGATGTAAGTGGAGTGAAGCCATTTTCAAGTGCTGATAAATACAAAAGAGGTTTAGCAGTAGATCCTAATTGAGTTACCCCATCAATCGCTCTATTAAAGCTGTCATTATTATTGCTGCTTCCAATTAAAGATAAGCAAGCACCACTACTTGGCTTAAGTACAATAACAGCTAAATTTTCTTTAGAACTTATATCTTTTGTTTGATTTATTATTTCCTTAATCTTTTTTTGAATAGAAAGATTTATTGTGGTGTTAATAGTTTTACCGATGAGTTTTGAACTAATATTTTTGCTTTGAGCTTCTCTATTTAAAACATCTATTGAATAGAAACTACTATCATCTTTTTCATTAATTACGGGAATAGGTATGTTTCTATATAGCTCATAATATTTATCGATTTCAATTATATTTCTATCGTAAAGATAATAGATTGAATTTAAATAATTGTCTTTAAATTTGTCACTGCCAGGATAAAAAGTGTTAGGTGATTTAAGCATTGCAAAAAGAGATATAATTTCAGAATCATTTAAATATTTAGCTTCTTTAGAATAGTAATATTCACTGGCTTCTTCTAGTCCATAAAGATTTTTTCCAAAAAACACGTTATTTATATAAGCTTCTAATATTTGATTTTTTGTTAGAGAGTTTTCAAGTCTTTTAGCATAGTTATACTCTTTATATTTTCTAGTAATTGTTTTTGAGTTATCCAAAAACAAAATACGTGCTAATTGCTGCGTAATTGTTGATCCCCCACTTACTATTTTTTGTGACGAAACATTATCAATCAAACTTTTTGTAACTCTTTTATAATCGACTCCGTGATGATTATAAAAATTTTGATCTTCTAAACCGATTAGATATTTAATTTTTTGACTATCTATTTCTTCTAAATTTAAATATTTTGAATTTTTAGAGTTGTGAAACACTTCGTATTCACTATTGGAATATTGAATTATCGTTTCTCCAGGATGCCAGATTTTAATTTTTGGAGATAAAAAAATGTATGCATAATTAATGCTTGGAATTAAAAATATCAGTAGCAATAAAGATAAAATAATTTTTTTAATAATTTTCATATTCTCACCATTTTAATGATGTGAATATAAATTAAAAACTATACAAATTAAAGCTTGATATTATTCTTGATAAACTCTATAAAACGCTTTGTTGTGCTGAGCAATTTTGCATCTTTCTTATAACAAATTAAAACATCAAGTTTTAATTCTTTCTCAAATTGGATTCCGATTATATTTTCACCATCTTTAATTAGTTGCTTAAATATAAAGGCTCCACAGTTATTATCTGAACTTTGTAATAACTCTTTAATGATATAGAATTGATTTGAAGTTAAAAGAATATTAGGAGTAATATTTTGTTCTTTGAATAGTGAAGTGATTATTTGATATTGAAGTGAATCTTCTTTCATTAAAATTAATGGTGTGTTTTTGATGTCGTTAGCTGATATAACTTTCTTTGAAGCAAGAGGGTTATTTTTATTAACAGCAAAAATTAAACTTGTCTCACCTATTTTGATATATTCTAACTCATCACCTACTTCACATTCATTTGTGACAGTGAAGGCTATATCTATTTCGCCATCTAAAACAGCTTTTTTATTGGCAAAGCTACCATATTCTTTGATCTTAAATTGGAATCCTGGATTTTCATTTGCAAAAACATTAAAGATTGGTGGAAAAAGAAATGTTCCAAGCATTGGTGGAATGCCTAAGTTAAGTGTTGAATGTTTATTAATATAGTCGTTCATTCTTTCGTTGACATTGTTGTACTCTTGAATTAAAGGCATAGATAGATCGTATAAATACTTTCCGTGCTGAGTTAATGTCAAGACGTTATTTTTTCTTTTAAATAAAGTTAGACCAAATTCTTTTTCTAGATCTTTTATAGCTAAAGAGATTGCTGGCTGTGATATGTATAGTTCTTTAGCGGCTTTTGTTATATTGTTATACTTAACAACTGTAACGAAATAAACTAATTGGTTTATATTCATAATACACCTACTTTCATCACATATATTATATCATAAGTTTTGCTTATGGAATCATTAAATATTAATATATTTAATACCATTGTATAATCGCTTACATATGCTTATAATGTGCTTGTTAGGAGGCTTTTATTATGAAAAAAGTCAAAAAGATATCATTATTGCTTGCCTTAGTTGCTTCTCTTGCATCATGCAATAACAATAATGGCGGCACATCAAGTGGCAAAACATTTTATACAGTAGATTTTAATTCTTTAGGTCAAATTGTCCAAACAGTTAGCGTTGAAAAGGGCAAACGTATTACTGAAGAAATTAAAACTCCTACTGCACCAGATGCCTCATATAATTTTAGAGGCTGGTACAAAGATGAGGAAGCATTAAACGAATGGAAGTTTGATGTTGATACAGTTAAAAACAATCTCACCTTATATGCTGGTTGGACAATTATCACTAGTGTTCCAAGCGACATTAAAACAGGTGAAGCTGCATTTTCATCAGATATTACATGGTTACAAGGCGGATTCTCATTAGCAACACCTGTCACAGTTAAATTATATGACTATGTAAGCACATCTGAAGATGGAAAGAATACTTATTCCGAAACAGGTAACGAAATTGCAGGTACAGTTTCATACGATTCAAAAGAATCAAGAGTTACTTTCACCCCAACAACAATTCCAGCTGGTGGAATGTATAAAGTTGGTGTTAAGAGTGGCGACAGCGATGAAGTATTTGCTGAAGACGTATTCCTTAAAGGTGATGGAAGTCAAACAAATCCATATTTAATTGTTAATGGTTCTGACTTTGACAATATCTCAAAGAGTGAAGAACAAAAGACAGTTGGAACAAATTCTTTCTATAAACTTTATCAAGATGTATCTGTCGAATCTGATTACACAACAGAAATGAATGTCACTTTCGACGGAACATTATTAGGAAACGGAAAAACTATTACAGTTACAGGTAACTGCGCTGCTATTGGCAAAATTGGTGAACACGGCGTTGTTTCAAATGTTATTGTTGCAGGTAATGTTAGTACTGGTTCATTTGCTTATATCGGCGCTTTAGCAAATACCAACAATGGTAAAGTTGAAAATGTCTTAAGTACAGCTTTAGTTACATCAACAGCTGGCTTAGTTGCTGATTTATCAACAGAAGAATTAGGCGGTGCTGGTGGTATCGTTGGTTTAAACGATGTAAAAGGTACTATTAATAACGTTACATACCAAGGAAATTCAGGCGATAGTACTACTGGTGTTGTTAAAGCAAACATTGGTGGTGGTGGTATTGTCGGTACCAACAAAGGTGTCATTACAAATGCTACCAACAAAGGTTGCTTAGGTGCATATAACTCAACTGAAAGTGGTAAATCATTATCTAAATATTCATATTCAGGTGGTATTGCTGGATTTAACTATGGAGAAATTTCTCAATCAACAACAAATGGCGCAGGTAAGATCTTATTCCAAAGAGCTGCCTCTGATTCTGGTGCTGTTGAATTTAATAACGTCGGTGCTGGTGGTATCGTCGGATATAATAAAGCAGGTGCTAAAGTTACAACTTCATACTTTGAAGGTATTAGAATCCACGCTGATCAAGCTGTCGGTGGTATTGTTGGTATCAATGCCGGTGAAGTTTCTTACTGCTACTCCAATGGTAGATATGTTTCATCAATTTCTTCCCGTTCATATGTAGCTGGTAGAAAAGAAGTTGGTGGTATTGTTGGTAGATTAGAATCAACAGGTACTGTAACAAATTGCTATAACACAGCAAACGTCTTTGCTTATAGCGATGATGCTCAAGCAATTGCAAAAAGTGCAACAAATAGCGTTTATGTCTCTACAAACCCAGATACAAATACAGCTTGGTCAAAGTCAAATAGTGCTTCACCAAAGACAAATAGCCCAGTTGCTCCAGCTGGTTCAAATAATGTTTCAGTTACATCTTCAGTTCTTGAAGGAACAGAAAGTGCTTCTTCATTAACAGCTTCTGAAGTTTCTACATTAGGATCTGAATATGAATATATTACAGGTGACACTGTCAGATTAAAGTGGGAAGGAAAGGTTGCAGAAGAAGTTGCAACAATCGTCGTTAACTATTATGATGGCGAAGAACTTGTTCACACTGAAACAATTAAAAACGAATTAGGTTCATCATTAACTTTATATGCATATAACAAAACAGGCTATACAGTTAATGGTTGGAAATTATCAGCTGATTCTGAAACATTATATGATAAGACACAAGGATTTACTTATGCTGAATTAGATGCTTTAGATACAGATGGTACAGTTAATTTCTACGCTGATTTAACAGAAGTTTCAGAAGATAAAAACGCTTTAGTCGTTGCATATCTTCCTTCATATTTCACAGAACAAACTCTTGAAAATATGAAGACAGCTTATTCCAAGTATTGTGAAACAAATAATATTGTAATTGAAGATTTAGTCTTCAGAGCTTACAATCAAAAAGCTGTTGCAGATTATACAACTGCTATTGCTACCGATGGTGATGTCGATATTATCTTAGGTGTTGGTAACAATATTAATACAGCTGCTCAAAGTGCAGTAAAAGATTACGTTATTTCTAAAGCTGTGATTAATTTAAATAATACATCAAGATATTATGCAACATTATCTTTAGGTGGAAATACAGATAACTTAGAAACATTTGTTACTTTCTTAGGTACAGATGAAGCTAATAAAGCTTTAAATCCAGCAGTTTCTACAGACGTATTAAGAATTGCTGTTTATGGAAAATATGTTCCAGCTGAGATTGTTACAAATCTCGAAGCAGGATTTAAGGCTTACTTAGAATCTCAAGGAATTACAATTAGCAAATTAGAAATTGTCACTCTTGGTGATGACAGTACTAAAGTTGCAGCTTTTGTTGATTTAGTTTTAGCAGATGAAACAGGTTATGACTGCGTTCTCGGTGGTGGTAAAACTATTGGATCTACTGCAGGTTCAAATGGAACAAAGTTAGATGTTACAAATACTACCCTCAACATCAATAATTCAGAAAGAATGCTTTCAACAATTAACTCTTCTGAAAATAAAATTAACGTTAATACATTTATCGAATATTGTTTATCTGATGTTGGTCAAGCAATCTTAAATCCAACAACAGCTGAATAATAAATACAAATAGGATTTTATATGGAAAAAGAAAATAATAGTGTAACAGAAGCAACCGAAACAAAGAAAAAAGGCTGTCCAAAATGGCTAAAAGCTATTGGCAACGCCTTTGCTAGCTTTGGCAAATGGTTTGCTCATACAAAAAGAGGTATTCAATTAATATTAGTTGCTTTATGTCTATTTGTTATTGGATTAGGTACAGCAGCCTCTATAGATAATAACGGTGGAAAAGTCGATGTCGTAACATTGAAGTATCCAACTGAAAACGGTCAATATGTCGCAGCTGACTTATATAAGCCTAAGACAGCAACTGCCTCTAATAAAGCTCCAGCTGTAATTATATGTCCAGGATTCCAAAGAACAAAGGAAACTCAACAAGCATGGACGACAGAATTAGCAAGACGTGGATTTGTTGTTATTGTCATGGATCCTTATTCACAAGGTGATTCATCCGCTTCAGATTCTACACAAGCTGCTAGTGCTTATGGTTATGGCTTATTCTCTCTCATCGATTATATTACTACTCCATCAACAAAAGGTGGTTATGTATTAAACTATATCGATACAACAAGAATTGGTGCAGCTGGTCACTCTGCTGGTGGTAACGCTGTCGTTAAAGCTGCATCATTATTCGGCCAAGAAGTTATTGATGGTCTTAGAAAGACATCAAGACTTTCCTCAATATATGTCTCAGGATATATTAGAGGTTTAAGCAATGACGTTCCAAACATGAGAAGCAATGTTGGTATCTCATATGCTTATTACGATGAAGGTGCATATCAAAATAAAGACTCTGGTGTCGATTCAGCAAAAGCTGATGCAAGATATGCTCCAGAAGTTATTGAAATTGTTAACTCTGGTTTAACTCTTAATGGTGAAGAAAAAGTAACTGAGGTAGAAATCGGTGAAATTTATGGAAACCAATTTAATCACAATTTAAGAATTGTCAATAATGAAAAGACAATTCACGCTTTCCAACCATACCACAAAAAGTCAATTGCTAACTTCCTTTCTTATTGGGAATTAGCTCTTGATGTCGAATTCAGTATAAGTGCAAATAACCAAGTCTGGATATGGCGTGAACTTGGTACAGCTTTAATGTTAGCTGCAGGTATGTTATTAGTACTTGGCTTAGGAGATTTGTTACTTAGAACAAAGTTCTTTGGTTCACTTAGAAATGAACTTCCAGCCAAACAAGATCACAAAGGTGCATTTAGTAAGATAATGTTCTGGACAATCTTTGTTATTGGTACTGTCGCTGCATGCTTCTTATTTATTCCTGCTTGTGAGTTAGCTAAAACTTGGTTTGCTAAAGCACAAGGCGGAGCACAAACTTGGTTTTTCCCTGAAAGAATGAATAACGGAGTTATGCTTTGGGCTTTGTTCTCAGGATCTGTTGGATTTGTCTTATTCTTTGCTTGCTATTTCATCAATAGATTTGTAAGAAAGAGAAAAGCAGATTTAAGTCCATTCAAAATTAAAGTTTCTGATTTAGGAAAAACAATTCTCTTAGTTGTAATCTTATTTGCAACATTCTATTCAATCGATTTATTAACTTATATCTTCTTCCATGTTGATTTCAGATTCTTCTTCATTTCTGCAAGACCTGTTATCAACCCAAAGATGTTCTTAGTCTTATTAATGTACTTACCATTATTCTTTGTCTTCTATTTCTCAAATTCTGTAAGAGTAAATCTTTCTATGAGATTAGATGGTTGGAAAGAATGGCAATCTACATTATTAGCTTGTGTTGCTAACTCAATTGGTTTAGTCATGATTTTAGTTATCCAATATGCTGTATTCTTTAGTACAGGACAAGTTTATTGGACAACAAACTGGTTATATTGCAATATGTTATGGGGCGTTATTGTTATGATGTTTATCTTACCAATATTCAACCGCTTCTTCTTCAATAGAACTGGAAAGTTATATTTAGGACCACTCGTTAGTTGTTCTATTTTCATCATGATGATGTTAGCTAATAGCGTTTGCTATTTACCATTTTAATTAAAGGAGTTTATTATGTCTGACGTTTATGAAGAGTCATTAAAAAAACATGCTGAATGGAAAGGTAAAATTGAAACAAAGGTTAGATGCAATGTTTCAAGTAAAGAAGACTTGATGCTTGCTTATACACCAGGCGTTTCAAGACCATGCCTTGAAATTCAAAAAGATTATTCAAAGAGTTTTGAATTAACAAGAAGATGGAATACTGTTGCTGTTATTACTGATGGTACTGCTATCTTAGGCTTAGGCGATATAGGTCCTGAAGCTGGTATGCCAGTTATGGAAGGTAAAAGTGCTTTGTTTAAAGCTTTCGGTGACATCGATGCTTATCCAATATGCTTAAGAACAAAAGATACAGAAGAAATCATTCGTACAATTTATTTGATCTCTGGATCCTTTGGTGGAATTAACTTAGAGGATATTTCAGCTCCAAGATGTTTCGAAATTGAAACAAGACTTAAAGAAATCTGCGATATTCCAGTTTTCCACGATGATCAACACGGTACAGCTATTATTACAGGCGCTGCTGTAATTAATGCTCTTAAAGTTGCAGGTAAGAAAATCGAAGATGTTAAGATTGTTATTAACGGTGCAGGTGCTGCTGGTATTTCAATCGGTAAATACTTACTTGATTTAGGTGCTAAAAATGTTATTTGGTGCGATCGTAAGGGCGTAATTGTTGAAGGACAAGAAGGAATTAATGCTGCTCAAGCTGAATTACCAAAGATTTCAAATCCAAACAAAGTAACAGGCTTACTTTCAGATGCCTTAGTCGATGCTGATATATTCATTGGTGTATCTGCTCCAAATATTGTTAGCAAAGATATGATTAGATCAATGGCTGATAAAGCTATTGTCTTCCCATTAGCTAACCCTGTTCCAGAAATATCTCACGATGATGCTATTGAAGCTGGTGCTTATATTATTGGTACTGGTTCAAGTAAATATCCAAATCAAATTAATAACGTATTAGTTTTCCCAGGTATCTTTAGAGGTGCCTTAGATGCTGGCGCTAAAGATATTAACAGAGAAATGATGATTGCAGCTTCTAAAGCTATTGCAGAATCAATTCCTGAAGATAAATTAAGCCCAGAAAATATTATTCCATTAGCTTTTGATGAATCAGTTCATAAGAAAGTAGCTGAAAAAGTTGCTGAAGCTGCACGCGCTAGTGGAGTAGCTAGAAAATAATATGAGCAAATTAACAAGTAAAACTCGCTTGTTAACAATGTCACTAATCACTGTTACCGCACTTGTCTCGTGTGGTAACAGTTCTATTATTTCCAGCAGTTCATCAAGTCCTATTTCCTCTAGTACAAGCTCTAGTAGTTCTTCAAGTGAAGAAACAAAAGTTAATGTATTAGAAAATGAAGATTTGACTTCTGAATATATTCACTGGATAGGTAGAACGGATTATGATGAACAACAAGCAAGAGTTAATTTTTATTACACAGCTACAGGTTTTGAAGTAAATTTCTACGGAACAGAACTTAGTGTAACTTTTTATGCACAAAGTGCAACTGATTCTGGAAAAAGACCTTATTTTTCAATATTTGTCGATGACGCTGATTTGCCAAACGATGAAGTAATATCTATAGAAACAGTTACACAAACTATAAAATTAGCATCTGGATTAACTCCTGGAGAACATAAGTTAAAAATCTTGAAACGTAGTGAACCATACGATGGTGTCACTGCCATATCTAGTGTTAAAACAGATGGACATTTTGAAAAATATGTCGCTGATGAAAATCAATTAAAGTTCCAAATTTTGGGGGCTAGTGGTATTTCTGGCCATGGTTCTTTAGGAGAACCTAACACTGGTAGAAATACAAAAAACTCCTCATCGTTACACGCTTTTGGCTATTTAACAGCTAGAATGTTTAACGCTGAGACTCAGTTTGTATCTAATTCTGGCTTAGGCTTAGTTTGGGGGGCACATCCAACAAACTTAAGGAAAGCCTATGACTATGTCGGATTAGATAAATCTGTTAATGTCGTTGAAAAAGAATGGAATCACACATCGTGGGTTCCAGATGTTGTTATTGTAAATATCGGTGGAAATGACTGGACTTCTTACATTAGTAATTTATCAAATCAAGGTCCTGCTAAAATTCAATTTAAACAAGCCGTAATTGAGTTCTTAACACATATTCACACTTTATATCCAAATACAAATGTTATTTGGGTTCATACTAATTCAAGCAATGGTACTGAAGCTCAATCAGCTATCGGTGACTACTCAAAGCGTAAGCAAGTTAAAGTAGTTGTTATGCCAAAAGTTGGTTCTGATGGAGATCCGGAAGGAGCAAACGGACATAACTCTGTTTATACACATATACGTGCTGCTCAAATAATTGCTGATGCCATTACTGAAATGACTGGCTTAAAACAAGTAAAAGAAAATATTACGTGGAATGCATAGGTACAAATTTATATTTATTCATATAAACAAACCTAATTTTATGGTAATATAATTAATGGAGGGTAAATAAATGAATATTTGGCATGATATTAGTCCAGAAAGAATTAAAGCAGAGCGTTTTATTTCTGTAATTGAAATTCCAAGTGGTTCAAAAAACAAGTACGAATTAGATAAAGAAACTGGCTTATTAAAATTAGACAGAATTCTTTATACATCAACTCACTATCCAGCTAACTATGGATTTATTCCAAGAACTTATGCTGAAGATAATGACCCATTAGATGTCCTTGTTTTGTGTACAGAACAAATTCTTCCATTAACTCTTGTTGAATCTATTCCTATTGGTGTTATTCGAATGATTGACCAAGGTTCTGTCGATGAAAAGATTATTGCTGTTTGTGCACACGATCCTTTCTACTCTAGTTATGCAGATATGCATGAATTACCTGACCATATTTTTGCTGAAATCAAACACTTCTTCCAAGTTTACAAAACTCTCGAGGGCAAAGAGACTGTTGTAACATCGGTTCAAGGAAAAGACAAGGCAATATCCATTATTAGAGATAATATGGAAAGATATAATGATAAATTTGTATTTAACAAGGAGAAACACGTACAATGAGATTATTTATCGACACAGCTAACATTGAAGAAATCAAGGAAGCAAGTAAATGGGGCGTTATTTCTGGCGTCACAACAAATCCATCTTTAATTGCAAAAGAAGGAAGAGATTTAAAGGAAGTTATTAGTGAGATTGTCAATTTAGTTGACGGACCAATCTCAGCTGAAGTTACTGAAGGCAAAGCAGAAGATATGATTGCTGAAGCTAGAGTTTTAGCTAAGATTCACAAAAACATCGTTATTAAGTTACCTATGACACCAGATGGTGTTAAAGCATGTTCTGTTTTAACATCAGAAGGAATTCACACTAACGTCACATTAATTTTCTCTGTTAGCCAAGCATTAATGGCAATGGAAGCTGGTGCAACATACATTTCACCATTTATGGGACGTATGGATGATGCAGGATTTGACTCCAAGAAACTTATTGAAGATATTGTTACTGTAGTTGCAAACTATGGTTATGATACACAAATCATTGCTGCTTCTATTAGAAACTTAGAACACATCAATGTTGCTGCTACTGCTGGTTCAGACATTGCTACAATTCCATTCAAGGTATTAAAGAGCATGTTTGTTCACCCATTAACAACAGCAGGTCTTAAGATTTTTGCTGATGCTGCAAAAAAGTAAATAATTATAAAATATAAAATAGGCACTTCGGTGCCTATTTTTTGTGTTTATAAATTTGAATTAATAATTTATTAGTTAAATATAGCAAACAAAAGAAGTAAGATTGCACTTAAAATGTATTATTCAAAAAATATGTTGAAAAAAGAAAAATAAAGAATTATGATAGAAATATAAATAGGAGAGGGCCAATTAAATGAGAAAGAAAAGTTTATTCGGTCTTGTATTAATATCTGGTATATTGGCATGCGGTGGAGTTATTCAAGACAAAGTAAATATCAAAAATAATGAGAAAGAAGTTTTAAAATCTAGCAAAAGATCTTTAGATTTTAGAGAAACAGATGTTGGACGTGGAATTGATGTTGCTTATGCAAATTATTATTGTCCAAATACAACATCAATAAAAAATGGCGCATCGATTTTTGAAGATAACTGGATTTTAGAGAATTACAATGCGAAAAATATCGACTATTCAATTAATGGAAGTCAAGTTCATAAAAATTGTAGCTATTCACTTGATGAAATTGCTAATTCTGCGAATATTAGTTATTCGACATTACAAGAAGTGTTTTTGGGCGAGAAAAATTCGTTTGGAGCAGGAGCACATGGAAATGGATTTAATGCTTGGTATATAAAAGATGTTAGTGCTGAAATAACTTTTTCTAAATAATTGGTAGGTTAATAATTATGTATTTATTAAAGAATATCAAGAAAGTTTACGCAGATGATAAAAATAAAGAAACTGCGTTAAATAATATATCAATTTCTTTTCCAAATTCTGGAATGGTTTTTGTTGTTGGTAAAAGTGGATCTGGAAAGACAACTTTATTAAATTTATTGTCTTTCTTTGATACACCGACTGAAGGAACTATTGAATTTTTGGGAGTAAATATTAATTCAGTAAATGATGATAAAAGATCATTTTTTAGAAAGAATTACATTGGATTTGTTTCTCAAGAATTTAATTTGTTTAATTCTCTTTCAGTTTATGAAAACGTCGCTTTTTCATTAGAAGTTCAAGGTAAAAAAATTAATAAAACTAAAATAGAATCGCTTCTTGAAAGATTAGGAATATTAGAATATAAAAATAAAAAAGTAATTAATTTGTCTGGGGGACAAAAACAACGTGTTGCTATAGCACGTGCTTTAATAAAAAATCCAAAAGTAATTTTGTGCGATGAACCTACAGGAGCATTGGATTCAACAAATGCTAAAGAAATATTTAGTATTTTAAAGGAAGCCTCTAAGGACACTTTAGTAGTAGTTGTTACTCATGATGTTGAAGCAAGTAAAACATATGGCGATTATCTTATTGAATTAAAAGATGGTCAAATAGTAAATAGCACATTAGAAAAAGAAAATGATGAGAGCAAAGTAAGTTTTAAATATTTTAAAAATAAAAAATCCTTTGGTACGTATAAAAAGTCTTTTAAGATAAATATTAAAAAGAGACCACTTAGACTAGCGTGTGCTAGCTTCTTAATGATTTGTTCGACTGGATTTTTAAGTTTTCCAGCAACGTTATTAAATGTTAATAAAAACGAAACTATTATTAAATCAATGTTAGATAATAACGAAACTTCAGTAACCGTAAAAAAGGGACAATATTTTGTGGATAAACAAAATGATGTAGTCGGTACAGGTAGTAAAGGTAGAATGGTAGAAAGAGACAAAGAATTTGTTTCTAATGAATTAGGAGAAAATATCGATGGCGTTTATTGTGGAATGAGCGATATTTTTAAAAATTCTATATTGCTTAAAAGTACTGATAGTATTCCATCTGCCTATGTTAGCTATTCGCCAAATGGCTTTGTTGAAGTAGATAATGATTTACTTAATAGATATAAATTTGATTTGACTGATGGTAGATTACCATCTAACGATAATGAAATTGCTTTGACAAGTTATGAATTATCACTATATAAATATTTTGGATTAAGCGATAGCAATGATAATAGATACACTATTACCAGTGCTAATGATTTAATTGGTAAAAGTATTATTAGTGAAGATCAAACATTTATTGTTACAGGCATTATTGATACACATATCAATAAAAGGTATACAATTGATTCGATAGCAAGTAATGAAAAAATTGCAAAAGAATTCGACAGGCTTATCGAAAGCGGTATGCATAATGTTATTTTTACTAATAAAGGATTTTATAAAAATAATTATTCTTTGAAGAATAAATATAGAGAATACATAGATTTTGAAGATAATGGTACGCTTTATGATGTTTCATTAGAATTAACAAAGTGTAATGGTAAAGTCTTTCTTCAAAAACAATATATAAATAAAGCATATAATTATGATCATTATACGAACAAGTTATATAAATTCGATGATTCAAAAGATTCTGAAGGAGTCTATTTGTCTTATGAAAAATTCTATGAATTTAGATTTAATGGACAATTTGAATCATATATATCTAATTTTGTAGCTCAAGATTTATATGATAGTAATAAAGAACTTTTTGATGCTAGTGAAGAAATATATAACTATTATCAATACTATAATTATTTGAAAGATAACGACTTTGAGGATAATAAGTATTTACACTTAAATAAAGATTATTTTGTTAATACATTCCTTAAGGCAAAAAACAAAGATTTTATAAAAACTGACGATGATAGATATGTTGAACTTGAGTATAGTAAAAACAATAAAATAAAAGCAGAAGTTATTGGGGTTTATATTAATGAAAATACTGAAGATACAAATAATGTTATAGCCTCAAAAGAAGTTTATAATAAGTTAAGTTATGGTATTTCAAATTACATTGGTGAATATGAATATATTACTATTCCATTAAGTTCAAATAACTATAAAAAGATAATTAAATTGATTGAAACTAAATATGATAATAAATCTATTCAAACAATGAGCAATGAGACAGCATTTGTTAAATTTGGGTTTAATGAATTATTTAATGAATATGCATTGTCTTATCAAGAAGTAGAAAGTCCAGTCTTATTTGCTAAGAACATATCCAAATATATATTTATTGCTGCAATTCCACTTGTATCGTTATTAATATTCTATTACTTTAGTGGTGTTATTTACGATTCTAAAAAAGAGATAGGAATAATTAAGTCATTAGGTTCTACTAATAAAGAAATAGTTGGAATGTATTTATTCCAAAATATAATTATGTCATTAGTAATGGCAGCAATAACTTGTGCACTAATATCTATATTTATTCCAGTATCAAATATAATGTTCTATAGTGGTACTAAACCTATTGTTACTGTTATACGTTATTCGTTTATTCCATATTTAGTTACAATAGGAATGACAATTGGATGTGTATTGTTAGGAACACTTATTCCAATGATTAATATTTTAAAAATGAAAGTAATAGATATTATTAAAAAAGGATGATGAATTTCATCCTTTTTATTTGCTTAACATTTTAAGAATATTTTGTAAACAAATTTAGGCTTTTGCGCATATATATAAATTAGGTGATAGAATGCCAAGAGTCAGATATAGGGAAAAAGAAGTTGATACTTTAGGAAGATTATTAAGAGCAGAGGCTGGTGGTGAGGGTAAAACTGGAATGCTCCTTGTAGGAAATGTTGTCATAAATAGAGTTAAAGCAAGATGCCAAACTTTTAAAAATATTAATACTATTGAAGCTGCTATTTTTCAAAAAGGGCAATTTGAAGGAACAAAGATAAGTTTATTTAATGCCAGAGCAACGACAACAGAAAAGAATTTAGCTTTAAAAACAATTAATTCATGGAGACAAGATCCTGCATATAACGCCTTATTTTTCCAAAATCCAGGTAAAGGCAAACCATGCAAAAATAGATTCTGGGGTACTTTTTCAGGGAGATATAAAAACCACTGCTTTTATAATCCGGACAACATAAAAGTATGTAAATTATAGATTTAAGAAAGACTCTTTTTTAACTTTAGCTATCTCTTCAAAAATTTTATCTTTATAGTCTATGTTACACTTTCTCGATATAGCCCAAGAATACCAATATAGATCTAGCGCTTTATGGAGGATTTTTTCTAATTTGAGAAATTCCTCTTTTTCTTTTTCAGAGTCTTTAAAATAGTAATTAATTATTTTTTGCTTTGTATTTTCATTGATATCATTTTCACTTAATAGAGAAACTAAATCAAAATATTTAAATGTGTAAGATGAATATTCAAAATCAATTATTTTTATGTTGTTGTCTTTGATTAAAATATTAGATTCAAGTGCATCGCAGTGTGATAACTCTTTAGGTAAACTATCATAAATAGTATGAAAAAAGCATAAAAAATCCTGCACAACCTTTGTTTTTAGGTTAAAATCATTATCTATTGAGTCTTTTAACCAAATTGAAATGTCATCAAAAAAGTTTAGTTCTTTATAGGTTGATGGCTTAAAGGAATGAATTTGTTTTAATGTATCAATAACTTTTTCTAGATTTAAATCGCTTAAGTTGTTAAATTTAATTTGTCTATAGTTTGTTAAATACTTAGTCAGTTTAGTATTTCTTTTGAGGGAATAATTAAATAATTTTGGTCCGATATTATTGCTATAAGCTATATTTTCCATTTCATATTGAAATAAATTAAGACACTCATTATTAAATCTGTCTTTATTTGAATTTAATTTGTACGGAATTCTTAAAACAACTTTATTATTTATTAAAAAGTTTTCATTTGAAATACCACCCAAAAATATAATTGAATTTATCTCTTCTGTGTATTCTAAATTCAATAGTTCTTGCCTTATTTGTTGAGTCGTGGTTACGTATTTTTCCATGTCTAAATTATATCAACTTTATTTTAGATATACATCTAAATATTGTATGAATTTATTAAAAGTGGTATTTTTATTAAGTAATAAAAGTGAGGTTTATTATTATGGAAAACAAAATTTTAGTTGAAACAAGTGCTAGACACGTTCATGTTGATGAAGCAACATTAGCAATTTTATTTGGCGCTGATGCTAAGTTAACTGTAAAGAAGGAATTAAGTCAACCAGGACAATTTGCTTCTGAACAAAAGGTCGATTTAGTTGGACCAAAGAATACAATTAAAGGTGTTTCAATTCTTGGACCATGCCGTAAAGCAAATCAAGTTGAAGTTTCTTATACAGATGCTAGAACACTTGGTGTTAAGGCTCCATTAAGAGAATCTGGACACACAGAAGGCTCTGCTCCAATCAAATTAGTTGGACCTTGTGGTGAAGTTGAACTTAGCGAAGGAACAATTGTCGCTAAAAGACATATTCATATGACACCAGCAGATGCAGAAGCATTTGGTGTAAAAGATGGTGAAGTAGTCTCTGTTAAAGTTGAATCTCCAACAGGACGTTCACTCGTATTTGGTGATACTGTAGTTAGAGTTAGTCCTTCTTACGCTTTAGCAATGCACGTTGATACAGATGAAAGTAACGCTGCTGGTTTAGCTGGCGTTGTCTATGGCGAATTAGTTAAATAATATATGCCAAATTTAGTTACACATTATAATTTAGCTAGAGTATTTTACGCCAAGAAAGTTGAAAATGGTTTTCTCAAGGGAAACTTTGAATGTTTAGCTTTAGGTACTCAAGGACCTGATCCTTTGTTCTATGAAGGAATTGTTCCTACAAGGGCGTTAAGATTACGTCTTGCCTCTGCTAAATTAGGAAATCAAATTCATAGATCGACAGGAGAAAAATTTATTTCACTTCTTATTGATCAAATTGAAATTAATGAATCAGCTAGAAACGATGAATACAAAGCATTTGTTTTCGGCCAATTCTGTCACTATGTTTTAGACAAAGTATGTCATCCTTACATTTACTATTTCTCAGGATTTGATGAAAATGGTAAATTAACTGGAAAATATCATTTTAGTCACGCTCATTTTGAAAGTGAAATTGATGTTGCAATGGCATTAACTAACGCACTAGAAGATAAGATAAAAGCTCCTGAACAATTATTTCCAACAGAAAAATACTTATTTGAAGCTATTGAAAGCGGAATGACAAAAGCAGTTTCCACAATGTTTGATAGAAAGTTACCAGCAAATTATTATAAAAATGCTGTCTTAAACATGAAATCAGTTGTTAAACTTGCTAATAATTTAAATCCATTCTGGGCAAAGATTTTTGGTAAGACAAGACTTTGTTCTTTGAGACTTCCAAAAAAAGTAAGTAGAATTGTCCTTAACGAAAATAAAGAAACATGGCTTGATCCAGTAAGTGGCAAAGAAAGAAATGAGTCTTTCGTTGAATTATTTGATAAAGCTTATGATATTGTTTGCAAAGCCTATGATGACGTTTGCAAAAATGGATTAACAATGGAAACATTAAAACCTTATTTTGATGGATTGACATATAAGGGCTTTGAAGAGGGCGCAAAGTTACAATATTGGAAGAATAAAAAAGCATAGTATTGGCTTTTATTATTTGCCTATATTTTTTTAAAACAATCACGAAAAACGCAAAAAAGAGTCAAAACTTGCAGTTTTGGCTTTTTTCATGCTTCTTTTTCCTATATATATGATATACTAACTGCTGAAAAGGAGAGAAAATATGATCCACATATTCAGCTCCAAAGGTCAAGTCCATTTAGACGGCCATAAGGAACTTTCAAAGAATGAACCTGTTGTAGAGTTTATGCCAGAAAAAGTTCTTATCCCAGCAGTCGACAACAAGGGCGTAGCTCTTGCTAATTTAGTCGAAGTTGGGGCTACCGTTCAAAAGGGCTCACTTTTGGGTGTAAGACAAGATTTTCAAATTCCAGTTTATTCCCCTGTAACTGGAACCGTTGCTGCTGTAGTAAAAGTTATGTCTCCAGTAGTCGGTAGACCTGTTAATTTCTTACAGATCACAGTGGAAAAAGAACAAGGCGAGGAAGTAAAACTTGCTCCTCTTGCTAGTGACGACAAGGAGAGTGTCGTTGCAAAATTAAAGGAAGGCGGCATTGTCGGTCTTGGTGGTGCTGGTTTCCCAACATATATCAAATACAACACTAAAGACCCAATCGATACTATTTTAATTAACGCTGTTGAATGCGAACCTTACTTAACAACAGACTATGTTGAAGGTATCGAAAGAATTAGCGATGTCTTTTTAGCTTTACCAGCTTTATTAAAAGCTTCTGGCGCTCAAAGAGTTGTCATTGCAACTAAAGCTGACAAAGTTCACTTAATTGAGGCAATTGAAAAAGGCATAGCTGAATCTGGAATGACAAATGTCACATGTGCTAAAGTTAAAGACGTTTACCCAATGGGTTGGGAAAAGACTTTAATTAAAGCTGCTTTAAAACGTGAATATGATGGCCTTCCATCAAAATGCGGAGTTATTGTCAATAACTTACAAACAGTTATGGCAATAGGTAGATTATTTGCATATGGTGAAGTTATTACTTCAAAAGTATTTACTGTTTCAGGAAAAGTATCCAAACCTGGCAACTATCGTGCTCCAGTTGGTACAGTAATCGCTGATTTAATCGGTGCTGCTGGTGGCTATTCAAATACTGAAGCTATTGTTTTAGCCGGCGGCCCAATGACAAGTAAACCTCTTGCTAACGATTCAATCCCAACATTCTTACAAACATCTGGTGTCACAGTTTTAGATAGAGTTGTTCGTAGAACTGAACCATGCTTAAGATGTGGTACTTGTGTTGATCACTGTCCAGCAAATTTACAACCAGTATCAATTAATGAAGCTGCTGAAAGATTAGATATCGCTTTAGCAAAATCCTTTAATGCAGATGCCTGTGTTGAATGTGGTATTTGTAGTTATGTTTGCCCAAGTCATATCGACCTTACAGCTAACATTGCTAAGATGAAATTAATGATTAGATTAAAGGCTAATCAAAAGAAGTAAGGAGAATTGAAATGACATTTATAAAAACAAATGCTCCTCACATGAGAACAAAGCGTTCAACATTTGGAATTATGATTGAACTAACAATCGCTTTATTAGTTCTTTATATTTCTGCTGTAGCTTATAACTTTATTCAAAGAGGAGCTAACTATGGCGTTCACGCTTTATTAATTGGAATTTTAGCAGTTGTTACAGCTTTAGTCTGTGATGCAGTTCGCTATCTTCCAAAAGTCATCAAAAGTAAAAATGTTAAAGAATATATAAGTGATATAGGTCACTCATATAGCTACGTTACAGCTTTAATTCTTGCAATGCTCTTACCAGTAGGAACTTCTTACTATGTAGTCGTTGTTTGTACTTTAATTTCTGTCGTAGTTGCTAAATATTTATTTGGTGGCTTTGGTTATAACCCATTTAACCCAGCTGTTGTCGGTAGAGTTTTTGCTCAATTATGCTTCAGCGGTAAGTTAAAGAATTACTTAGGATCAAATCCTGGTTCTACAATCCAAACAGGTGCAAGTATTACTTCAACAATGCAATCACTTGGTTGGGTTACAACACAATACGATATTTCTTTAGTCGACACAATATTAGGTAATTATGCTGGTACATTAGGTGAAACATTCGCTTTCATCATTGTTATTTTAGGCGTCTATCTTGCTATTAGAAATGTTATTGACTGGAGAATTAGCGTTACTTATGTTTTAACAATATTTGTTACTTGCTTAGTTATCGGCTTTGCTGGTGGCTTAGGTGTTAATTCATTTG
Organism: Clostridium sp. CAG:288; assembly: GCA_000437395.1. Taxonomy (GTDB): domain Bacteria; phylum Bacillota_I; class Bacilli_A; order RFN20; family CAG-288; genus CAG-288. The sequence continues at coordinate 74,011 of FR898169.1, read as the reverse complement.
AATGGGCATTCCGTCAAATCTTAATTGGCGGTGTTTTATTTGGTGCTGTCTTCTGTTTGACAGATCCAGTCACTTCACCAACTAACCAAGCTGGTAAAGTTATCTTCGCTTTATTTGCTGCTTTTGTAACTGTTGCAATTAGATATCAAGCTTCTGCACCAGAAGGTGTAGCTTACTCAATCTTATTTGCTAACCTTGTTACACCAGCAATTAACTTAGTCTTAAAAGGCAAATCAAATAGCTTAAAATGGCAAAAGTTTACAGCTATGGGTGTCCTTCTTGTTTGTTCATTAGTTTTCGGATTAGTCTTCGGATTAAATCACAAAGTTTCTAATGAAAGTGAAAATACAAATTTAACAAACACAACTGAAACAGTTTCTTATGTTTCAGAAATGCCATCCGATATTTATATCGAAGGAGGTTTCTAATATGGGTAAGAAATTAAATAACTATGTTAGATTTCCACTAATTTTAGGTGTTACATGCTTACTTTGTGGTGGCGCTTTAGCAGGTGTTAACTTTATTACATCTCCAATCATTAAAGAAAATAATGATAAAAAAGCTAACCAATCATTAGATGATATTATCGGTAAGGGTAACTATACTAAGGCAGAAACTGTCGCTGCCGATATTGATTCACCAAACATTTTATCAGTTAAGAAAGTAACACTTAACTCAGGTGAAGAAGTTTACTATTATCAATTAGAAAGTACAAAAGGTTTTTCAGGCACAGTTACATTTGCTATCGTTTATAGTGCAAATGGTATTATGGGTTATAAATTCATTAGTGCTACTGAAAATTCTTTAGGTGTTGGTATTGCTAAACAAGAAAGCAAATGGAATGAATCCTTAGCTTCTTATGATGCTTCTAAGGGTAACTTTGTTTATACTGGCGGTAGTGCTTATGTAACAGTTCCAGCTATTAAAGCTGCAGTTGATATTGCTTATGCTGACTATATGGCTAAACAAGGTATTGTTATCGATACATCACTCATTAAATTCAGTGGTGGTTTAAGCAATACAACAGCAAGGTATAAGTCCTATACATTAACAGCAACTAACTCAACTTCAGGTTATGGTTCTTTAAAACTTGAGATTAGAATTGATGTAAAGAAAAATGTTGTTAAAGCTGTCAAAGTACTCGATTATGCTGGTGCTACAGATGAATTTGGTAAGGATTTACTTACTAAGGGTAACGGTGGACAACTTAACGAATCCGCTCAAAACTTCTATAACACTTATATTAAAGTTCCATCATCAGGTTTACCATTTGATTTATTTGTCGGTGATAACGCTGCTGATGTTCAAGATGATTCACTCAATGGAAATAATGCTATCTTCAATACTGGTGCATCATTCACAGCAAGAAGCTACTATGCATTAATTCAAAAAGCTATCATCATGTATCAAACAGGTGATGAAGGTTCATTCACTGATGTTAAAGCACAAGGTAAACTTATTTCAACAGTTGATTCACGTAAGACATATAGTGTTTTAACTACAAACGACAATTCAGGCTATGGCTCATTAGTTGCTGATGTCACTGTCGATTCAGAAGCAAAAAAAGTTATGTCTGTCAAAGTTACTAACTATGTTAATGCTACATACACTTATGGTTACGCATTAGTTAATGGTAAACTTACAAACATTATTACAAACGATACATTCATTGAATCTTATGTAAAGATTCCTGAAGAAGGTCTTGATTATTCAGTCTTTGATGCTCTTGATCCAAATGCACCAAAAGATGATAGTGCATTTAAGACAGGTGCTACATATACTGCTAAAGCTTACTTTATGGCAGTCAAGCAAGCTATCGATATGGATAGAAAGGGTGAAACTGGTTCAGACTTTGAAGTTCCAGCTAACTCATACGCTATCAACATTGAAAGCCTTGGAAATGGCAAGTATCACGCAGTTGTTAAAAACTCACTTGATACAGCTAACTTCTCTATTGTTGATGCTACAATCGAACTTGACGTTGCATCACGTAAAGTTAAATCAATAACCTTTGATTTGTCAAAGATTGGTACAGATTTAAGCACTGGTCAATACGGTCAATATTGGTTCACAGATAACGGAAATAACATTTATGAAAAATATGTTAAAGTTCCAGAAGGCGGATTCGATTTCGACTTATTCTTATCATACGATCCACAAAAGGTCGCAGATGCTAATAGTGATGTTGCTAACGATGCAAATACAACAGGTGCAACATATTCAGTTAATAACTACTTCACTATGGTTTGCGCAGTTATCAATTACGCTTTAGGAGGTAAATAAAAATGAAAAAATCTCAAATATTCCTTAATGGCGTTTTTGGACAAAACCCAATACTTGTTATGTTATTAGGACTTTGTCCAGTTATTGTTGCAACTCAAAGTATTAACAATGCTTTAGGTATGTCAGTAGCTGTTCTCTTAGTCTTATTATTCTCAAATCTCATCATTTCAATTATTAACCATATAATTGAAGTTCCAAGTGAAATTCGTATTCCAATTTACATTGTTGTTATCGCTTCACTTGTTACTATTGTCGATTTATTAATGAAGGCATTTACTCCAAGTTTAAGTGAAAGTTTAGGTGAATTTATTCCACTTATTACTGTTAACTGTATTATTCTTGGTAGAGCTGAAGCTTTTGCTAGTAAGAATAGCGTCCTTGATTCTGTCATCGATGCATTAGGTATGGCTTGTGGCTTTGCTATTGCTTGTTTCATTATCGCTATCTTCCGTGAATTCATTGGAACAGGTGGTTTCTCATTCTCCAACCCATTCACTGGAACACAAATCTTCTCTTGGACACCACTTGCTGATTATGCTTTACCAATTATGCAACAAGGTGCCGGTGGTTTCTTATCATTCGGTTTAGTAATTGGTATTTACACAACAATCTCTATGAAGATCCAAGATAAAAAATTAAAGAAAAAGGCAGCTATTGCTGCTAGTGCTAAATAAGGAGGAATGAAATATGGGTTTCTTAGTTTCACTTTTCTCAACAATGATTATTAATAACGTTGTTTTGACAGGTTATAAAGGTCTTTGTTCTTATTTAGGTATTTCTAAAAAGACATCCTCAGCTGTTGGTATGGGCTTTGCATTAACATTCGTTTGTGTTATTGCTGGTTTATTCTCATGGGCTATTGGTTTGTTATATACCAGACTTAACGATGCATTTGGCGTAGACTTATCATTTATGGCAACAGTCGTTAATATCTTGGTTATCGCTTGCTTAGTTCAATTAGTTGAATTAATTATTAAGAAGTTTTTCCCTGGCTTATATAAAGCTTTAGGTATCTTCTTACCATTAATTACAACAAACTGTGTTGTTTTAGGCTTAGCATTATCTGTTGGCTCAATGACTGGTGCACAATGGCCAGATATGTTAGGAACAATCATTGGTGTTCCACTTGGTTATTTCATCGTTATTATTCTCTTCAGTGCTATTCGTCAAAGACTTGACTATGCACCTGTTCCAAAAGGATTTAAGGGTGCTGCTATCGGCCTTATCGCTACTGCTATTATGGCAATGGCCTTCATGGGCTTAGGTGGCATGATTGGCTAATGACTACTAAAGTAATTATTGTTGTTGCGGCAATAGTAATTGTTTTATTGCTCTTAGGACTATTTATCTTACTTTATGTTTTAAACGGAAAAACTCCAGTACCAGATGATTGTCCTAAAAACGAATTAGATGAAGGTTGTGGCGCTTGTATGTTATCGTGCCATAATCGAGAAAAGAAATTTGATGTCAAAAATTTGATAAAAAAAGATGAAGAATCAAAAGATGATTCGACAGATAACAAGGAGAAATAAATATGAATGCAATAGATATTCTTTGGGCTGTATTGCTTATTGTTCTCATCGCTATTGTTTTAGCTATTGCCTTAGCTTTAGCAGGAAAGTTCTTAGCTGTCAAAGAAGATAAGAGAGCTGAAGAAGTTATGAAGAATATGCCAAATGCTAACTGTGGCGCTTGTGGTTTCCCAGGCTGTGCTGGTTTAGTTGGTGCAATTCTTGCCGGCGATGAAAAACACATAAAAAAATGTGCTGTCATTAAAGATGACAAAGCTCAAATAATTAAAGATTATCTTAACAGTACACCAGATGAAAATGGTAATGTACTTAAAGTAGATCTCTAATATAGCTAAATTAAGGGCTGCTATGGAACTTTCTAGTTTCTAGTAGCTCTTTTTTTGTTACATATAATAAATAATTATTAAAATTCTAATGTTATTTTACTTAATTTTACTAATTCAACTAACAGTTGAAAAATATAAAAATAAACGAGTGTTAACTCAACTATAATTAAATTGACTAAAAAATACTGCTTTAGTAAAGTATTAAATGCGTGGAAAAAAATAAAATGCTAGAAGTAAGAAATTTAACAAAGATATATAAAACAAAAAGATCTGTTGAAACGATAGCTTTAAATTCAGTATCGTTAAAATTTCCTGAGACAGGAATGGTCTTTTTAATCGGTAAATCTTGATCAGGTAAATCAACCTTATTAAATGTTGCTGGTGGTCTTGATGTTTCGACTAGTGGTGAAATATTAATTAAATGAAGAAGTTCAGCAACTTTTAAAGGCTCTGATTTTGATTCTTATAGAAACACTTTTGTCGGTTTTGTTTTTCAAGAATATAACATTTTAAACGAATTTTCTGTTGAAGATAACATTGCTTTAGCTTTACAGTTACAAGGAAAGCCAAAAGATAAAAAGAAAATAGCTAAATTACTCGAAGATGTCGATTTAGCAAGATATGCTAAATACTTTATCAGGTGGTCAAAAACAAAGAATTGCTATAGCGAGAGCTTTAATTAAAGATCCTGAAATTATTATGGCTGATGAACCTACTGGGGCTTTAGATTCAAACACTGGAAGACAAGTATTAGATACGTTGAAAAAGTTATCAGAAACAAAACTAGTTATCGTTGTTTCTCACGATAGAGAGTTTGCTGAAACTTATGGCGATAGAATAATCGAACTTAAAGACGGCAAAGTTATAGCTGATATAACTAAAGAACATTCAACACCTAAAAATGAAGGTAATATCACTGTTATAGATGATGGCACATTTGTCATTAAAGAAGGTGTGACATTAAATAATAAAGATTTGGAAGTTATCAATAATTTCTTAAAAGATTCTCAAAATGAAATAGTGATATCAAATAACGAATCTGATGTAAAAAAGTATAAGAAAGAAGCTAGAATAAGTGATGATTGTTCTAAAGAAGTATTTAATAGTACTTATGAGAAAAAAATTGAATCAAAAGAATGTTCTAAAGAAGAGCAAAAATTAATTCGTTCTAAATTACCTATACATCATGATATAAAAATTGGTTTATCAAGTTTAAGATTAAAACCTTTTAGATTAATTACAACTATTTTGTTATCGTGTATTTCTTTTATTATGCTTGGAACGGTCTCAACTATGATGTTTTATAATAAAACTAATGTTGCGGCTAACGCTTTAAATACTAAAAAGCCAAAAACTGTGACAATTCAAAAAGAATATGAGGTTCAATACAAATATAATAACAGCAATAGCAAAGATTATTCTTCAAGGTTGATGCTAACAATGTTTGATGATAGCGAATTAAATAATTACAAAGCCAAATACGGTAAATCTATTCCATATTTTACATTAGATGAGAATCCAATTATTCCAGGTGAAAATGTTGATGCTAGATCTTATTCTATATTGGAAATAAAAAATGTTGTTGATGATAATTACTATTATAATCACTTTAATGCGTTCATTGATGATTTAGATAATCCTATGATTAAAAGTAGACTAGAATATGGCTCTTTACCTTCAAAAAGTGATGAAATAACAATTTCATCATATATTGCTGATATGATTATTAACAGTGATAATACAATTGTCGAAAGTGAAAATTCAATTAAGTCTAGGAGTGATTTGATTGGAAAAAAGATTAATGTTACTGGTTGCAAATATGAGCTTAGTATTGTTGGAATATTTAACTGTGATGATTTAATTGATAAAAAGTTTGAAAAACTAAAGAAAGATTATATCGAAGAAAACGCATATTCTTTAAGATCAGAGTGGGCAAATGAGAGATTGACTGGACTATTTACAAAAGGTGTAGTTAATAAAGATTTTTATAAAATAAATAAAAAGTATAATATTGAAGAAAAAAGCGTAAACCTTTTTACAGAAGATAAATCTTTGAACATCTTTAAATTTATGAAATTTAAAGAAGGTATTGATTATTATTCTTTAGATGGAACCTTGCTTGATGCTTTACCAGATGAAAATATATAAATAATTTTATTGAAAGCAATCAAGATATTATCGATAAAAATGAAATTGTTGAATATAAAAACTACGTTGATTCACAAAATTCAAAAGATTTATATTACTATTACAATATAAATAAATGTGCTAATACTATTTTAAATAAATATGAAGGCTTTAATAAAATCAAATTTATTAATAACGGTGGAGATGAATACGATTTTGAAATAAAGGGCTTTTCTAGCCAAGATTATGAAATCTTTGTCGATAATATAACGTTTGATTCACTTGAAGAAACAAAAGATAATAACAAAAGCTTTATCGAGTATAAAACTAATTATAAACTCGATTCAAAAGCTAAATATTTAGGACTTATTATAGATACTTCTTCTTAAAATTATAGCGACTATAAAAAGTTAACTTCTGTTCATGAAAAAATAAATACTGATTATAGTTCACTTAGTGTGACTAGTTATATTATGAATGTTATAGATTCTGAAGATTCATTTATAAATGAATGGAAAAAGTGTTTTTGTGGATAGAAATTGTTTTAGCCGTGTTTTCTACTTTGCTATTAAGCAATTTTATCTCACTTTCAATTTCTAATAAGAAAAAGGAAATAGGTATATTACGAGCAGTCGGTGCTAGAGGAAGCGACGTATTTAAAATATTTATAGCTGAGTCATTAACTATTTCTATAATATGCTCTATTTTAGCTCTTGTAGGTACAGCTTTTGTTTGTTACGCTTTAAATAGTAGCGTATTAGAACAATTTGGATTTGCTATATTAGTAATAACATTCCCAACAATACTTCTAATTTTTATAATTGGAATACTTATTGCAATATTTGCTACATTGTTACCTGTTTTGAAAATAGCACGTAAAAAGCCAGTGGATACAATAAGATCAATTTAAAGTAGGTATAAAAATTGAATATTTAATAATTTTATATTATGATTAATAAATATCAAAAGGAGTTTATGTTATGGAAGAGTTGTTTATATACCATCCAAGTGGCGTTTGTTCACGTGAAATGAAAATAAGTTATGATGGAGATGTGATTACAAATTTAGAAGTAATTGGTGGCTGTAACGGAAACTTAAAAGGAATTTCTGCTTTAGTTAAAGGAAGAAAGATACCTGAAGTTATTACAACTTTAAAAGGAATTGATTGCCGTGGTCGTGGTACAAGCTGCCCTGATCAACTATCAAAAGCCTTAGAAGCCTTAGAAGCTCAAAGAGCAGCTAAAATTAATTAATTTTTCAGTTTAAACTTTATAACTTTGCTTCATACTTTTAATAGAAAGGAAACGAGGTTATGAAGAGTAAAAGGTCAGAAAGACAAAAGGCAAATTTAAAAATTGCTTCAATACTTTTTGAAAATGGAATGGATTTTAGTGTTATTGAAAAAATTACTGATGTTACTCCATTAGAATTGTTAGGATCAAAAATTGATATTCAAAATAGAAGCAATGATAAATCTGATAAAAATAGAAAAAAATAATTGCTATACTTTTCTTAATTGAGACTTTAAAAGCCATAGTAAACTAGCTCAAATAAGAAAAGTTTTTTTATTGCTTTACATTAAAAAATAAGCCATTTATGACTCTGCATTTTCTTTAGAAAAAATATACAGAAAAAACTTGTATTTATACGTTGACTTTAATATAATCTTGAAGCATAATAAGCAGGACTAAAGTACTATAAATCCCCTCAAGATAAGGAGTAGTTATGAGTCAAAAATTATTATTTACATCTGAATCTGTTTCTGAAGGTCACCCAGACAAATTATGTGACCAAATTTCTGATGCTATCTTAGATTCTTGCCTTGCAAGTGATCCAAAAAGCCGTGTCGCTGTTGAAACCCTTGCAACAGAAGAAAGAATTGTCATAGCTGGAGAAATTACATCAAATGCTAAACCAGATTATGAAAAGATAGCAAGAGATGTCTTAAGAAAAGTCGGTTACTTGACACCAGAAAGTGGTATAGGTGCTGATTCATGCACTATCGAAGTCCATATCAAGAATCAATCAAATGATATTGCTCGTGGCGTCGATAGCTCTTTTGACACGAAAGAAATTGGTGCTGGTGACCAAGGTATGATGTTCGGATACGCTTCAGATGAAACAGCTAATTTGATGCCTTTGCCAATTGTCATGGCTCACAAATTAGTTAGATACGCTTCTGTTTTAAGACATGAAGGTAAGTTACCTCACTCACGTCCAGATATGAAAGCTCAAGTTACTATTGATTATACAAACAAAGAAGAACCAAGAATTGATACAGTAGTATTCTCTTGTCAACACGATGAAGAAATCGATATTGAGCACTTAAGAAAGATGATTAAAGAAGATGTTATTCTTCCAGTTGCTATTTCTTTTGGCATGAATACAGATTTTAAAATGTTAATCAACCCTACAGGAAGATTTGTCACTGGTGGTCCATTAGGCGATACTGGTGTCACAGGTAGAAAAATTATTGTTGATACTTATGGTGGTAGTTGTCCACATGGTGGTGGTGCTTTCTCAGGAAAGGATCCAACAAAGGTTGATAGAAGTGCGGCTTATGCTGCTAGACATGCTGCTAAAAACATTGTCGGCGCTGGACTTGCAAAGAAAATTCAAGTTCAACTTTCATATGCTATTGGTGTTTCTCACCCTGTTTCAATTGCAATAGATACTTTCGGTACAGCTTCAGTTGATGAACAAATTATATTGGATGCTTTATATACATTGTTTGATTTCACACCTGCTGGAATTATTGAAAGATTTTCTTTAACTAAACCAACATTTAAATATCAAGAATTAACAAACTATGGTCACTTCGGTCGTCCAGACTTAGATTTACCATTTGAAAAACTTGATATGGTAGATAAACTTATTGAATTTTGCCATCGAGGCTAGAATGAATTTAAAACGTCAAGAACACACTCCTTTATTGGATGCTATTAAAAAATATGTCGAATCAGAGCCTGTCCCTTTTGATGTTCCAGGACATAAAATGGGCTCGTTAAAAACTGAACTTTCCGACTATGCCGGAGAGATGCTTTATCGTCTTGATATAAACGCTCCAATTGGACTTGATAACTTATATCATCCAAATGGTGTTATTAAAGAAGCTGAAGATTTATTTGCTGAAGCTTTTGGTGCAGATGAAGCTATTTTTTCCGTTAATGGAACAACTGGTGGAATCATGACTATGATTGTTGGCATCATCGATGCTAAAGATAAAATAATTTTGCCTAGAAACGTTCATAAATCAGTTATTAACGCTTTGATTTTATCTGGTGGTATTCCAATTTTCGTTGCTCCTGACGTTGATCAAGATACTGGAATTGCTAATGGCGTTCCAACAGAAAACTACGTAAAAGCTATGGATGAAAATCCAGATACTAAAGCTATTTTTGTAATAAATCCAACATATTTTGGTATTACTAGTGATTTAAAAGCTATATGTGAAGAAGCACATAAACGTGGAATAATCGTAATAGTGGATGAAGCTCATGGAGCTCATTTACATTTTAATGACAGCATGCCTTTATCTGCTATGGAAGCAGGTGCTGATATTAGTTCTTTATCTGTACATAAAACTGGTGGTTCTCTTACTCAGTCAAGTGTAATTCTTGTTAAAAAAGATAGAGTTAATTTTTCTAGAATTCAAAGAGTATTTGCAATGTTCTCATCAACTTCCCCGAGCCATTTATTACTAGCATCATTAGACGTTGCTAGAAAAAAATTGGTTTTTGAGGGAAAAGAACTTTTAGATAAAGAATTAGAATTAGCTAAATACGCTAGAGAAAAAATTAATAATATTAGAGGTTATTCTTGCATAGATAAAAGTTATTGTGATAGACCTGGAAGATTTGACTTCGATCTTACGAAGGTTGTTATAAACGTTTCGGAAGTTGGATTATCTGGCTTTGATGTTTATAAAACAATAAGAAAAGAATCAAATATCCAATTGGAATTAGGCGAAGTAAGTGAAGTTTTAGCCATTATTTCTTTAGGAACAACTAAAGAACACGTCGATAAACTTATTGCTGCTTTAAAAAGAATTTCTGATGAATATTATGATTCGACAGATGTTCATAAGGTGCCTCACTTTAAATATGAGTATCCTGAACTTGTCGTTAGACCTAGAGAAGCTTTCCACGCTCCTTCTAAAATAGTTGCATTAGAAGATGCAGTTGGAGAAATTTCAGCTGAATCTTTGATGGTTTATCCACCAGGTATACCAATTGCAATTCCTGGTGAAATTATCACCAAAGATGCATTAGACTTAGTAGAATTCTATGAAAAATCTGGTGGTGTATTATTAAGTGATTCACCAGATGGATATATTAAAGTAATCGATCAAGAAAAATGGTATTTAAGGAGTGAAATAAATTATGATTTCTAACAAATTTAACAGAAACCTCAGTGTTTTCCAATCGTGTGATGCTGAGTATGACGAAAGTGATGTAGTCATCTTCTCAAGTCCTATGGACGCTACATGTTCTTTTAGACCAGGAACAAGATTTGCTGGTCCAGCTATTAGAGTTGATTCTATTGGCCTTGAATGGTATTCACCATACATGGAAATGGATTTAAAAGATTATAAGACATGTGATATTGGTGATTTGGATTTACCAATGGGTGACGTCGAAGGTGATCTTGACGAAATTTCAAGGGTAACAAGAGAAATACTTGCTGATAACAAAAAGACTATGATGATCGGTGGAGAACACTTGGTTACTTATGGAACAATAAGAGAATATATTAAAAAATATCCAGATTTGAACATTATCCACTTTGATGCTCACACTGATTTAAGAGAAGAATTCTTAGGTCGTGAATTATCACACGCAACAGTTTTAAGAAAATGTTACGATATGCTTGGAAGTGGTACTTTATATCAATTTGGTATCCGTTCGGGCGATAGATCAGAATTTGAATGGGCTAAAACTCATATTCACCAAACTAAGTTTAGTTTTGATGGATTGGATGAATGCATCGAAGCTTTAAAGGATAAACCAGTCTATTTGACAATTGATCTTGATGTTTTAGATCCATCTGTTTTCCCAGGTACTGGTACTCCAGAGGCTGGCGGTGTCACTTATAAGGAATTACAAGATGCTATTTTAAAGATGAGAAAGCTTAACAATCTTGTTGGGGCTGATATGGTTGAACTTTCACCACATTATGATGCTAGCGGTGTTTCAACAGCAGTAGCTTGTAAAGTTTTAAGAGAATTAGTTTTATTACTTCACCTTAAGTAATCAATATTAGACTATTATGCAAAATTTAACGCATGGTAGTCTTTTTTAGTTAATCATTTTGACAAATGGCAAAGAGTGTAAAATATAATTTACATGAGAAACATGCATAATTGATATAAAAGAGTTATACTAAACAAAAGATATTTTATTGGCAAAAAATACAAATTGTAAAAATAAATGAAGCTATCATTTTGCATAATGATATCGCTTTCATTTTATTTCCTTTTTTGCCATAATATTAGTGGGGAGACCCATTGATATCTGGAAAGGAGAATCAGATATGAAATATCAAATCATTGGCAGAAATGTCACAATTACAAAGGCTATGGAGAATGCTGTATTAAAGAAAATGAGCAGAATCGAACGTTATTTCGATGGCTCAGATGAAGTTAAATGTACAGCAACTATTTCTACAGGCCATCACGATCAAACAATTGAAATTGCAATTGTTACCACAAATATGAATTTAAGAGCAAAGGTAACAAATAACGATGTCTACGCTGCTTTGGACTTAGCAATTGACAAGCTTGAAGGTCAAATGAGAAAAATGAAAACTTTAGTTGACCGCAACAAGAAGAAATCATTAACAGAAAATATTAGAATGGACTTACTTAAAGAAGAAGATGTCCCATCAGCTGAAGAAATTGTTAAGAGAAAGAAGTTAGACCTTACACCAATGGATCTCGATGAAGCTTTAACAAGAATGGAAGCTTTGGATCACTCATTCTTTATTTATCTCGATTCTGCAACAGGAAAAATTAATGTTCTTTACGTCAGACAAGATGAAGGTTATGGCGTAATTGAGATTAACGAAGAAGAATAACTAAATACCCACCTAAAAAGGTGGGTTTTATAATACGTAAATTTGTGATAAAATTTACTGATAAAAAGGAGAAAATATGAAGAGAAAGTTACTTTTATTATCTGCTATCGTCCCATTACTTTTAACTAGTTGTGAAAAAGAAGATAGTTATTTTAAACAATTTAGCGTTAACAATATTACTTCTGATACTGGAAGAGTAAGAGTTGTTGATTCTATATATGTTTCTCCTTTTGATACTCAAATTCTTCTTCAACTTTATTCATCGCCAAGTAATGCGATTACATTTTCACAAGATTTTGATTTTCTAATTAAAAAATATCACGCATTATTTGACAGATATTATTCTTATACAATTGATGGTGAAAAGATTAATAATGTTAAAACTATTAACGATAGTTATGGAACGAATGAAGCCATAAAAGTAGATGATATTTTATTTGAAACTTTAAAAGAAGCTATAGAGTTTACTAAAGAAACAAATGGTTTATTTAATATCGCTTCTGGAAAATTAGCAACATTATGGGCAAATCAAATAACGCAGGCTAAATCTTCAGATAGTTATTCTCAAGAAAGTTATGCCGCCGGAAGATTGATATATCACGATCCAGCTGATGACGTTATTCAAAAAGCTACAACTTGTACTCCTTCTGCGGATATTATTGATGAAGTATTGGTTTTAGATTCTAAAAATAAAACAGTAACTTTCAAATCGTTTGGCGGTTGTGATGGTAAAGACAATAAAGCCGAGTTAACATTTGGAGCTGTTGGTAAAGGAAGAGCTGTCGATTTATTTATTGATAATTATAGTGACTATAGTATTTTAATTAACGCAGGTCAATCATCAGTTAAGACTAATAAATTTAAAAAAGGACAAGAGCCTTGGTCTTTAGAAATTGCTAATCCAAAGTTTAATGAGAAAATGTCTATTTTATTCGACTCTTATTTAGTTGGAAGTTATTTTAAAGTGAATTCGGCTGAAGTATATTTTAGAAAAGGTGGAAATTTCAATTTTTCTACTTCTGGATATTACAACAACTACTATCAGTCATATCAAACTGGTAAAATTAGATCACATATCGTAAATCCTCAAACAGGATATTCAGAAACCACTTTTGATGCTGTATCTGTATTTACTGACAATTCAACTTATGGTGATATGTATTCAACAGCTTTAACTAATACAAAATCAATTGATGAAGCTCAAGAATTATTAGCTAAATTAAATAAGAAATTTAAGCAAAACGCTGTGGCTTTTTATATAGTTAAAGAAGGAGAAAAAGAGATTTATTATGTCCCAGATTCTCTAAAAGATGTTTTGCAAGTTAAAGATAAGAAAAAATACAATTTAAATTACGATATTGTATCTGAAATTAGAGTTATAGGAGAATAAATATAATTTTTCTTCATATTATTAATTGATGGATATGAGAATAATAAAAATGGGTGGAACAGTAGTTTATAAAGAACTAAGTGAACCCATTTTTTTGTCTACACTTAACGATAAATCTTTAATAGTTGTCTCGGCTATTGGTCGATACCCATTTTTACTTTCTACAGATGGATTGTTAAATAATTTAAATGAACAAATAACTTTAAAGGAAAAAGATAGAATAATGGCTTTAGGTGAAACATATTCAGCAATTAAAATATCTAGTTTATTGTTATCTTTGAATAAAAAAAGTGTTTCTTTAGGAATTGAAGAAGCAGCGATAGTTTCTAACTCAAATTTTACAAAAGCTAAATTTGTTAGATTTGATTATAGCTATATTTTAAAGTATATTTCAAATTACGATTGTGTTGTTGTTCCAGGGTTTATAGCAAGGGATGAATTTTATCATTCTACAACATTAGGTAGAGAAAATTCTGATTTGAGTGCAATTTTATATGCAAAGTATTTAGGAGTAAAAAATGTCGATTTTATTAAGGATATCGACGGTGTGAAAGATGAAAAAGATAATGTTTTATTAGAAAACAAGTTTATTAATGAAATATCATATGAAAAAGCTTTAGAAAAAGCTTTATTAAATAAAATGCCTATAAGTTATGATGCAATAGTGTTAGCTAAGGAATTTGACATTAAAATAAGTATAAAAAATAGAGAAAATTCACTGCTTTGTATAATTAAGTAAATAATGATAAATTAAAAATGTTTTATTTCTTTTTTATATGCTATAATTATCAATGGAGCAAATAAGCATATGATAAAGTTAATTGCAACAGATTTAGATGGAACGCTTTTCTATCCTAAAAAAAGAATTACTGTCTTGTCAAAAGAAAATCGCAAATTCTTAAAAGAATTTATAGATAATGGCGGTAAAGTTGTTTTAGTTAGTGGAAGAAATGCAGCTGTTTTACCAAAAGTTGAAAAAAAGGTAGGGCATAGCATTTCACTTTTAGGTTGCAATGGATCTTTCTTAATAGAAGATGGACAACTTAAAGACGAACATCCTTTGCCAAATGATGTTTGCTTAGAAGTTTATAACAAATTAAAAAATAACTTTGGCATCATTGCCTGGTTTTTATTTGACAATACACCTGCGCTTTACGTCTCTATTGCAAGCGGAATTTCATCAGCGCTTTTAACAGTTTCTAAAATTTATAATTTAACTTTGGGCGTATATAAAGAAAAATTAATATTCGGTGAAAAGAAATTTGTTAAAAAATTAGCTGAAGGAAAAAACTTTAAGTTAATGCCAATATTTGGATTAGGCAAATCTAGCTACGTGAAAGCAAAACAAGCATTTATGGCAATTAATGACTTGTATAAAGATAAAATAACTGTTTGTTGTACTGATAACTCTCTTGAAATGACTGCGCTAGGCATGAACAAGGCTGTTGGTCTAAGTGAATATATCAATAACTTAGGAATTGATAAAAGTGAAGTGGCAGTTGTTGGCGATTCTGGAAATGACCTTGTAATGTTTAAAAATTTTGAAAATTCATTCTGTATGGAACATTCTGAACAAGAAATAAAAAATCAGGCCAAATATATCGTTAAAAGAGTCTATAATTTAAAAGATTATATTGATAAAATATAAAAATAGTTTATACTTAATTTATTATTAGTGTTATAACAAAAGTATGTTATAATATGCTTTGTATGGAGGAAAATACTTTTATTTATGAACCAAGAAACAAGATATGCATTAGCTTTCTATAATGTTACACTTATTATTAGAGATAGTCTTGAATATGCAATTCCAAATGCAAAATTAGCTGTTGAAAATTATAACAATAGAAAGACAATGCTTGCACACCTTTTAGAAGAAAATTCACCAATTGAATTCTTCTGCAAAAACAATGGAGAAACTGGTGCAAAGATTAAGACACAAGTCCACGAATTCTTTGATGATGTTTATGGCGATGATTCTAGAATTGTCAAAATCGACCATGACCAAGTTTCAGTTGAACAAAGCTTAACAATCCAATTATTAGACTATATTATTGGATTACACGAAACATTTAGCGATATTTGTAGAGGCTTTAAAAATCAATTTGAAAAAGATGGAAAGTTAGAAGACGATTATTCTAAGTTATTAGATGTCTCTGATCGTTTCTATAGATCTTTAGCTATTAGAACAATTTTAGTTAATTCTAACGCTAAATTCACAGAATTCAACAATGCAGTTAAGTCATATGTTGAAGGCGCAATTAAGGCTACAGGCGTTGATCCACGTACAAAGCCAGATTTCAATCCTACTGTAGATCCATCAGTTAAGTTTATTACAAACGAAATGAATCAATTAATTGGTTTCTTCCGTTTTGTTAAAACTCACAACCACTCAGGCGAATTCGATCCTCAATTTACATCTTTATTAGAAGAATGCGAAAATAAGATTCACTTATATGATGGAACAAGAAAACTTCTTCCAGGTCAAACAATGCAAGCTGCATTAAAAGATCTCGAAGATACAGTTGTTCCATATATTGAAGAATATAGACAAGCATGGTTTAATGTTTTCAATCCATTATTCCAATCTTTAAGAGAATTTGAAGAAAAGATGATGGCTGCTAAAAACGAAGGAGAAGCTAAATAATGACAAAAGAGAAAAAATCAAAAGTTTGGGAAATATCTCTTCTTTCGGTTTTTGGCGCTATTTGGCTCTTTGGTTTCATTTTAGCAATTCTTGGAATGGTTGCTTTTAATGCTCCAGTTGCAACAAAAGACAACCCATTATATCAAGCTCAAAAATCATTTGCTTCATTCTTAGGCATGAAAGGTATAGTTGATTTCAGAGTCTTAGGTTCAGCAATTCTTGTTATAGCTATGATATTTATCATTTGGATTTTATATTATTATGCTAACAAGTATGATGCTATTAAGGCTAAGAAAGCTAGACGTGATGAAAGAATGAAAGCTCTCTTAAGCGAAGAAGATAAAGCTGAATAAAATAAAAATATCTAATTTGACCAATAGATCAAATTAGATATTTTTTTGTCTTAATTTATTACATTACTGTTCTAACAATTAAGTAAGTTAGATAAGCAGCATACATGACTAAAAGTGAAATACCACCAGAACGTTTTATTTTACCAGTTAGAGCAAATCCGAATACAACTACAGTTGCTACCATCATTACAATAGCATCGATAATAACTTGTGAGCCTGTTGTAAGTGGGTTAACAGTGCCAGCAATACCTAATACAAATAGAATATTAAATATGTTAGAACCGATAACGTTTCCTAAAGCTAATTCGTTTTGACCTTTTTTAGCAGCTACAACACTTGTAACTAATTCAGGTAAAGAAGTACCAACTGCAACTATTGTTAATCCAACTAAGGATTCAGCTAAGTCGTGATTTAAATGAGCAGCATCAGAAACTTGTAAGGCTAATCCCTTGGCACCAAAGACAACAGCTTCACCGCCGAATATAATGCCTGCAGCACCAACTATTACTAATACGATTGCTACCCATAATTTCATATCTTTTTCTTTTGTTTCAGCAAGCTCAGTTTCTTTTTCATCTAGTTTATCTTCTGGATGCTTTTTAGCATTGTGAATTAAGAACCAAATATAAACAAACATGAGAACTACTAAGATAATTGCTTCCCATCTTAAAATAGCATAGTTGCCTGTTATAGATGATCCAGTTCCAAATAAAACGACAAATAAAACTGAAAGAGCTGATACTCCTAATAAAAATGGATATTCACGTTTACATACTGATTTTTTAACAACGATAGGAGTAAAGACAGCAGAAAAACCTAATACTAATAAAAGATTACAAGTATTGCTGCCAATTACATTACCAATAGCAACGTTAGCATTGCTATGCTCTAAAAGTGAAGTAATAGAGTCTGATACGGAAACAGCAAGTTCAGGGCAGCTTGTACCAATTGCTACAACAGTTAAACCGATTATTAACTCTGGAATATGAAGTTTTTTAGCAATTGTACTTGAAGCATCGACAAAGATGTCACAAAACTTGACTAAACAAATAATACCAATAATTAATGCTACAACAAAGGTAATTGATTGTAGATAAATTGGCCATGAATCGACAAACGTAAGTGTCATAAGAAAAACCTCCTAAAATAATTTTATCAAAGCACTAATGCCTGCTACTACATCGTTCCAGTGGGAGAAGAAAATTTCAAGACCAATAGCACAAAGGATAATACCACCAGCTATTGTGGCCTTATTGGAGAAAATGGTACCAAATTTCTTGCCAATAAAGACAGCAGCAACACTTATTCCAAAAGTAACGATGCCAATAATTAAGAAAGTTGTATAAGCTTCAAGTGGAATGACGTTACCATAAATAACACCGACACTTAAAGCGTCTATAGAAGTGGCAATTGCTTGAACAAAAAGACCACCAATTGTTAATTTTTTTACTGATTCTTCGTTTTCTTTATTACTATCTTTGCCTTCTTTGATACCCTCAACAATCATTTTGATACCTAATATTAAAAGTAAAGTTAGAGCAATCCATGGAACTAAATATCCGAATATTCTAGTAAAGTTTTCACCGAGAGTTGCACTTAAGACAGTTACAGCTAAATATCCAAAGATTGGCATTATTATTTGGAATACTCCGAAGAATCCAGCAATAGTAAATATTTTTCCTAATTTCATTTTTGGTTCAGCTAATCCGTTACTCATCGATACAGCACATGCATCCATAGCAAGTCCAGCACCTAATCCAATTGCTGTTAAAATCCAAATAAGTGTTTCCATAAATGTGTTCCTTTTACAAAGAAAAAACGAGACTATATAGTTAGCCCATTTCTTTGGCTAACATAAGTCTCGTTAATTAAGATTAACCTGGTATATACGACCGGTTTGTAGGTCAATCACTCAAATGAGCTAACTACTCCCTTAAGTTACTTTGAAATATTATCATGTTGAATGGATAAAAACAATACTTTTTAAAATAAAAATGCTAAAGGCTTGATTCTCTAGCATTTTCGTTGAGTTTGGAGAGTTTTATTTTTTTCCGTATTTCTTATGGTATTGTTTGATAAGTTTGTTCGATTTACTTTTACAACAAGCACAATCCCCTGTAGGCTTATGTGTAACTTTCTTATATAACCATGTACCAAATACACCACCAACGATAGCTACGGAAGCTATGATAACAATTATTTCAATTGGTTGCATATTTTTTACTTAGTAGCTGATTTAGCTTTGGCACCACGTCTGTTGTAGAGTACGATGCCTGTAACTCCAGCAGCAACGATAGCGGCATAGATAAATGCTGTCCACCACCATGTTCCGATTAAGTAAATAGCAGAAGAGACTAAGTAAGAAGTGACGAGCCAGAAGACTAATGTTCCATTGAACTTACCTTCTGGTAATTCAGCTTTAGCTGTTGCAACAGCAGCAAAGCAAGGAATTGTTAACATGTTGAAGGCAATGAATGCGATACAAGCAGGACTATTGATACCTGTGGCTTGAATCATTGCAACTGCGGATTCAACTTCACCAATTTCTGATGGATCGATTGTTAATTGTCCGATAACGACAGCTAAGATTGCAAATGTGGAGATAACACTTTCCTTTGCAATTAAACCAGTAATTGCAGAGACAGCGAAGACCCATCCGAATGCTTTTAATTGAGCACCAAATCCAAGTGGAGTAAATAATGGTTGGATTAATTGACCAATACTTGCTAACATGGATTGATCGATTTCTGTATCTTCTAACAATCTCCAGTTCCATGCGAAGTGTTGTAAGAACCAAATAAGAATTGTAGAAGCTAAGATGATTGTGAACGCTTTCTTAACGAAGTGCTTTACTTTATCCCATAAGTGGATCATTAAAGCTTTGAATTGTGGTAAGTGGTAGGAAGGTAATTCCATAATGAATGGTGGAACTTCACCTTTCATTGTTGTGTTTCTCATGATGAGAACTGCAACAATAGCGACAACCATACCTAAGAGATACATAGAAAGTGTAATTAAGTCTGGATATGGTAAGCCAAATACTTCTGCCATACCACCAGCAATAGCTGTTAAGATAGGTAACTTAGCACCACAGCTGAAGAATGGAATAACACGAATTGTTGCTGTTCTTTCGTTTTCATCAGCTAATGTTCTTGTATTAATCATGGCTGGAACAGAACATCCAAAGCCCATGATCATTGGCATAAATGCACGGCCAGATAAGCCGAATTTTCTGAAGATTCTATCGAGAATAAAGGCAATACGGGCCATATATCCACTATCTTCGAGAATTGAGAAGAATAAGAATAATAATAAGATTTGTGGTAAGAATGAGAGTACGCTAAACAAACCAGCTAATACACCATCACATACTAATCCATTGACCCAAGCTGGTGCTGAGATATTGTCTAAGCCTGTTCCAACTAGTTCAGCAATCCAGTCTGTAAATATTCCAAGTAATGTTTGGAGGAATACACCGATTGAGTTAATACCACCGTTAGCGAATAATCCTTCAAATCTTGTTCCTTTAGCAAAGATTAAACCTTCTTCACCGAAAGCTCCCATGGCATTGAGGTAAAACAAGTCTTCAGAGAATGTAACGTGGAAGATAACGAATAAGATAACAATAAAAATCGGAATACCTAACCATCTGTTTGTTAAGACTCTATCGATTTTATCTGATTTTGTAAGGTTGCTCTTCTTTTCAGCTTTCTTTAATGCTGGAGAGAAGTTCTTAGATATATATTTATATCTACTATCTGCGACAACTGCCTCAAAGTCAGCACCAAATGTATCGTTTTTGAATGTCTTTTTGAAATCATCAACCATTTCAATTAAATCTGGATGATTTTTGACTTCAATTTCATCGTTTTCAACTAACTTGATTGCGTGGAATAAAGGATTTTCAACACCTTTCCCTTTGAATGCAATTTTGACATCACCGATTAAGTGAGATAAGTCACCATCTGCTAATACTGTCTTACCTTCACGTTTTTCTTTCGAAGCCTTATAAGCTTCTGTCATAAGTGTGTCGAGATTTTCTTCTTTTAATGCAGAAATTTCTACTACTTTAACACCTAAAGCAGCACTTAACTTCTTTGCATCGATTACATCGCCTCTCTTTTTGACTTCATCCATCATGTTGAGTGCGACGATAACCGGAACATCGATTTCAAGAATTTGTGTTGTTAAATACAAATTTCTTTCAAGGTTTGTTGCGTCTACGATGTTAATAACGCAATCTGGTTTTTCATCAAGAATAAAGTTTCTTGAAATAACTTCTTCAGGTGTATATGGTGAAAGTGAATATATACCTGGAAGGTCGACTATTGAAATTGGTTCAGGTGTCTTTTTGTATGTACCTTCTTTTTTATCGACGGTAACACCTGGCCAGTTTCCTACGTGTGCTGTAGATCCTGTTAGCGAGTTAAATAATGTTGTTTTACCGCAGTTAGGATTTCCAGCTAGTGCAAATTTAAGCATAAACTAATTTCCTCCTGTAACTTCTACGACAACGTTTTGTGCTTCAACTTTTCTTAAAGTTAACTCGTAACCACGAATTGTAATTTCGATTGGATCACCAAGTGGAGCTTTTTTTCTAAAGCTGAATTGTGCTCCTGGTGTGATACCCATATCAAATAGTCTTCTACGAATTATTCCGGTACCAGCGACTCGGACAATTGTACCGACTTCACCAACTTCAACTTCATTGAGTGTCTTTTCCATAATTCCTCCTTATATAGCTGCAACGATAATTTTAAGTGCGATATTTCTATCAATAGCAATTCTTCCATCTTTGATTTCAAGAATTGGATTACCTGAGCTTTCAGATAAAATCTTCAAAGTGGAATCAACTGTAATGCCTAAGCTACTTAAATGTTTTTTTGTTTTTTCATCTGTTAATACTTTAATAACTCTTAATAAAGTATTTAACGGAGCAATGGTAAGTGGCATTTCTATAACCTCCATTTTTGATGTTAGCATTGACTAACATATCTATAAAAAATAAAGTTAGTCTGAAAAGTTAGCTCAAACTAACTACTAATAATTATACACTTGAAAGGTATACTGTCAACACTTTTTATCAAAGTTGTGGACTATTTTTTTCATTTCATTTAGAATAGTTAAAAGAAAGAAACAGAGGAATATTAAGTGAGACTATTAGAATCAGGTGAAGACTATCTTGAAAGAATCTTAATGCTAAAGGAAAAACACGGAAACGTTAGAGCTATAGATATTGCTAATTCTATGAATTTTAGCAAACCAAGTGTTTCGGTTGCACTTCATAAGTTAAGCGAAAATGGATATGTGGTTATTCAAAATAACGGTGCAATTGAATTGACAGAAAAAGGACTTGAAGTTGCTACTTCTGTTTATGAGCGCCATAAAGTTATTTCAACTTTATTAATGAATTTAGGCGTAAGTGAAGAAACAGCTTTAGAAGATGCTTGCAAAATAGAGCATGACTTAAGTGAAGAGACATTTAACGCTTTAAAAGAACATTTAAAAAAACATCAATAATAATTAATGCTATGGAGTGAAATCTATAGCATTTTATATATATAAATATTGTATTATATATACCTTATTATTGATGCTTAATTTTTTAAGAAAAATTGATAATTATTTTTTATGTGCAATTATTTCTTTTTGCATTTCTTTACTAGCTTCTAAAAATCCTTTTAAAACAGAGAAATAATATTTTTTATATTCTTCATTTGTTATTTTTTTTAGATTTTTTTCTAACATAATATTTTCTCTTGAAGAATCTAAAACTGGTAAATTATTCTCAATTTTATAATTGGCAACGTCTTTAACAATATCCATTCTTTGTTCAAATAGTTTTATTATTTGAGTGTCGATATTATCAATTTCATCGCGGGCTTTTGATAAGTCTTTCATAAATTTCTCCTTTAAAGAAGTGCAGATCCAATAGGATAACCGATAAAAACTGCAACAATTATAGATATAAGCATTAATGCTGATCCGTATATTAATACGTCTTTGGTACTACAATAATCACTTCCAGCTGCTATGGCGATATGAGGCATTGAAG
The DNA here is from genome assembly GCA_000437395.1 of Clostridium sp. CAG:288. GTDB lineage: Bacteria > Bacillota_I > Bacilli_A > RFN20 > CAG-288 > CAG-288. Next base: position 51,223 of record FR898169.1, on the reverse strand, counting down.
GTGGCGTAGCAAATGCAAAACTAGCCATCATACCTATTAAGCAAATTGTAGCATTTAGGTTTAACGACATCGTTGTGCTTGTAATTATCGATGCAGCGATAGTTGCTACGAGTGTAGCAGTTACCATATTTGAAGATAAATTTGTTTGAATTGCTGCCCAAACAACAAAGATTATTAATAGACAAAGTGCTGGGAGAGATTTTAAATGAGGGCTGAGGCTTGTTTGTAAAAAAGACTTAATACCAACTGCGTCATTTGTCAAAGCGCTACCTAGTACTAAAGTTGCAGCGCACATTATTAAGCTTCCCCACGGAATGCCTTTTTTAAATGCTTCATCTATTTTACATAGTGGTTCACCTTTTACTCTAATTATGCATAAAAGGAGCGTACCTAATAAAGGAGGCATAGCAGTACCATATTGATTTATAGTGTTATAAAATTCTGGAGAGATATTTTTAAGTAGTGAAGGGATAATCCAAAGCAATATTACAAATCCAAATATGGCTAATGTTAAAACGTCTTTTGAATCAACTTTGGTTAATTGCCTTTTTAAAATTGATACGTCAACTTTATTTAGTTTGTTTTCAGGAATTTTAACGGAAATTCTAAACATCAAAATCATTAATAAAAATGTAATTAATCCAACTGGAATAGCCATGCCCATATAAGCAATTGGTGAAACTGTTATGTTTGCAGCGTTCATAGCTAAAATAGGAAATACGTGAGCAATAGGTGTCATTCCACTACTGATTGAAACAGTGAAAGCTAATCCCATCATTAATGCTTTAGCAATTCTATCATCTTTTTGAATATTGGCAAGTTCAAATATTTCATTCAGGATAGGCAAGATAATAACAAATAAGACAGATGGGGAAATGAATAATCCTAATAACAAAACTGAAAATAGGAATAAGAAAGTAAACCAATAATCGCTCTTTTTAGCTAATTTTAAATTGATGAAAAATATAGCTACTCTTTTTATTAATGAAGTTTTTGATAATGCATATGTACATACGAATGTAAATAATAAGAATATAAACGTCGAATTTCCAAAGCTCGATGAAAAAACTTTAGAAAAAGAAAAATTTTCTAAAAAGCCTAATGAAAATATGCAAAGAAGGCTTGGCCAATCTATACCAATTGTAAGCCATAAAATTAAGGAGCCTAAAAAGATAAATATTACCCCCATTGCATCGCTTGTTAAGCCGTTTATCGGAGGTATAAATCTTCCAAGCATACACATAGCTATGCAAATAGGAATGATTATTGATCTATATATTTTGTTATCTTTTAATTTCATAATGTTCTATTGTTTCTTTTTCTTAATATATCATTTTTCTTTAAGTCTAAATCAGTTTTAATATAAACTCTTTGTTTTACTTTTTTAACTTCTGTTAATGGCTCGCCATTTTCGTCTTTAATTTCTGTGAGTAATATTTTTTTATTAAAAGTTTCATTTGGAGAAAGAACTTCAAGTTCATCTCCTTGAACAAATTTGTTTCGATGTTCTACTAACGCATAGCCATTTTTTGCATCTTCGATTACAATTCCAACATAGTCGTGTGTTTGAGCTAATAATGAAGAATCTTTATTTGTTTTTTGATCGCTTCCAAAATAAAAACCAGTTGTGAATGATCTGTTTGATGTTTTTTGCAATTCTGTTATATAGTCAAAATCAGGCTCTAAATTTCTTAAATAGTTATCTATAGCTCTTCTATAGGCATTTACGACAGTTGCAACATAATAAGTAGATTTCATTCTACCTTCGATTTTAAAGCTAACAATACCAGCTTCAGCTAATTCTTTAATGTGTTCTATTAAGCACATATCTTTACTATTAAGTATGTATGTGCCATGTTCATCTTCTTCAACCGGATAATATTCATCTATAGGATTTTGATCGTTTTTAGAGTATAAAGCATATTTCCATCTACATGGTTGAGCACATGCTCCTCTATTGGAATCTCGACCGGTAAAATAGTTTGATAATAAGCATCTTCCGCTATAAGAGATACACATAGCTCCATGGCAAAAACATTCAATGTCGACATCATCACCGATAGCATCTTTAATCTCTCGTATTTCTTTGATGTTTAATTCACGGGCTAAAACTAGGCGTTTAGCTCCTAAAGATACCCAAACTTTAGCTGATTCTTTATTTGTAATGTTAGCTTGAGTAGAAACATGCAACTCTAAATTTGTATATTCTTTAACTAAATGTGCAATGCCTAAATCGCTAACAATGACACCATCAACATGAACAGAATCAAGATATTTGAGATAATCTATCATTCCAACAAAATCTGAATTATGAGCTAGAATATTTACAGTAATATAAACTTTAACATTATGACCATGACAATATTCTACTGCAACTTTAATTTCTTCTTCGTCAAAGTTGCTAGCAAGGGCTCTTAAGCCGAATTTTTTACCAGCAAAATAAACTGCATCAGCACCGAAGTATACTGCTGCTTCTAATCTCTCTCGATCTCCAACTGGAGCTAATAATTCTAATTTTTTCATACTACTATATAATACTTTAAAATTAGTCGTGTTTAAATATATAAAAGATGATAAAATAGAAATATGTTAAAAAATAATGAATTACTTGCTCCTGTTGGAAGCCCTGCTGCCTTTTATGCAGCCATAAGTAGTGGTTGTAACGCTATATATTTAGGCTTAGATAAATTTAGCGCTAGAGCTTACGCTACTAACTTTAATTTAGATAACTTAAAAGAATATGTCGATTACGCACATTTAAGAAACGTTAAAGTTTTTGTAACTATGAACACAGTTTTATACGATAGAGAACTTAACGATGCATATGATACTGTTGATCAACTAGCTAAAATTGGTGTAGATGCTATTATTGTTCAAGATTTAGCTCTTGTTAATTATATAGTAAATCACTATAAGTCGTTAGAAGCACACGCTTCTACTCAAATAGGTATAGATGATTTTTATAGTGCCAAAGTTATGAAAGATATGGGAGTTCAAAGAGTGGTTTTTGCTCGTGAAACTTCTTTAAAAGATATGAAAGAAATAAAAAGAAAACTTAATATCGATATCGAAGCTTTCATACATGGGGCTTTATGTGTTTGTTATAGTGGCAACTGCTTAATGAGTTCTATGATTGGTGATCGAAGTGGCAATCGAGGTCGTTGTGCTGGATGCTGTCGTCAAGTTTATACTTTAGTAGACATGAACAGTTATCAAAATATTAAAACAGGTTATCTTTTATCGATGAAAGATTTAAATACTTCTGATTTTATAAAAGATATGGATTTTGTTGATTCATACAAAATTGAAGGAAGAATGAAAGAACCTTTATATGTTGCTGGAGTTACTAGTACTTATCGTAAAATTTTAGATAATGAGAAAGTAGATATCGATAACTTAAATAAAGTTTTTAATAGAACGTATACCCAAGGCTTTATGAATGGTGAAACAAGCGCTAATATAACCAATATTGAAAGACCAAATAACTATGGTTTTGAAATAGGAAGAGTTGTTAAAGTCCATAATAATAAAATATGGATAAAGCTTTTTAAAACGCTTAATAAAGGTGATCAAATACGTGTAGAATCAAAAAATGTATTTGAAGAAATTAGCATACCTGTTCTAAAACTTTTTGATGCATCTTTTAACGCTATCGAATCGAGCGATAAAACGGTTATTGTTGATTCTAGAGATTACAAAATAGACATAAACGCTAAAGTTTACAAAACAAAAGACATAAAGTTTGTTAATGATACTGAAAAAAAGCTAAACAAGAATGAAGATTATAAAAAAATAAGCGTTAATATGGAACTTACTGGTAAAATAGGTGAACAACTATTATTAAAAATAGAATATCAAAATTTTAAAGCGTATGCAAAAGCTGAAAATGTTGCCTTAGAAGCACTTTCCAAACCTACTACGGAAGAAAAAATATATACGCAGCTAAGTAAATTAAATAATACACCTTATCAATTAGGTGAATTGAAATTAAATTTAGACGAAAATATATTCATACCTTTAAAAGAACTTAACGAATTACGTAGAAAAGCTATATCAAATTTAGATTCAGTACGTTTACATAAAAAAGTAGGCTTAAATAAACCAAAAGCTGTAGTTCCCTTAAAATGTGATTTAATAAATCCTGAGATTACTGTTCAAGTTTATACTCAGGAGCAATTTGAAGCAGCTAAAGAATTAGGTATTAAACATATTTATTTTAAAAACTTTGTTAGAAGAAATAACGAAAATTATGTTAATGAATACGATGAAATTCTTTTTGGTGGAATAGGTGCTATTGAATACTACAAGTCGAAAAACAAAGTTCTCGTTTCTGATTATTCTTTAAACGTTACTAACTATGAAACAGTGGCTATTCTTTCTTCAAAATGAGTAAATAGAGTTACGCTTTCAAATGAAATATGTAAAGATGATATTAACAATCTTGTTAGAGATTATTTTGATAAATATCAGACATATCCTAATTTAGAGCTTATCGTTTATGGAAGAACATGTTTAATGCATTCAAAATATTGTCCGCTTAAAAGATTAAATATGTGTGGAAAGTGTAAGACTAATAAGTACGCATTAAAAGACAAGTTTGCATCTTTCCCAATTGCATTTAACGATGATTGCACAACAAATATTTGGAATAGCAAAACATTGAATAATATAGATGAAATTAATTCTTTAAGTGGCGTCAATTATTTTAGATTAGTTTTTACAACAGAAAGTAAAAAACAAACAAAAGAAATCATAAGTCAATTTATAGAAAAGCTAAAAGGTAATGATGATTCATCTTCTTTTGATAAACAAAAAGATACACATGGACATTTCTTTTCTAATCCACTATAAATAAACAAGCAAGCTGTTGAGATCTAAATTAATATTTTAGAAATCGGCAGCTTTTTGATTATAGAAATTTATAAAATAACTATTTTATTCATGTGGAAAAGAGCAATTCTTGAATCTATATATTTAGATTTAATATACAAAAAAAGCTGATATTATACTATATCAGCTAATGGTTTTTAAGATGGCGGAGCAAAAGGGATTTGAACCCTTGCACATGTTACTGTCTACGAGCTTTCCAAGCCCGCCCCTTCAGCCTCTTGGGTATTGCTCCAAATGCTTGGATATTATATATGAAAACGAGCCTAAAAGTCTATAGTTTTTATAAAAAATAGACTTTAATTTTCAAATAATACTAATTCAAAGCATAAAAAAATTGACCTTTCGGTCAATTGTAATTTCTAAATGGAGCAAGCGACGGGAATCGGACCCGCATATTAACCTTGGCAAGGTTACGTTCTACCACTGAACTACGCCTGCAACTTACTGCGCTCGTATATTGTATTATATAGACAACTATATTGCAAGAGTTTTTTGAAAAAAACTAAAAATTATTCTTTTTTGAAGATATTTATCTTTTTATTATAAAAAGATAGTAAATATGATAATTTTTGAGTATTGTTATTTGACTTAAGCATTCTTTAATGCTAAAGTAAATCTTGCGTGAAAGGAGAATATTATGGCAAGAGTATTAAGCGGTGTTAAGCCAACAGGAAAAATGACATTAGGAAATTATATAGGCTCTTTTAGAAACTTTGCTTCTTATCAAGATGAAAATGAAACTTACATTTTTATAGCTGATTTACATGCATTGACAAAACCTATTGATCCTCAAGATTTAAGAAATAACACTTATGATATTTTATCATTCTATTTGGCTGCAGGATTAGATCCTGAAAAATGTTGCTTATTTAAACAAAGTGATATAGCTGAGGTTGCTTTACTTAACTCAATTATTATTAACTATATTTATATGGGTGAATTAAGTAGAATGACTCAATACAAAGACTTTGTTAACAAAAATGCTGGAAAGGAAGTAGGAGTAGGATTATTTGCTTATCCTGTCTTAATGGCTGCTGACTTATTTATGTACGATACAGAACTTTGTCCAGTTGGTGAAGATCAAAGACAACACGTAGAATTAGCTCATGATATTGCTCGTCGGATTAACAATAGATATAAAGAAAATATTTTATCAATGCCTAAAGCTATTACACCTAAAGTTGGTAAAAGAATTATGAATTTATCAGATCCTACTCAAAAGATGAGTAAATCAGTAAAGGATCCAAAAGGTGAAATATATTTAGCTGACGATATGAAAACAGTACGTAAAAAGTTTATGTCTGCAAAGACAGATACTGGATGCGAAGTTAAATATGACGTTGAAAATAAACCTGGAATCAGTAATTTATTGCAAATTTATGCTGCTATAAAAGAAATAAGTATTGAAGATGCAGAAAAAGAATTTGTTGGATGCAACTATGGTACATTTAAAGGCAAAGTTGCTGATGCTGTCATTGCTGAATTAGAACCATTCCAACAAAGATATTTAAGTTATAGACAAAACGAAGAATTATTAAATGAAATATTTGCTAAGGGTGCTGCTAAAGCAAAAGTAATTGCAACTGAAGTTTTAGAGAGAGTTAAAAAAGCTGTAGGTCTCATTTAATATTGAGGTAAAAAATGAAGAAAAGATATTTAATTGCATTAGACATGGATGGAACTCTTTTAGATGATAAAAAAGAGATAAGTAAAGAAACAAAGGAATATTTAAAATATTTAGAAAATGATGGTAATGTCATCGCTATTGCTTCTGGAAGGCCTTTAAGAGCTATTATGCCTTACTACAATGAAATAGGATTGACAGGACCTATAGCTTGTTATAATGGTGCTTGTGTACTAGATCCTATTAATAAAAAGCTTGAAACAAAATTATCTAAAATTAACAAAGAAATTATAAAAAAGATTATCGAAAAAATTGGAGTAGATAACTTTTCAAATATTATGTGTGAAACAAATGAAGATGCATGGGTTTTACACGATAACTTAACTATAGAAGATTTCTTTTGGAAAGACGGAATTAGAATTCATGAAGGAAATATTGTAGAAATATTAGATGAAGATCCTCATACCGCTATTTTTGTTTTAAAGAATCACGATTTTGATGAAAAAATCGTTAAAATTGCATTCTCCTATGAAAATATTGGCTGTAGATTCTGGGGTGATTCTACTTGTTGTGAATTGTACTTCTTAGATGTTAATAAAGGCTCTGCAATAGGCGATATGGCAAAAGCGTATGGAATTGATAACAACAACACAATTGCAATAGGTGATGCTGAAAACGATGAAGATTTGTTAAGAGCTGCCTATAAAGGAGTTGCAATGAAAAATGCTAGTGATGAACTAATTAGCCAAGCAGACATGGTTTCTTTAGAAGATAATAATCATGATGGTGTTAAAAAAACACTCGAATATTTATTAATTACAAATCACGATTAAAATTAAAACAATATAAGTAATTTATAAAAAGTTATTTATATTGTTTTTTTGTATCAAAAAAACCAGTAAACAATAGTGTTTACTGGGTATATTTATTAAGCTTGTGGAATTTCGACTAAGAAACGAATACCAGCCATTAATGAATTTGTAACTCTTACATAAAGACCATCTTTATATAATTGTGTTCCTAGGCCTGGATCAGCTAATGGATATTGTTTTTCAACAAATCCTTTTTCTTTTAAGAGAGCAACGAATTTAGCCATATATTCTTCACTAATTGGATCACTATCAGATGCAGCATAAGTATCGTTGAAAAGGGATGCCCAAATATATGTTCCATCATTATAAACATCAACGCCCCAATGTCCTTCAATTTCTTTTTGATATAAGTAAGGCATTAAAGCAATTTGATCAGATGTGAATTCAGCAGCCATCTTTTGATATACATCATAGGCACCATATTCCCATGTTGTTGGTTCTACCCAATCTCCAAATGTTGAGAAATCATATTCTTCTGGAAGAGTCAAAGTACCATAATCAGAAAAATCGATTGTTTCTTTACCTGTATAAAGTCCATATCCATTAAATTCATATTCGATGTGACTTAAGAATTGAAGTTGATAACCACTGACACTATATTTTTGGACTGTCATTTCTAATGAGGATGGGATAATATTATCGACGTTGTCACCGCCAAATATGTGTTCAGAAATATCGCTGACATCATTGTGAAGTTTGTAGTGAACTTCATCGCCGACATTTGGGAGATCTTCGCTATCTGTAGCATAGAATAATCCAGCTGCAATATCCATGTGGAATATATCAGCTAAACCTTTACCTTTTAATACTGGACCAGAAGCAATTACTTTATTGTCATTTGTAACTCTAAATGGAGCTAAACCTTCACTATTCTTATAATAGCCTGTAATAACATGAATTGGATCGCCTAATGTTCCTTCTTCCGTATCAACAGATTCTCTATCAAAGATGACAGTATCAATACTTGCCTGTTGACCAGATTGACGAGCAACGACAGAAATTGTTGTTTTGTAGTTTTGAGCAGTAGTGACTGTTTGGACTACAATCTTGTGTGAATACATGAAGTAGCCACTGGAATATGAACTTAAACCTCTATAAATAGGATTATATTTATTTTCTACTGCATGACTTGCAACTGTTGTGAAATCAGTGCTTTGGCCGAATTCAACATCGATTTCATAATACATTGGTTGGCTATAAGAGTCATAGCGGGTTGTTGAAACAGCATGGAGAGCAGTAATCTTGCTATTGCTAACAGAAAGTGTAACGGAGTAAATCTCGCCTGGTTCATAATCTGTTAAGCTTCTTACAAAAGCACGACCATCGTAGCCAAAATATGTATATTCGCCTTCGCCTGTAAGTCTAAAAGCTTCTTTTTCGATTAAATCTTTTGGTTGATAGACTACTGAATTAAAATCAGAACCTAAATCTTTTTTAGCAACTTTATTTGAATAATCAATGTATTCTCTAACAGCATGACCTGTTTCTTCATCTTTAACTAATGAAACAAATTCAGTACTGGATACATTCTTTACTTGACGTGTATATTGTTTCTTACTTTCATCAACAACAACGACATCTTTCTGTTCAACGACTGGATCGCCAACATAGTGATATGTAACTGTACTTGTATAAGCTTGTTTTCCGCTTAATGAAGAAAGAACTTCATCACTTAAGCTTGTTTCAGGTAATGTGTATGTATCTATGAAAGAATCGAGTTGTGCAATGCTTGACGAACCAACTTTAGAAATTGTTCCACCTATTGTGTCGATTAAATCTGTATCAGATGAGAAGTTTGGAACAAATTGAAATTGTAATTCTGTCTTGTCAGTATTTAAGGCAAATTTAATTGAATCAATACCATTGACATATTTGGTTGCACCAACTAAATATGCAAATCCTTCAATTAATGTTGAATTTTTAGAGTAGTAATAGTCCCAGTTACTCTTGATATCATCAACTGTAACTCCTTGCATTCCGTCATATAAGGCGTTTAAGGTTTGAGTTGAGGTAATTGCGACTTTTTGACCACTATCATCTGTGTATGCAACTGCATTTTCAATTACAGGTGATTCAGCGTTAGTGAAATTATAGAGCAATTGAGAGTTGCTATCTTTATAGCTTTGAATTGCAACATATCCTGCATCGGATAAATCATAGTAAATGTATTTAGGGTTGAATGTGATATGTAGGCTACCTTCATCTGTTAATTCTTCAAGTGTGAAGTTTGTTTCAGTTGCTGCTTTATTTAAGAAGTTAAATACTTCTTGAGCAGTTGATGTTGGTGTTGGGTTAACTGAAATTAAACTTGAACTTGAACTAATTGGTGTAGGAGTAGATATAAGTGAACTACTACTGCTACTTATTATGCTTGAAATGCTCGATGGCTGTGTTGTAGAGCTGGATGAGCTACCACTGGTTGAAGAAGTACTAGATGATGTGTTACTTCCACCACATGATGATACAGCCAAGAGGGACATTAAGCAAAAAAGTGATAAAAAATTCTTTTTCATAATGATTTCCTCCGTTTATAAATTAATGAAAATTTAATTATGATTATAATCTTTAAAATAGTAAATGCAATCTTTATCAGCATAAAATCGCTTTCATTTTCAAGGTATGTTCAAGTTTTATTTTTTCAATATATAGTTGTAAAGAGATTGAAAAAATTTATTCACTAAAAAACACTTACTTTTCATAGATAATGTGTCGTAGATAAGTGTTTATTTATTATAAAGATAAAATATAATTATTTTCTTTTGAATACTCTAAATTAAATGTATCGTAGTTTAATCCAGCAAGGAAGTTATAAGTTTCTTTATTATAAGTGCCAGTTACTTCAAGGCTTTTATCGGCTTGGAAATTAACGAGCATAGTTGATAAATCTCCAGTATACCCATAATATTGAAGTTGACTTGTTAAATAGTTTTCAATTGTTGATAGTTCATATTTATAGTCATAAGTATTTTTAATAGCATAGTAATCTTGGTTAGTAACTACATCAGGTGTTATTCCCACTTTATTAATGGAATATCCTTTTGGACCATTAACATATGCGTATGTATATCTTATGACCGACCCATCCTTGAAGTTATAGAAAGTTTGAGCTATTCCTTTTCCAAAAGATTGGGTTCCATATACTTTAGCTGTTTCGGTATCTTTTAAGGCAAGTGTAAACGATTCACTAGCTGAGGCTGATGAACCATTTTGAACTATACGTATATCTTTAATTTGTTCTTTGCTATATGTAGGGTTTTTGTCTTGTTTAAATACGCTGATAACTTTTTGCTCTTTATTTGTCATTGAATATATTGTTGAACCTTTTGGAACAAAAAGAGAAGAGATAATAGCCATTTGGTCTACGTAACCACCACCATTATCTTTAATATCTATTAAAAGCTTATCTATAGATTGTCCATCTTTTAAAAGTCTTTCTAATATGCTAGATAGTTCAGTTGCTGGATTCCCTAAAAACGTGTTGATTCTTATTTCAACACATCTTTTTTCATCAATCAGTATATCAGAGACTAAAAATACTGTTTGTTGTTCATATTTTTCTACTTTGACATTATTAAATGTGATAATTTGACCATTTCTATTTACTTCAAAGGAAAAATAGTCACCGTTTGTTCCAACTAAGTTGTTTAATGTTTCAGAGTAGTCTTGATTTAAAGTTTCAATTTTATCTGCTCCGTTTTTAGAATAACTGACTATGATATCATTAGCTTTAAAACCAGCTTTAGCCATTGAACCATTGTGAAGAGTTTTAATAATTGGTTGACCATAGTAGTTAGCAAAAGAAACGCCAAAACCTAATCCGGTAGTATCGAGGCCTTGTGATGCTTCATCTTTTGTATAAAAAGTGTATGGATCGTTATCGTTGTCAAATAACCCGTTAAGCATCATTTCAACGAGAACGTTATCTAAGTCTTCGATTTCGTTTCCAAATAGCCAATGGTTTTTAATTAAGTTATATGCGTCTACTAGCTTTTGAGCGTTAGGATCAACAGTGCTTTTAGAACTATTTTTTCCAACACTAAAACCTACAAAACCACCGACAAGTAAAGCGGTAATTCCACATAGTGCACTAAATCTGCGTGTATTTTTTCTTTCGGCTTTTACTCCGTTCCAATATTCTGTGTTTTTATTTTCTTCCATATTAGTCGAGATTTAACGATTTTAAAACATATTGGTGGAATAAGTTAGGCTTATTTTGAGCAACTTCTTTATTAGAGTCGATAGCTTCATAATAGAATTTGCATTTTGGTTCTGTTCCTGATGGACGGATAGCAAACCATGAGCCATCAGCTAAATAATATTTTAAAACATCTGATTTAGGTAGAGATGTTAATGGACTTGTTCCTTGGTCTGTAGTAGCTTTTTGTAAAAGGTAATCTTCTACTTTGATTACTTTTACTCCTTTAACTTCATTAAATGGTTTTTCACGTAATTCTTCTAAAAGTGCGTTCATCTTGGCTTGGCCGTCAGCGCCTTTAAAAAAGATATTATAAAGTTTATTGATGTGATAACCGTATTTTTTATAGATGTTATCTAATACTTCATCAAGTCTTAAACCTTTTAAGTAATAGTGATTTGTCATTTCAGCAATCATGAGTAGAGCTTCTAATGAATCTTTATCTCGGCAGAAATCTTTGAAGATATATCCATAGCTTTCTTCATAGCCGAATTGGAAACTCTTTTCACCTGTTGTGTTGAATTTTTCAATTGCTTCACCAATGAATTTGAATCCTGTTAAGAATGACATTGTTTCAACGCCATAGCTTGCAGCAATTTTATTTCCTAAAACAGATGTAACAATTGTGTTACATAATAGACCATTAGAAGGTAATAAATTTAATGCCTTTCTGGTTCCTAAGACATAGTCTATCAAAAGAGCACCAGTCTGGTTTCCAGTGTGAAGTTCGTATTCACCTTTAGAATTTAAGAATCCAACACCGACACGATCAGCATCAGGGTCAGTTGTTAAAATTAAATCAGCTTTAACTTCTTTGGCTAATTCGATTGCTTTTACATACGCATCTGGTGATTCTGGGTTTGGTGTAATTGTTGCGCTAAAATCTGGATCAGTTGTGCATTGTTCTAAAACAGGAAATAGTTCATAGCCTAAGTGATCTAATAATTCGATACCTAATCTATATGATGTTCCGTGTTGAGGAGTAAAGACAATTTTAATTTTTTTAGATTCATTAAGGAGAGAAGTTGAGTAAACTTTCTCTAAAAAGGCTGTGTCAACTTCATCGCCAACGATAGTTTCAACGCCACGATTTTCTACTGTTTCATATCTTATTTCAGTTTCTGAACCTAACGCTTCAATCATTGGAATTAAAACGTCAGTTTTTGCAGGTACTAATTGGCATCCGTTTTCATCATAAACTTTATAACCGTTATATTCCTTAGGGTTATGTGAAGCTGTAATCATAATGCCGCCACAAGCTTTGAAATAGGAGACAGAAAACGATAATTCTGGAGTTGGTCTTAAAGAGTCAAAGACATATGTATTAATGCCAAAATCGTTTAAGACTTTGCTACTTTCGAGAACGAATTCACGAGACCCGTGTCTATTATCACATGATAAGACAACGCCCATAGTTTTAGCTTTTTCTCCAAATGTTTTTAAGAGATATTGTGCAAAACCTACTGTAGCTTTTCTAACAGTTAAAGTATTCATTCTATTGGAACCTGGACCGATAACTCCACGCATACCTGCTGTTCCAAATTCCATATCTTTATAGAACATATCTAACAAATCTTCTTTTGATGCATTTCTAATAGTTTCTTTATCAGCATCGCTTACTAAATTACTTTTTAACCAAAGTTTGCTTTTTTCTTCAATGTTCATTTTGATAAATCTCCTTTTCCAATCATATATTATACCCCATAATTGATATTCTGTCTTTATTTAGACTCGAGTTCTTTGTAAAAAAATGCAAGCTTATCAGAATTTTTATTTTGTTTATTTACATAATCGTTGTTGACACATTCTTGTTCTTTTTCTTCCACTAAACTAATTAAGCTCTTATATCTAAAAATTATTTGTTCTTGGTCTATGGCTTTTAACCAAGCAAAGAAAGCTTTGTTTTCTTCAAAAGTACGAGCAAAATCAAATAAATTTTTAATTGTTAATCTAGTTTGTAGAAATACTTTTGGATCAGTATATTTTACTCCTTCATAAATAAATTCTTTAGACTGATCTAGCGCATAAGCTAATTCGAAATAAGCTAAATTTTTATCTTTTTTATAATCGTCTATTACTTTTTTTACTCTGGCATATAATTCTGGCTTTTTATAATTATCGCCTTGTGCAATCATATATTCTTCTAAAAGACCAAATCTTAATAAATCTTGGATGTAGACATCAATTTTAGGACTATACTTTTTTATTTGTTTGCCTATTTGTTCGTAATCTTTAAAAAGAAAATGGTGATAACGTAATTCCATATGTGGATTTAAAATATATGACGCTTTGAATAAGAAAACATCAGGTATATAGTTCTTTCTACGTAGCTTTAATATTTCTTCATACTTTTTTTGATCTTGTTCTTTTATGAAATCCATAAGTTCTTTAGTTTTAAAAGCGTTAGAAAAACGGCCTGGATATTTGTAGATATCCTTAGCTAATTCGAATATTGAATCATATGTTTTTAATAAAGTGAATTGATATTGACTCATGATATATTACCTAATAAACCATAGTGGTTCAAAGTGAACATTACGATCGAAAAAATAGAAGCTAGCAATGATAAAGTAAAAGAGATATATCTAATTGCAAAAGCAAATCTATAGTACATTTTATCGTTTATATGTTTAGCGTTCATAAGGCCATATAAATCTAATTTATCACCACCAATTTTAGAAAACAACTTAATATCATTTTCTAAAATTTTATGATTTTTACACGCGTCTTTAATATAGTTGTTTAGTTTTGCCGCTTGAGTTGAAAGCGAATTATATACGTGTTTTTTTCCAAATTCTAAATATCTTTTAGCAAAGTAGTAATTTTCCTGGTCTATTTTCTTTAAGCAATCAGAAATAACAAAGGCAAAATCATAGAGAATTATACAAACAAATGGCAAATAATATGCGTATGAAAATAAATTGTTGAAATCTATAACTTGTGCACTTTTAAAAGTTTCCCCGTTAAACGTTAGTAAGAAAACTAAGAATATATTAAAAAGCACAAAAAATAAAGAAAAGAAAAATGAACTTATTCTACTGTGTTTTACCATATTTTCACTTTTGATTTTATAATTTTTAATTTGTTTAATCGGTTTTGCAAGAAGTGTTGTCATTTCCTCATGATAAATATTTATTTGCTTTTTTATAGCTTGTGATTTATATCTAAATGAGTGGGTTGAATCTAAAATAATATCGTTGAAAGAAACATATCTTCCATCATATTTGAGAATTAGTTCACCAATTGATTTAGTCTTTGTTTCGTTTGCACCGATTTCAAAAGGATTTAAATAAAACTGTTCGTATGAAATACTACAAAGATAGTTTAATTTTGCGTTATATATTAATTCATCTTCAAAAGTTTCGACTTTTGTATCTATTACTTGAGTGTATTCCTCTAAAAGTTTGTGAACTCTGGCATTATTATACTTTTGAGCTTCGTTAATATTTTCTTCAAGCTTTTTCATTGTTTCACCTTCGCTTGTGGCTAAGTGATATGATTCTTTAAAGTTAGTTACATCGATATTATAGTATTCAGCAAGGAGTATAACTTTGTCTATATTATTCATAGTTTTACTCCTCCATAAAGATATTTGAAAAGTGGACTCATAAATCCATATTCTAAATTAGTAATTGGTTTTATGAAGGTGAAGAAAAAAGTTGAAATGACAAATCCACATATTATAAATAACGCAGAAGATAAAAAGTTAATAAAATAGTCTTTTTTCTTGTTAGGCAACAAAGGGTTTTTACCAATGATTAAATATTTGAATAAAACTAATAAGAAGATATAAAGGATTAAGAAAAATAACAACATTGAAGTTGCCCATACAATGATTTTTAAATCCAATGTACTTAAATTATAACTAGCAAATATTCCAATAAACATATTATCGAAAATATTAGAGATGACTGAAGCAATTTTTAAACCTAAAACATATTTGTCTAGAATATAGATTGAACTTATAAATAATAAGGATATAGAAAGAGCAATGTTGTACACAAAAAGTCTATTACGTGATTGTAGTAATGCAACGACAGCAAATACAATAATCGAAATAAGCCATAAAATAGATAACGACATAGTTTCACCCTTTCACATTTATTATAGATGAAATTAAATTTTTTTAGTTGAAATATATTCCAAAACTTTTAATTTTGCTTTTGGAAGAGGAGCTTCGAATTTTTTATTTGACATGTACTCAAGTCTTCCATCTAAATCTAAAAATTCAAAAGTGTGAGCGTGTAAAAATTGATTTTTAAATCCAATTTTTTCTTCGAATACTTTATTTACTTTAAAATCGCCATATTTGGCATCTCCAACAATTGGATGGCGTATAGCTTGGAAGTGAGCTCTTAATTGGTGAGTTCTTCCTGTAATAAGTTGAGCTTCTACTAAAGTGTAGTTAGGATACTTTTTAATCGCTTTATATTTTGTAATTGCAGTCTTAGCGCCTTTTTCAATTCTACCGACTTTAACTTGACCGATATTGCTATCTTTAACTAATGGTAAATCAATCGTACCACTTGCTGGTGTTTGTCCAACTAAAAGTGCAATATAAGTTTTTCTAATATGTTGTTTATCTCTAAAAAGTTCAAGCAATTGTTGAAGTGTTGGTAAGTTTTTACCAAAAATAACTATACCTGAAGTGTTTCTATCTAATCTATGAGCTGGGCTAGGAGTGAAACCTAGTGGATCGTTAGGATCATATTCTCCTTTAGCGTTTAAATAGTTCAATACTTTGTTGTGAAGAGTCATACGTTTTTCACCTTCATCACCATGAACTAATAAGCCAGCAGGTTTGTCGACTATTAACAAGTTTTCGTCTTCATATAATATGTCGATATCAAACTTTACAGGTCTCATTGGAGATTTGCTTTCAAATTCAGCTAATAAGTCTGGCTTTATGTAAATATCGATTAAATCGCCATCTTGTAAAATATAGTCGATTTGTACTCTTTTGCCATTAACTTTTACATCTTTTTTCCTAAACATCTTATATATAAAGGATAAAGGAGCATTGGCTAATGCTCTTCTTAAACACTTGTCGATTCTTTGACCGGCATCAATTTCAGTTACTTTAATTTCCATACAAAATAATTTTACCATAGATATCAAAAAATATAAATTAAAATATATATTTCAAGGCATATTAAAGCATCTGCAAGTTTAATGTAAAATTAATACAAATTTATTGCTATTAAGTGTTAATTTTGATATGCTAACACGTAAATGTACGAAAGCATTTAAAAAATTCGAAAGGAGTGAATATGCAATCTTTAAAAAAGAAAGCTTTAATCTCTGTTTTAGTTGCTTCAATGGGCCTTGTAAGTGGTTGTGATGCAGTAAATAACAACTCTTCAAGTACTAAAAATGATGATCAACTAAGTCAAAAGCTAAACGTTCTTCGTTCTGATGCTCAAGTAGATCAAGAAAGTAGAGCAAGTATGATGAAAGCTGATTTGCTTAAAAAACAAGACGGCTATCTCGATTCAGATGAAGTTACTATTATCGTTCAATTAGATGATAGTGCCTTGATCGATTACTACTTAGATTCTACAGATGGAAAATACGACTCTGTCGCTTCGTATGCAACAACAAATGCCGGTATTACAACATCAAAGAAAATAAGTTCAGCTCAAAAGGGATTAATAGATCGCTTAAATGGAAAAGGTCTTATCAAGAGTGTTAATCACACATATAAGACAATTATCAATGCAATTTCTGTTACTACTACTTATGGTAACTTTAAAACTATAAGTGAAATGACAGGAGTTTCTGGTGCCTTCTTATCTGACACCTACAATTTACCTCAAACAGTTTCGTATGGAGACACAACAAGTGCAACAAACGCTGGTTCAGTTGTTACTAATGATGTCGATGTTTATGAAACAGGTATTTTTAACTCATCAAACGTTGAGTATAACGGCGAACATACTGCAGTAGCTGTTCTCGACTCTGGATTCGATTGCTCACACAGCGTCTTTGCTGAACAACCATCTAATCCTTTAATTACACCTGATTCAATCAGCAGTGTCTTAAGCAGTTCCAACGCTGCTTCTACAACAGCAAATCTTAAGACAAGTGATGTTTGGGTTAGCACAAAGATTCCATTTGCATATGACTATGCAGATAAGGATACAGATGTAAATCCATATGACTCTGAACATGGTACTCACGTTTCTGGTATTATCGCTGGACACGATGAAAAGATTACAGGTGTTGCTACACACACTCAATTAGTTTTAATGAAGGTCTTTAGTGACTTTAATTCAGGCGCACAAACAGCTGATATTTTATCTGCTCTTGAAGATTCTGTGCTTCTCGGTGTTGATGCAATTAACATGTCTTTGGGTTCATCTTGCGGCTTTACACGTGAAGTCGATGAAGTTGCTACAAACAATGTTTATGACAAGATTGAAGCTGCTGGTATTAACTTAGTTACAGCGGGTTCAAATAGCTATTCTTCGGGTTATGGCTCTGAAAATGGTAACACAAATAAAACAACAAACCCTGATTCAGCTACAGTTGGTTCACCATCAACATATACTGCATCATTATCAGTTGCTTCAATTAGTGGTACTAAATCTGAATATATTGTCGCTAACGAAGGAACAAGCGATGAATATGTCTTCTTCTTCAATCAATCCAACAACTTAGCTGGTAAAGAATATAATTTCTTAGATAACTTAAATGTTCCAACTACAGGTGATTACAAAGTTGAATATGTAACTATTCCAGGTGTTGGTTCAAGAGTTAACTACAGCGGCCTTGATGTTAAAGGCAAGATTGCTTTAGTTAGAAGAGGTACAAACTCATTCGAAGAAAAAGCAAAAATTGCAAAAGCAAGTGGTGCTGTTGGTATCATTATTTATAACAATGTTCCAGGTGATATCCTTATGTCCATGGGTAAAGAAAAATTCCCATGTGTCTCAATTTCTAAAGACGATGGTACAGTTTTAGCTTCTAAAAAGAGCGGTACATTAACGTTCAATAGACAAAACTTAGCTGGTCCATTTATGTCTGACTTCTCATCATGGGGCCCAACTCCTGACTTAAAGTTAAAGCCAGAAATTACAGCTCATGGTGGTAATATTCTTTCATCAATCCCTGGTGGTGGCTACGATTCACTCTCTGGTACATCAATGGCTTCACCAAATATGTGTGGTATTGTTGTTTTAATTAGACAATATGTTAAGGAACATTACCCAGAATATACAGCTAAACAAACATGTACAATGGTTAACCAACTCTTAATGTCTACAACAAATATTGCTTTAGACAAAGCTGGTAATCCATATTCTCCACGTAAACAAGGCGCTGGATTAGCAAGCTTATATAACGCTGTTAATACAGGTGCATATTTAACTGTCGATGGTATCGATAAAGCTAAACTTGAATTGGGCGATGATAAAGATAAGACTGGCGTCTATAATATGAATTTCAACGTCGTCAATATCTCCAATAAAGAATTAACCTATGACTTATCTGTCATTGGTATGACAGAAAGTGTTTCTACAGCTGATAAAGATTACGTTGCTGAAATGGAACAAATCTTAAATGGCTCAACAAATGTTGAAGTAGTTTCAGGTGGCTCATTAAGTGGCAATAAAGTCACAGTCAGTGCTGGCCAAACAGCTAAATTAAAAGTAACATACTCTTTAAGCGATGCTGATAAAGAAACAATTGATACATTATTCAAAAACGGTATGTATGTTGAAGGTTATGTCAAATTAACATCAACACTTACTGATGGAATTAACTTAAATATTCCATTCTTAGCTTTCTATGGTGATTGGACACAAGCTCCAATGTTCGATAAGACTTTCTATGAAGTTGAAGCAGATAAATATGATAATAGTATTTTAGACGATGATAAGACAAAGTCAGATTACTATACAACAACTCCATACGGTTCTTATTACTATAACTACATCATTCCACTTGGTTCATATATTTATGACATGGATGAAAGTAAGTATTCTGCAATTGCTGCAAGTGAAGATCACATTGCTATTTCTGATACTTTAGGTGCAATCGATGGTATTTCAGCTGTTTATGCTGGTTTACTTAGAGGCGCTAAAGAAATGAAGTTTACAATTACTAACTCGATAACTGGTGAAGTTGTTTGGGAACATGTAGACTACAACGCAAATAAATCTTTCTCACAAGGCGGTTCTCCAATTCCTTATTATGAAGCTTTAAAATTCCATCCATATCAATTAGGATTAAGCAACAATACTTCTTATGTATTTAAGATGGAAGGAACACTTGACTATGGTGATGGTGGCGTCAGCAATAACTTAAGACGTTCATTTGAATTCCCATTTGTCATCGATAATGAAGCTCCAATTGTTAAGGATGCAACATTTGAAAAGGAATATGATAAGAATACAAAAGACTATCGTTACTACATTAACTTAACAGTTTACGATAATCACTATGTTCAATCTATTTCGCCAATTATCTTTAATTCTACAACTTCTTACACTCAATTAACTGATCACCCAATCCCAGTTTATGGTGAAAAAGGTACAGATACTACTGTAAAAATTGAAATTACTGATTACTTAGATCAACTTTACTCTGATCAAATTATTCAACATGGTATATCATTTGCAATTGATGACTATGCTATGAATACAAATATCTTCGTTATTGAACTTCCAGGCACCTCTGGTGAATTCAAGTTCACAAAAGATGGTACAACTGACGGCACAGCTATGCCATCACTCACAACATACGCTGGTGAAACAATTGACTTAGTTCAATATCTCTCATCAACAGATAAGAATCTCGATGCAGATAAAGATTACTTAAAACACTTAGTTTGGTCTTCAAGCAACACAAGTATTGCTGAAGTCAAAGAAGGTATGCTCAAAGTTAATAAAGCAGGTAGAGTAATCGTTACTGTCCAAGAACAAATGACAGGAAATAGAGCTACATTAATTGTTCTTGCTAAAGATAAACCAAACGCTTCAGCAAGAGTTAATAAAGCTAAAGATCCAATCGATAATTCTACAGTTGAATTAGAAGATGTTAAATTTATGTACTTTGACACCTTGTTCTCATTTGATAGAAGTGCTCAAACTTCTGAAATAGGTTCAACAGGTGCAAGAATGTATTTAGACAAAAACTCTTTATCATTCTATCCAGCAGAACAAATTAAATTAACTCCAAGAATTACTCCTTGGTACTTATCAGAAGATAGACTTGAACTTGTTTGGTCCTCTTCTGATCCAACGGTTGCTTCTGTTACTGATGATGGTACTATCACAGGCTTAAAAGAAGGTTCAACAACAATCTACTTACAAGTCAAGGTTGATGGCCGTTTATCTAACATTATGGCTACACTCCGTGTAAACATTAAAAATCCATTTGTCATTGAAAACAGAACTCTTGTTGCTTATAAAGGTTTAGGTGGCGATGTCGTTATTCCAGATGATGAAGGTATTCTTTACATTGGTTCATACGCTTTCTCACTTTATACAACAGATATGAATATTCCTGTCACTGATGAAGATTACGATGCAAATAAGATCCCAGGTGGAAACACTAAGATCACTAGCGTAGTCATCCCAGATGGTGTTACAGAAATTCAAAAGTACGCTTTCTATAACTGTCCAAATCTCGTAAGTGTTACACTTCCAGAAACTTGTAAGACAATTAGAGAATATGCATTCTATAGCAACACTAAACTTGAAACCATCAATACTGAAAAAGTCACACTTATTGGTGAAAGAGCATTTGCTTCTTGTACAAGCTTAGAAACAATTGATCTTTCCAATCTTTATGCAGTAGGTGTCAGTGCTTTCTTAGGCGCATCAAGCTTAACATCAGTTGATTTAAGCTCATTACGTAACGCTGGTAAAGAAGTTTTCAAAGATACAACTTCATTAACAAATGTCATTTTTAATGACAATACAAAGCTCTCTTATGGTATGTTTGTCAATTCTGGTTTAACATCTATTGAATTAGGTATGAACAGAATTCCTGACTTTGCCTTTGCTAACTGTGCTAACTTAACAAGCGTAGTTATTAAGAACGATCTTATTTCTTTAGGTGAAGGTGCTTTCTCAGGTTGTACAAAATTAACTTCATTCGTCTTTGAAGGTGAAGTTGAATGGATTTATGACCAAGCATTCTATAACTGTTTATTACTTCAAACATTAGACTTACCAAATAGTAAGATTAAGTTTGGTAGCTATGTCTTCTATAAGTGTGAATCATTAGATACAATCGGATTTAAAGAAAAAACTGAAATTGAATCCATTGGTGGTAACACATTTAAAGATACAAAACTTAGTAGATTTATCGTTGATTCTAACAACATGTTATATACAGTCAAAAATGATGGCTCTTTATTAACAAGTAAAGATGGCTCAACAATTATCTTAGCAGCTCCAAAAGCTAGCTACGGTGACTTAGTTATTGACTCTAATATAACAGCTATC
The DNA here is from genome assembly GCA_000437395.1 of Clostridium sp. CAG:288. Taxonomy (GTDB): domain Bacteria; phylum Bacillota_I; class Bacilli_A; order RFN20; family CAG-288; genus CAG-288. The sequence goes on along the minus strand of FR898169.1, from coordinate 29,188 downwards.
GCTAAAGGTGCTTTCTCGGGTGTCGATGCAATTACAACAGTCACATTCCAAGGAACATCAATCGATATTGGCGATTATGCATTTGCAAACATCAGTGGCTTAACAACAGTTACACTTCCAACAGGAAGTTCAACAATTGGCAATTATGCTTTCCACTCTTGTTCAGCCTTAACAACTGTCAATAATCTTGCTAACGCAACAGCTATTGGCAATTATGCATTTGCTATTTCAGGCATAACAGAAGCTACAATCGGCTCAAATGTTAATGTCTGTGAAGGTGCGTTCTTTAAATCATCAATTGCTACTGTCAATATTAATAGTAATGTTGAATTAGGCATGGGTGTTTTCCAAAGATGTGCTTCCTTAAGAACAGTTAATATGTTAGGTGACAACCTCATCATTGGTGATGCTTGCTTCTCTAACGATACTGCTTTAAGAACATTCGACATGAGTAAGATTGGTGACTCAATTGGAAATGAAGCTTTCTATGGTTGTACAGCCTTAACAACTGCTGATTTACAAAATGTTAAATACATTGGTAATTACGCTTTTGCAGATTGTTCAAGCTTAGCTTCAGTTGCAGTTCCATCAGTCGTTACAATCGGTGAAGGTGCTTTCTCAAGATACGCTGATGATGGTGGCGCTCCAATATTCGCAACTATTGCTTTACCACAAACATTGGTTACAATTGCTAAAGGTGCTTTCTTAGGCTCTGGTCTTACAGAAGTCTCAATTCCAAGTAGTGTTACAACTTTAGGAACATATGCATTTGCATTTAACGTTTCTTTAGCTAAAGTAACATTACCATCTACAATTAATACAATCAGTGAATACACATTTGCTGGTTGCTCTAAATTAACATTAATTAATACTGGTTCAATCGAACACTTTGGCCCTTATGCTTTAACTTCATGTACAGTATTAACTAACTTGAACTTAAGTTCAGCTAAGAGTGTTGGTTATGGCGCATTCGCTTCAACTAACTTAACAAACATTGTTTCTTTAGCAAATCTTGAAGAAACAGACACCTACGCTTTCCAAGGAACAAAGATTGCTGCAATTGATGCTCCAAAATTAAGAGTAATTGGTGCTGCTGCCTTCTCAATGATGACAGAACTTAAATCATTCACATTCTATCCAACACTTGAAGAAGTTGGTATGATGCCATTTATTGAATCTGGTGTCGAACACTTCTATGTTGCAAATAACACTAGCAGTACAGCAACAATTAACGATTATGCATTTGTTGAAAATGATGCTTTATACATCAAACTTGCTAATGGCAATATTCAATTACAAGCTTACGCTCCAATGTGTAAAGCTGAACAACTCGTTGTCAAAGAAGGCACAGTTAGAATTGAATTATTTGCTGGTAGTGAAAATACATATCTCAAATCAGTAGTCCTTCCAGACTCCTTAGAGTATATTGGTCAATCTGCATTCCGTAATTGTACAAGTTTGGAATCAGTTGAATTTAAATCATTCAATGCTCCAAAACTTGAATCTTCACATAACAAAAACGATAGTTTATCTGAAACTGATCCAGGTTATGAATTATTAAAGAAATACTTAGATATGTTTGGTTTAACAGTTTACTATGCTCAATTCATTGACTTAGTTGGTAAACATGAACCAATCAAGATGATTCTTCCTTCTAACGACGATGTCGTTGGCTATGATTCAATCATCTACGAAGCTTTCTTTGGTAAAGTTAGCGATGCACAAAGAAGTACATATATCGCAAAAGATAATAGAACAGTTTCATTCATTAACTTAATGGCAAACGTTCCAACAGATGCTACTAAGGTTACATTAGATGATGAAAAAGCTATTAGCGAAGCTTATGCTGCTTATAGTGCATTAAGACAAAATTTGACAGATGTTGGTTATACTCAATCTGAAGCTGATCAATTAGTATCAACATTATTAAATGCAAAAGAAGCATTAAGAGTTATTAAACTCGCTAACGCATCAGAAAAGATTAGAAATATTCAAGCTTCTATCGATGCATTAGATGGAACATTCACTCTTGATAAACTTAGTAGCTTACAAGAGTTAGCTAACAGCATCAATAGCTTATCAATCCTCGATAAAGACTTACTTGATTTGACAAAATATAACGCTATGGTCGAATCTTATAACGCTTACTTAAGTGGATTAAATACAGATATTGATAACGTTAATAAAGTTCATAATAACGCATATGCTTATGCAGTATTAGTTTCAGCTGTTGCTTTACTTGCAACAATCCCAGCAGCTGTATGCACCTTAGGTGCAAGAAAGTACAACTAGGAGGAAGTATTATGAAAAAGAACAAATTATTCTTATCAAGTTCACTCTTATTTGTTTCTTTACTTGCTGTTACTTCATGTAATGGTAATAAAAAAGATGCTCTTAAAGAATATACTGATAAAATAGATTCATCTATTGTAACAATTAGAAGAGCAACTATTATTTCTTCAATAACTGAATCAAGTACATTAGTTTACGAAAAGAAAACTGAAATCGAAATTACATATGTCGATAACGAAGCTAATGGCTCAGTTTATTCCACAATTAAGAAGTTAGGTAACGATTTCAAATTAGTTACTTCAAACGAAAGAGATTCATTTAACGGATCTATAGTCGATGCTAAATTATTTAATTATAAAATCGATAAAGATACATTGAATTCTGGATATAAGATCACTGAGGGCGTTTTAGATGCTACAGTTAGCCAAACAAACGCTAAGGCTTTCTTAAATGTCACAGATACTGATGTTAATGGTGATATTTCTTTCAATGTTGTTCTAAGCGAAGAAAAAATTACTAGCTTCAGAATTGCTTATAAAAATATATCAGGTAGGGATGTTTCTATTTCTGCCGAATACTTATATTAATAAAAGAAATATAAGAGAAAAAATGTAAACGTTTACATAAGCACTGAATGATGTTTTATTAAAAAAACCATGTAAAAATGTGTGATTTTAATTGACATCTTCAGTGCTTATATTTATATTAATGTTAAATTGATCCTCATAGTGCGGGAAAGGAAGAACTGAGGCAATTACAAACAATATCATAAGAAAGAAAAATGTTTTTAAATAAGAGGTAAATATGAAAAAACACTTATCCATTTTAACTTTAGCTATGGTAAGTTTGCTCGTTGCTTCTTGTAATGGAAATGGGGGAAACACTTCATCCACCACAGTTTCTTCTACTCCAAATACAAGCTCTTCAAGCACATCAAGCTCAAGTACTCAAATGGTTAATGTTGCCATTTCAGGTCCTACATCTGTTAGATATGGTGGCACCATAAACCTACTCGCAACAGTAACTGGTTCAGCCAACACTGCTGTTATCTGGTCGACAGATAGTAATGTTGTTGCTGTTTCTGATGGTACAGTTATTGTTATAAAAGAAGTAACGGTTGATACGACAGTTACAATTACAGCTACTTCTGTCGCTGATAACACCAAATCAGCATCTTATACCATCACAGTATTAGCTCCTGAAGCTCAACCAGAATTGACAGATGAAATGCTTTCATTATTAAAAGATGAAAAAATTGATTTTGCCGGTGAAAACCACATCGATATTTATGGAATTACATCGACATCCTTAGTTGGTACATCTGATATGTCAGTCCATACATATATGGAACACAACAGATGGGTTGCAGATTATACAGGCGATACAAATAGCGGTAGAATTTACTACGCAAATAAAGACGGTTATGCAAATAAAGTCCAAATTTCATTGATGAACTCCGAAGAATACGTCGCTTTGGAAGATGATTATGGCTTACCAATCACTTGGGAAAATTCAGGATTATATAATCCATTTATCAACATTAAAGTTTCTGATTTTACCTTTAATAGAGATACATGGATGTATGAGTACACAGGTAGCGATACAAATTTCTTAACTCGCGCTACATCTGCATTAACTCCATATGATTTTGAACCAAAGACATTATCTTTAGTTATTTCTGATGATGAAATCATCGCTATTCAATTAAAGAGTGATTATGACTATAGAATAGTTTCAGGCTATAGAGTAATTCAAACATTAACTTCTTCATTTAACTCTGGAGATTTAGTTAATATTCCAGCTCTTCCAACATATTCCTATGAAGAAGATGCACATGGATTACTTAAAAATGCATTAGAAAAGATGCATAGTTTAAGCAGTTACAAGACTAGATTAACAATGCAAGCTTACGATTATTCTACAGGCTCACAATCAATAACTGGTTATGAAGAAACTGTCACTCCAACAGAAATGTTCTATAAGCCTTTCACAGCTAAAGTTAGTCAAGGTGCATTAGATTATACTTATACTTCACCATTTGGTTATAGACAAATTGATGAAAATACATATAACTATTACACACCAAATAAAGACGGTTCATTTGAAGCTTTTAGATCATATAAAGGCAACGTAACAGATAAGGCACCATCTTTTGAATTTGATGCAGCTATCTTTAATCCAGGATACGCTTGGAATTCTAAAGAAAAAGAAGCTACTTACTCTGTATATGAAGGTATGTACTATGTTGCAAGTACTTTATATCAAGGATTCGGTAGCGATTATCCACTTTATGGTTTATATTCAACTAAAGGAAGTGTAAATGGAAACACAAACTATGTTCCACAAGTTACAGTTTCTAACGATGGATACATTACATATGCAACATTCTACTTCAATATGGGTATTATGTACGGCATAGTTGAATTAGAATTCTATGATTTTGATACAACTACACTTCCAGAAGAAGCTACAAGTATTCAATTTACACCAAAAGTCGTTCCAACAAGTTGGGCAGACGTCGACTTCTATTATTCAGCTGAAAACTTAGGTACAAATGATTCAACACTCCCTGGTGACCAAGCATTAACAAATGTCTTAGGCGCTGAAGTCTTAGATGTCTTACCTTTCTTCGACAATGTTTTGGGAGATACATTCGGTTTAGCTTTGAACACTTTATATAACGTTCCAGGAACAGGTGTTTATACTCCATGTTACCAAATTTATTATGATGTCGCAGTCGATGCAGATTATTCTCTTAATAAATCACTTGCAAAAGTTAAACAAGAATTAATTGATGAAGGATTTGTAAGAAATTCATATGGTGGCTACGATAAAGACGGTTATACGGTCTTACCAGTAGACTCGTCATTAGACTTATATATCTACGTATTTAAAACCCCTTCAAACATCAAATAAATAATCAATCAAATAAAAAGGAGAAAAAATCATGAAAAAATCAAAAATTTTAGCTGTTGCAGCTCTTGGTAGTTTAATTTTAACAGGCTGCGGTAACAATAATAACAACTCTAGCTCCACTAATACATCAAGTAGTACTGGTGGTAACTCTTCAACTACAACTCCAGTTAGTAGTTCTACAGTTGTAGAAACAATCGTTGTTTCAATCTCTGGCCCAAGTGAAATTGATACAGCTGCAACAAACCCACAAATTCAATTAGAAGTCTCTGTTACAGGTACTCAAAATACAGCAGTTACTTGGAGCTCAAATAGTACATTAGTTACAGTTGAAAACGGCTTAGTTACATATGTCGGTGAACCATTATCAATCGATATTACAGTAGGTATTACAGCTACTTCTGTCGCTAACACTGAAAAGTCAGCAACAAAGACAATTACACTGAAGAGAAAGAAGTCAGTTGGTCAAGTCGGTAAACTTACAAGTCAAATGTTAGAAGACTTAGGTAATGCTTCTATTACTGTTAACGGAACATTAACAGATCACTATAAAGATTTCACATCTCCAGGTCAACCAGAAACAACACATAACTATGGTATGAAAGTTGAAATGGAACAAGACGCTTGGAAAGGAAGCTATTGGGTCACTAGAAACGGTGTTGAAGGAACACATAACGAAACTTCTTATTCAAAGGGAGAAACAGATGGCTTAGTTGATGCTAATGGCAAATCAGGACATGCTTTAGTCCAAAAATATATTGATAAGGATAACAAAGTTGCTTCTAAAGAAGATGTTAACTACGCTGGTTACTACAACCTTTGGGAAGAAAACCACTTATGGAACCACATCGCTCAATTAGATGTTAACAAGTTCAAACTTTCTGATGATGGAGATAAGTATGAATATACAATCGATCAAACATCCGAAACAGATTTATACTTAATGACATATCTTTCCTACTCATTAACTCCAATTCTTTCTGATACATTATTTGAACTTTCTATTACATGCGATAACGAAAAGATTACAAGTCTCAGCGCTTCTACAGAAGTTCTTTACTACGGCTCAAGCGATGGCACAGCTAAAGATGCTGATAGTGCTTCATGGACAACTATCGATTTAACATTCGATAACATCGGAACAACAAAAGTCCCAGATATAACTCCATATGCTGCTACAGAATATACATCACTATTACAAACAGCTATCGACAAGATGAAGGGGGTTAAAAACTACACATTCAAAGCTGTCGATACATCAACATATACTGCTTCCTCTGATGAAAGCTCATATATGAGAAATCAAGGTGTTGCTAATAAAAAGCTTCCAACATCTTCAGCTACAGGTAGTGCTGGCTTAGATGGTTATGTCACAGCTGATGCAATCCTCTTAAAGAGAACAATTGCCTATACATCCTATATGGACGATCCATATGGCATTGAATGGACAGGTTACAAAGATAATAAGGATGGTACATATGATTATTTCGCATACGATGCATCTAACCAAGCATTAGCTGGCAAGAGACAATATACAGGTGATATGTTTGATAGAATGCCACAATTCAATTTTGCTGCTGAAGTATTTGGTGAACCATCTATCAGTACAGTTGCTGGTGTTACATCTTATACATTTACACTAAGAGATTCTGCAATTAATAATCAAATTGCTCCACAAGTCTCAGCTCACTCTAACGCTTCTAACTCTTCTGCTGATGTCGATACAAGCTTATCAATTACAGTCGATAGTGAAGGTAATCTCCTTAAGACAGTCTATCCATATGAATTAAATTCTGGTGCTTATGTCGGTTATATTACAACAACATATAGCAACGTTGGAACAACTGCACTTGACGATGACACGTTCGATAACTATAGACCAAGAGTTGTCGCTGCTGACTGGTCAGGATTTGACGGCGAATATGAAACTGCTTATAACAGTGGATATACAAACGCAACAGCAGATGTTGTCTTAAATAAAATGTTCGGTGATAAATCATCTTCATTCCCAATTCCACAAGACTTCAGAGATGTCTTCGGTGACAGTTTCTCACTCAAAGTTTCATTAGATTACAATTCTAATGGTAGAGCTAGTGTTGGTTTCAACCTTTCTAGCGTCAACCTTGATTCTAACCACAGAATTACTGACTGGACAGAATTAATGGCTGCCTTTGGTGAAATTGTCTCTGCTAAGGGATATGAAAGATTATCAGGCGATAGATACGAAAAGGATACTCAAAGTAGTAAATATGCTTCATTTGCTAATGAAGATGCTGATATCCTCATTCGCTTTGAAAACTTAGGCTATCGTACAATTTATATGAACGCCTATAAGTTAAGTGAGTATTAATATTACTCTAGTAAATAATCATTAAAAATTAGTTTTGATTTGACCTAGGGTATCTAATTGTTACCTTAGGTCTTTATTTAATAAAAGGAAAGGGAAAAATTATGAGTAAAATCTCAAAAAGAAAATTGCTTGTTTATCCATTGACACTTGCAACTTTTGCTGCTGTTGTAACAGGTTGCAATAACAACAATGGACAAACATCATCCACCACACCATCTTCTTCTACTTCTACATCTTCTTCAACAGGACCTATATCGTCAACTAGCTCATCAGTTAGTTCTTCGACAAAAGAAGAAGTTGTCGTTACTATTGAAGGGGAAAACGTCGTTGCAAATAAACACCCATTAACTTTAACAGCAACTGTTAAAGGTGTTGACGACAAGAGCGTTACTTGGTCAACAACAAGTAACGATATTACAGTCGTCGATGGCGTTGTTACTACAAAAGGACCTATCTACGAAGAAACTGAAGCTTTAGTTAGAGCTACTTCAGTTGCTGATCCAACAGTTTATGTCGAAAAGAAAATTACTGTTGCTGCTTCTGAAATTGTTGTCACTGGCCCAGGTTCAACATTATTTAACATTAAAGATCGTAACGTTGAAGGATTTGATTTTAAGACATTGTTTAGCATTACGGTCGATGGTGATAGCGTTGATGTTACAGATGACGTCATCGATACAAGTGCTGTTAAAGCTGAAAAGGGTGTCTATGTTGTCAATGTTGACTATCACGGAGTTAAAGCACAAGCTATCGTTAATGTTGAAGAAACAATCTATAAAGTTGAAGCTTCACAAAAAACTGTCACTTTAAAGGCTATGGAAGTTGAAACATATGACTTTAAATCCCTTTTTAGTGTCACTATGGATGGAGAAGCAGTAGAAGTAACTGACGATATGGTTACTTCAAACGTTAAATCAGAAGTAGGTGATTATACTGTTACAGTTGAATACCATGGCGCTTCAGATACTATTGCAGTAAGTGTTATTGAAGATCACGAAATAGAAGTTTTAAAAGCATATCAAACTTATACACTTCCAGAAGGTGAAGTTGATGCTTTTGATGCTAGCAAGTTATTTACACTTGTAGTTGATGGTAAAGCAGTTCAAGTCACTCCAGAAATGGTTGTCAGCACTGTTCAAAAAACTCCAGGCGATTATACTGTTACATTAAGTTATAAGCAAGATAGTACATCTATCTCTAGCGTTATTAACGTTAAAGTTGTCAGCAACGCTACAGTTGTTTTAAACGCTAAAGATGTCGTTATTTATCCAGATGAAGAACGAATTGATTTAAAGAGCTTATTTGAAATAAGTGTTGGTGGCGAACCTGTCACAGTTACTGATTCAATGGTTTCTGGTTTTATTGATTATAACAAGTTAGGTACAAATACAATTACACTTTCTTACACTTCTCAAGGTGTAGAAAAGACAGCAACAGCTACTGTTACAATTAAAACAGGTCTTAGAATCGAATACGCTTCAAGTAGCGTGATCGTTGTTAAAAAAGGAAGTGTCGATACTTCTAAATACAACTTTGCTAAAGACTTTGTCTTGATTTCTAACGGTCGTGAATATGAATTAGATTCAAAATATCTCGATACTGCAAGTGTCGATTTTGCCACAGCTGGCTCATATACAGTTACAGCTAAAGTTCCTTATACTGGTTCAAAAGTTGAAGGTGCTGCTGTCACTGAAGAAGTCACTCTTTCAATTACTTATGTCGTTAAAGAAAGTTTGGTTTCTATTAAAGTTGTTAATGAATCATTAGAAATTAGTGAAAATTTAACAGCTCAACAAGTTAAAGATAACGTTGAAGTTAGATTAAATAACATTTATTGTGACTTGACAGAAGATCAATCTAAAGTAGCTAATAGAGTTTTCTATTATACATATGACGATAGTGCTGTTAAACTTGGTACTCCAGGAACATACAAAGTTTTAGTCTCCATTTATGTCGACGGAGTCGATGCCAATCCAACAGTTGTTTCTTTTGATGTAACTGTTCCAACAAAAGTTGTAGTTTCAGGAAAAGCTGTTACAGTATTTGAAGGAAGTGTCGTTGATCCAAAGTCGCTCTTCACTGTTAAAGATAATGGCGAAGATGTTAAAGTCACTTCTGATATGGTCAGTGGAATTGTCGATGTATTCACTCCTGGTGTCTATGGCGTTACCCTTGAATATAAAGGAGTCAGAAAGACAGTTGATGTCATTGTTTTAGATAAAGAATTAGTCGGTACATATTCAACAGTATTAGTCGGTTCTTCAACTACTGAAGTTAACGATGACGATACCGAAACAACAACAACAGTTTTAACAACTGCTAAGTTAACTATCAATGCTGATATGAGTGGTAGCTTAACAATTAATAACACAACTACATCATTAGTACGATTAGAAGGTATTGACGGTGAGAGCGCTACTGTTACATTTGGATCAACAGATTATACTTTATCTTATGATGATGGAATATTATCTTTAATTCCTGTCAACTCTCAAAAGATGCAATATATCGATTCAATTCGTTATTATGTCATGACTAAAGAAAGCAAGTATGAAATCGTCGATAGACTCACAGTTAACTATGGTTCTAACACATTGATTAACTCTGGCTTCTCTAGCGCTTCATATACAATCGATGCTCTCAAAGTTAAAGATTTAAATACTAACGAAGTTAAATGGGTTGGTATGAAATCAGATTTAATTGAAAAGAAGAGCGCAGATTACTATTACTCTCACGATGTCGGAGAAATCACTTTATCAGCTGGCTATAAAGGTGAAGTTGGTGAAGTTGCAACTCTTACAATCAATGGATTTATGACAGAATTTACTGTCACTGGAGAAAAGATTGGTAAGGTTAATAGATCTACAAGTATTCCAGAAAGAGAAAAAGATTATGTCGGTGATTACACAGGCAAAATTTATGGTAAAGATGCTAATGTTAAAATCAGTAGCATTAACGCTATTGAAGTCACTTGTGATGGAAAAGAAATTGCTGATTTAAGTATTTCTGCTGTTAATAGCTTAACTCACGGTGGTATTGATTATACTAACGATATTTATTATATTTACGATTCATCAAGCGACACATTCGCTTTAAAGATTAAGTTAAATGTCGAAGCTAAGACATTTGAAGTTTTAGCAAGAGATGGCTATGAAGGTAAATATCTCAATGCTGATGGCTCTTACGTCTTCTTAGATGGTTATGGCTATGGTGCATTTAAGGGCAGCAAGAGTGAATATGTCTCAAGAATTGATTTCACATATACAATTGAAAATGGAATGGTTAACGCCTCATTTATTAACGTTAAACCTTCATATCAATATGGTTCTTACGCTTCATTCTTTGTCGATAACTTTAGAAACAAAGTTGTTTTAGCAGATTCTGATGTTGCTTCCTTAGTTGGTAAGACTTATGAAACAGAAACAGTTGAACATGGTATTAAAGTCGATGTTTCTTCTTACACAATTAACATGGTTGAAAATGCCAGTGAAGCTCAAAGTGCTTTATTATCATACTTTACAATTGTTACTGCTGATGGTGAAGTTTCTGATAAATCGAGCTATGTCGATTATAGCTTAGTCGACTTCACTAAGAAGGGATTCTATCTCGTCACAGTTTCAGCTGAAATTGATGGCGTCACAGTTAGTAAGTACTATACATTTGAAGTTGTCTCTCCAGTTTATGAAGATAACGCTTTACTTGGTTCTTACACAGGTGCTAATAAATCATACTCAATGTCCATTGATAAGTTTGGTAATGGTACATTCAAATATGATTCATACACATACACAGGAAAAGTTGTCATTAATAGTGATTTAACATTCAGTATGGAAGTTACAAGAACTTCCGGTTCAGGCTCATATAGCATTACTGGTAGCTATCTTGCTAATGGTGCATTAGCTATCTCAGCTACAGGTGATAGAACAGTTACAAATATGTTATTCATGGGTGCAACTACTGATGGATATACAACAACTTACTCTGGCTATCAAAGAAAAAAGATTTTAAGAACAATTACTAAAGATGGCGTAACAACATATATTTATTCCACATCTTCTGACGAATATGCTGCAGGACAAATTGTCACTGTCGATGTAGCAAATGGTATTGCTCCAAATACAGTTGGTTCAGTATTTACCATTAAAGATAGTGCTGGTGAGGCTTTATTAACAGCTAAGATTACAAGCATAAGCAGTGACTGGAGTGGTTTGCAATTAGCTGGTAGTGAAGCTGGAAGTTATACAGTTGCTGACGGCAAGACAGCTACAATTGATGGCTTTGGTGAATCAAGTTCTAAACGTGGTGAAATTGTCTTTAGTGATGGAACAACATACGATTACTATAAACTTAATAACGCTCACATCGCTTTAACAACTTCTGGAAGTACAACTATTGTTGGCTATGCAGCTATTGATCAAACAACAAAAGAATTAACAGTTCTCAAGAATGACAAAGATGCATTAAAGGCTACTTATGGAACATTCTCATATTCATCAAGTGTCAGTACATCTTCTCCCCAAGTTATATTAAACGAATATGGTGTTGGATCATATAAAGATAGCAATAGAACATATTATGGTTATGTTACTGGTAGCGATGCAGAAGGCTATGTCTTCCACGGTGAAACATATAGCACATATTCATCTTCTACAATTTATAGAGTTGAGATTACAATGACAAAAGTAATTTCTAAAGTATTCAGCGCTTCTATTTCAGTCAATGGTGGCACAGCTACTAAAGTTGATTTAAGTGCTAATAGTGGTGTTACAGTTTCATATATTGGTAGCAACTATAAAAACTACATCAAACGTATGATCGTTGGCGATGAAGTAGCTTACTTCTTATACACAACAAGTTCAGCTGCAGGTAGACAAGTTACTGTTACTGCCTTGAATGATATTGCATATGGTACAGCTGGTTGTATCTTTGAAGTCACAGATGGCGATGAAGTTATTATTGAAAAAGCTATGATTAATACCTATTCAACAACAAAGTGGGGATATATCTCTGCTAACTCATTAGCTGGTGACTATACAGTTGGTGATCAAACATTATCACTTGATGGATTTGCTGATTTTGAAGCTGATTCAACAGGTGTTGCAAAATTAGGCGATAAGACAGGTTCATATGTTGTCTATGAAGGAACAGTTATCTCTGTTACAATTGAAGATAGCACAGTCTTATATAGATTAAATACATCTGCTAAGAGTGCATCAGCTCTTGAAAAAATCTATAATGGTTCTTTACTCGGAACATATGGACAAGCAACAACCTCATCTTCTACATATGTATTATCGATTGATGAATATGGTGCTGTCTCTTATGGTACACCAAGTGGTAGTACAATTTATCGTGCTGTCTCTTCATCTATTTCAGGTGATTTACTTAATATCACATTAAAACAAGTTGGTAGTACATATACTAAGAGCTTAGTAATTGCATACGTCGCTCCAGGTGTCCTTACTGTCGTTGATGGAAGCAATAAGAACTTCTATGTTTCTAAAGATGCTACATTATCAGTATTTGCTAAAGTAAGTTCATCTGCAAATATTATCTATAAAGTCGTTAAGGCTGATGAAGTCTCATACTTATACGCTCCAACAAATAAGACAACAGTCGATGCAATTGCTATAGTTACAAAGACAATTGATTCTACAAAAGAAGTTGGAGAAGTCGGTGGTATATTTAAACTTGTTGCTGGTGACACTGAAGTTGTCGCTAAGATAACATCAACTGGCACAATTGCCTTAGCTAACAATGCTGAACGTATTTCTATTACATATAATGGTGAAACATTATTTACTGATGGATTTACAACATCTGCAACAGCAAGAGGTAATGCAACATTAGCTAATAAGACATACACTTATTACTTCCATCCATCACTTACAAATACAGTTGTTTTATATGATGATGCAGGTACTATTGCTGATTACATTACAATTAATGGTGAAACATTCGAACACGCTACAGAATTCTTTACAGAAGAAGATAAGTTAAGCGGTGGTTCTTATGCACAAATCAATTCTACAACTTCTCCATTAGTTATCGATAAGTATGGCTATATTACTTATAACAATAACTTCTTCGGTAAACTTGTCAGAACAGAAACTGGTTATACTGCTGAAACTTCATATAAGTACAATAATACAGTAAGAAAAGATAATCTTACAATCACAATGGCTTCTGAAGATGTCTTCTTAGTCCATTGTGAAGGATCTGATAGTGGTTATGGCTACTATACATTAAAGAGTGTCAAAGATGCTCAAAATTGTAATATGATTGGTAAGAGCCGGGCTAACTTACTTTACTGGGCAGTCGTCGATGGAAAAGTAACCTTCATGCTCGATAAATCTCGTAGTTATGATGTCACATCTGCTACACCAGTTATCGTTAAAGTTAATGATGTTGCACTTACAGATAGAGGCTTAGTTGTCGGTGATACATTCACAGTTGAAGATTCTGAAGGTAACGTCTTATTTACTGCTACAGTTTCTCAACTTGGAAGTGGTTATAGCGGCTATACATTAGCTTAATAACTAGCTATTATTTTAAGTACAATCCTAAAATATTAAACTCAGCTAAGGAAATTTACGTTCTCTAGCTGAGTTTTTTAATGCGATAAAAAACCTTAGTCACTTTTAATGACTAAGGTTAATAGTTTATGTTATTTTGTTTCTTGTTCGCTTTGAGTTTTTAATAAATCTCTAATATCTTTTAAGATACTATCGGTTGTTTCTGGCTTTGGTGCGTTAGCTCTAGCTTCTCTTGCTTCAGCAATCTTCTTTTCTTCCATAGCCTTAATTTCTTTTCTCTTATGACCTTCTTTACGAAGTTTAAGATATTCTTCGTTTGTATAGCCATCTGGATCTCTTCTTAATTTATTGCTTATATTCATTACTATTCTTAAGACGATGAATAAGCATAAAGCTACAAGAAGGAAATCGATAATAGCTTGTAAGAATGTACCGTAAGCGACAGCAGCTTCAGCTTTAATTACGTTGCCAGCCTCATCAGTTACTGCAGGGTGCAAAACCCATTTTAAGTCTGCAACACTGGAGTTACCAATAGCACCAGCAAGTAGTGGCATGATAATGTCATTTACTAGGCTTGTAACAATTTTGGAAAAAGCATTACCTATAATGACACCAACGGCCATGTCAAGGATGTTTCCACGGGCTATAAAAGTCTTAAAATCTTTAAAAAATTTTTTCATGATAAATACCTCAACGATAATTATATTCATTAATAAAATACATTTCCATAATAAAATTAACTAAATTCAACAAAATTTAAACGTCATATGATACAATTAATATGTCATAAATATGTCTAAGGAAGGTAATATGAAATTTAAACGTTTATTAACTTTAGTTCTTGCGACATTTGTCTTAGCTTCTTGTGGTGGTAATTCGACCTCCAGTAGTTCAACATCAAGCAACAGTGGCTCAAGTACTAATATTTCATCTACTATTAGTAGTAACTCATCAGAAAGTACAACAAGTAGTAGCACAACAACTAATTCTACATCGAGTTCAATTAGTTCTAGCTCATCTAATAGCTCAAGTAGCAAACCATCATCTTCATCAAGTTTTATTGATGAAACCAATTATTATAGTGGTTTCAACTTTAATTTAACTGGTGTAGATATGCGTAAACAAGTTTACGAATTAATGAATAGAACTCATAAGGTTAAAACAAGCTACGATGAATTAAAACAAGCTATTCCACAAATTGAAGCAGTCCCAGGTAAAGCAAACACCATTTATATTTTCTATACCCATGAGGAATATTATTATGGCAGCGGTAACTCTATGAGCTTTAGTGGAAAAGTTAATAGAGAACATGCATGGCCTAACTCACGTGGTGCAGGTAAATCAGGACCAGGTTCAGATCCATACGTTATTAAACCAACATGGTCAGCTGATAACTCTTCTAGAGGAAATAAAGCTTATTCAGATCCAAATGAAGGTGGTTGGGCACCAGAAATGGATGAATACAAAGGTGATTCAGCCCGTGTTATTTTCTATGCCGCAGCTCACTACGGACCTGAATCAGGTTACAATTTAAAGCTTGCTGATAATACAAGCTTTGATAATCACACTATGGGTAAGTTATCGACTTTATTAAAGTGGAATATTGAACATCCAGTAAATGATTGGGAATTAATTCGTAATGATAACGGTCAAAAATATTTAGGTAATAGAAACCCATTCGTCGACCATCCTGAACTTGCTTGTCAAATTTGGGGTGATACAAACGAAGCAACAAGAAATGTTTGTAGCACTGCTCAACCTTCTGAACCAGTCGAAGCAACTGGAGTTAATGCAAACGATATTACATTAGAAGTAGAAAGTGAAAAGAATACAAGCGTAACTGTTACTCCAAGTAACGCTAAAGACAAAACCGTTGTTTATAGCGGTTATGACAATTCTATTATTTCGATAACTGATGGTAAGGTTAAAGGACTTCAAGTTGGTAATACAACAGTAACAGTTTCACTTGCAAATAACGAATCTATAAAAACAACTTTCAAAGTTACAGTAACTGAAAAAGCAGCTGTTCCAGAACCACCAGTTGGTGATGGAACATTAACAATTGATTTGAAGTCTATTGGCGCTACTGAAGAATCTCTTCAAACAAATGTTACAGCAAATATTAATGGATTTAACTTTAAAGCTAATGATATTAAAGCTGTAAAAGGAAATATCTATTTCAAAGCTGAAACTGGATATATCTATAACGATTCGTCTCTAGGTAATATTTCAAAAATAGAATTAATTTATGGCACTGGTGGATCAAAATCAGCAAAACAAAGTGTTGTTATAGGAAGCTCAGTCTATGACACTAAACCTAGTGAATATACTCAAGTAATTTCTTCATCTGCAGCTGGAAATACTGGTGAAGTATTAGCTCCAGAAGGATCCAACAATGGATTCTTTAGAATTGATGTCTCGAATAAGAATTTACAAGTTTCATCAATAGTTATCCATTATTCAAATATGTAAAGCAAAATAAAGCTCTAATGTAGCCTTAATAATAAGGTGAACTTAGGGCTTTTTGTGTATAAAAAACAACTGAGAAATGACACTCAGTTGCTTTGTGTGACCCCATAAGAATCAACAGAGTCTTTATTTATAAAACTTTTTAATACTATTGTTTCTCAACAATCTTTTTGTCTGCTTTGAATATAAATAGCTTTCTAGTAATATAATTCCAAATTAAGACTATTAGAGTTCTTATGATGAAAACTGCAGGGTAAGGAAGTTTTAATAAATCAAAGAATAAAGCTTCAAGTCCAATACCTATTAGTAATCCAACTGCACTTAATCCAACAAACAAAACGACACCTTTGATTGTTTTAGAGTTATTAACTCCTTCTTTATAAACCATGAAGACAGAGCAAATATAATTAACGATAACACCTGCAATAAATCCACATGTGACTGCAATAAGTGTGACAGCTGTTGAGTTTGTTAAGTTTTTTAAGATTCCAAATCTCATAAGTGAAACAGTTGAAAAGTCAAATAATGCAGCTATTACACCAACTAATCCGAACCTAATTAATTCCCAAATAATTTTTTTGGAATCTACTCTATCAAAATAGTAAAGCTTAAACATTAAATAAACATAGATTAAGGTAATAGCAGTACTAAAGAAGAATGTTGAACCTTTTCCGAAGTTTAAATGCACATAAAGAATTTGAGCTATTACTATATAAGCACACAATCCTAAAAACATTAATATTCCATATATAATAATGTTTTTAACTTTCATTTTGGCTGGTGTTGTTTCTTCACCTGGATGTAAGTAATAAAAAGCAAAGGAAGAAGCGCTTATTAATATAGCACCATAGATGAATGATTCAGCTAATAAATAAAAATTATATTTGTAACTTAGCGCTGTTTTTATTTCATCAGGAGTCTTATAAAATAAAGAGCACATTGAAATAAGTGAGCATGCAAGTATAACTATTGAAACGTATAAAACTTCCATCAATAGTTTATTGTATTTAGTTATAAATTGTTTTAGTTTATTCATTTTCTACCTTCTATCTACTGACTTTAACTTTATGGTTCGATCCCTTTGGGCGGCACCAGTAATATATTTACTACTAGTTTTCCACTTTATAAGTAATTGAAACATACATAGAATATACAAAATTTTATCTAATGTAAATAAAACGACTAAGTTAATACTTAAAACTTATCTTTTTTTGCATATTATGTCTAATAAAAAAGCTTAGGAATAACCTAAGCTTATAAAAGATGCTTACTTATCTAATTTTTCACCACAAACTTGGCATGTGTCAACGTTTGGAGTGTTTGTTGCACCACATTTTGGGCAAACTTTGTTTTGTCTATTCATAGCAATACTATTATCGACAGCAATTGAACCTTTAGTAGCTTTTAAGGCACAACCAATCCATAAATAATAAATACCGAAAAGGATCAATCCTAATCCTAAGAAAGCTAAAATAAATCCAAATACGATTAAAACAACTGTCATGTCAGTAAAGCCGGAAATCAATAAGAATACACTTCCAACAGTTGAACATACACCAATTAAAAGACTGATAATACTAATTACAATAAGAGCGGTCTTATTTTTCTCAATTCTATTCATATTTTAGTTCCTTTCTTTAATCTAAAAAACAGATTAATAACATGAATATTGCAATTATTACTAAAACAATAATTACACAAAGTAATACTTTTAATGCTGAAACAGGAAGACCTTTTCCAACTTTACCAGTTTGTCCGTTCATATAAGTAGAGTTTTTTTTCTTTTTATAAGAATAACTTACATAATAAATCGGTAATAGTTGATAGTTGTATTTTTCATCAGATCTAGATGTTTTAACATTTAAACACGTAACGCCTGAATAGTTATATTTGCTTAAAATTCCAGATTCAATTTTTCTAGCAATTTTTTTGTTAGCTAATTCATAACATTTAGAAATTGCATCGTTATAGTGCTCAACGTAATAACCCATGAGGAATTTGGCATCAAACTTACAGCTTTTATCTAAGTTATATGGAAGTAAACTTTCTAATTGAGAATCATTTAGTTGTGTAGATGATTCAATTAATAAGTTCATATAATCAAAATCAAAGTTGCCGTGAATAGGAAAAGATTCAGTAACTACTTTGGTACCATTTTTGGTTGATATAGTTTTTGTTCTTGTTAAGATACCATCGTAACTTGATTTTGTATTAGCATCGAAAGTAAAAGCAGGAATATATATTCCTTTTATTTCTTCTGCAGTAAATGCTTTTTTTAATCCCGATGGAACAAAGAACTTTTTCTTAATCCCAGCTTTGAACTTTTCAGCAGCGTCTTCTTTATCAATGACAAATGGAACTACATAATCTGGTTTAATACCAGGTAATTCATTTTCTTGAATTACATATTTACTTCCACAATATGGACAAACTTGAGTAACAGCTAATCCTGTAGCAATTACACTTGCACCACAAGTTTGACAGTGAACTACCTTACTTTCCTTAGCCCATTCATCTGTTGAAATAGATTGATTGGTTAAATCTAAATCGTGTTTGTTATTTTCAAGAATTAATGGAAACTTAAATTCTGAACCACACGATACACACTTCATTCCTTGTGTTTTTGGGTCAAAGTATAACTCTGAACCGCACGAAGGACATTTAGAAGAAGTAGAATCTATTTCTTTTACGTCTTCCATTATAATTTTTCTCCACACTCAGGGCAGAATTTAGCATTGGCATCAACTTTTGCACCACAGTGTGAACAGAATTTGTTTTCAGGCATTTTAGTTCCACATTCAGGACAGAACTTAGCATTTGTAGCTACTTCTTTACCACATCCAGGACATTTTTTTGTTCCTTGGGCTGGTGCTGAAGTTTGTTTTGGTGTGTTTTGAGCAGAAGCTAAACCTTGGGCAAACATTTGTCCTATTCCTGCTCCAGCTCCAAGACCAACGCCTAAACCAGCCATATTGTTTCCATTAGGATTGTTGGCGGCATCTCTCATTGCGTTAGCAGCTTGATATTGGACATATGTTCCCATCTTGTCTTCCATAACGCCGAGCTTTGTTCTTTCGTCAAGAGCATCTTCGACTTCTTTTGGAAGAGAAATGTTTTCAATAACTAATGTTGTTAATTCTAAACCAAAGCGTTCAAATTCAGCTTGTGTTGCATTTAAAATTGTTTCTGAGAATTCTTTATAGTTAGCAGCTAAGTCTAATGCGGAAATTTTACTTTCAGCAATTGCATCTGAGAATCCTTGAACGATGCTTGGCTTCATTTGTTCAGCAACATCACCGGCTTTATAGACAGAGTTTGTACCGAACATTTGTTCCATAAATACTTTAGCATTATTAACTTTGAAGCTATATACACCAAAAGCTCTAATACGAACGTTACCAAAGTCAGCATCACGCATCATAATAGGGTTTTGTGTACCCCATTTTAAACCTGTGATTTGTTTTGTGTTAACATAGTAGACTTCAGCCTTGATTGGTGAATCAAATCCAGTAGGAAGGCTTAATAACTTTGTTAAGAATGGAATGTTTTCTGTTGATAATTTATATGTTCCTGGTGCAAAGACATCACAAATTTGACCTTTATGAACGAAAAGAGCAATTTGAGAAGGTCTAACTACAAGAGTAGAACTGTTCATAATTTCTTCACGATCTTTTAGTTGGAATTTAGTGACGAGCACGTCTTTCGAATCGTCTTCAAATTCAATAACTTTTAAAAGTTGTTTTTTGAATAAACCCATAATAATATTCTCCTTTTTATAACTTCATTATATAGATTTATTAAAAAAAACACAATTGAAATTAAATCATGTTTAATAATATTTTTAAAAATAATTTCAATATGTTTATTTGTGTGCTTTTAACTGTAAAAAAATTGCCTTTTTGAGCAAAGAAAATCTATAAATTATAATTCTTATTTTTCTTTTTTATTGATGTTAAAATGTATTTTATTTAAAACTTTTTCTTTCTTCTTTTCAGTTATATATGCATCTGATGTTGATCCACCATAAACTGAGGTGCTTTCATATTCTGTTATAAAGGCGTTACTATCAATTGTTGGAACAATTGTTTTTAATAATTTTGCTTCTTTATAAATTAAAACGCAACGAACTATTTTTTTGGTTTCTTTAGAATAGCCACCTTCAACTGTATATATTGTACATGTATCTTTAAATTCTTCAGAAACTAATTTTTGAACTTCATCAACTTTGTCTGTCATTACATCAATAATATAGACAGTATTATATTTTCCGTAAATAGTTTTTATTGTAAGGGAAACAACTAAAGCAGCAAGAATACCGACCAAAAGCTTGCCCCAGCTTTGGAAAATAGCAAAACCGAGCAATATTGTTATTACATCTATAGTTAAGGTGGCAATATATTGTTTAACATTAAGATATTTAACACATGAAATTGATATTACATCACTTCCACCTGTTGAGCCTTTTCCCATAAAGCATAAAGAGGCACCAAATCCATTAATTACGCCTCCAGCTAATCCAAAAAGAATTAGTTTTGCTGTAACATCACCTACTTGATAATAAGCTAGTAATCACCATTTTGTTACTAAATCTAATCTTAAAAATAAAATCATAAATGCCGAATAAAAAATTGTTTTAATCAATGTAGACATTGCAAACTTTTTACCTATTAAAAGCAGAGCGACAAACCAAAGTATTGTATTGATAATCCATAGAACTATATCTGTAATATTTTGATTAAAAATAGGATACATTAAATTTGATATCATCATAGCTACAGAAGTCATACCGCCTGTAACAATGTCGAAAGGTACAATAAAAACTGCGTTTGCTAATGCTACTAAACAGCTACCGATAACAATTAAAATAATATTTAAAATTTTTTCGGGCATTTTGATCTTTTCTATTTTTTCATAGTTATTCTCCTAAAGATTTTGACCCAGGCATTTCTAAAGTTATAATACATTTTTTAAAATAAATATATATAATCAAATAAAAAATAGAGCAAAAGCTCTATCTATAAGAGAGAAAACAGTGAATCCACCAAAATTTACCAGTGTATTTTTTGTAGTCGTCCATGCCTTCTACTTTAATATACTTTCCAAGTGATTCAATTATTTTTTTGCCTGCCTCTGATTTCCAATTTCTTCTTGGTGAACAAAAGACAATTGGTCCATATATAGTTTCACATTGCAACCATAAATTGGCATTGCCGATTCCGAATACAGCTTTTTTAAAGTCTTTAAAATAAATTTCATAATTAAGCGTTTTTTCTTTGTTTGGTGTGCATATCATTTTATCATCTAAGACTTTGACTTTATAACCACTCCATAGTCTTCCAGGCAATATATTGTTTTCTTCGCCTAATACTAAAATAAATTCATCCATTTTATTTTCCTCACTTAATGTACTGTAAAAATTATTACACAAATAAGGAAAAAAAACAAACTTTTTATTTTTTTGATTCCAAAGTATCAAAGTGTTTTATAACAATAACTATCAAATATAATAGATCAATTAAAATTAATAAAGTTCCTGTGAAATAAAAAGGAATTTCACATTGAAATTGTAAAACGATACTTATAATTAATCCGATAATTGTAATTACAAATGCACCTATTATTTGATCTCTATTCTTTTCTTTCATAAAATAAGTCCTTCTTAATATATTTTTATAAGTTAGATTTGACTAACCAAGAAATATTATAGTTTTCCCCCATTTTGTTAAGAAAAAATTAAATTATATTTTATAAATTGATTGTTGTTATGTAATTGTTCTTAATATTAAAAATCATTTCAAAGTTTTATCAATTGTTTAGTAATACATAAAAGTTCAAAATTCTAAACAGTAGAAGTTATACTTCTATAAAAATAAAAAAGTTTGACACATTTTACTGCATCAAACCTATTGTATCTTTAATGGCGGAGCAAAAGGGATTCGAACCCTTGCTAGGGTGGGCCCTACTGCTGGTTTTCGAAACCAGTCTCTTCAGCCAACTTGAGTATTGCTCCAACTTTTGCGATTATATCAAAAAATATCACTTTTGTACATATCTATAAATGTTATATAATAATCATTGTTAACAGAAAGAATAGTATATGAAAACATTATTTTCACTTCAATTAAATAGAATAGATAAAATTTTTCTCCTTATTATGGGTGTATTACTTATAATAGGTGTTTTTACTTTGATCTTAATGATTGCAAATCGTGGACATGGAAAAGTAATTTTAAAGCGTCACATTAAAAAATATGAATACAATGTTAGATTTTATTCTTTTGATTATTCAGCAAACTTAATCTCTTATTTTGACCGTAAAGATATTAAAAGAAAGATTACTCAATCTATCGATTATTTTTACAAACAATTTCCAAGCGATGACGTTGAAAACGTTAAAAATTGGTTAGCAAACAACATCAATGATTCTGATAAAGCTAGAGAATATCTTGAAACTAAGGTTTATTTACGTAGAAACAAAGAAATCGCTTCTTCATTATTCGAACTTACTTCTATAAACAGAACAAAAAAGATCGTTCACTTTGAAAGTCATCTTTTACCATATCTTTCTTATCAAACAAAAAAGAAAAAGAAGAATAGAAATTATATTAAGACTTTGCCTGAAATTCTCGCCCATTCTGAAAAGCATAGACTTAATGGTAAAGGTGGTATTATTTTGATTAAACTTTTCTCAGCTCACTCATATGAACTTGATGAAAAAACAATCAACCCAATAATGATTCAACTTGTAAACTATGTTGCTCAAATTCTCAACGAAAACAGATTCTTAATTAATCTTACCAATTTTGAAATTGCTGTTGTTGATTATGCTCTTTCAAGTCGAGCCGCTATTGTCGGTTTAGCTAATAGAATTAAACAATTAACTGATACGTTCCTAACAATTAACTCGTTATCAGACAATTATGAACTTTATGCTGGATTAGTTCTTAACGAAAATCTTATGGATTTAAAATCTATGATTGGTCATGCTAGAGACATGGCAATATTAGCAGAACAAAAAGAAGAAATAGGTTTTGAATTATATGATTCTAATAAAGACTACGCTTCTATGGTTAGCTCTGTGGGATATAGAGATATTGTCACTTTAATTCATAACAAAACATTTAGATTCTATTTTACACCTATAATTAATGCTGACAAGTTAGATATCATAGCTTATAAGCTTACAATAGATCCATATGGAACTAATTTTGAAAATATTAATGAAATATTTGAAACAGCAAACGAACTAAGGTTGTTGCATCCTATTTTAAAAACAACAGCTTTAGGTGCAATAAATCAAATAGGTAAATTAAATGAGACAGTTAAAATAATGTTTACTGCTCAAATTAACTACATTAATGATTATTTGAGATTGTTTATAAATGAGTATGAGAATATCTCTCCTGTTGTTTGTTTCCATGAAGATGATTTAGTAACTTATAATGATGAGTACGATGATTTAGCAGAAAAGCTTGTAGATATTATTGATAAGAAACTGAGTGTCGCATTAATAATAGACAACGAGTTATCTGAGTTAACTGAAGACGTTTTATCTAAATTTGACTATTTCTTAACATCAAAGAAATTGTCTGAAGAATTAACTTTAGACAATAGAACATCTATCACCCTTAGAACGTTAATAGACCAATATTCTGTCTATAAAGGAGATTTTATTGTTCAACAAATCTCTTCTATCGATAACTTGGAAATAGCATTGAGATTAGGTGTTAAAAACTTCTCGTGTCCAGCTATATTAGATGCAAGTTCAACACTCGAAAAACTTGACGAAGATACAAAAGAAAAAATTGAAAAAATAAAGAGCTAAAATAATGTGAAGCTAGATTAAATATATAACTAAATCTAGCTTCATTTTTATTAAACTTAATTATTCAATATGATATAATACATTGGCTAAATAAAGGAGATATTATAAAAATGAGTCAAATGAAAAAAAACAATGCCATTACTCCTAGAGAGCAAGACATGGGCAAATGGTATACTGATGTTTGCCTTAAAGCAGAATTAATGGATTATTCTAGAGCAAAAGGATTTATTATATATCGACCTTATGGATATGCTATTTGGGAAAATATACAAGCTTGGCTTGATAAAGAATTTAAAAAGACAGGGCACCAAAATGTCTATATGCCATGCTTAATTCCAGAATCACTTTTAAATTTAGAAAAAGAGCACGTTAATGGCTTTGCACCTGAATGTGCTATAGTTACAATTGGCGGACAAAATAACTTAGATGAAAGACTTTTTGTTAGACCTACATCTGAAGTTTTATTCTGTGATCACTTTAAAGATATTTTAAATTCTTATCGTGATTTACCAATCAAATACAATCAATGGTGTAGTGTTGTAAGATGGGAAAAGACAACTAGACCTTTCTTACGTGGTAAGGAATTCTTATGGCAAGAAGGTCATACTTTACATAGAACAGAGAAAGAAGCTCGTCAAGAAGCATTGGATATGTTACATGTCTATAACAGAATGGGTAAAGAACTTTTAGCTTTCCCATTTACAATGGGCAGAAAAACTGATAGAGAAAAGTTTGCTGGTGCTGAAGAGACATATTCTATTGAAGCTTTAATGCCAGATGGTCAAGCATTGCAATCAGGAACTACTCACTACTTTGGTACAGGTTTCTGCTCTAAGTTTGGCGTTAAATTCTTAAATGAAAACAATGAATATGTTTATCCACATCAAACATCTTTTGGAGCTTCTACAAGATTAATCGGTTCAATTATTATGGAACATGGTGATGATAATGGTTTAGTTTTACCACCTTATGTCGCACCAATTCAAGTTGTTATTATTCCAGTCAGAGCTCACGAAAATCCAGAAGTTGCTAAAGTTGCAGAGAACATTAAAAATGAATTAATCGAAAAAGGCATTAAAGTTAAATTAGATGATTCTGATAGAACACCTGGTTGGAAGTTCTCTGAATATGAAATGAAGGGTGTACCTTTAAGAATTGAAGTTGGTCCAAGAGACTTAGCTAATAATCAAATTACTGTTACAAGAAGATTTGATGGAGTTAAACAAGCTTGGCCTTTAGAAAATATCGCTGAAAAGTGCTATGAAGAATTTAAATTAATTAACGAAGGTATGTACGAAAAGGCACAAAAATATTTAGAAAGTCACGTTACTGAAGTTCATACATATGAAGAATTAAAAGATGTCATTGAAGGTGGTAAGGGTTACGCCAAGATGATGTGGTGTGGTGATGAAGAATGCGAAGTTGCTATTAAAGATAGACTTAACGCTTCAAGCCGTTGCATGCCATTTGATCAAAAACCATTTGATGATACATGCCCAATTTGTGGTAAAAAAGCAAAGAAAGTTGTTTTATTTGCTAGAGCATATTAATTAAGAGGTGTTGTTATGTTTGATAAAAACAGACTTACAAAATTACGTGAAGAAATGAAAAAGAATGGGGATAAATCATATATTATTTTGACAGGTGATCCACATTCTTCTGAATACGTTGCTAGTAAATTTATTGCTGAAAGATTTTATTTTTCACCATTTACTGGTAGCGATGGCTCTTTAGTAGTCACATTAGATGGAGCTTATTTATTTACTGATGGAAGATATTTTATCCAAGCAGAAAAAGAATTAGCTGATTCAAGTGTTACCTTGATGAAAATGGGTACAAAAGGTTGCCCAACAATTGCTGAGTTTATCTCCCAAAACGATTTATATCCAACAGCAGGTAATTTATTCTATATGCCTGAAGGTTTCTATGAAGGTGTTGCTAAAAACGGTATTGTCAACGATAGAGACTACTCTTATCTTGTTGAAAATAAGCCTGAATTATCCAAAGACAAAGTATTTGCATTAGATGAAAAATTATTTACTTTGAGCTTCAAAGAAAAAGTTGCAAAAGTTGCTAGTGAAATTGAGAATAAAGGCGCTGATAGCATTATAATTACAACTTTAGATGATATAGCTTATATCTTAAATTGGCGTGGTAATGATATTGAATGCACTCCAGTTTTCTACTCTTTCTTATATATTAATAAAAATAATGAAGTTCATCTCTTCATTGATAAAGACAAGTTAAGCGATGTAGATTATTCAAATATTCATGTTCATGAATATGATGATGTAGTCGATTTCATTAAAGAGAAGACTAATGAAATTATCTTAGTTGATAAAACAAAAATTAACGCTAAATTATATAATCTTATTGCTAAACCACTCAATGGAAAAAGTCCAAGCTATTTAATGAAAGCAGTCAAAGGCCCAGTTGAAATTGAGAATATTAAAAGAATTCACGAACTTGATGGTGTAGCAATGCTTAAGTTCTACGACTTCTTATATACAAATTTAGGTAAAAATTTATCTGAATATGAATATGCTGAAGAATTAGAGAAATATCGTAGACAGTCAAAAGATTGCTTCGAATTATCATTCGAAACTATTGCTGCAGTCGGTGAAAATGCTGCACAAATGCACTATGGACCTACTAAAGATAAGTCATCTATTGTTACACTTAATGACAACGTTCTCTTAGTTGACTCTGGTGGTCAATATTTTGGTGGAACAACAGATATAACAAGAACATTTCTCCTTAAAGAACCTGATGCTGAATTAAGACGTGACTATACGTTAACATTAAAGAGTGTTATTAATTTGACGACCTCAATTTTTATGGATGGTTGTGCTGGTACAGCAATCGATATCAAAGCCCGTGAAATTATGTGGAGACTTGGTATGGATTATAAGTGTGGCACAGGTCATGGCGTTGGTTATATTTTAGGTGTACATGAAGGACCTAATGGATTTAGATATAAACATGTACCTGAAAGAGATGATGGATCTAAACTAGAACCTGGAATGATAACAACTATCGAACCTGGAGTTTATAAAGCTTCAAAATACGGTATTAGAATTGAAAATGAATTATTAACAGTACCAGCTTTTGAAACCGAAGATGGAGTTTTCTATAAGTTTGAAACTGTAACTTATTGCCCAATAGAAACTAAATACTTGGATTTAGGTTTATTAAGTGATGATGAAATTTCATGGATAAATAATTACCACCAAATGGTATATGAAAAGTTGTCTAAGAGAATTCAAGGTAATGAAAGATTGCTTGCTTTATTAAAGATGCTTACAAAAGCTGTCGAAAGATAAAAATGAATCACATAGTTTTATTTGAACCTGAAAAGCCGGCAAACGTAGGTAATATTATTAGAACTTGCATGTGTTTAGGTGCTGATTTAGTAGTTGTTGGTTATACTTCGTTTGATATATCTGATAAATCCTTAAAAAGAGCTGGTATGGATTATTTATCAGGAGTTAATATTACAAAATATGATACTTTTGATGAGTTTTTCGCTAATACAAGTGGCGAGTATCGATTTGTAACTAGATATTCTAAAAAAGTATATTCTGAATTTGATTTAAGTGATAATAATAAAGACTATTATTTGTTGTTTGGAAGAGAATCGACAGGTTTACCACACGATTTACTTAGAAAAAATTTTGAAAAAACAATGAGAATACCAATGGTGGCTAATGCAAGAAGCTTAAACTTGGCAAATTCTGTTGCTATTGTTTTATCTGAAGCCATAAGACAACAAGGATTTAATAATTTAGCTACAAGCGAACAAATTAAAGGCGAAGATTTCTTATTTGAGGAAGATAAAAAGAGCTAGATTTTTTGCTTCCTTCTCATAAAGATGAATTATGAGAAACAGAAGCAATCGGGCGGGAAGGACGAACAGTTTCGGCTGTTCGTCCTTTTCGTTTTGCGAAAGGCTTTGTGAGTCTGAATAACTTGCTCAGAGCCGTTCGGCTTTTTGTTCATGCTACGCCCGGATCGGTGAAATCGGTTTCTGATGTGCATCCGGAAATTCTGCTGTTTTTGCGGAGATGGCTTTGTCCCTGCAATGATCGACTCTTTCCGATTCACTGTCCGGCATGGAGCCGATGTGCGTGAAGTAAATGTCGATCCGTTGCTCACCCTCGTTTTTCTTTCGTGACGGGCGCTCGTGAATCACGATTTTGCTGATGAATGTCCGCAGGATCTCGGGTGTCAGCTCCAGTATATCCGTATACTTGCGTGCGAGCGCCACGAACCTTTCCACATTGATTGCAGTGGACTTAAGCTGTTCAATTTCGGCTTTGAGTTGTTCCAAGCGTTCGACAGTCGTTTTTTGTTCGGCGTTATAGCCATCTGACAGCATCCGGAACTGCTCATTTGTAACTTTACCAAGTACATTGTCCTCATACAGTCGTTTGAACAGCAGGTTCAGCTCCTCGTTTCTCTTTATCAGCTTACCTTGTTCGGATAATTTTGCATTCAGCTCCTTCCGGTTTTCGGAGGAGCTTTTTTGACTGATGAAACGAACAAATTCTGCCGCGCGTTTTCGTAAATGATTTTTCGTTGTTTCATAAGTTACATTTCTGCAAATTGCGATAGTTTTGTTTAATAAAAGAGCCCAAAGCTCTGATCTTCCTCCTGCGTACTGTACGCGGAATATTGAAGCAGTGCTTTGGGTTCAACCTTGATGCCGAGCATTTCCAACTCCATGACGGTCAGCTTATCGATTTGATAATCTTCGACAGGAGGAGTGAAACGCCCTTCATACGGCATGGTTTCGAGCAGACT